>NZ_CP046401.1:3004350-3605220 GCF_009762775.1 Maribellus comscasis | reverse complement strand
GTGATTGAAATTGGTAGAATAATCGGTTGTTGAAATCCATCGTGTCGGCTTTTCTTTTTTTGCCTGGTTGTATGCTCTTCCGGTTAACTCCCTTTTCTTCCCGTTAATTGTACCCGGATTGCCGGGTTCCCAACTTTTTCCGGTATAACCTACAAAATATCCGTGGTCTTTTAATTCCTCCACATAGGACGTAAACTTTTTGGGGAAATTCCCCACATGATTTCCTGCTTCTTCCAATTGCCAGGAATTTCTTCCGGTCAAAATACAGGCTCTTGACGGAGCACACTTTGCGTTGGGTGTATAAGCATTGGTAAACAAAACCCCGCTGCTTGCAACTTTGTCAAAAGCAGGTGTTTTAACCCATGAACACCCGTAGGCCCCCATATAGGGAAACGATGCATCGTCGGCAATACAAAACAGAATGTTAGGACGCGTTTGCGGCTTCTCGTCCTTACAGGAAGTAAAACCCAATAAAATGATTAAAAATGTAATACTTAACTTCATTTCAAAAACTATTCTAATTAGCAGACGATTCCCCGGTCACCTTTTCGACTTTAAAAACGGCACTTTCCAGTGGTTTTTTCAGGTTAACTTTAAAACCGGTATTCATTAAAACCGAACCTGAAATTATTTGGTTATCAAAAACAATGTGTGGTCTTTTTGCCGTTTTATTCAGTTCTGTAATTTTATATAAAGCATCCTCATCCAGGCCTTTCATTTTTACGGCTGCTCTTTCCACACGCCGGTGGAATTCGTGACTGTAAACCATTAAAATTGCTTCCAATTTATCGGGCAACACATAGTTTATTGAAGCAAAACCATCAGTATCATAAGGCGATTGCAAACGGTACAGATCTCCAAACTGAATAACCGGCCTGATTTCCTTGTAAAGTTTTATGGCCGATTTTGCATAATCTACCTGCTCCGATTCCAAATCATCGGGTCGCAATTCCATGCCAAATCTGCCACCGAAAGCGACATCAAACCTGAACTTTAACGAAGTTTCACGCCCGGTTTGATGGTTGGGAGATTTGGTAACATGGGCTGCCGTTGCAATTGGCGGGTAAATATGGTTTGTTCCCCATTGAATAAATAAACGCTCGTAAGGATCGGTATCGTCGCTTGCCCAAAATTCGTGTGTATATTTCATCGATGAAAAATCGACACGTCCGCCACCGGAGGAACAAGCCTGAAAAATTATTCCTGGATATTTTTCCTGCAAACGAAAAAATACGGACTCCAATCCTCGTGTATAGTCAATCCATAAATGCGATTGTTTATCATCATCCAGAAAAGTCGATCCAAAATTTTGAATATGCCGGTTTGCATCCCATTTTATATAGGCGATACGTGAATGTTCACTTAACAAATCATCAATTATTCCAAACACAAAATCCTGTACTTTTGGATTTGCCAGATCTAACAATAGCTGATTTCTCGTTAACATCGGCTCGCGCTTATTTTTTCGCTGAATGATCCATTCCGGATGATTTTCAGCCAATTCACTTTTTGGATTTACCATCTCGGGTTCAACCCAAATACCAAACTTCATCCTTTTTTTTTCTGCGTAATCAATCAGATCGTCGATACCTGCCGGAAGTTTTTTCCGGTTTACCTGCCAGTCACCCAACCCGGCTTTATCCGAATTGCGGGGATATTTATTTCCAAACCAGCCATCATCCAAAACAAAAATTTCCACACCCATCTCGGCTGCTCCATCCATCATTTCTTTTAAGCGATTGGCATCGAAATTAAAATATGCACCTTCCCAACTGTTTAAAACAATTGGCCTGATGGTATTTCCATCCTGAAGATTGTATTTTCGCGCCCAGCGGTGCAGATTAATTGATGCCTGATTTTTACCGCTTGAGCTATAAGTTAATATCATCCGCGGAGTTTCAAATTTCTCACCGGCGGAAATTGTATAAGCCGATGCAAAAGGATTAATTCCTCCAATAAACTGACATCTTTCCTGGTCGTCGATCTGAAAAGACAGTTTATAGTTTCCCATCCAGGCAAGCGCTCCCATTATTACCTCTCCATTGTCTTCGCTCGCCGCCTGGTTTAAAGCCATAACAAATGAAGGATTTTCATATTCGGTAGTACGCACTCCCCGCCTGGTTTCAATACTTTTTACACCGTTGCTTAATTTTTCCTCACTCATGTGCATCTCGCGGGCCCAGCTGCCGTTAAAATGTGTCAGATAATAACTTTCAGCTTTAAACGCCAGTGCCGAGGAAGCAAACCGATCCAAACGCACTTCGCCTTTCTCCTGATGAGAAATTACAACGTTTTGTTCAATTACATTTTCTTCCTGATAAGCACGAAAATACAAATCGACAAAAAAAGGAAGTTTTTTGTCCTTCAGGTGAATGATTGTTTCCTGCACATCACCTGTTTGCTTCTGCTCGTGTGACTGATAAAACAAATCAGTAGCCATTGTTCCATCAGAATGTGTTACAATAACAGCCATTTCGTCGGAACTTCCGTTTCCAAAAGAGGGGTATATTTCGCTTATATACGACTGTATCTTTTCAATTCCTTTTACTGATTTTAAATGCCGGCCATAATGCGATTGATATACTTTCCCATTTTTTGAAACACTAAAAACAAGTGATGTATTTTTTGTCTCAATGTGGATTACCTGTGCATTTATCTGTACACCTATAAAAAGAAAAAAAAGAACGATGAAGATTTTTTGCATTATTGTAAATTCTTTAGCATATTTTGTTTAGAATCAACCTATTCACTTTTATATTTTGGATTGGGATTGTTAACTATCGATGCTCCTGTTTTTTCCTGCAAGCGGAATAATTTTTCAAGCAATTCATCCCGCTTTTTTGTTTCAATATTTGCAAGATTGGTTGTTTCACTAATATCTTTTTTGAGATTGTATAATTCAACCGAATTATTTGTTGAAATTTTCTCTCTGCCGCCGTCAAGGCTCCATTCTTCATGAAAGAGCAGGAGTTTCCAGTCGCCATCGCGGATAACACTCACCGGACGGGTACGAAAAGCCGGATCTCTGGACTCATCGGTCAATCCGCTGTAGGCTTGCAAATAAGCAGGAAAGTACCAGAATAAAGGTTCCCTTTTTAACGAATTCTTTCCCCTGAACAAAGGAGTAATATCTGCGCCGTCGAGGGTATAATTTTGGGGAGTTTCAGCTCCTGCCAATTTTAAAAAAGTAGGATAAAAATCGGTACTGATTACGGGCTGCCCGCAACTTGTTCCAGCTTTAACGGTTCCGGGCCAGTAAACAAACATCGGTTCCCTGATTCCTCCTTCGTAATACATGCCTTTCCCACCCCGTAGCGGCCTCTGACAAGTGTAAGTACCGTGGCCTCCGTTATCCGAAAAGAATATCAGAATGGTATTTTCGCTTAATCCCAGTTCTTCCAGCGAGTTGTTAATCCGGGCAACACTTTCGTCAACACTCTGAACCATAGCCGCATATTCCGCCTGGCTTTGGCACCCTACCCCCTCTTTCTTTTCATACTTTTTGCTGTAACCTTCCTTTGCCTGAATGGGAGTATGCACTGAATGGTGCGCCAAATAAACAAAAAACGGCTTCCCTGTTTCTTTTGGATTGTTCTTTTCTATAAAATTGATTGCAATATCCGTAAGACTATCGGCGAGGTAAGCCGCTCCTTCTTTTAAATGGCCTTTGTACCCCATTTCATCGCGGTCTATACCAAAATCAAAGCCTTGTTCCTGAGGTGTATTTCCGACATGCCATTTCCCAATTGCGGCACTTACATAACCGGCAGGTTTTAGTGCTTCGGCAATGGTAATTTTGTCGAGCGAAATACTTAACGAGTTTTCATATGCCAACAACCGCCGTAACTGAGCTTTTCCGCGATTGGAATTTCCAACCGTATACACGCCGTGACGTGGAGTATATTGTCCGCTTAAAATACAGGAACGTGTTGGAGCACAATTGGCAGCATTTGCATAAGCCTGTGTAAAACGCATCCCTTTATCTGCCAGTTTATCTATGTTGGGGGTTTCGTAAAATTCCGAGCCCATAAATCCAACATCTTTCCATCCCATATCATCGATTAATATAAAAACGATATTGGGTTTTTCTTCTGCCTTCAATTTACCTCCGCAGGCAAAGATTAAGACAAGGACTAAAAGACTTAATTTTTTCATCTGTTTAAAATTTTATAATTACCGGTTAATGAGTTAATTAAAAATTTGAAAATCATGCTCGTTTCATCTCGATCTATTTTAGCACGGAAACAACTGGCTTAACCAAACTAAAAACTACCTTTTCAGATACCAGTTATTGTCCATGCTGTTATTTCTTCAAAATTAGTATTTAAACAATGGTTTCAAAGACGATTCCACACGCGCTGTATTAAATATTTCAGCCATTTCTTTTACGATCCTGGGATGATCGTCAGCAAGGTTATTTAACTCTTTGGGGTCTTTGCTCAAATCATATAACTCAATTGCCACCCCGGGATTTTTTGATACATTTTGTTTTATGGCTTTCCAATTCCCTTTTCGCACGGCTTGCTTGCCTCCTCTTTCATAAAACTCCCAATACAGATATTCGTGTTCCTTCTGCTTTTTAGCTTTTCCTTTTAAAGTTGGCAGAAAAGAGATTCCATCGATATCTTTTGGTGTTTTTGCTCCGGCAATATCTGTCAGTGTTGGCAAAACATCCCAAAAAGCACTTATGTGTTCTGATTTTGCGCCCGGTTCAACTGTTCCCGGCCATTTTACAATAAAAGGCATTCTTATACCGCCCTCATATAAATCTCTTTTGATACCCCGGAAAGGGCCCGAGCTATTAAAAAATTCAGGGCTTCTTCCTCCTTCCTGATGTGGCCCGTTATCGCTTGAAAACATAATAACAGTATTATCGTCAATGCCCATTTTCTTTAGTTGTTCTAAAATTTTTCCAACTTCCCAGTCGAGCCTGGAAATCATCGCGGCAGTGGTTGCATTTGGAGTTAGAGTTACACCATAGTGAGGGCTTCTTCCGGTTTTTTTGCCCATAAAGGGTGTTTCTTCAAATTTGCCTTTGTAAGGCTTTTCAAACTCTTCGGGAGCCCACATCTGCGCATGAGGAAGCGTTGATGCATAAAACAAAAAGAAAGGCTTATCTTTTTCTTTTTCTTCCTTAATAAACTCAAGAGCCTCCTCCAGCATCAAATCCGGGCTATAGGTTTTGCCCCGCCATGTTTCAGATCCACCGTTCCCGGGAAAGTCAATCTGTTCTCTGTTCCGGTGCAAATATTTGGGGAAATAAGCATGCGCCTGGCCGTGCCCCAGATAGCCAAAAAAGAGGTCAAAACCTTTCTCATTGGGTTGTCCCGGAGTTGTCAAACACCCGGTGCTCGATTTTCCAATCATTGCTGTTGCATATCCGGCTTCTTTCAGATATCTCGCAACGGTAATATCCTCCGGGTCGGGACGCATTTGAAAGTCACCGTTAAAACGGACATAGGTATGCCCGGTGTGTTGCCCGGTTAATAATGTGCTGCGCGAAGGTGCACACACCGTGCTCCCGGCATAGTGTTGTGTAAACTGCATGCCTTCCCTTGCGAGATTATCAATATTGGGTGTTTTTATTACTTCTTGTCCGTAACACCCCAGGTCGCCATATCCTAAATCGTCGGCAAGGATATAGATGATGTTGGGTTTGGTACCTTTTTTATTTGGTGCAGTCTTGCCAACACTCGCACAGAAAGCGATAAAAAAAATCAGTAATATTACTTTGTTTTTCATTCAAAAAAATTTGTTGAATACAGTCTTCCGAAAAAAAAAACAGAAGACCGTATTGTATTCTTATTATTCGGGATCTTCCGATAAATTTGGATTTTGTTCAATGGCATCAAGAGGAATAGACCACAGATAATACTGGTCGGCGGTAAAAGTTCGCGTTCCTACGATAATTTTCTTAGAATCATCCAGGTCGCCATCCAACACATTTGCATTTGCGTTCCTGTTGTCTCCCAACGGTATTCCGTAGACATTGGTTTCAGAAAACAGTTGTTCCCCCAAACGATGCCTGCGGATGTCGAAAAAACGTTGCGGGCCTTCGAGAGCAAATTCAATTCTTCTTTCCTGTAAAATAATATCCAGCGCCTGGTCAACACTGCCAACACTGCCATAACTGGTGCTAACAGAAGGCATACCAACACGGTCACGAATCTCATCAACCAAAGACATGGCAAGGCCTATATTTTGATCTTTTCCAAGAACAGCTTCGGCATACATTAAAACAACTTCGGCAAAACGGATAAAATGGTACTGGATATCGCCACTTTGAGGTTCAATAAAATCAAAATCCATGTATTTTTGAAAATTGTAACCTGTTTTATTTATTCCGTTTTTATTTACATCATCCGTTTTCACGGATTCAACAGTAACGCCGCTTTCCAATGTTACCGTAGGATCTTTTTTGGGATGAGGATCAAAAACATATAAATCGTTTACACCATCGCCTCCTTTAGCAGGAATAATATCTCCGCTTTTCAAAATTGTTATATCCAGGCGAGGATCCCTGTTATCCCACGGATTTGCAGCATCATAACCCGATTCAGCATTTGAAATTGCCAGCCCGTTTGATTTTACCTGGTAAGCTTCAATCAGCGAACTGGTTGCTCCAATATAATTACTGTTGTTTGATCTGGTTCCGGAAAATGCTCCTTTAGGCAAAATAACAAGTTCGTAAGCATGGTTTTTAAAATCGCGGTTATAGTTAATTGTTAATATTACCCCGTTTGACGCGCCATTGGCCGATTCGCGGGTAAACAACATTTGATAACCTTCTTTTCCGGGGTCCAGGCTATAAATCCCGGTGTTATAAACCTCGCCCGCAGCTTCTGCTGCACCCGTATATAAATATGCTTTATCGGGATACCAGTCAATTGCATTTAACAAATGGCGTGCTTTAAGCGCCAACGCTGCCCCTCTTGTTATTCGCACTTCGTCACCGGCATCTTCATATGTTTCAGGTAAAATTTCAGCGATTTCATCCAGTTCGGAATTTACAAAATCAAAAACCTTCTCGCGTGTGGCCCTTTTTGGAAAAAAATCGGGTTCAGTAGGCTCTGTTAGCAACGGCACAGCTCCAAACAGAAAATTTAAGCGGGCATAATTCATCGCCCGAATAAAACGAGCCTCTGCAATATAACGATTGTACAATTCAGGGTCGGAAAAATTTTCCTCGGCCTGTGGTGCACGGGCTAAAAATTCGTTTACATCCCTTATGGTTGTGTATCTCGTTTCCCAATCGTAACCCAGAACTTTTTTACTTGGGCTAAAGTCGAGATCAGAGGATTGGTTCCCACCTGCCCGGTGATAGGCATCATCGGTCCACATGGAATAAATATATTCGCTTTGGTTTACATTTCCCCCCGTGTTAAAACCCTGCAACTGACGGTACAACCCGTTTAATGCAAAACGTATATCCTGTTCAGTAGTATAAACAGTTGAAACAGAGTACTGATTCAATGGGTTCTTGTCCAGAAATTCTTCGCAACCTGTAAATGCGAATGTGAATAATATGATGTATAAAATACTTTTTTTCATGTCGATTCAATTTAGAAAGTAAAATTTGCGCCAAAAGTAAAGGTACGGGGTAATGGATAATCAACTTCTCCGATTCCCAATTCCGGATCCCAGCCATAATCACTGGCATAAAAGTTATCGCATAAGATAAACGGATTCTCTACCGACACAAAAAAATCTGCCTTTTTCAGGAACCGTGTCTTTTGAAACCATTTTTTATTAACAGCGTAGCTGAGGTTCATATTTCTGACCCTTAAATAGCTTGCGTTCCTCATCCAATAGCTGGATCTGTCGTAATTAATTAAACCTGACCGCACCAAAGGATAGGCAGCTTCTCTATCCGGATTATCGGGATCAAAACTTTTCAGATGTACGGCAAAAGCATTCCCTACGCCACCTGAAAAATGTTGATTTGACTGTCCTCCTGTTGCATAAATTGTTCGGTTGAGAACTCCGCTGACGACAGCAGAAAAGCTAAAGGATTTATAAGCAAGCCCCAACTGTCCACCTATCCGGTAATTCCCTCTTAAATCCTCAATAATTTCGCGATCATAAGTCGCATCAATCTGACCATCGGGGGTACCATCAGGTCCGCTAATGTCGACCAGTTTAGGAGCACCTACATAAAGCAATGATGCATTGGGGCCTTCAAAAGTGTGTGTACTTACATACTCATCCAGTTCTTCCTGGCTGGCTATCAATCCGTCGGCCCGATAGCCATAAGCGATTCCAACCGGAAATCCCTCTTCTCTCAGACTGCTGCCATAATTAGGCTCTTCTCCGCCCAATGACAGCCACTCCGAACGGACATTGGTTGCGTTAAGTGAAACGGTATATCTGAAATCCCCGATGTTATTTTTGTGAGTTACAATCAATTCCCAACCTTTGTATTCCTGAGAGCGCCGGTTTACACTGGGTGCAGGCAGCCCAAATTCCTGTGCTATTTGCACATCGGCAAGAATATCATATATGCGGTTTCTAAACACATCGGCCATAACACTTATTTTGCCATCATACAATCCAATGTCTACCCCCAGGTTTATTTTTTTATGTGTTTCCCATGTTAACTCAGGGCTGGCATAATTAGCAATTACCAATCCCGGTTCCATTCCGGTTGACCACGGGTAACCGTTATTTTGATTAACACGCTGAATAAAGGAGAGCGCAGAAACGTTATCTAGACCAACTTCGCCCCAGGCTCCACGTAGTTTTAGCAAACTAATTTTTTCAATACCTGCCATAAATTCTTCTTCCTTAACATTCCAGCCCAGCGAGAAGGAAGGGAAAAACCCGCTTCTGTAGCCCTTTGCAAAATTCGAAGACCAGTCGTTTCGAAAGGAAAATTCAATAAGGTAGCGCCCTTTGTAATCGTAATTTATTCTTCCAAGTGCCGACAGGTTGCTTGATTCGCTTGCATCAGAATTGTTTGTTAACCCTGTTTCTACTCCTCCAACGTCTAAACTGAGAACTGCATCGCTTAAAAAATCTTCCCGTTTTGTATTGAATCCTTCTGATTTCTTTTCTTCGGTTTGCCACCCCAGCAGCGCATTTACCGAATGGTTGTCGATTGACCAGTTGTAGCGCAACAACGACTGTGTTGTAATACTCTGAAAGCGGCTTGTGGAATAGCTTAACGATCTCCCTGTTGACTGTGCCACGGAAATTGGATTAGAAGAATACTCCCCGGTTTGTCCATCGAATTCAAGCGACGCATAATCTATCACATTTGTCCAGTCTTTACCGTTTGAATTGATAATACGTACCCCCACATTTTCTTCAAAACTTAATCCTTTAAATAATTTTAGTTTTGCATTTAGCTGAATCTCAAATGCATCTCTTAAACTTTTATCAAAAGATCCTTTATTTGAAGTTAATACCGGATTTTCGGAAGTGCCCCCATCACCAACGGCATACAGCCCCGACCCCAGGTGATCTCTTACCGGATAGTAAGGAACCGCACGCAGACCGCGGCCATTTTCAATAGGAACGGAAATTTGGGTGCGATGTGAATATGCACTGTTCGTGCCGATAGTTAACCACTTATTTACATCGGTTTGAAGTTTAACACGGACATTATACCGTTTAAAGCCATCGAGGTCTGAAATATTTACCCCGTCCTGATCGACATATCCCAAAGCCATCGAATATACCGTTTTATCGGTGCCTCCTCTTAAACTAAGATTCTGTGAAATTTGCGATGCATTTTGTCCGTATAAAATATCGGACCAACGTGTATCAAAAAACTCTCCATTCATGGCCCGGCTAATAACATCCTCACTAAATAACGAATACGTTTCCGCAGACTCCGGATCTACTCCGTTAATGTAAATTTGTTCATTTAACTCTGCCTTGTTCCGAAGTTGCATATATTCAACCGTATTGGCCAGTTCCGGGATTTTTGTATATCCCTGTACGCTTGTCTGAATCCCATAAGTAAACTCAACAGGTTTGTTTTTTTGTCCGTCTTTAGTTGTAATAAGGATTACCCCATTGGCAGCCTGCAAACCATAAACAGCGGCAGCAGAGGCATCTTTCAAAACCGAAATTTCTGCAACCTGGTTGGGATCTACATCGCCTAATGAAGACTGAAACCCGTCGACCAAAACAATGGGACTTCCGTTACCCCGGATCGTTAGTCCGGGAAAATTTCCGGGACGTCCGTTTGATTGAGATACATTCAATCCGGGTGTCATTCCTGAAAGCCCTTGCTGCACGGATACAATTGGCCTTCCCTCCAGCGCTTCATCGGTTTTGATTGTAGAAATCGCACTGGTTACTTTACGCTTTATTTGTGTTCCGTAACCAACCGCAATTACTTCATCGAGCCCAATTGCGTCTTCTGCCATTACAACATCAAATACTGTTTTTCCACTTGCTCGAACCTCCTGTGTTTTCATTCCCACAAACGAAAAAACAACTATCGCATTTTCGCCAACACCTGACAATGAAAAATTTCCTTCTAAATCAGTAACTGTTCCAATGGTCGTTCCTTTTAGCAAAACAGAAACACCAGGTATCGGTAAATTATTTCTATCAACGACCTTTCCGCTGATATTCTTCTCAATCTGTTCTGTATTTTGATTAAAGGCTTTCGTGTGCATTGAAAAATTATTTTCAGCATGAAGCCCCGTTGATAAAAGTAAGAATACAACAAAATACCAAACATTCTGTTGGTTTAGCTTTCGAAACAAAGCACTGCCTATACTTTGCCTCAGACATTTTATCTCTCCGTTTTTTTTCATAATTAATTATTTTTTTAATCTTCTATTTAGCGGAATAATAATCCGGATTGGATCCGGCAAATCCAATCCGGGTTATGTATTTGTAACTTTTTGTATCAGTACAAAAACAACTCTTATTGATTTCGGGAACAAAACTAAAACATATAAAAGCTACATACCGGAAACGATGTAACAGATATGGGGCACATTTATAACATCTCGTATAACGAGCTTAGATAGAATGAAATATATACATACATTTACCCGACGGTTCATTTCCAGTTTTATTATTTATAATTGTAATATGAAGAAATATGCTTTAGCAATACTCATTCTATTTTGTTCGTTACTTAACCGTGCCAACGATTTTCGCCTTGATAAAATTCAAATTGAAGACGGGCTCACCCAAAGCGATGTCACTTCAATTGTTCAGGACAGAAATGGTTTTATATGGTTTGCTACAAACAATGGATTGAATCAGTATGACGGCTACCGGATTAAACAATTTAAGCACACTCCCGGATTAAAAAACCAATTGATTGACAACAAAATCAACACGATGGAGCTGGACAGTCAGAATAATATCTGGATTGGAGCAAAAACCGGCTTGTGCTGTTACAATATATCTTCCAATAAATTTGTAGTAATCAACGACGTATTAAGAAATAACAATTACGAGCCCATTCGAGATGTTAGCCAGATATTTCACTCTTCGGAAAATCAAATCTGGGCGATAATAGATAACCAGATTTGCAGGCTGGATGAAACCCAACAATTTTTTATTGCCCAGGATATTCAACAAAACGATTATAACATTGGGCGTATTAATCAAGTGCTTGAAAATACATCACTCAAACAATTAATTTTAGCAACCACCCGCGGCGTGTGGGTATACGATGCATCAAAAAACACGGTTAGTCCAATAATACTAACAACAGCCAGCCATTGCCGGTACGATCCATCTACCAATGGATATTATATTGCTGATGCAGATGGATTAACTTATATTCAGAAGGAAAAAAATATAAAGGAGGAAATTCTTTATAATGGTGCAAATATTCAGCACATAAGAGCTCTGTTTAAAGATTCAGAAAACCGAATATGGATTGGTACAAAAGATAATGGCATATTTATCAGAGACGAAAATGGTATTGTCCAGTTTACACACAACCCCTCCAACCCAAACTCTATCAGCAGCAATGAAATAAGATACATCTACGAAGATTCATCCAAAGTAGTTTGGGTGGGAACAACTACAGGGGGAGTAAATAAATTTGTATCTGATTATTCTCTTTTTAATACGCTTCGGGTTAATCCATATACCGAAAACAGAGGGCTGAGTGACAAAGTTGTAAAATCGGTATACATAGAAAACAATAACAAAGTTTGGATTGGAACCAAAGAGGGTGTCCTCAATTTATGGGATAGAAAAAACAACAAATTGTTTTATTACAAAAACACACACACTTTCTATATTAACGACATAGAACAAAGTACAGATGAAAACTTTTTATGGATTGGCGGCACCTACGGACTTTACCGGTTTAATAAAAAAACCGGGCAATTCAAACATTTTCCTTCCGCTACAAAAAATGGCAATTTGTATGTGAATACACTTTTTATGGATTTTGACTCTACTCTTTGGTACGGCTCTCCCACCGGGTTGTTTGCTTTAAAAAACGACAAAATTACTGCCCGCCTTTCCGGAACCGACAAATTTGGGATTTCGAATAAATGCAGATTTATATACCGCAAAAACAAAAATGCAAAACTCTGGATTGGATTTCAGGAAAAAGGAGTGGCAGAGGCAGTTATGAAAGATGGCGAAATATCACTCAAAATGTTCTCTCATGTTGCTGGGGATTCTGCCAGCATTAATTTTAACGACATTTCGTGTATGCTTGAAGATTCAAAAGGCCGGTTATGGTTTGGAACCTGGGGCAGAGGAATCAATTTATTAACGGATTATAATACCGGCACATTTAAACATTTTACAACCAAAAACGGATTGTCTGACAACATTGTTTTTGGGATGTATGAAGATAAATCCGGTCAACTGTGGATTAGTACCTACAACGGATTATCGAAATTCAATCCTGCAACCGAATCCTTTACAAACTACACCTATTTAGATGGTTTACAAAGCAACGAATTCTCGGTGGGAGCACACGCACAATCAAAAAAAGGAGAACTGTTTTTTGGCGGGATCAATGGCCTCAACTACTTTTTCCCTGAAAATGTAAAACAAACAAAAGAACAATATCCGTTGGCGATTACCCGGATGAGAATTTACAGTGATGAGGTTAATGTTGACACTGAATATAACAATCGTATCATTTTAGATAAAGCTATCTTTAAAAAAGAAAAAATTACCCTGCCCTATTCGATTAGGTCTTTTTCTTTCGATGTCAGTTTGTTTTCATACGTTGAACCCGAACGAAATCAATTTAAATATACCCTGGAAGGATTTGACAACAAGTGGAATACATCCATTGGAAATACATCCATCAATTATTCCAATCTTTCACCCGGTTCTTACACTTTATTGATAAAAGGACGGACATACAACGGCAAATGGAACCAGGAACCTTTGTCGCTTACCATCGAAATTAGACCACCTTTTTGGGCTTCCATTTGGGGATATATAATTTACGCCGTTGTTCTTGCCGGAATAATTTATGTTTTGCTCTTATTCTATCTAAAATCGCAAAAACAAAAACAAATTATTTTAAAAAATAAATTAAAAGATGAAGCGCAAAAAGACATGTACAATACGCGTATGCGGTTTTATACCAACATTTCACACGAATTACGGACTCCATTGTCTCTTATTTTAGGATTGACAAATAAAATACAAAAATCTTCTGCCGGAGATACATCAAAATCCATTGAAATAATAAAACGCAATGCCGAAAAATTACTTACGCTGATAAATGAAATACTTGACTTCAGAAAAATTGAAACACAAAACATTAAGGTTGAAAAAAAGAACCGGGAAATTGTTTCGTTTGTCCGGTCGATTTATGTAAACTTCAAAGACGCCAGCGAAAAAAGTGATATTACATTCCATTTCGAATCGAAAATAAAATCTCTGATGTTGGATTTTGATATCGAAAAGACAGAAAAAATAATCTATAACTTACTGTCCAATGCGCTAAAACATACTAAAAACGAAATAAATGTAGTGGTTGCCACAGATGAAACCAAAGACAAGCGATTAATAAGCATTTCGGTAAGCGATAATGGCAACGGTATAAGCGTTGAAGAACAAAACCATATTTTCACAAGATTTTACCAGGGCATTAGCAGCACAAAACATTTGGGGTCGGGTATTGGCCTTAATCTTTCTCTTGAGTTGGCCAGGTTGCAGGAAGGGAACCTGAAAGTACAAAGCGATATTGGCAAGGGCTCCAGGTTTACTTTGTTTTTACCGGTACAAAATGTTAACAGCGAAATTGAATTGGGGGATCAGGAGGAAAACGCAGAAAACCTCCCTGTGGTTTTAGTAATTGACGACAATAAGGACATGTGCTTTTATTTTGAAGAGATATTGTGCGACGAATATCAGGTAAGCAAAGCATATTGCGGGAACGACGGCCTTCAAATTGCCAATGAAATCATGCCCGATATTATTATTTGCGATATAATGATGCCGGATATGGATGGAATAACGCTCTGTAAAATGTTTAAAGAATCCGTAAAAACAAACCACATTCCTGTAGTCCTGGTTTCAGCCCGCTCTACAGATCAGTACAAAATTGAAGGATTACAATACGGAGCCGACGCTTACCTTACAAAACCTTTTTCGGAAGAACATTTGAAAGCACAAATGGAAAGTATTTTTAAAACACGGGATACGATGCGGGAAAAACTAAAATTGGAATTGCTTTCAAAACCAAAAGAAGTTGAACAGGATTCTCCTCAAAACCTGCTGATGCGAAAAATTGTGGAATCTATTGAAGCCAATATTGCCGATTGTAATTACAGCGTAGAGCAACTGAGTAAAGATGTTGCTTTAAGCCGCATGCATCTTACCCGGAAATTAAACGGTATTATCGGAATGAGTCCCGGGAATTTCATTCGTGATTTCAGGCTTCAAAGAGCCGCTGATTTATTAAAAAACAGCGACATGAATGTCAGCGAAGTTTGTTATACCGTTGGATTCAACACACCAAAATATTTCAGAGCTATTTTTGCCAAAAAATTTGGAGTCAATCCCAACGAATATCAAAATTCTGCCCGGTTGGTAACGACTTCCCGAGAACAATGATTGCATTAAGTTCCACAAAAACCCCGGAAAGCTCATCACTATTATTTCCAGAGAATTTTTAATCGTTAATTGTAATTGTCCAATAGCTCCACCATAGCAGTTGCGGCCCAAAGAACGGCAGCCTGCCCATGATAATCGCCGGTTAGTTTCCAACGTTTCAGGTAATGTTTTTCACTATTTTTGGCATTGGTGGCAATACATACATTTTTTGTTTTTCCTTTTTTGTTCACATAGCCCGCCAATGCATCCCAGCCTTTTGTTACATTATCTTTATACTCATCAAAAGGGAGCCAGCCCATATCGATTCCTGAAGCCATGGCATAAAGAAACATTCCCGAGCTAGACGTCTCTGCATAACTTTCCGGATAATCGATTAGCTGGTGCCACATGCCATCTTCTCCCTGGAAATTTTTTAATGTCAACATCATTTTTTGATATGCTTTTAACAGCGGAAGATAATGTTCATGTGTTTTGGGCAAAACCAGCAATACCTCGGTTAAAGAAGCGGCAGCCCAACCATTTCCACGCCCCCAAAAGAAAGGCGCATCTTTCCGGTGGTAAAACAAACCATTCTCTCGTTGAAGGCTGTCGCAGTAAATTTTTAATAACAAAGCAGCACGATCGAGATATTTTTGCTCTTGGGTCGATTTATACGCCTGAACCTGCAACGAACCAACCATGTACATATCGTCTACCCAAAACCGGGAATAGGAAGTTAAACCGTCCTCCCGCACATTTTTGTATTCATCGTCAGCCAATTCTTTCCCTATCTGCAAATATTTTTCGTTTCCGGTTTGCCGGTATAATTCAAATGGCCAGATTCCAAACACATTGTAATCCACATGTCCTTTTCTGTGATTGCGTTTGCCATTTACATAAGGTTCAATTCCCTTTTCCATCTGTCGGGTTATTTCGCTATCGCCCGTGGCATCACCAAAAATTAACGAACCGTAGTAGGTGCAAACCATTGCATAAAACCGGTACGATTTCTTCTTTGCAACGTGATCTGTAATTCTTTTACCAATTTCAACCGGGTCTGTTTTAACCTGAATGTTTTGATTGTTACTATTTTGAGCTTTTACAGTACGACTAAACGATACGCTTAATGCCAAGACAATTAAAAGCCCCGATATAAGTTGTTTTTTCATATGATTAAAATTGTTATTGAATGTCCGTAATGCATCATAAATAGAACGTCACCCTGAACTTGTTTCTGGGTCTCATTGATAATACATTGATTATCAAAAAGGATTAGATGCTGAAACAAGTTCAGCATGACGAACAAAAGAGATATGACACAATACGGATATTCACAAAATTGTTTATTTATAAAGTATCATATGGAACTCCCGATGAATTTAATCATTCCCTTGTGTGTATTTAGAATGCTAAAATTCATGCTCGTTTCATGATATTCTTTATTTGTAGATTCTGATTAGTTTATCAAAATCAAGGAACAATGATTTTCCCTTGTAATTAAAAGTTAGTGTTTTGTCTTTTTTCTCTGCTTTTGCATAAGGAGAATCGTAACGGCTGTAATTTGTATCTGTTAGTTTGCCATCAATCATAAAATCTTCTCCAAATTTCAATTGATAGGTTTTGCCATTCGACTGATAGTTTAATTCCAGTGTTTCAGCAGAAAAACTTACTTTACTATTCTTAATGCGTTCTACAAAAGCTTCAAACGAATCATCTTCGTTTTTTGAGCCGGCCTCGGTAATCCAAAATGTTTGTTTTCCTTTTTGAATAACATCGTCATTTGCTTCATCTCTGAATTCAAAATTATTGGCGCCAATAAATGCACAGTAGGTTTCGTCTTTTTTGCCAAATACATAATTTCGGTCGATGTAAGCCGTATCAAACTTTTCTGAAGGAAAATACGCTCGCGTATAATCGAGCAAATCCATTTCCATCATTCCTTTTTTATCCGGAATATTGTAGATCGAAAGGTTTACATTTTTATCCTGCACAGCGTGCGGGATGTGTCCGTAACCCACCCAATAATTTGGCGATTGGTTTTCTACATCTTTTTCGATGGCGGGATGAGTATGAAAAATACTAAAATGATTTTTAATGTTCATTCCAAAAATATGTTGCTGATCGCCGTAAGTTCCCGGATGATAACTCTGTGCGGTGTACATCGAGTAATCTTTTGTTTTGTAGGTATAGGTATTGCCTTTTTGAATGGCAACTCCATTCGGTTGAGGATTAAGCAACCGGATTAATAAAGGCTCCAGGTGCAACCAGTCGATTACTTTTAAATCCAATATTTTAAACTCTCCTATAAATTCATTGGAAAACATATTACAGTTTCGAATATGCTTCATGGAATTTCTCACAACTTCAGGATTGGTAAAAGCTTCCATTCCCCATTGCATCATCATACTTCTGGTGTCGGTTCCGTAATAGCCTTCTGCCTTTAACTCCGAAATATCAAGTCCGTTACTTTGCCTGATAACCACGTTTGATGAATCTTTTGCAATTTCTGCGATAACCGGGGGCAACTCATATTTTTGTGTTGTCATCATTCCATGCATCATTCCGGGGCCAATTTTTTCGCCACTCCCCCAGAAATATGTTGTCATTCCACCCAGCGTTGAGCCTGAACCACCTGTCCGATTATTTTTGTACGCACGGCCACTGGCGCTAACAAACATGGTATTTATGTTTTGCGTGGCAACATCGTAAAAAAGCAAGTCCAAAATCATCCGGCATTTTACGGAGATTTCCTCGTCTTCTGCAAAATCTATGAGATTCGTTAACGCGCCAATATCTTCTTTATAATAGGTGCCTGAATAAAATTCAATAAAACCGTAATTCCACCGCATTTCGAGCCAGTCGAGTATTCGTTTTCGGGCTTTTTGCAGGTGTTGTTTTCCTGTTAAACCACTGTTTGGGAAAATCGTGTCAGGGTATTTTTGGCCAATCAGATATTCAGCAGAAGCAAAAAGGATTTGGTGGTTTTCACTCCAGTAACACATTGAATTCTCTCCGGACTCGTCCCACCAATACCGGAAGTTAAAGAGAACTTCTTCAATTTTGTTTTTATAATCTTCAGGAATCTGGTCACCTGCTTCATAAAGAATTCGAATAAGATTAACCAATCTGAAATCGGAGCAGTCGTATTCTTCTTTTATGTATCTCAGCGTTCCATCCAGCCGATTCCAATCAATTTCAGTCGCACCATTGGCTAATTCATACTGAACTTCGTTGTCCTGTAACTTAATTTTCTCAGCAGGCCGCCTGGGGATGAGTTCATATTTTGAAATGCGGATTAAGTCAACAACGACGGTTATTGCAACTCCCAGAAGCAGTAATAAAAGTATGTGTTTGATTTTGAATTTTTTAGGCATGTTAATTCCGTTCATCTAAGTATTGTTTAAATTTTTCGAAAGAATTCATTTCAGCTTCACGCGCATTGGCTGATGTAATTCTAATTTTCATCTGTTTTGTTGGTTTTGAAATTAACAGGTGTTGATCGCCGGTATCCAATTCCTTTTCAAAATCATTTCGGTTAAAAAGAATGGTTCCTCCAATTTCAACTTGTTCGGCGGCAACATCTTCCGGGTGAATTCCCCAGGTTGCGATGTATTTGTTGCTTTTCTCAATTCTAAGGTTGTTAAAATAGTTTATTCCGGTAACAAACTGAACCGATTCACCGGTTTGCGAAAAGGCTTCAACTCTTGCCTCACGCTTATCGGAAAAAACAGTTACGCGAACCAAAACAGAAACTTTCTCACCTTTGTACGGAATTCCTTCCGACAACATTTCCATAGAAGATGAGTCTTCAGCTTTTTCAACCCTGGCGGAACGCAAGGAAACAGGATGAAGCGGAACAACTTTTTCGCCATCCCAAAGTCTAATTCCTCCCAAACCAACAGTTTTCCCGACTTTATAATAATCGGCTCCCCAGCCATTGCGTTGATCTTTTTTGGCAGGATACCACTTTTTCTCCCGGATTTCCAGTCCGGGTTTTGCTTTTGAATAAACATCAATTGCCGCCTTTTTATTAAAATACAAACGAAATCCCAGCCACTGGTTTTCAACTGCCGGACCATGATGTCCAAGCTTTGTGAAAAGATTTCCTGATTTCGATTCAATTTGAGCTAAGTAATTACTTTTATCCTTTTTCAGGAAAAGGCTGACATCTGTTTTATCCTGGGCAATTCCCTGAATTACAAAGAATAGAGCGAACAATAAATGCAATAATTTCATGAAATACTTTTCACTTCAGGTATATTAATTCATCGAAAAAAGTTGCTCCCAATCAATTTATTTAAAAGATATCATGGGAGCTTACCTTCATTCTTACCTAAACCAACTATTTATTTGGGAGTGAATGTAAAATGGATCATCAATGAAGTATGATAAGGAAGTTGTTCCACCACATTCAATCCGATGGCCATGTTAATCTCGTTTGCCGATATTTCTTTGATTATAAACAGCGGGGACAAATCCAGAAAACCGATAAATTGTCCTTCTGAAAATACCAGTCGTGCCACCTTATTATCACTTTCGTTAAAAGTAAAAGTAACCTCTTCCGGAGCCGATGCACCAGTGAAAACATTAAAAACATCAACCGTATAATCATCATAATCCAATGACCACGTTCCGCTTGTTGGTGGCGTATAAGTTGATGAGCAAAGAGGAACGGTACTAAGATCGCTGGAAGGAACTGCTACGGTTCCGGTTGCCGATCCAAAAAGAATACCAGCCAGAATAAGCCCGTTTTTGGAATCTATCTTATATGTTCCGTCGGGATAAAATGTATATTCATCTTCGTATTCATCTTTTAATCCAAAATAGCGAAGTACTTCTTCAACCGATGAATTTTCAATTTTAAGGTCGTCGCCAACACTCCCTGAACCATCTGAACCAACGGTATAACCGGTACTCAGCAACCAGGTTTTTCCTTCTGTATTTCCGGGGCCACCAGCCAGTAATTCTTCTATTGGAATGGCAACCTCAAACGATTTTTCTTTTGTTTTTTCGCCACCGGGCCCCGTTACCGTTAATGTTACGGTATATTCCCCGCCACTTCCGTAGGTGTGTACGGGCTCCATTTCGGCAGAAGTATTTCCATCGCCAAAATCCCAAAGATAGGTATCCACATTTTCCGATTTGACTTTTGTTGTTAATTCATATTCATCTAATATGCCGTAGAACTCAAACAAAGGAAGTTCATCTTCTTCTTCGCACGATACCAGCATGGTAATTAAAAATGCAAAAAAGACTAATTTATGTGTTGCTACTAATTTTTTCATAATTATTCGTTTCTTCAATTATTTAGATTTTGTGCTAAGGGGCTTTACTAATCAACATCCCACCACAAAGCAGTAGTTATTTTATTTTCCCCTTGTTGGGCAATTGCATTGGCAACATTTTCGGCATTGGTGATTAATTCATCGGTTCCGTAAATTAATCGTTTTGGAAAATAGCCTTCGGTAACTCCCTGAGCCATGTCTTCACCACGTTGCGTAATTACCGGATAATCTGTTCTTCTCATATTGCTGAATATTTCAGCAAAATTTGGAATTAAAGCAATCCATACCTGTGTGGAAATCTGCTCTAATTTCTCTTCATCACTTCCACTTAAGCTTGCTTCAGCTTCGTCAGTTAAAAAGGCTGTAATCTGGTCTTCCGGGACGTTCCATTTTTCCATGGCTTTTTGAATTCCTTCCTGATAAAATTCATTTGCATCGCCCGAACCGAGACCAATCAGTGCAGCTTCTGCTTTTAGAAAGGCCACCTCGTCGGCACAAAGAAAATACGACGGTCTGTCTTTTGCATAAAGCGCTTCAGCCGGATAACAATATTTACTTTGGCTAAAAGCATTTCCGTGATCAAGATCAGTTAATCCATTTTTTATTCCGTAGTATTCCCCATCCTGATTGACCTCCACAAAAATGGGTAGTCGCGGGTCGTTTGTGGTTTTTAACCAATCGACAAACAATTCCCCCATTTTCCATTTTTCCTTTACCGTATAAAGATTGTACCATGGGTTGTTTAATTCTTCAATATCACCATCTTCGTGTTCCAGTTGGGCGTTTTGCTCATTGGTTTCAATCAGCGGTTCACTTAAACATTCTGAAATTACTTCTGCTGAATTGGAAGGATCGACAAACCTGGATCTCATCGCCAATCTTAAGCGTAACGAATTGGCAAATCTCACCCACTTTGTCAAATCATTTTCATACAATGGGTCAAAATCGGGATAAGCATCTTCTGCATTTGCTGTTTTTAATACATCGATGCTGTTTTTTAGTTTATCCAACATATCGTTGTAAATAAACTCCTGTGAATCGTACGCCGGGTAGAGGATATTTTTTCTCCCCCAGCCACCTTCAGAATATGGAATACTCCCGTATAAATCGGTAAGCCGGGCAAAATTACATACACCCAAAATATTTACCAGGGCTAATTTTACCTCGTTAACCGGATTGCCGTCCTCATCCTCATTCAACAAAATTATTTCATTGATATATTTTATTGGCCCCGTGAATTTACCGGTTAAAGTAGAGTTGTACACAGCGTCGTTATAGTCTTCGTATCTGTCGGCCTGACGTCCTAAGCTCGGAGAAACATACATGTGAGAGTACTGAGATCCCATTCTTAAATCGTAAGATCCCGGGCTTTCTTCAATGGTAGATTTTACGGCGCTGGTAAACAGAAATTTATCATCGATACTGGTAACAGCGCTTGGATTCTCATTCATCTCAACCAATGAATTCTCACACCCCCAGTGCATTAAAAAGAGGAATAAAACACTGAATCTTGTTATGATATATTTTATGTTTTTCATTTTTATCTGTTTATAATGTTCAGTGATAAATTAAAAGTTAACTTTTAGTTGCATCCCGATGGAACGTGTACTTGGCAGCGGAGAATGTTCGATTCCCGTACCCACATTGCCGCTGCTGTAACCCGATTCAGAATCTGCATAATTATTCGCACGGTACAAAAAGAACAGGTTTCGTCCAACCAGTGAAATATTGGCATTTTTGAGGGGTGTTTTATCCATCAGTTTTGACGGCATATTATACCCGATTACAACTTCGCGCATCCGAACATTGGTAGCATCTAATACAAACTCTTCACCAACCGACATACTGTAGGGGTTTGTATAGTAAGTATAAGGTGCCAGAGGTATTTCATTTGGTTCTCCGGTATTAATATTTATCCCGTTAACTTTTGGCCCGTCGGGTATTACACCATCCATTGCTGAGCCGTCTGCATTATGGGTTGCATAATATTCTTCCCTGCCCTGCAAGGTTTCAGCATGTGTACCAAAAGTATATTGATAAAACTTACTTCCTGAAATAAAATCACCTCCCAGCTGGAAGTCGATGAGAAAACTCAAACTAAAATTTTTGTAAGTAAACTTGTTGTTAATACCACCGGTTAAGTCCGGATTTATGTTTCCAACTTTTTCGATATCTCCTTTCACCGGATTTCCGTTGTCATCAACATAAATGTCTCCGAAATCATCTCTTAAATAAACGTTTGAATAAATTGAACCAAATGGTTCTCCGGGTCTTGCTTCAATACTCAAAATACTAAAAAATCCCGCTAACTTTAAACTTTCCAGATTTTCGTGTAAGGCGATAACTTCAGAATAATTTTTAGCAGCATTTATTGAAACATCCCAGTTAAATCCTTCTTCATTTTGAATTATGCCCGCATTTAAAAGCATTTCCATCCCTGTGTTTTTTACTTCACCGGCATTTACCACCTTGCTGCTGTAACTACTGGTACTTGGTATTTCAACAGCCATAATCTGGTTTCTGGTCAGGTTGTCGTAGTAGGTAAAATCAAATTCCAACCGGTTATTGAAAAAAGTAAGATTGGTTCCCACTTCCCACGATTCGGTAATTTCAGGTTTCAAATCAGAAGTTGCCAGTGAGCCAATTGTTCCCAGGGGATAGGCGTAGTTTGACTGGTTAAAACCGTAATATTGATTGGTACGGTAAGGGCTGGTGTCATTCCCGACCTTTCCGTAAGAACCGCGTAACCGTCCTGCCGATAAAAAGTTGGAGTCGATTCCCAAAGCCTTGGTAAACAAAAAGCTTAAATTTTCGGAATGATAGAAATAGGAGTTATTTCCTTTAGGTAAAGTTGATGACCAGTCATTCCGGAGTGAGACATCAAAATATAACCACTGATTGTATGTTATTGAGCCCAGTGAATATGCTGAATACACTGCTTTTTCACCAAAACTCAGACCGGTTTCATATTCATTTGCATTGCTGATGTGATAAAGCCCCGGAGCATTTAGCGCCGTGCCGCTCTGGCTCAAGGTATTGTATCTTGAATAACGATAATTACCTCCGGCACTTAAACTTGTTGAAATTTTATCGGATAAATCTTTATTTGCATTAAACATAAAATCAGAATTCCACTCAATATTATTGGACAAAATATTCGACAGGCCTCCCAAAATATTTAAACGGGGTTCGGAACTTCCCGCAGCGTAATGTTCGTGTGTTGTAAGGTTATTGTAGTCCAATCCGGTTTGAACTTTAAAATTTAGCCAGCTTGCCAAATCAACTTTGGTGGAAAGAAAACTGATAACATGGTGTTTTTCATCATTATTTTTCAGGTTGTTTAATGTCCAGTATGGATTGTTTGAAGCCGGTTCATCCTGAAATTTCAATTCATAACCATCAGCATCAACCGTATTGTTTTTTAAATCTCCCAAACGTGTATTTCGTGGCATAATGGTTAACATCCACATTGCATTCCCGGCCGATTCCTGCATATAAACCCGGTTGTCTACGGTTTGATGGATATAGGAAATCTTACTGTCGATTTCCACTTTTTTACCCATTTTCATTGTTCCGCGCATGTTGATTACCTGGCGAGCCAGATCGTTGTTGGGCGATATTCCTTTGCTATTTACATTTGTGAGCGACAAAATAAAATTTGCATTTTCATTTCCTGCATCAAATGTCAGCGAATTTGTACACGTGCTTCCGTTTCTGTAAAAGTCTAAAACGTTATTTGGTTGCGGTGTAAATGGCACTTCCTGTCCCGCAAAATTTGGGAACAATTGTCCTTCCATTTTAGGGCCAAAACTAAGCGTCCAGAAAGTACTTTTAACCGGCATATTTGTACTTTCATCAATTGGCGGATAAGATCCGAGCAATCCGGCACCATAAATATTTTGCAATTCCGTGTATAACACAGGCTGGTCGATGGTATAGTTGGAACTGTATGAAACGCCAAAACCTTTGCCTCTTCCTTTTTTGGTGGTTATCAATATAACGCCATTAGCACCTCTTGAACCATACGCTGCTGATGCTCCTGCACCCTTCAACACACTGATTGATTCAACATTTTCAGGGTCGATCTCACTCATTGCATTTCCCATGTCCTTATATGAAATTCCTCCGTTTGCATTGTTTCCGTCACCCATTGGAACGCCGTCAATTACAAATAAGGGGCGGTTTGAACTGGACAAGGAGGAAACACCTCTTAATACCACACGGCTGGAACTTCCAACGCCTCCAGCCGTTTGCGAAATCTGTAAACCGGCCACTTTTCCTTTCAGGGAGTTTATCATATTGGTTTCCTTTGCCTGATTGATTTCCCCACTGTTTATAGCCGTTAAAGCGTAGCCCAACGATTGTTTTTTCCGATTGATATTAAGTGCAGTTACAACCACCTCTTCCAATGCTTCAATATTTTCCGACATCACCACATCAATTACACTTTTGCCTGCAACCGGGACTTCTATGGCCTGCAAGCCAACAAACGAAAATACAAGTACAGCATCATCGGAAATATTTGAGATAGAATAACTCCCATTCGCTCCTGTAACTACACCATTGGTTGTACCTTTTACTACAACGGTAACCCCGGGAAGCGGCTCACCGGATTCGTCAGTTACAGTTCCGGAAATATCTTTTTGCTGTCCTGTATTTGGATTATCAGCTATTTTGGAAATAGCAATATACCGGTCAACTATTTTATAACTATATCCCGTATTTATTAAAATATCATCCAGTATCTCAGAAATAGGAGCATTTTTATAATCCAAATCAAAATGCTTTTCCAAAATATCATCGTCATATTTTAACATAAAATAAAAATCGGTTTCAGCCTCAACATGTGCAATAAAATCCCTAAAGGTCACATCATTCATTGAAAGGCTCAATTTTGTCGATTGCGCATAAGAACTGGCAACGGTTTGAACGGTAAAAACAAATATCAGTAGTACAGTTATTTTCATTACCTTAAAAAGTTTAGTCAGGCCCCTATATTTAAGGGCATTTTTGTTTTTTTTCATACATTTGTTATTGGTGAGTAATTAGCTGACAAGGCATTTATTTATCGATTTGTGGTTTGTGTTAGCGCACAAACCTTTTACAACAGACTGAAAATATTGGTCGTATTTTCGGTCTGTTTTCTTTTTTAGGAAGTATTCAGTTTATACATAGAATCTTTTTTTTGATTAGTTTATTTTATCCCAATATATAAGGGTAGGTTTATTGGCGCGGGGAACAATCTCGTACTCAAAAGCCGTGGTCAGTTTGAAAACCTCCAGTATTTGGTCGATGGGTTTATTTTTCAAAATCGTTCCGAAATATTTTTCATCGCCAAGTTCTTCATTTCTGATTATGATTTCAACATTATACCAGCGTTCAATAAGCTTTGCAATGTCTTTCATTTTTTCATTTCGAAAAGTAACAAGCCCCTCTTTCCATGAGGTATAAATTGCTGTATTAACCTTTTGCACAAGCAACTTATTCTCATTTTTTGTGAGACTCGCATTTTCTCCGGGTTTAAGCAGCGCAATTTCTTTTCCTTCTTTATCCAGCACACTGATACTTCCTTCCACGAGCGTTGTATTGAATATTTCATCATCGGGATATACTTCAACATTAAATGAAGTACCATAAACTTTGATATCCATAGCCTGCGATTTTACAAGAAAAGGGTGTTTCTTATCCTTTTCCACATCAAAAAATGCCTGGCCTTCAAGAAACACTTCTCTTCTGCCCCGGCTAAAATCAGCGTTGTATTTTATTTCGCTCCCGGAATTTAACAAGACAAAGGTACCGTCAGGTAATTTTAATTCTGTCATCTGCCCCAGCGGAGATTTTACCGTGTATTTTGCTTGATATACCTGCTGTTTGGAGTTTGAATTCAAATATAAATATGACAAAGCGCCGCCTACACCAATCAGCAGAATAAAAACAGCTGCTTGCGCCATTATTTTTCTGAATCTGCTTATCTGTTTTTCTCTCTTCGCAAATTTTTGGAAATTTCGATAGGCAATATCTTCATTTTCCGACGCTTTTTCTGTAAGCGCCCATATTCTTTTCCAGTTGGCAAATTCTTCTTTGTTTTCAGCGCTTTTGTCTATCCACGACAAAACCGCTTTTTTTTCATCTAGAGAGGCTTCTCCCTTCAGATATTTTACAATCAGTTCAAAAGTCATTTTTGCGTTTTATTAATTAAGGTACGCGCATACATCGAAACACCCTGTATTCGAAATCGCATTTTATTTAAAATTGATATTTTATAAAGAACAAAGCAGTGTTATCAGAATACTTAAGAACTCAGCCAGATTCTTTCTTAGAGATTTTAAAGCACGGGTGATGTTGGTTTCAACAGATTTTAAAGCAATTCCCAATTCTTCTGCAATCTCGCGGTTCTTTTTCCCTTCGTACCTGCTTTTAAAAAAAACCAAGCGGCAGCGTTCCGGCAGGTTATCAATGGCACGGGACACTGCCTCTTCGAGTTCAAAAAACTCAATACGATTAAAATCGTAGGACTCCAAAATATCGCGTAAAAGAACTGTTTCCCGCTTTTCAAAACTGCTTTTTACCTTTTCGTGTCTGAGGTAATCAATACATTGTGTTCGTGCTGCGGTATAAAGAAAAGATTTTATTCCGTTTTCTGTTTGCACTTTTTCCCTGTTTAGCCACAGTTTCAGGAAAGATTCCTGGGCAATACTCCGCGACATATCCAAATCAAAAATAAACTGCTTACAAAAACCAACAATGAGGTTGTAATTTGCTTTAAATATCTCCTGGAAAATCCTTTCATCTCCTGATTTAAAAAGCAAAAATTTGTAGGATAGTATTTCCCGGTTATCTTTTGTCAATTGTTTGTGTTAGTAAATTGACTATAAATTTAAATAATAAATTAAAGTTCAAAACATTTATGTAAAATGGAATGTTTCTAAATGAAAAAAACAAATCAACATCCACATAATCACTTATTGACTAGCTAATTCCAATCAAGCCCCAATCCAGTTCCCAACTCCGAATGGGAAAATATCCGTTTTTTTTGGTTTGCTGTATATCGGAATTTCTTTTTTGTTACTTCATACATCCTTTAGATAAAAATGGGGTAACAATAAGAAAAGGATTTAAAATAAAACACAAGCATTTACACAAAACTGTTTGTCATAAGATTTGACCGTAATAAAAACGGGGCAGGTTTCGTTCGCACACCTCTATTTTAATAATTTGCCATCGAGCAATATTTTACCCACATGCCAGCAATTCTCTTTGTATTTCTCCGGGTGCTGATCAAAATCTTCCTTTTGGGTCAGTATGCTTCGTTTGTTAAATGGTTCTGCAATTACCTTAAAAACAACCTGGTGCTCTTTGTCTTCCAGTTTATCAATAATTACAAAATTCATTCTCCTGTAGGTACAATATTTATCAAACCGGGAGAGCGTATCCCGCGGTTCACCATCTATTTCCACGGCAACTTTCCCGGCATCGGGCCCCATAATATCATACACTCCAATTGCTTTCCCTTTAAAATGAACAGTTATTGTTTCGCCCGTGTTACAAGCTCTTCCTACATGGTCGAGAAAACGACCAAATCCTTTAAAACGTTCATCATCTTTTACAGGAATTATCTCCCAGTTATCGCTTAAGTCCGCATTTGTAAAATCCAGCATCCTGGTGTCTGAGAAATATTCCGGATTGACAGGTTTCGAAACCTTGTGCTTTTTTGCTTTTGCAGCCTTTTCCTTCTTTATTGTTTCAAAAGAACGGGCAAGAACTGTCTTATAAATTTTGTGTCCGGTTTCAACATAAGGATGCACCCTGTCGGGGCAAAAAACAGGCACTCCGTTTACTTCTTTACTATCGGGGTTGGAAAAGATCAATTTGCCTTCTTTTACCTGTTGGACCACTTCAAAACCAAAATTCACGCTGGGAATTCCGTATTTATCAGCTACCTTTTCCATCGCCTGTGCAGATTCCGGTAATTGCCCGTTGGTTTCAGTTTCCAGGAAATCACCTTTAATGGTGTAAACAAAACAAATATCAACATACGGATTATCTTCCCATGTTTGGCGTACAATCCCTTCCATTGCCCTGATCACCCTTTCAGACGCTGCACCATCATCATTTACTGCAAATTCAACAAACAATAAATCGGGTTTGAACCGCAGTACATGCTCATGTAACCTGAAAACACCAAAGTTGGATCCTGTACCGCCAATCGCCGCATGAATTTCTTCAAACTTCGCCAGGGGAAAGTTCTCTTTCATCCATTCCAAAGAATAAACGCGCCACCCGGCCTGAGCAGTAATGCTTCCTCCCAGGTAAGCCACACGAATAGATTTTCCTTTTTGAATCTTACTAAAATAATTGGGCAAACCTCCCCTGGCATGTAACTCCTTTAAAGTGGGAATACCTGAATTCTCCAATGCTGAAACAACAAAAGAGACAGCTACAACCAGTAAAATGGTATACAAAAATTTCCGGAAAAAAGTATTGGGTTTCATTGCTTTGGTTTATTACACTTCCCGAAAATAACTATACTATTCAAAACGATATCCTGTACTGTCCTGAATAAGCTTTACACTTTAACCAAGTCAGGCACACAAATAATCATCAGATAAATTTCCGGTTGCTATTTTATTTTTCCGGTTGGATTTTGAGGCGGAACAAAAAAAATTGTCCGGGAGCGGTCAATTCTGCCAGGGAGCACCAAAATAGACAGGGGAGTAGTTCCTGTCTCATGCGGAATGCAAAAAATTACAGGGGAAAAGTCTGATATTATCTGCGGAATAAGAAAAAAAGCCCGGGGAGTGTTCAATTTTGCCCGGGGACTGTCTGTCCTTTCCTGAAATATTGACAGATTTAACTTTAATTTCTGATAGATGTAAATATTTATTCTGCATTTACTGATTTACAAAACTATTTCATTTTTTATTCTTGCAAATTCTTTCCTGCATATTTTTAATCCCTGTAACTGCTCATTCCTTTCTGTCTTATCCCTGATTAAAGGGACAGATATAATTCTTCTTCCTGTTTTTTTGTGCAGCTTCATTTTTTATCGCTGGTTTTTGTTGCAGGTTTGTATTCTGTTGCTTCTTTTCCCGTCGTATTAAATTCCCGCTTTTTCCAGTGCTTTTTAAGTGATCCCGATTCCTTGTGTGCATCCACCGGAAGCATAAAATCCACGCTGCGGTGCGGACGTTTGTTGTTGTATTTGTAAACCGCAACCTTTGTTGCTTCCAGGGCTGCATGATAATCCGGGTAAGTTTCGTTTAAATCATATTCATTCTTTAAAATACCATTAACCCGCTCGGCTATAGCGTTTTCATAGGGGTCGCCGTTTTCTGTCATCGAAATATTGATATTTGAACCTTGCAGGTAGTTCACATAGTCGGTGCAGCAATACTGGATGCCGCGGTCGGAATGGTGGATAAGGTTCTGCTTCACCCCTTCCCCTGAAATGGCCATCTTTAGAGCATTTAAAGCCCCTTCGCTGGTGAGGTCGGGCCAGAGGCACCAGCCAACAATTTTTCTGGAATATGCATCGGTAACAAGCGAGAGGTAAACAAAACCTTTTTCAGTGCGAATGTAGGTTATGTCGCTAACCCATAAACGCCCGGAACTCATTATCTCAATATCCCTTACCAGGTTGGGATACTTGCGGAAAAAATGCTTCGAATTGGTTGTTTTAGGCCTGCGCCTGCGCCGCCTGACCAACAGGCCATGTTCCCGCAGCAGGATATAAAACTTGTCCCTTCCATATTTAATATTATGTTTCTGAAGGGTCGGCGCAATCAGCCGGTGGAGCTTCTCTGTCCCCATCCGCTTGTGCTCTTTACGCAAATCTTTTACCTGTCTTAATATAAAAACTTCCTCCATCTGGTACCCGGATTGACGTTTCCTATTGTCGTACCAGGCCTGGCGGGTAAACCCAAACAGTTCGCATAGTACCGCCTTGGAAACCAAAGGATACATGCGTGCCAGTACATCTACTGTTTGGGTCCAGACTTTTTTCTGATTTCGAGTTTGTAGTCGTTTTCTGCAATGTCAATCATAGTGTTCAGCGCCACATTCTTCATCTGCGCACGTTCCAACTGCTTTTCCAATTCCCTGATGCGTTTCTCCAACGCTTTGTGGTCTGTTCTTTCTTTTGCACTCATCATCTGTAAAGATATGTGGATTTCGTCGGAATATCTCTCCTGCCAGCGCTTTATGATCTTTTTATATTCAAATCTTGATAATGAAAATCGTTCCCGTGCTTCCTGGTAACTCATATTTCCAGCATCAATCTGCGCTACCAGCCAACGTCGGAAGCTTACTTCATAATTACTGTAATTAACTGTTTTTTCTTCAAATCCATCCATGTAATCTGTTAACATGGATTCATTCCTTTTTTTCATTTTCTTGACATTTTTGCGTCAAGTTATTTCAGTATAAGACAAACTGGTAGGAGTAAATGATTTTTTCTCATTTACTGTTTTACAAATCTACTAAGTTTTTTCTTACTGTTTTTTCCTGCATTTTTATTATTTGTTTCTGCAAAGTCTGACATGCTTTTGTTTACACCCTAAAATTAGCGACAGGTAAATTTTATTTTCCTGTATTTTCTTTCGATTTTATTTTTTATTTCTGGTTTGCAGAAACCCCCTGCAGGCTTTCTCCTGTTTTTGCATTCGCCTGGTATTGCCGCTTTTTCCAGTGCTTTTTTAGTGCCCCTGTTTGTGAGTGTGCATCTGCCGGGAACATAAAATCTACACTGCGGTGAGGCCGTTTGTTGTTGTATTTGTAAACCGCAACTTTTGTGGCTTCAAGCGCTACATGGTAATTGAGGAATGTTTCGTTTAAATCGTATTCGTCCTTTAAGATTCCGTTAACCCGTTCGGCTATTGCATTCTCGTACGGATCGCCGTTTTCGGTCATCGATATATTTATTTTCGAGCCCTTCAGGAAGTTCACGTAGTCGTTGCAACAGTATTGTATGCCCCGGTCTGAATGGTGGATAAGCCCCGGTTTTATTCCTTCTCCGGCAACAGCCATACGCAGGGCGTTTAATGCCCCTTCGCTGGTTAAATCGGGCCACAGGCACCATCCTACTATCTTTTTCGAATAGGCATCGGTTACCAACGAAAGGTAAACAAACCCTTTTTCTGTACGGATATAGGTAATGTCGCTCACCCACAAGCGCCCGGAACTCAACAGCTCAATGTCCCGGATCAGATTGGAATATTGGCGGTAAAAATGCTTCGAATTGGTCGTTTTAGGCCCCCTTCTTTTACGTTTTACCAATAAACCGTGTTCGCGCAAAAGGTAATAAAACTTATCTCTTCCATATTTAATATTATGTTCCAGCAGGGTCGGCATTATCAAATGGTGCAATTTTTCGGCCCCCATCCGCTTGTGCTCGCGGCGCTGCTCTTTTATCAATGTCAATATAAATACTTCCTGCATTTGAAGCCCCGACTGGCGCTTTTTGCTGTCGTACCAAGCCTGACGGCTAAACCCAAACAGTCCGCACAGTACAGCTTTGCTTGTTAGCGGGTACATGTGCGTTAGTACCACTACTGCTTGGGGCCAGACTTTTTTCGGATCTCAAGTTTGTAGTCGTTCTCGGCAATGTCTATCAGTGTGTTGAGCGCAACGTTTTTCATCTGCGCCAGTTCAAGCTGTTTCTCCAGCTCTTTGATGCGTTTTTCTAACGCCTTGTTATCTGCCCTTTCTTTTGAACCCATAGACTGCAAAGATAAATGTAAATCATCCGAATACCGCTCTTGCCAACGCTTGATAATTTTTTTGTACTCTGTTGGACTTAGATGAAAACGATCGCGCGCATCCTGGAGACTTATCTTTTCCGAATCAATCATACTGATTAACCAACGACGAAAACTTGGCTCATAGGCATTGTAGTTAATCTTTTCTTCTTTAAAACCATCCATGTAATCTGTTAACATGGCCTCTTTTCCTTTTTTCATTTTCTTGACGTTTTTTGCGTCAAGCTATTTCAGTAGAAGACATTGCCCTTCCTTTATTCGGAACTTTTCTTTCGGATTAAATCAACTTCAATCCACTATGTAAAACTTAAAAAATTGAATAAAATGAAAACACTTCAAAAACTATTGATGTTGCTGCTGTCACTATTTTTTGTGGCTGCATGTAGTAAAACTGATGATCCTGTTTTAGAAGATTCTCTTCTATTGAAAAGTGCCCAACCGATTTCGGTTACAGTTCCTTTTGAAGCTCACATGCTGGGAACACCGATCCTTATTGATTTTGAAAACTCTGATTGTGCACAGGAAGGTAACCCGGTACATGTTATTGCAGAAGCTGAAGGTACTGCCACACACATGGGAAAAGTCCATATCACCTTCGAATTTTGTGCCGGTGGGGAAGATCCTGAAATTACAGTCCCTCATATGACTGTTGGTCCCAATTCACTTGTTATGACAGCTGCCAATGGAGATGAGTTATTTCTCAGTACTGAAGGAGGTGCGGTTATTTTTGGAAGAACTGATGAACATCCGGAAAATGTAATCGATTATTGGAAATATCCTTATACAATAACCGGCGGTACCGGCAATTTCGAAGAAGCAGAAGGGGTAATTTATTCGGATGACTATGACACCAGTCTCAACGAACAATCGGTTCACAATTGGTATGGTACAATCAAGCTTATAAAAGGGAAAAGGTAGCCCTGCTATTCTGGAATTAATAATAATCACTTAAAAAATTACAATTATGAAAACTTTAAAAGTATTAGTTATACTGTTGTTTGTTTTAGGATTGGCAGTGAATGTTGAAGGTCAGGTGAAAACCTCGGTAATAACACCTGCTTCACAATCAGTTTATATTCCATGTTTTGATGAATATGCTTCGGGAGATGTTGTAATTACAATTACCAACTGGGCTAATAAGCTAATGTGGCAGTTTAAGTTAAAAGGTGAACTAATCGGTCAGGAAACAGGAAATGTTTATGAAATAAGTGCTGTAAGCAACTATGCAATCGGTGGTGGTGATGGCTATGTTCAAATGGCGGTAATAACTTACAATGGTACAGTTGTTCTTCACCATAAAGTTACTATGCAATTAGCATATGATGCCAACGGAAACCTTAAGGCAGTGGTTCTTAATGATTTTTGGGACGATGACTGTAATTGAAATTTGGACTGATTGTATAGATAACTGCCATTGTAACAGAAGTATGATAATAAAAAACGTTGCCAGGAATCTGATTCATCTGATTTAATCCAAAGGTTTCTATTAAATGCACGGTTTTTCCCCTCCATATTAGTGAAAATGTGGAGGGATTTTTTATTACACCATTTAAAAAACTCACACCAAACTCTCACAAATTAGTTTGCAACTTCCAGCTGTCAGGGGAGCCAGAAATAAAGAGGTTAAGTTGACCTTCTTTTTTAAGCCTGAATTTTTGAAGCCCTCGCTGGTATTTAGATCATTACTGAACATTTAGGCAGTTGCCAAAGTTATAAGTTGAAACGTAACACAATATCATGCTCCGATTCTTTTCAAAAATGCGTTACAAACTAGCTGCCGAAAACAGGGTGGCAAAATACCTTCGTTACGCTATTGGCGAAATTCTGCTGGTGGTACTTGGGATTCTTATTGCCTTGCAAATAAACAATTGGAATGAGAAACGGAAAATTCGTAACTACGAACAAAAAATAATAACCGATATCTTACAAACAATCGAAAGCGACTTAGGAATTTATCAAATGTTATTTGATCGTCTGGATGTGATGGAATTCGGAGTTTCAAATCTTTATCGTTTAATCGGTAAAAATGAAAGTTCGATAGATTCTATTCAAAAATATCTGCCCTATCTCGCTATAGGAATAAGATACGGATATGACTCCGGTGCTTACGAGTCCTTAAAATCTGTTGGCTTGGACAAAATTACTAATGATTCTATTCGGGTGGGTTTAGCACGATTATACGATTTTTCGTATCCCAGAACAGATGTGCTGATTGAAAATGATTACAAGAAACCTTCTGTTGAAGCTGAAAAATTGTTGGATAAATTTTGGCATAGCGAGGTGGAGATGAATTCAGCAGGTGAAACAGTAATATTAAACAGGATAAAAATTGACGATCCCTATCATAATCAAGACTTTATGAAAGCGATTAGTACGTTTTCAACTGCGTATAAAATTGCAAGGCTTCGAATTCAATTTGTAGTTGACGAATCAGAGAAAGTGAAAGAATCCCTGGAAAACTATATCAATAAGTATTAGAAAACACAAACGAAATTATAATCAGATTCTATGCTCCGCTTCTTCTCAAAAATGCGTTATAAACTGGCTGCCGAAAACAGGGCGGCAAAATACCTGCGCTATGCAGTGGGCGAAATTCTGCTGGTGGTAATTGGGATTTTGATTGCATTACAGGTAAATAACTGGAATGAAAACTGAAAGCTGGAAAACAGTAAACATAAATTGATGCTGGCATTAAAAGATGAATTAATAACCAACAAAAAGAAGCTGGAGGATTATGTAATTGGAATACATAACAGTAACGTAAAATTCAATAAAGTTCTTCAATTTTCAGTCGGAGCTAATCCGGAGGTCCCGATTGATAGTCTTCGGCAATATCTCACAGAAATGATTTTCCTATATGCTTTGCCAATATCAAATACAGTTCAGGAAGAGGCGATAGCCTCAGGTAAATTTAAACTCTTAAGCGATAGTTTAAAACAAACAATATCCAAATTAAGAGACAATGTGAAATCAAGAGAGATGTTTTTTGAAAATGCAGACATGAATCTTTTAACGAATGAAAATGACAATAACAGGGTGGCTAAGTTGATCACAAGTCTATCAATTATACAAGAATATCAGGAAAAGTTTTCTGATCTAGATCCTGTTCCCATACATCCTGAATTCAAGAAAAACGATGCAGAATTAATTGATCTGGTAAAAGCCCCTGATACTTGTATTACACTATACAAATGGTATCGAACAAAGATAACTGATGAATCATGGATAAAAAGAGGTTTACTAGACTACACAAACATGTCTATTGAATTAATCGGCAAAGAGCTGAGAAAACAATGATAAGATTCTTCTCTAAAATACGTTACAAACTAGCTGCTGAAAATAGGGTTGCAAAGTATACTCGTTATGCAATTGGCGAAATCTTGCTGGTGGTTATAGGGATTTTGATTGCCTTGCAAATCAACAATTGGAATGAAAATAGAAAAGAGCTAAAGGCTCAAAACAAGCTTCTTATAAACTTATATGAAAATTTAAGTGCCGATTCCATTTTCTTAGTAGAGAATAGGCAATCAATGTTAACAATTATCGAAACTCAAAGGCAAATTCAAGCTGTTAGAGAAGAGCAATTAAAGTCTACCGATATTAACAGCCCACAAAGTATTAGAGCTTCTATTCGTTACTCTTCAATCACAAAAGAAAATCATCCAGATATTGCTACTAAAGTTTTTAATGAAACATTGAAGGAGGAAATAAGAACATATTATAGACTAATTGCCTCGTTAGAAAACTCTTATTCTCAATATGATAATGTAGTAAAGCAGATTATCAGACCTTACCTGGCAAAAAACCTTGTATTTAACCCAGATTTTCTTTTTGAAAATCAAAATCAATTGAATAATCAAAATATACTCAATCTTGAGCAATTTCATTTGATTATTGAAAGAGATGATTTTGGCCAGATACTTTTTGAATCCAATTTAAAGGCAAATGAAACAGTAGCATTTTTCGATGAACTTTTAACAGCTAACTCGAAACTTCGACAAAGTATACAGAATGAAATTAAATAAAATGCTCTGATTAATTAAAGTGAAAATTTACAATAGAAATAATGACGAAAGCACAACAACAAAATATAAAATGAATTAAAACGCATCTTATATCAACCGTTGTGTGCAATTAAACCAACCAATATGAAAAATTTAAAATTAAGTATGACAATAATGGTCGTTTTGTTTTGTATTCTCATTGGATGCGAAAATGACATAAAAACAGAAGTAGTAACGAAAACTTCGGATTCAGATCTAACAGCCTTGATAATAAAACAAGTTGATAGTCTTTATTCCGTTTATGAAAGATTTGATTACGATTGGATTGAATTTTATGCTGACAACTATACAGCTATTTATCCTGATTCACCTATTCGACATCTGACTAAAGATTCATTAAAAGCACAATGGAAACAGATTTACGCCAAATATGAAGTAAAACTCATACATCGTGGAAGACCAACCATCATACCTTCGGAAGATATGGCTGTTTCTTATAATACTTTCAACGAAATATTCATCAATAAAGAAAATTCAGACACCATTAAAAATGTTGGAACCTATATTATCAATTGGAAAAGACAATCAGATGATTCTTGGAAAATAGTATTTGAAACTTTACAAAATCATTAAAGAACTGCACACATCACCGCGTATAATGCATAGCTATCGGTTTGTCGTTTTCCGTACTTTAAAAAAAACGGTTGGCTCTCTGCAACGCATCATAGCAGAACCGTTGTGCGGCATACAAGAAGCTTAAGAAATTAATTAACAAGTAAAAATGGCAGACAAAATGAACGGAGAACAACAGGAGAATCAGACAAATACTCAATCTGAAAATTTTAAGATACATAGAAAAAAGTGGAGTAGTTACCTTTTAGAATTTCTGATGCTCTTTCTTGCTGTGTTTCTTGGTTTTGTTGCTGAAAACATCAGAGTAAAGAATGCGGAAAAGCAAACAGAAAAACAATATATGATAACCATGGGTGAGGATTTAAAATCTGACACCACACAGTTGGCCGGGTTAATAGTTTCCAGACAAAAACGAATCATGAAATTTGATTCATTATTTCATCTGATTTCATCTGACCGGTATATCAAAGAGGGCAATAAAGTATATGGTCTGTATTATTTTCCGTATTGGGATGTACTCCGTTTTTTCCCATCAGACAGGACTATGCAGCAACTAAAAAACTCTGGAAATCTCCGTTTAGTCCGCAAGGAAAACGTCTCAGATGCGTTAATACGTTACGACGTTTTCATTCGGAATAGAAAAGAATACGAACCCCTTCAGGTTGAACTTGCCAATCAAATAAACCCTATAATTGAAAAGTTAGTAGACCCCATTGTGATACACAATGCTCATGAGGCAAGGTATAATGAAATTTTAGCTTCTGATACACTTATAAGAACATCAGACTATAGGTTAAATCTGCCCCAAAATCTTAGTATTTCTCCGATGGATTCGACCAGTAAAAAGGCAATATTAAAATACGTATTCCAGATTACTACACTTTACGTTGCTCTGCGAAATGACAATATCCGTGAGAAAGACGTAGCCACCAAAACTTTAGATTTGATTGTTAAAGAGTATGGTGTTGAATAATACTGCAAGAACGCATACCAAAATGTTTATGCAATTTGGGGGTTCAGTGTAGTATTAAAAGTAATTTCTTAATTTAGTTCGGTGTTTGGGGACAGAGACGTGTAGGTCGGGCAAAACATTTCGCTGCGCTACATCTTTTAACCCTCCTAGTCCCCGCACTGCATAAACACAAACGTTGTGCTTAATAAAAGACAAAACAGATGAAACGTTGTGCTTAATAAAAGACAAAACAGATGAAAAATCAATCAATATCATTAACAATTATTTTGCTTCTATTGTGCTTTATTTTAAATGCTCAAAATAATAGTAGTGTTTATCTATTTCATATAAAAATGAAACTCATACTATAAGGTGTTTTACTCGGAAGTAATTTGTTTGAATTGAGCTGGTGTAAGGTGTTTTGGGGAATTCTTCCTGAAATTCGAATTAGAAGAATATGTGTGCAAATTGTGTGCAAATAAAAAAATGAAGCAGCTTTTGATATCTATCTAAGTGCTTCATTTTCAATTTGTGGGCCCACCTGGGCTTGAACCAGGGACCCCCTGATTATGAGTCAGGTGCTCTAACCAACTGAGCTATAGGCCCGGAATGATATTATTTTATAAATATCAAATTTCGGAGTGCAAGTTTACAACTTTGCGTGAAAATACACAAACAAAATGTTTGAAAATCATTACCAAAATATAATGTTTTATACTCATTGCTGAAAAAACATTTGAAATCCGCATTTTTCAACTAATTTTGCAGCATATCAAATATTCTTCACCGAGTGTTTGATTATACAGAAGAGCGGAGAGATCGGGCTCGAAGAAACTCTGGCAACCATCCCAAAATGGACAAGGTGCCAATACCCGGCCGGTAACGGAATTATAATTTGAACACGATCATGAAAAGACAACTACACAAATTATTTTTTATCAGCTATATGCACGGGACAAATATGTGTATGGAAAAGCGGTCTTAACCGCATTTCAATAGCTATTCAAAAAAATCAAGATTACTCGATTAACAGCCAACAAATAAAAATGTTGACCTGTATTTTTTGAGTTCAACTTGATAGAATTTCACTTTTATTTATAAATGAAAACGAGATAAAATGTCAAAAATAAAAACCTACGAAGAAATTAACCAAAAACTAAAGGCTGGAAAAGCAGTAGTTTTAACTGCAGAAGAGGTGTCAAAAATGGCACAGGAAGCCAGTCCCGAAGAAATTGTTGAAAAGGTGGATGTGGTTACCACTGCAACTTTTGGAGCCATGTGCTCTTCCGGGGCGATTATTAATTTTGGTCATTCAACGCCTCCTATCCGGATGGAAAAAATTCGTTTAAACGGTGTTCCCTGTTATGAAGGTCTGGCTGCTGTTGATTCCTACATCGGAGCAACGGCTTGCGACCCGGACAATCCGACTTACGGCGGAGCTCATGTTATTCAGGATTTGCTGGAAGGGAAAGATATTGTTTTGGAAGCCTGGGGTAAAGGCACCGACTGCTACCCACGGAAACACATCAAAACAAAAATCAATATCAATACGATAAATGAATTGATTCTTTTTAATCCGCGAAACGCCTACCAAAATTACAATGTAGCTGTAAACACAACAAAAAAAATGATTCATACCTATATGGGAACCTTGCTGCCAAATTTGCGGAATGCGACTTATTCCACCTCTGGCGAACTGAGTCCGCTTCTCAACGACCCGGAGTTTAAAACCATCGGAATCGGAACACGCATTTTTCTTGGCGGGACACAAGGGTTTGTTGTTTGGCCCGGAACACAATTTCACACCACCCGACCTAAAAATGAACTTGGTGTTCCGGTTACAAACGCAGCTACTATTGCTGTAATGGGGAACTTGAAAGAAATGTCGCCGGAATATATTCAGGCTGCCTACTACGAAAAATACGGCGTCAGCATGTTTGTGGGGATCGGAATCCCTATTCCTGTATTAAATGTAGAAATGGCCAAACGGGTTTCAGTAAACAACAGCCAGATACAATCGTCGGTTCTGGACTACGGAACAGTTGGAACACCTAAGCTGGGAGAGGTTTCCTACGAAGAACTTCGTTCCGGTTCGATTAAAATAGGTGGTAAAAAGATTCGAACAGCGCCGGTTGCCAGCCTTTCAAAAGCACGAAAAATTGCAAATGAACTAAAAGAATGGCTGGAAACAGGTAATTTTGAAATCAGCAAACCGGTTCAAATGTTTCCACAAAACACATCACTAAAAAGCTTAAAAGAAACGGAGGCCGACCATGATTAAAAAAAGATATATTTTAAATTTCCCGCCTGAAAGTGGCGATAAAGCATTCACTTATCATCTTGTAAAAGACTACGACATCAGAATCAATATTCTAAAAGCTGAAGTTTTTCCGGGCAAACGGGGAAGTTTACTGCTCGAACTACAGGGTAAAAAAGAAAATATTGAAAAAGGTGTTGAATACATTGTTAGCCACAAAATAAAATGCGAGCCACTGGACAAACGAATTTATTTTCAGGAAGAAAAATGTATCGATTGCGGCAACTGCACCGCCGTTTGTTTTGCCGGAGCACTTACAATGAACAAAACAAACTGGAAACTGAACTTCGACAAAAACAAATGCGTGGTTTGCGAACTTTGTATTCCAGCCTGCCCTTTAAAACTGTTTAAAATCGATTTTAACTGATATGTTTGAAGAACGAACATACCGAACCCAGTTTAACACCGGACGATTTACCGGGTTTGAAGTAGAATTTAAGGAGACCGATTTATGGATTGGTGTAAATCCGGATTCGTTCAAACCGGAAATGAAAGAAATCGCGTTTTCAAGAATTAAATCATTGCGTAAAAAGCTGGATGAATATATAAAAACTGAGCCCTTTTTCAAAAAAAGTTTAAAGCCGTTCCACCCCTCCGAAAATGCGCCACCGGAAGCTAAAGAAATGGCTTCAACTGCAGAGAAAGCAGGCATCGGTCCAATGGCCACAGTGGCAGGGTTGTTTGCCCGGGAGATAGGAAAAGAACTCAAAAAAAACTTTCAGACAGAAGAAATAATTGTTGAAAACGGCGGCGATATTTTTGCTTTACTGAACAAAGAGTTGGTTTTATCCGTTTTTGCTGGTAATTCACCGCTTTCCGAAAGAATTGGCTTAGCCATTCCCGACGGTATGAGTGAATTTGGTATATGTACATCGGCCGGAACCATAGGACCTTCATTTAGTGCCGGAAAAGCTGATGCTGTAGTTGTTATTTGCGACGATGTTGTTCTTGCCGATGCGTTTGCCACCGCTTTTGGAAATAAGGTAAAATCGCCAAACGATGTGGAAAAAGTAATAAATATGGCGGAAAAATATCCTGAAATAAAATCACTTTTGATAATTTGTGAAGATCAGATTGGGATTCGGGGTGACTTTGAAATAAGGCTATTGAAATAGGTAAAAACAAAAATACGGAGAAACAAATACGACAAAGGAATAACTACAAAATTACTCTATAATCCCCCTTTGAAGGGGCCAGGGGACGAAAATTGTTAATTAAAAACATGGTTAAAAAGTACTCCAACAATAATTACAATAAAAATTTAAAGGATTATGCAAGAAAGCTGCGAAATAATTCGGTTTACGAACGAGGAAATATTGTATGAATTTATAAATGTAACTAGAACATTGGAAAACTTTGTGGATAAATTTGAAAAAAATCTAACTCACCCCTTTATCCTCTCAAGGGGAAATTTTTAACCCGAAATCATTTAGATTAGAAAAGCAAAATTAAATAATGAGCATAAATAAAAACATAAAAAAAGAACTGGAAACCCGGGTGCTGGTAATGGACGGAGCAACTGGCTCTCTTCTTCAGGAGTATAAATTAACTGAAGAAGATTATCGCGGAGAGGTTTTAAAAGATTTTGAATTTGACCAAAAAGGGAACAATGATATTCTGGCGCTTACCAAACCGGAAATTGTAGATGAAATACATTCGCGCTATCTGGAGGCGGGAGCAGATATTATTTTAACCAATACATTTAATGCAACCGGTATTTCTCAGGCTGATTATCATACCGAAAAATATGTGTATGATATAAACAAAGCTTCAGCTGAAATTGCCAGAACAGCTGCCAACCGTTTTACGGAAAAAAATCCGGGGAAGCCTCGTTTTGTTGCCGGCTCGCTCGGGCCAACAAACAAAACCCTTTCGCTTTCACCTGATGTGAACGATCCCGGGTACCGTGCCGTTACTTTCGACGAAGTAAAAGAAGCATACCGGGAACAACTGGAAGGATTGCTCGACGGAGGTGTGGATTTAATTCTGATTGAGACCGTATTTGATACACTCAATGCAAAAGCAGCCATTTTTGCTGTAGAAGAAGCTTTGGAGGCGAGAAATATAAATCTCCCGCTGATGGTTTCCGGAACGATTACCGATGCCAGCGGACGTACACTATCAGGACAGACACTCGAAGCATTTTTGAATTCAGTTTCACATGTCGATTTATTAAGTGTTGGGTTAAACTGCTCGTTGGGTGCAACCGATTTGCGACCATATGTTAAAGAGCTTTCCAACAAGGCACCTTTTCATATCAGCGCCCACCCAAATGCCGGACTTCCCAACCAATTTGGCGGCTACGACGAAACGCCGGAAATAATGGCCGGATATCTAAAGGACTATCTTGACAACAGTTTTGTAAATATTATTGGTGGTTGTTGCGGAACTACGCCTGACCATATTCAGGAGTTTGCAAAAATTGCAAAAAATGCAAAACCACACGAGATAAGGCATGCCGACAGTTATACTCATTTAAGCGGCCTCGAACCGGTTACTTTAACTGAAAACACCAACTTTGTAAATATTGGCGAACGGTGTAACGTTGCCGGGTCCAGAAAATTTGCACGATTAATCGGAGAAAAAAAATACGAAGAAGCGCTTTCCATTGCACGGGCGCAGGTTGAAAACGGAGCACAGGTTATCGATGTCAATTTTGATGATGCTATGCTCGACGCCGAAAAGGAAATGGTTATATTTCTCAATCTGTTGATGGCCGAGCCCGATATTGCAAAACTCCCGGTGATGATCGACTCTTCGAAGTGGAAAGTGATTGAAGCCGGATTAAAATGTTTGCAGGGAAAAGCTATTGTAAACTCAATCAGTTTAAAAGAAGGCGAAGAAAGTTTTATTTACCAGGCCAGAACCATTAAAAAATATGGTGCGGCCGTAATCGTTATGGCTTTTGATGAAAAAGGTCAGGCCGACAACCTCGAACGCCGTATTGAAATTTGCAGCCGCGCATACAAAATTCTTACTGAAAAAGTTAAATTTCCGCCGCAGGATATTATTTTCGACAGCAATGTATTGACCATTGGAACCGGTATTGAAGAACACAACAATTACGCTGTTGATTTTATTGAATCGGTGAGATGGATAAAAGAAAATCTGCCTCTTGCAAAAACCAGTGGCGGAATAAGTAACGTTTCTTTTTCTTTCCGCGGAAACAATATTGTGCGTGAGGCAATGCATTCGGTATTTCTGTTTTATGCAATAAAAGCCGGGCTCGATATGGGAATCGTAAATCCGGGTATGCTGCAGATTTACGACGAAATACCAAAAGATCTTCTTGAAAAAATTGAAGATCTGGTTTTAAATAAACGACAGGATGCAACCGAGCGCCTGCTTGAATTTGCCGAAACACTAAAATCGGAAGGAACCAAAGAAGTGAAAAAAGACCAATGGCGTGAATTGCCTTTGGAAAAAAGAATTGAACACTCGCTGGTAAAAGGAATCCCGGAGTTTGTGGATGAAGACATGGCCGAGGCAGTAAAAATCTACCAGCCGGCACTAAATATTATTGAAGGCCCGCTAATGGACGGGATGAATGTGGTTGGTGATTTATTTGGTTCAGGAAAGATGTTTTTGCCACAGGTTATAAAATCGGCTCGGGTAATGAAAAAAGCGGTTGCCTATCTGCTTCCATATATTGAAGCGGACAAAGCAAAACTTAAAACCATCGACAATCGGAAAAAAGTGTTGATGGCGACCGTAAAAGGCGATGTTCATGACATCGGAAAAAATATTGTAGGAGTGGTGCTGGGTTGTAATAATTACGACATTATCGACTTGGGAGTGATGGTTCCTACAGAAAAAATTCTTGATACCGCCATTAAAGAAAATGTAAACGTAATTGGATTGAGCGGATTGATTACCCCTTCGCTGGAAATTATGGTAGAAATTGCCAAAGAAATGGAGAACCGCAAAATGGATATTCCGGTTCTGATTGGCGGTGCAACCACATCAAAAATTCACACAGCAGTAAAAATAGAACCAGAATATTCAAATCCGGTTATCCATGTAAAAGATGCGTCTCTGGCAGTTAATGTTGTTTCGAATCTGATTGCAAAAAATCAAAAATATATCGACTCGGTAAAAGAGGATTATGTCCAAATTCGCGAATTTCAGGGCCAGCGAAAAGCAAAAGAATATTTAACACTGGAACAAGCGCGAAAGAATAAGTATAAAATTAACTGGAAAACAAGCCCGATATACAAACCCAACTTTACAGGAGTAAAACAATTGATTGATTATCCGCTGGAAGAACTGCGGAAATACATTGACTGGACTTTCTTTTTTCTGACCTGGGGTTTAAAAGGTCATTATCCGCAAATTTTAAATGATGAAAAACAAGGCGAAGAAGCCCGAAAATTATTAGCCGAAGCCAACGCATTTCTTGATGAAATTATCGAGAAGAAAATGTTGCAGGCAAATGCGGTGTTTGGAATCTGGCCGGCAAATACCGACAAGGATGACATTGTTTTATATGAAAACGAAAACCGTGAAAAAGAGGCCGGGCGATTTTTCCATTTCCGCCAGCAGGAAAAGAAAAAAGAAGGATTGGCCAACTTCTGTCTTTCCGATTTTGTTGCTCCGCTTGAATCAGGCAAAATTGATTACTGTGGCGGGTTTGCAACCACTGCCGGTATTGGTATTGAAAAATGGAAAGAACAATACATTCAAAACAACGATGACTACCACGCCATTATGCTGGAAGCGCTGGCCGATCGTTTGAGTGAAGCATTTGCCGAAAAATTACACGAACTGGTTCGGAAAGAATACTGGGGCTACATTCCGGAAGAAAACATGTCGCTTGATGATTTACTAAAAGTAAAATACCAGGGAATCCGACCGGCATTGGGTTACCCGGCGTGTCCGGAACATTCTGAAAAGGAAAACCTTTTCAATCTGCTAAAAGCACAGGAGGTTGGAATTACCTTAACCGAGCATTTTGCGATGTATCCCAACGCATCTGTTTCGGGCGAATTTTTTGTTCATCCGGAGTCTAGATATTTCAGCCTTGAAAAAGTTGGTAAAGATCAAATTGAGGATTATGCACGCAGAAAAAATCAAACCGTTGAATTTGTTGAAAAATTCCTTCCTACAAATTTGAATTACAAATAGGTAAAAGATTGAAATATTAAATTGAAAATTAAAAACAAAACGAAATTTATATTAACAAAATCAGTTTACTATTTTTGTTATACAGAAATAATTCATTCGAAATGAAAGTTATCGACATAATTAATAACGCAAAAAAAACCGTCTTTTCCTTTGAGCTCCTGCCTCCCTTAAAAGGAAATGATACGAGTAAATTGTATCGCACCATTGAAAGTTTAACAGAATTTGATCCGAAGTACATTAATCTTACCACGCATCGTGATGAGATTGAGTTCAAAGAAATGGATGATGGTTCAATTGTTAAAAGAACGATACGAAAACGCCCCGGCACTGTTGCTATTGCCGCTGCGATACAGCACAAATACGGCATTCCGGTTGTGCCGCATATTTTGTGTGGCGGATTTACCAAAAGCGAAACCGAGCATGTTTTAATCGATCTCAACTTCCTGGGAATTAAAAATGTGCTTGCATTGCGTGGCGACGGAGTAAAAAGCCAACACGTTTTCAAACCTGAATCCAACGGGCATTCCAATGCGGTTCAGCTGGTAAAACAAATCAAAGATTTAAAGGAAGGTACCTACCTGGAAAAAGATCTGAAAAACAGTACTCCGCTCGATTTCTGCATAGGTGTTGCAGGTTACCCGGAAAAACATTTTGAATGCCCCAACAGGGAGCTCGATTTGAATTACCTTAAACAAAAAGTTGATGCAGGTGCCGATTACATTGTTACACAGATGTTTTTTGATAATAAGGTTTATTATGACTTTGTTGACAAATGCCGGGAAATTGGAATAACTGTACCGATTATTCCGGGAATAAAACCCATCAATTTAAAAAACCAGCTTACGGTTCTTCCCAAAATATTTAGTATCGATTTGCCTGCAGAACTGGCTTCGGAGCTGGCAAAATGCAAAAACAACGAAGAAGCCCGAAGAGTAGGAACAGAGTGGGCTATCTATCAGTCGAAAGACCTGGTTGCACATAATGCGCCGTCGTTGCACATATATACTTACGGCATTTCCGACAATGTAAAAGAAATTGTAAAAGCTGCATTTTAAAGCATAAAAAAATGTCATTCCTGTATAAAAACAAGAATGACATTTTCTTTTATTTTTTTCTTATCAGCCTTCTATCGTCACTTCCATCTCTGTTTGCCTGTTTAATTTATCATTCTCTTCCTGGTTATTTAATTTCAGCGAATAAATCATAGCTTCTACCTGTCGTATAAAATTCCGCTTATCCTTGCTTGGGGCGTATACATAACCAAAAGCAACCAGCACTCTTTGTTTGTCTGTATCGAGCTCAGCGATTGAAACATACGGGCCGCCCATAAAATCGTTTTCAACTCTCCAAAGCCCCCTCATTTCAGTAGCGTAATTACCATTGTGTTTAAATACATTAACTATCGGTTCGATACGTTTTTCAGTACTCATATAACTTCCGTCTCTGGGGCCGGGAACATGAGTTTTCAACAAACTGTCTCTGATTCGTATTTGATAATTGCTTGTAAATGCACTATCGGAAACGTAGGGATAAGAATAAAAAATAACTCCCTGCGAAATCTCAGGTGTCTCATACTTATACCAGATAAAATCCTCTGCTTCTTTAGCTATCTGAAAGCCCGGAGGAACTTTCATCGTAACCTCAAAATCACGATCAAGAATATTGTAAACCCCTTTTTCGTAATATTGGTTATAGTTCATCGTAAGCCGCTCTTTTTCTGCCGAGATAAAATAGGAAATTATTTTGTCTCTATTTTCACTAAAAAGTTCTACAAATCTATCGGGTGTTTTGGCCGTTATCTGAACTGTAGCCTGCGGATATGCCCAAACATCATCGGTAAACTTTACTTCTTCCTTTTCTACATTTGATGAAATACTGGTTTGAATAATATTACGCGTACTCTTGAAAATACTTTTAAAAGCAGCGTGTGGAACATCAACCAAATCAAAAATAGGTTCATCCTGAGGTAATGCGAGTTGCGGTTGTGCCAATGTTTCTCTTAGCACTTTTCCTGGTTCCCCATTCCACGACTGTTCTGAAATAACAACAATCATTTCACCAGCTTTTCCGGTAATGTTTTTATACATTTCTGTGCTGTTATTTGAACAGGAAAAAAGTCCGCTTATAAACACAGACAACAGTACAACGCTATAAATTCTTATTTTCATTTTTTTTAGCTTTAGGATTTTCCTAAAATACATACAAAAACCTTACCATTTAGAAATAAAAAATCCCGTACCTGTATCACCAGAAACGGGATTCTCTATCAAGAGTGAAATATTTAGCCTTCAATCTTTTCCGGGTCCGATTTTTTTGTATCCTCTTCCTCCTCTTTTGTTGCGTTTTTAAATTCTTTCATCCCTTTTCCCAGACCCTTCATTAATTCCGGGATTTTACGCCCGCCAAAAAGCAAAAGAACAATAATTAAGATGATAATTATTTCCTGAGGTCCTATAAATCCTGCAATTACAAATAAATTCATGATACTCTTTGTTATTGGTTCGTTACAAAATTAGAATTTTTTTTATTAAAATGTTCCGTTTATCATTTTTATTATATCATTGGCATTTGCATATAAAACTAACGCAAGAAGTATAACCATACCAACAATTTGTGCATATTCCAAAAATTTCTCGCCGGGTTTTTTCCCTGATACCATCTCAAAAACCAAAAACATCACATGTCCGCCATCCAAAGCAGGAATGGGCAGTAAATTCATAATGGCTAATATAATTGAAATAAAGGCGGTCATATTCCAGAAAGATTCCCAGTCCCAGGTGGAAGGGAAAATATTTCCGATGGTTGCAAAACCTCCCAGCGACTCGTATGCTTTGGTTTCCGGTTTAAAAAACAGTTTAAATTGTTTCAGGTAATCACCCGTTGTTTCCACTCCCCTCTTGATTCCGGCTGGAAACGATTCAAAAAAACCATATTTTAATGTTTTGAATTCAAAAATCTCACGATCTATCAAAGAAAGACCAAATCCGGCCTGCCCTTCTTCTGTTATGCTTATATCCTTGGTTAATTTCTGCCCGTCGCGCACAATTTCCAAATTAACAGCCTCTCCCTTTTTTAACCGAAGATAATCCGTAAACTCATCGTAATAATCAAACTCTCTCCCATCAACACTAGCTAAAACATCGTCTTCCTGAATACCTGCCTTGCCTGCAGGCATCTCTTTATCAACCCCTATAACTTTAAAATCAAAAGGTAATCTGGGTTCAAAAACGTCTTTACTTTTTAAAAGAAGAGCCAGGTCAGCATCACTGATCTCAACATCAACACTTTGCCCGTTTCGTTCTACCTGAACGGTTTTTGCGGCATCTAAAACTATGGTCGGAATTACTTTACTAAAACTTTCAACATGTTTACCATCAACTGATAATATTTTATCTCCGTCCTGAAAACCAATTTCCTTACCCACTTCACTAACAACAATTCCGTATTTTGCATTTGCAGTTGGAAGATACGATTCTCCCCACGCATACAACACACCCACATAAATAAGAATGGCAAAAATGAAGTTCATTAACACACCTCCAACCATAATAAGCAAACGCTGCCATGCAGGTTTAGAACGAAATTCGTAAGGTTTTGGAGGAAGTTTCATTGCTTCCTTATCCATCGACTCGTCAATCATTCCTGAAATTTTCACATACCCCCCCAATGGCAGCCAACCAACTCCGTATTCTGTTTCACCCTTTTTCACCCTAAAAAGTGAAAACCACGGATCAAAAAACAGGTAAAACTTCTCAACACGGGTTTTAAACAAACGGGCAAACATAAAATGTCCAAACTCGTGCAACACCACAAGTATGGAAAGGCTTAATAACAACTGCGCTGTCTTAACTAATATTGCTTCCATTCAAATTCTCTTCTAATTTTTGTTCTTTGTTAACAACTTTGCGACGGTTCTTGTTTCATCGTTGGTTTGAATTAAATCTTCAAGCCCCGGTTTTTCCAGAAAACTTACTTTATCCATTACTTTTTCGATTGTTTCCGGCATTTCCAGAAACCCTATCTTTTCTTTTAAAAATGCTTCAACCACTACTTCGTTTGCCGCATTCAATATACAAGGCACATTTCCTCCCCTGTCAAGTGCCTCATAAGAGAGTGCAAGGTTACGAAAAATTTTTGTATTTGGCGGCTCAAAGTCGAGTGTGGGAAAATCCATAAAATTGAATCTTGGAAATTCATTTCTAATTCGATACGGAAATCCCATAGCATATTGAATGGGTAATCTCATATCGGGCAATCCCATTTGCGCTTTCATCGAACCATCTTCAAATTGTACAACTGAATGAATGATCGATTGCGGATGAACAATCACATCTATTTTTGACGAAGGTAATCCAAACAACCAGTGTGCTTCAATCATCTCAAAACCTTTGTTCATAAGAGTGGCAGAGTCGATGGTTATTTTTGCCCCCATATTCCAGTTGGGGTGGTTGAGTGCATTCCTTACTGTAACCGACTTTAAATCCTCCAGGGTTTTACCGCGAAACGGGCCTCCGGAACACGTAAGAATAATCTTTTCGACCGGATTCATATATTCTCCGACCAAACACTGGAAGATAGCGGAATGCTCTGAATCGACAGGAATAATATCGCACTGTTTCTTTTTGGCCAACCCCGTAATAATTTCACCAGCCACCACCAATGTTTCTTTGTTTGCCAACGCAATATTTTTACCCGCTTTTACAGCGTGATATGTTGGAATCAAACCTGAATACCCTACCATGGCAGTCAGAACCAAATCAACAGTTTCCATCTGTACGATCTGGTTCAAAGCTTCGCTGCCGGCGTAAACTTTTACTGGTTCATCTTTTAACGCTTCTGTAACAACTTTATATTTTTCAGGGTTAGCAATCACCACAGCGTTGGGCTGAAATTTTTTAGCCTGCTGAATCAAAAGATTGACATTATTGTTTGCGGTTAAAACTTCAACTTCAAATTTATCGTTGTTTTTTTCAATAACCTCCAGTGATTGTGTTCCGATTGAACCTGTTGAACCCAGAATTGCTATTCTTTTCTTCATACTAAAAATCAATGTATTGTTCAGGGTTCAAAGCTTTGCCTTCATACCAAAGTTCAAAATGAAGATGCGGACCTGATGTGAGTTCACCGGTATTCCCAACAATGGCAATAGCTTCTCCGGCTTTTATTCGGTCACCTGTTTTTTTCAGCAACTCTGCATTGTGTTTATAAACGGATATTAAATTTGATTCGTGTTGGATATACATCACATAGCCTGTTTCAAGTGTCCAACCGGCAAAAATAACTGTCCCTCCCAACACCGATGAGATTCTTGCGTTCGGGCCACTCACCAAATCGATACCAAAATGATCCTTCCCTGCATCAAACTGGTTGCTAACCACGCCTTCCAGTGGAACAAAAAAATGGATTTGACTTAACCCGGTGTTTTTATTTTCATTATTTTGGATGGAGAGACTTAACTGTTCGGCCAGTAATTTATCCTGAAAAACAGAATCGTGATTGTATTCCTGAAATTCTATTTCATTGGGTTCTACTTCTGTTTCAATGATTAGATTATCTTCGGGCACTTCTCCTGAAACAATAGCCTGAATCCCCTTAAAAAACTCGTCACGTTTTTTTAATTCAGTTTCAAGCGAATCGACCTGCAATGCCGAACGGACCAACATTTGTCTGTATTCAGCCTTTGGGTAACCCGGGATATACTCTCGCAGTCCGGTTGTAGCAATTAGCAATATAACAAGCACCACAATTACTGCCGAAAGCAAACTGGTTATTGTAAATACTTTCAAACGTGAAAGTTTTGTGCTCCATACCGATTGGAAAGTTGTATCATTGTATATAATCAACCGGTACTGATCCCTTATTTTCCGGATAAACTTTTTCTCTTTTTTATTTTGTTCTTCCACCATTTCGATTTTGGAGCTACAAATTTAGAAAGAATTGATAAACAATTTCTTACTTTTTGATTTTTTAACGAACCAATTCACCGTTCGATTTAATCATTAAAGTAAGCAACGAAAAACCCTCGATTAAATTCTGTTCTTTAAATTAGATTTTTAAATTTATATGGTGTAATTATTTTTAAATAAAAAGACCAATCTACTACCAACCAGGTATCATGAGAAATAAAAGTATTTTCAACCGTCCGGCAGGATGGTTTGTTTTAGGTGTTTTTGCGCTTATATCTGTTTTCTACGTCTACCTTAATTTTGATAAGGCCAACAGCTTGATAAACATCGAAATTGAAATGGATCGTGAAGCTGCGTTAAAAAAAGCAGCCCTACTGGCGCAGGAATTTGAAATTGGCCCGCAGGAATTTAAACAAACCGCTGCATTTAGAAACGACAGCAGGTTTCAGAATTTTGTAGAACTGGAGTGTGGAGGCCTCGACACTTTCACAAACATTATTTCCAAAGGATATTATTATTCGTACAACTGGACTGTTCGGCATTTTAAAGAACAGGATGCTAATGAAGTAACTTTCTGGTTCAACCCCAACGGTGACATTTATGGTTTTAAGGAAAAAGTTCCCGAAACCCAAAAAGGCGCAGCACTGGAACAGGATGAGGCACTCCGAATAGCTGAACACATTGCCATTTACAATTGGGATGTAGATTTAACTCCTTATGATTTAATTGAAAAATCAAAAAAAGAGCAGATTAGTGGTCGTGTCGATCACACCTTTGTGTATGAGCGAAACGATAAATCGATTGGAGACGGAAAATTCCGACTTACACTGGTAGTTAGCGGAGATAAACTCAGCACAGTAAATTACAGCGTTAAAATACCCGAAGATTTCAACCGTCGTTATTCTGAAATGCGTTCTGCCAATAATACCATCGCTACAATCTCATCGGCTGCAATTGCTATATTTTATGGCTTGCTGGGTGTAATTCTGGGCATTTTTGCGCTAATGCGGAAACGCCGGTTAATCTGGAAACCGGCTCTGTACTGGGGACTGGGAATCGCATTTGCTTCTGTTTTTCTGCTGACACTGAACAGCCTGCCTTTTTCCTGGTTTTCGTACGACACCTCATCTTCACAATCGAACTATTTAGCACGGCAACTTTTAAACGGATTACTAGGCGCTTTGGGATTTGGCTCCATCATAGCGGTTTCTTTTATGGCAGCCGAGGGCCTGGGTAGAATGGCATTCCCGAAACATATCCAATGGTGGAAAATCTGGTCAAAAAATTCGGGAGGAAGTTTGCCGGTTCTCGGACAAACCATTGGCGGATATCTTTTTGCAGTAATAATTTTGGCCTTCGATGTGCTGTTTTATCTTACCACAACAACACATTTTGGATGGTGGAGCCCGGCGGGAACATTGTCCGACCCAAATATTCTGGCCACTTACCTCCCCTGGCTCGATTCAATAGCCATATCATTACAAGCGGGCTTTTGGGAAGAAGCATTGTTCAGAGCTGTCCCGGTTGCAGGTGTTTTTATTCTCACAAAAGGGAAAAAATGGAGAAACTTCTGGATTGTTTTTGTACTCATTCTTCAAACATTGATTTTTGGCTCGGCACATGCCAACTATGCCCAGCAACCTTCCTACGCGAGGGTACTGGAGATGATTGTTCCTTTTACAATAATGGGGATCATATATATCTATTTCGGAATTCTCCCGGGAGTAATCGCACACTATACGGTTGATGTTTTCTGGATAAGTCTGCCGCTTTGGGTTTCATCAACCGAGGGAATTTGGCTTGACCGGAGTTTGGTTCTGCTGTTTCTTTTTGTTCCGCTTTTTATTGTTCTTTTTATTCGTTTTAGAAATAAAAAATGGACTAAGGTACCGGAAGAAGAAAAAAACGGTGCATGGAAAGAACCTGTGCTTATTGAAAGAAAATCAGATGTAATCCCAACCATTGAGACAAAAAAATTGAATGTTGAAAAGTGGATTCTTGCCCTTGGCGCTGCAGGACTGATTGCCTGGGTGCTGTTCAAGCCTTTCAAAATGGACGCACCGGTTTTACAACTCAATAAAACGGCTGCCATAGAAACTGCAAAAACAGAATTAACAGATCGATACCATATTAATTTTGAAGACTGGACCATTTTAACATCAGTAAATGACGCTGTTGATATTCGCGATATTTTTGTTTGGCAGCTTGGCGGAGATTCCATTTACAAGCAAATGCTAAAAAACTACCTGGCGCCACCACACTGGAGAATCAGACTGGTAAAAACCGAGGGAAAGGCAGAGGATAAAACAGAAGAATATGCCGTACAGGTAGGCAATGATAAAAAAATCCTTGCTGTTTCACATATTCTTCCTGAGAAAGCAAAAGGAAAAAACCTTTCAGAAAATGAAGCACAAACCATCGCTGATTCAGTTCTTTTGTCTGGTTTTTTACTGAAAAAAGAAACACTAAAAAGAATCTCGGTTACTCCGGAAAAACAGGAAAACCGAACAGACTGGGAATTTATTTATGCCGACACAACCAATTTCCCGCTTGCTCAGGGACAGGGGAGATATCGCATCAAGATTTCCGGCGATGAAGTGACAAGTGCATATTCCTTTGTTTATGTCCCTGAAGAATGGACCCGAAATTACAAAGAGACAGAAAACAAAAAATCAATCATCAAAACGATATCAACAATTCTGATTGCAGGCACAATTTTACTGGGACTGGTTTTAGCCATTATCCGATGGACACGAAAAAAATTCAGGCTAAAACTTTTTATAAAACTGGCTATTGTTTTTGCGTTGCTTTATTTTATTGAAAATTGGTTTTCGTGGCCAACTGCAATCGCAAACTATTCAACACAGCTCCCAATGTCAAATTTTATCACAACACTTTTAATTGGCATCGCAATATCCGGCATTTTCTTTACTTTGTTCTACAGCATTTTTATTGCCGCCACACCCGGTTGGATACCCCTTAAGAAATCATCGCTGCCCAAAAGAAATATTTTATATGCACTGGGATTGGGTCTTTTTGTGACCGGAACTTTTACTGCCATTCAGAGCCTCTTGCCCAAAGCAGAACCTTACTGGATGAGCTTTGACTTTTTGAACGGCAAACTATCATCGTTTTTGCTGGCTGTTTCAAATACACCTGGTATTATTTTATATCCTGCCTTTGCTTTTGTTCTGTTTTTTGGGATACACAGCTATACCCAAAGCTGGACACGGAACAAATGGATTGGGATATCTTTAGCTGTTTTAGGCGGGCTCTCGTTAAACGGTATTAATTTTGAAAATTATTCTGTTTGGATAATCACAACAATATTGACCGTTGTTTTAATTGGTATTGTCTATTTCTTTTTTATCCGGTTCCATTTCGAGTGGATTCCTTTTGGTTTCGGAATGATTCCGGTTCTTGGGATGATAAGTAAAATATTTATCGCCCCAAATTCGGTGGTTACTTTGGGCGCTGTGTTAATGATAACAATGTCAGTGGCTCTGTTATTTTGGTGGTATTCAGAGCTCATCAAACAAAATGAAAAAAGATAATTATCACATAATTATGTAGTTTGAAAAATTATATTTGCAAATTCTAATAGAAAAAAGGTAAGATGAGAAAATTTAAATTATTACTGCTGATTTCAATATTTATTTATGGCTCGGCAGTGGCCGATGAAGGGATGTGGCTGCCTTCACTTATTTATAAGCTAAACATTAATCAAATGCAGCAAATGGGATTCGAGTTGGATGCCGAAGACATTTACAGCATTAATAACTCCAGCCTGAAAGATGCAGTAGTAGCGCTCGACCGTGGCTCATGCACGGCAGAACTCGTTTCGGAAGAAGGATTGTTACTCACCAATCACCATTGCGGTTTTGGAGAAATTCAAAGTCATTCAAGTGTTGAGCATGATTATTTACGTGATGGTTTTTGGGCAATGTCGAAAGAGGAAGAACTTCCGAACCCGGGAAAAACAGTTTCATTTTTAGTCCGTGTTGAAGATGTCACCGATAAAGTTTTAGCCGATATTTCCGACGACATGAGCGAAGAAGAGAGGGAGCGAAAAATAGATGAGAATTCAAATCAGCTGGAAAGAGAAGCAAAAGGTGACACACATTACGAAACATATGTGAGAAGCTTTTTTAACGACAACCAGTTTTATCTTTTTGTGATGGAAACCTTTAAAGACATACGTTTGGTAGGCGCACCTCCGCAAGCGATGGGTAAATTCGGCGGCGATACTGACAACTGGATGTGGCCCCGTCACACAAATGATTTTAGTATGTTTCGTGTTTACTGTGGTCCTGATGGAGAACCTGCTGAATATTCGGAAGAGAACGTTCCTTACCATCCAAAACATTTTTTCCCAGTTTCAATAAAAGGTATTGAAGAAGGCGACTTTGCAATGGTTATGGGATATCCGGGAAGTACAAACCGTTACAAAACATCATTTGGAGTAAATTATACCATGCAGGTAACCAATCCGGTTCGTATTGAGGTACGTGAAAAAAAGCTCGAAATCATAAACAAGTACATGACAACCAGCCAAAAAGCACGCATCCAGTATGCTTCTAAATATGCCCGCAGTTCAAACTATTATAAATACAGTATTGGCCAAAACAAAGGATTAGACGATTTGGATGTAATTGCGAAAAAAAGAATGCTGGAAGACAAATTTTCAGAATGGGTAAATTCTACTTCGGCCAGAAAAGAAAAATACGGGGAAGCCCTAAGTTATATCAAAGATTCTTATGCTGATGACGAAGCGTATAAAGCCCAGGAATATGTTTCAGAAGCTTTACTTCGCGGACCCGAGATTTTTATGTTTGCAGTTCGCCTTCGCCCAATGATTGATTTGCTCGAAAAACCGGAAGAAAATAAAGAACGAATTGAACGGGTAACAATGGCGATAAAAGAATCGCTGAATTCCTATTTTAAAGATTATGATGCAGGCACCGATAAAAAAGTAGCCGGAGCACTTATGCAGTTGTATGCAAAAAATAATCCGGCAAAATTCCACCCTGATTTTTTTGCCGAAGTTCAGAAAAAATACAAAGGTGATTTCTCAAAATATGCCGATAAGATGTTTGCGAAAACAATGTTCGCAAGCAAAGAACAACTTACAGAATTTCTGAGTGAACCTACCGCTAAAGCACTCGAAAAAGATATGGCATTTCAGGCGGCTTCTGATATTTTTAAAACGTTTCGGGATGTCAGTGATCTTGCATCACGGGGAGATGAAAACCTGTTAAAAGGAAGGAGACTTTTTGTTGCCGGCCTAATGGAAATGGAAAAGGATAAAACATTCTATCCTGATGCCAATTCAACCATGCGTTTAACCTATGGAAAAATTTTGGAGTATCAACCTCGCGACGGTGTAATTTACAATTATTACACCACCACCGATGGTTACCTGGAAAAAGAAATTCCGGGAGATGCTGAATTTGATGTCCCTGCAAAAATGAAAGAAATGCTGCTTGACAAAGATTTTGGCCGTTATGCAGATGACGACGGAAAACTGCACGCTTGTTTTATTTCAAACAACGATATCACCGGGGGAAACTCCGGAAGTCCGGTTATTAACGGGAAAGGAGAACTGATTGGAATAGCCTTCGACGGAAACTGGGAAGCGATGAGTGGCGACATTGCTTTTGAACCTGAGATACAACGCTGTATCAGCGTAGATATTCGTTTTGTGTTGTGGGTAATCGACAAATACGCCGGTGCAACCCACCTGATTGACGAAATGAAAATTATTGAATAAAAGCCTCTCTGAATTCAACCAGGAAAAAGAGTTCAAAATATTTTAAATCATAGATAATCCTGTCCGTTTTTGACAGGATTATTTATTTGCCGTTATTGCCCCGCCTGTTTGTTTTTCTGAGTTTTTACTCACTACTTTGTACTCCATTCTCACTATTATAAAATGGCCGTACCAAAAATTACAATATATACTGATGGCGCAGCCCGCGGAAATCCAGGACCGGGAGGTTACGGAATTGTATTAATTTCGGGACAACACCGGAAGGAGCTTTCACAGGGATACAAACGAACCACCAATAATCGAATGGAGTTGCTGGCTGTAATCACGGCTTTGGAGGCGTTGAAAGTTGCGAGAAGCGACGTAACTATTTACACTGATTCAAAATATGTAGCCGATGCCGTTGAAAAAGGCTGGGTGTTCAACTGGGTAAAAAAACGCTTTAAAGGGAAAAAAAATCCCGACCTGTGGATGCGTTTTCTTGAAATTTATAAAAAACACCGCGTAAAATTTATTTGGGTAAAAGGCCACGCCAATAACCCGTTAAACGAACGTTGCGATGAACTGGCAGTAGAAGCATCGATGGAGCCTAATCTTCTGGAAGACAAGGGGTATCAACCGGAATAATTTTTATTTCCTCTGATGCCAGCGGCATTGTATGGTTATAAAAATTATTTGTACAGAAAACCATTCGACTCCGGCCGGAGTCGTACCCTTCAACTTTACTAAATTTCTATAAATATTTGAATCCTTCGGAAATGCTTGCCAGAATAAGAAATTACCATCCCTTTTACAGCTGTTTAGGCTTAATATTTGAATTTAAGCAAATAGGGTTCAAACCGGTCATCATAACCATACCCGTATATTGTTTTATTGTTTTCGTCAACTGCGAATAGGTTGGGTGTTATATCAAATGTAAATTCTCGAACAATTAAGCCGTCGAAATTATATACTTCCATAAAAACACCATTACTCTTGTTCTCCTTGCACAGAGCATAAAGGAAACGCTCACCTGCGATAATTTGAGTATAGTATACCGGTGTATCAGAATCGCCTGCCACTGGCTCTCGGTATTCGTAGTCTCCAATAATTTCCTTTTTTAATTTGAAATCGTTTACCCTATAGATATTAATTTGCTTTTTAAACAAATAGGCAAATACCAAAAAAGAATCGTTTACAGCAATTGTGCCTCTGTTGCTGTAAAAAAAAGATTCATTATGAGCATCTTTTTCCATCTGAATTTCGTCCAAATATTTATTGCGTTTTAAATCGACCTTTACAATTTTTAAATTGTCCGGCAGATAATAAATAAAAAGAGAATCATTTAAAATGTGCATGTTATTAAACGCTTCATAGCGGGGCAACTTTATCAAGTCAAGAAACTTCAATTCTCCTTTTTTATTTATGTCAAACTTTTTGATTGTCTGCGGACCATAGCCCCAAACATAAAGTGCCCGATTTGATGATTCACAAAACATTGGAAACATTCGCATCTCTCCGGGCCCGGAGCCTTTTTTTACTGCGCCGGCTACATATTTTAAATCGGGTAATGAATAGATGTATAACATCGTGTCTGACTTGCTATTGCTGCTGGATATAATCAAATTATCATTCACCCTTGTCAGAAAATCAGGCGAAATGATTTCTTCCAGCAATTTTTTATCCGATTTCAGTTCTCTTCTTTCTGGAGTGGACGCTTTATCCGTGTTACAAGAATTAACAAGCAGTAATAAGACACTGTAAATAAAGTACTTTTTCACACAACTAAATTTGAGAAATTGTATCATATTTAAGTTTGAAAAACACAAAGTAAAATTATAGAAAACTGCAATTGTTTCTGATTTTTTGCAAAGTATATTGTGGGGTAAGCAATTCATGATTATAAAAGGTTAATGATTATGTTTTTTAAAACTAACAACAATTTGTTTTCCGGCAATACTTCATCATGCTGTTTTACAACCTAAAACTAAAACAGAGCATTAAAAAAGACATTAGGTGTTTTCAAAAACAAAAGATGTTTTCGATTTTCTTTTTGTATTTTCACGCCAAACTTGAAACCTTATACCCATGAAAAACCTTGTCGTAGCACTTCTTCCACTTTTGCTTTTTGCTTGTGGTAATCCCAAATCTGTTTCCGTCCAAAGTCCCGATGGAAAAATAAAAGTTGACTTTTGGATTGATGAAATATCAGATAATCATTACTCGGTAAATTATGAAGGAGAGACCATTGTTTTACCTTCATTTATTGGATACCAGTTGGAAGACGGATCGAAAATTGGCACCAACGTGGAAATTGTTTCGTTTTCGGAAATGGAAGTCAACCAAAGCTGGAAACCCGTTTATGGTGAACTGGCAGAAGTACCGGATGTATACAACCAAACCACAATACGTTTAAAAGAAACGACTGAACAAAGTCGAGAATTTGAAATTGCCCTTCGCGTATACAATGAGGGAGTGGCTTTTAATACGACCTTCCTTTCAGGGGAGAATGAAGAACAGTTAACGATTCAAAAGGAACTCACAGAATTTACTTTTAATGAAGATTACGATTGCTGGGTATCAGACCGGGCGCAATCTGAATACCGGAAAGTTCCAATTAGTTCATTAGAAGAACCGGCAGAACGACCGTTGGTAGTTGAAACAGGAAATAAATATCTTGCCGTTGGCGAAGCAAAATTGATTGATTTTTCACGCATGAAATTACTAGCCGGTGAAAAACAAAATTCGTTGATTGCAGCACTTGAAGATTCACCCGAAGTTGAACTTCCTTACACCACTCCGTGGCGCACGATTATGATTGGAAACACTCCGGGAGAACTGCTGGAGAACAACTATTTCGACCAGAATTTAAATGATCTATGCGCCATTGAAGATGTGTCGTGGATAAAACCGGGGAAAGTGATTCGGGAAGTAACACTCACCACTCGCGGTGGAATTGCCTGTGTTGATTTTGCTGTTGAAAACGGATTGCAATATGTTGAATACGATGCGGGCTGGTACGGTTTGGAATACGACGACGCATCAGATGCAACAACCATTACTGTTGATCCGAAACGCTCACCCGGACCGCTGGATTTGCAAAAAGTAATCGACTACGGAAAAAGTAAAGGTATTGGAATTATTGTGTATGTAAACCGCCGCGCCCTGGAAAAACAGCTGGATGAAATTTTGCCTTTGTACAAATCGTGGGGAATAAAAGGTGTAAAATATGGTTTTGTTCAGGTGGGCTCGCAGGAGTGGACAAGCTGGTTGCACGAGGCTGTAAAAAAAGCGGCTGACAACCAGTTAATGGTGGATATTCACGACGAATACCGCCCTACAGGTTTTTCAAGAACCTACCCCAATTTAATGACGCAGGAAGGAATTCGCGGCGACGAAGAAAGTCCAAGCAACGAACATACTTTAATCACACTTTTTACACGCATGCTGGCAGGAGCTGCCGACAACACCATTTGTTACTATGCTCCGCGCGTAACCGAAAAAATGGGCGGCCACGTTTCGCAACTGGCAAAAGGAGTGATGATGTACAGTCCGTGGCAATTCCTTTTTTGGTACGATCGCCCGCCAAATTCGTCGGATGTGATTGGTGGCGTTCCCGGGGCAAAAGGCTACATTGAGGTAACGCCGGAACTGGAGTTCTTTAAAGAAATGCCCACCGTTTGGGTCGACACCAAAGTACTGGAAGGTAAAATTAGTGAATACGCAACCATTGCCAGAAAAACCGGAGACGATTGGTTTTTGGGTTCTTTAACCGGAGAAAATTCACACTCCTTAAATCTTGATTTGTCGTTTTTAAACGCCGGCCAGAATTACGAAGCCACCATTTACTCCTACGATCCGGAATCCGGTTCTACAACCAAAGTAAAAATTGAAAGCAAAGAAGTAAAAGCAGATTCATCGCTGCAATTTGAAATTGTGGCGAATTCAGGATTGGCTATTCATTTTAAAAGGAAGTAGGATTTATATTAAAATAAAATTAAAACACGAACACAGGAAAGAGACAAGGCCGAAACAAAAATATCTGCTCCGGCTTTGTCTCCTGTATTCTAAAAATTTACGACTACCCGAATTCCCGGATAAATATTCTTCAGAAAATCGTTAAAATAAAGTTCCGGCTTTAAACTGACAGAATCATTTATCCTCTTTTTTACTGACACACGAAAAGTGTTTTCTTTAAAAAAATCGTTGTTGCGTATAGCAAGATATCCTACTGAAAGCCCATACCATTTGTCCTGAAGCGGTGAATCGGAAAAGTTGTGTTCCCAGCCGACTGAAACAAAATGATTCAACTCGAAAAAATTATCGTTGGTTGACCCGGAAAAATCATACATCATGTTCCATCCTACTGAGTAAATATTTTTTATCATTCCTTTTCGCGAAAACCCCAGCCCCAAACGAAAATTAATATCAGAAACAAATGAATTTTTTACCCAACCCGAGCCAACTCCTCCTGTAATATACAACATATCCAGCGATCTGAATGACGGAGTTTGCACATGTACTTTGGGCTTATTCTCCCTTAAATCGACACAAGCCTGAACCGGCGATTTCCGGTAACCTTTCCCAATCTCGTCGCTAATCGCTTGTGTGCCTTCCTTCGCTTTTCGTTTAAAATCTTCAGAAGCAAAAATGGAAAGATCGGCTAAATCGTCAACATAAATTTTCACGTTTAAATCCCGTGTAGCAAAAAAAATACAGTACTGCCCCAATTCTTTTTCGAAAACAGTTCCGTCGTCAAAAACAATCAGGTTTTTTGAATCCTTTTTTTCGAGGGTCAGTTTCAAATCTTTGTAATTGGCTACTGAAAATCTATCGGCCGATTCGCACAAAGAAATAACAATGCGTTCATCTTCTGCCGGGGTTGCAATCGTCATTTCTTTCAGAATTTTTTGAATTTGTTCGATATGCTCTTCAATTCGGGGACTTTCAGGACTTTCGTCAGCAAAAGCGGTACTGGAAATTTCAACTAACATTTTGTTGAACTTATAGCGAATGGTATCGCCTTTAAAGACATCGCTTTTGGCCGCCAGCGATTGTGTAATAAATAGAAAAAAAAGTACTGAAATGATTGTTTTTACTGTTTTCATGGCTTACTTGTTTTTTAATAGTGTTCTGTTTAAATCGTTTTTGTTTTCTGTAAATTTCCCGGGAAATACTTTCAATTCAAGGGCTGAATTTTTTGGAACAGCACCACTCTGAACGCCCATTTCCACGCGCTCGCTTTTTAACTGAAAAGGCTCATTCCCTTTATTTTCTGTCTTTTTCTTTTGTTTCTGAAAAGCAAACAATTCATCCTTAGCTTTTTTCAGTTCTGCTTCCAGTGTCTCTTTCTCAATCTGATGATTCATTTTCTGAACAGCCAGCAAAGCTTGAGTAGAATCTTCCAATTGTGTGAACTTTTTCCGCCATACCGAATCGTTGTCTGATTTACTGACAGGAACAAAGCGATCGCGATAAACCAGCTTTTCCACAACTTTGGTTTCTGTTTTAGTTTGGACAGGGTCTGCTATCAGGGAATCGATGGTGTTTTGCATTTCAACATTCTTACTTTGCATTGATTCCAGTTTGCTCTGTTGTTTTTTATTGATAGTAAACGCCGCATAAACACCGGCAGCGAAAAAGAAAAACAGAAAAACAGCGGCCACCCTCCACCAGGCAGCAACACTTTTTGTGCGGTGTATTGTTATATCAATCCGATTCCACATTTTTTCTTTTCCGGCAAAAGTTGTTTTAGCATCTGATTCGGAAAAGGCTTCCCTTATTTTATGTTCCAGATTGTCCATAATCGTAATTCAATTTCTTTTGTAATAATTTTCTTGCTTTAAAAAACTGCGAACGCGAGGTGCTCTCCGAGATCCCCAACATTTCTGCAATTTCTTTGTGTGCGTAACCATCAACCACATGCATCAGAAAAACCGTTTTGTAGCCCACCGGAAGCTGACTGACCAATTCGTTTAGCGTTTCCCCGTCGGGCTCTTCGTAATACATTGTGTTTTGATGTTCTTCATCAATTGGCTCCAGTTTGTAAAGCGTGCTCAGCTCTTTTCTGCGGTCCATTAGCGCCTGGTTAATCACAATACGCGACAACCAGGCCAGCAATGCAGTTTCATTTATAAACTCAAAGTCAGATAACTTCCGAAAAATCTTCAAAAAAGCCTGAAAAAGTGCTTCTTCAGCTGTTTCTGCTGAGACAGCATAACGTTTGGCCACGGCAAACAAACGGTCGGCATACCAATCGAAAAACTGCTTTTGCGCCCGCCGGTCGCCTTTTGAACTTTTACTAATAATTTTTTGAATCTGCACTAAATCGCTTTATTAAAATTCCTTTCATTCTTAAAATGCGGAAAAAAACTCAAACGTTGCCTGTGCACCAAAAAAAATTCAAAATTATTTTTCGAAACTATTTGTTTTCTTTTGCTTGAGGGAAATCCAAAACCAACTGCTCATCCAGCAAACGGAACGACATGCGATGGTATTTTGTAGTTCCAAATTCTTTGATGGCAGCCCGGTGTTTTTTGGTTGGGTAACCTTTGTTTTTATTCCAATCGTAATTGGGAAATTCGTTGTGGGCTTGTTGCATAAAATCGTCGCGATACGTTTTTGCTAAAATAGAAGCCGCGGCAATGGAATAAAACCGCCCGTCGCCTTTTACCATGCAGGTAAACGGTATTTTTGTACGCGGCCGGAAACGGTTTCCGTCAATCAGCAAATGCTCCGGCACCACTTGTAGTTGCTGCACAGCTTTGTTCATCGCAAAAAATGAAGCATTCAGAATATTAATTTCATCAATTTCTGTATTCGAAACCGAAGCCACTGCCCAGGCCAGCGCCTCTTTTTCAATAAGCGGACGCAAAAAATAACGTTGTTTTTCTGTGAGTTTTTTTGAGTCGTCTAATAATTCATTTTCAAAATCAGCAGGTAAAATTACCGCAGCAGCAAACACCGGTCCGGCAAGACAACCGCGCCCCGCTTCATCGCAACCCGCTTCAATCTGACCTTTCTGAAAATAGGATAATAATTTTTGTTTCGTCATAATACTTGTAAACTGCGACTGATTACTGCAAGGCTCGCTCCACGCTCATCCAAAGCAAACGCGCAGTTTCGTCCCAGCTAAATTTTTCTTTCTGCACCATTCCCTTTTTTATAAGCAATTCACGCAATTCTTTGTCGGCTGCCATCTTAATCATGGCTTCCGTTATTTGCTCAATTTTACACGGGTCGGCATACAAAACGGCACTTCCGCCAACTTCAGGAATCGAAGTTGTATTTGAACAAATTACAGGAACGCCTGAGCTCATCGCTTCCACAATCGGAATTCCAAAACCTTCAAAATAAGGCACAAAAGTAAGCGACATTGCTGCGCCAAAAATCTGATGCAGCTCGTTCGTATTTACACGGCCGGTAAAAACCACATCCTTTTGAAAACGCATGTTATCGAAGGTTTCAAAAATTTCACCGGTTTTGTGCATTTCACCACCAACAATCACCAGTTTTACATCGTTTGTATCCACACTTTTAAAAGCATCAAAAGCATTCAGCAACCCGCAAATATTTTTCCGCGGATGCAACGCTCCCACAAACAAAAAATAGGGTTTCCCATCAGAATATTTCTGCCGAATCGTTTGCTGATCTTCAAGCGAAGTTGGACAAAAAATCTGGTTAATTCCATCATAAACCACATCAATTTTATCGTAATCTACTTTAAATGAACGCGTAATATCTTCCTTCGAATAAAAAGAAACCGTCGCAATTCGTTTCGCAATTTTGGCAAACTTCTTAAAATAACGATTGTAATATTTTGCTTTCAACCACGGCAAGTCGGCAGGGCGGTGCACAAAGTTAATGTCGTGAATTACGGCCAACTGAGGCACTTTTGTTCGCATCGACAAATACCCGTCGGGAGAAAGAAACAGGTCAGCTTTATATTTTCTGAGGACCTTCGGAATTTGATATTCGAACCATAAATACCACAAAAACGGGTGCCGCGTTGGCGGGCCAATAACCACCGGAGTAACATTATCAGAAAAAATATAGTCGGAATTGTAAGGCCGATCAAAAATAAAAATAAACTGATGTTCCGGGTGATTGATGGTCATTCTTTTCAGCGTTTCCAATGTAAACCAACCAATTCCCTCAAGTTTTCCTTTTAGAAGCAAGCGGGTATTTACGGCAATTACCATAAAGTGTAAATTCAAATTTGGGTAAATGTACAAAGTCTGTTTAAATATTTTTTACTTTTAAGCTTTCAAATTATGCGACTTAAAAGATAAATACCGGATTTTGAAACGCAAATTTATTACCAATCTGATATTATTACTTTTCCTGAACCTCCTGATAAAACCATTTTGGCTTCTGGGAATTGACAGAACCGTGCAAAACATGGTTGGCGATGAAACTTTCGGTATGTATTTCGCCTTGTTTAACTTTTCAATGTTGCTGAATATCCTGCTCGATGTGGGAATTACAAATTACAACAATCGGAACATTGCACAGCACCAGTTTTTGCTGCCCAAACATCTTTCAAATATTGTGGGTTTGAAACTCATGCTCGCCATTGTTTATGCAATTTTTACACTCACAATTGCATTTATTATTGGCTATAACAAGGTGCAGTTTCATTTGCTTTTCTTCCTTATTTTTAACCAGTTTCTTATTTCGTTTACCTTATATTTACGTTCCAACATCAGCGGGCTGCATCTTTTTCGCACCGACAGTTTTATTTCGGTTCTCGACCGAAGTATTATGATAATTATTTGCAGCGTTCTTTTATTCAACAACTCATTTAAAGCTTCTTTTACGATTGAATGGTTTGTGTATGCGCAAACTGCGGGATATTTACTCACTTCAATTATCACGTTTATAATTGTTCTGGCACAATCAGGAAAAATAAAACTCCGCTTCGATTTCAAATTTTTTATTGTTTTTCTTCGGAAATCGTATCCTTACGCGCTTTTAGTTTTGCTGATGTCGTTTTACAACCGGATTGATTCGGTGATGCTTGAACGCCTCCTACCCGACCCGATTGGAAAAGAACAAGCCGGAATTTATGCACAGGCATTTCGTTTGCTCGACGCAGTTTCCATGTTTGGCGTTTTGTTTGGCGGCTTACTTTTGCCCATTTTCTCGCGGATGATAAAACAAAAAGAACACGTTGGTTCCATGGTGCAACTTTCTTACACGCTTTTGATTGTTCCTGCCATAATTATTGCGGTTTCGAGCGTTTATTACAACGAACAAATTATGGATCTTTTGTACCATTCCAACACCAACCATTCTTCGGGAATTCTCGGAATTCTGATGACAGGTTTTATCGGAATTGCCAGCACATACATTTTCGGAACGCTGCTCACAGCAAACGGAAGTATGAAACAACTCAATATTATGGCGTTTCTGGGAATGGTGTTGAACATTTCGCTTAACCTGATTTTAATTCCGCGCTTTATGGCCTTTGGTTCTGCGTATGCCAGTTTGATTACTCAGATCTGCACTGCCATTGCACAAATTACGCTGGCAATTATTATTTTCAAACTAAAACCAAGTGCGCGATTTATTATCCAGCTTATTCTTTTTGCCGGAATTACGGTTACGATGGGAACCATTTCTCAACGTTTTGACAACTGGGTTTACGGCTACTTGTTTGTTATCTTCACGTCTGCGCTCTTTGCATTCTTGCTGAAATTATTTAATTTGAAAGACCTCTATCAAATTATACGATACAAATAACAATGGCTAACCCAACAATTCAGGAACTGCAAAACGAAGACAAATTTGAGCTGCTGGCGAAATTTAATCATCAACAAATCAAAGACTTTGTAATTCAGCAACTAAGCAATTCCAATACAAAAATTGTTCGCTGGTACATGATTTACCAAACGCTAATGATTCTGCTAGGATTGTTTTTCCTAAGCCGTTCCGTTGTTTTGGCTGTTCAGCAAAATTTTCGGCCGCTATTCTTTTCAATTGCCACACTTGTTTTTTGTGTTTCTGTTCTTATTGTTATTCACGAACTCGTTCACGGCGTTGCCTTGAAAATGACCGGAGCCCCAAAAGTAAATTACGGCGGCTATCTCAGAAAATTTGTTTTTTATGCGGAAGCCGATGAACATGTACTCAACCGGAAACAATTTGCCTTTGTTGCATTGGCTCCGCTGGTGGTTATTCAAGTTATTACACTTTTCGGGATTCTCTTTTCGCTCAACCAGGCTGTATTTTATTTCTGGATTATTTTAATGAGTGCGCACAGTCTTTTCTGCGCCGGCGACATTGGACTGCTTTCCCTCTTTTCTTCTGACAAAAATGCAGAAATTTACACTTTCGATGTAAAAATTGAAAAAACGAGTTATTATTACAAAAGAATTGATAAAAGCCTTTAAACATCAGAATAACCGATTCCAATAAAGCTGTATTTACTCAGCATTCTGATTCTTCCCAAATCACATACCCGGAAAAATGCTCGTACTTTTTAAAAATTAATTTATAGTGGGAAACAGATGCCCGGGGCCAAAAGTTCTGGATTTCTTTTTGGAGTGAATGAATATACAAACAAAAAAATATTGGAAGAACCAATACCTGCAACAGTCCATTCGTAATTTACCTGAAAACGCAAAAACAATTATAAAATAATAGCAGAGTATCTTTTCTGAGAAGCTGTTATTAAATAATAGTTGACCGGACAACGCCATGGGCACTGTTAACAAACTCTATTTACCTGCCCTGAAGAGAAAACTCCCCGTTGTAAAATGATAATTACTCCGCCTGGCGCCCGGACGAGCAGTTAATAAATGATATTTGTTTCCCCGACCGCCGGCAGACATTTAAATAATTGACAACAGCTTCATTTTTTAATTTTCCAACACTTTTTTATTGTTTTCCAACCCCGATTTAGTGGAATTATGTTTATTTTAGAAGAATTAAACCAAAAGCTTATGCCAATGCACCCAAAAACAACAAAAGTACCTTTTACAAACCTATTTTATTGGAAACGAAACATTTTGTAACACCTATAAAAAAAATAATGTGCACAAATGTGTCCTTCCACATACGTTGTACACAATGCTAAACGCAAAGCACAAATAACTCAATACATGACAGTTAACCTTGAGTGTCAAGATTGCCATTTCATTTTTAATGCAGATGTAGGTAGCTTGGAGATGGATAAAATCGGAACTTTAATTTACGAGAAGAAACCGACTTGTCCTAAATGTAAAGCTTACGACAAAGTATTTATAACCCCGCTTGGATTACAACAATTAGATAAATGGTTTATGAATTATCTAAATACAAAAATCGGAAAGTAAGAAAATTTACTCTCGCTGAATACTTTCAATCCTGGTGGGACAGGTATGTAAAATCGCCAAACCATTACATCACCCCCGAACAATACAAAGCGGTTGCAGCAATGCGCGCCTGCCGTACCGAAGCTTTGGGGATTGACCATTATGTTTGTGAAGAGTGCGGGGAAATAAGCCAGGTTTACCACAGTTGCAAGAACCGTTTTTGCCCAACATGTAGTTGGAAAGATACCATGCAGTGGGCAGAGAAAATAAAAGAACAGATGCTGGACATTCCCCACCGCCACGTGGTGTTTACACTGCCGCACAAACTCAACAACTTAATCAGCGACAACAAATGGGAACTTTTAAGTGCTTTATTCAAAGCAGCGGCCGAAGCCATGAAAGACTGGATGATGTATAAATACAATCTCACTCCCGGAATAATCAGCGTACTCCACACTTTTGGTGAAACAAAACAATTGCACCCGCACATTCACATGATCCTTTCGTGGGGAGGGGTTAACAAAAATAATTGCCTCGAAGAAATCAAAGGCGAGTATGTAAATTACAATTTCATCCAGACAAAATTCAGGTGCAAGTTTGAAGACAAACTGGTGGAAATGTTTGATTCCAATACTTTGGAGCAAAATTTTTCAGACAGGATGGATTTCCTCAAATTCATAAAAAAGATAAACGATAAAAACTGGAGAGTACACTTCGAACCGGCAATCCAAATCCCCGAAGAAGTGATTCGCTACATCGGAAGGTACTCGAAAAGGGCATGTATCAGCGAATATAAAATAACTAACATTGACGGGGAAAATATCTCGTTCAAATACAAAGACTATAAAAACCTTGACTTTTATGGAAAACCCATCGAAAAAGAATTAACCCTGAACTACCGTGAGTTTTTCCCAAGATTATTACAGCACGTGCCGCTGCCCTATTTTAGAATCGTAAGGTACTACGGAGCTTATGCTGCAAGAACAAAAGCAGTACTTAACAAAACTCTTGTCAAAAAATTAAATGAAACTTCAGAAATTGAAGAAAACGAAGAAATTTATGAAATGGCTGAAAACCCGAAAATCTGTAAAAACTGCAATACCGAAAAAACCTATTTATACTCAACCTTTAAAAACAAAAAAAATGAAACAATTTATATGACAAGGTTTAAACCTAAGAAAAACAAAATCAAAAAAATAGCGGCATAAAACCGATGGGATTGGTGTGCCCGGTTATGAAATAATGCTATTTTTATACAACTTTAAAACTAAATTCTGATTACAAAAAAGAAAATTTATGAAAACCTACAAACGAAATCCATTTTTAAGACAAAAAAACTGACCCTGAAAATGACAATTTCAAAAAGGTAATTTTATAAACTCTTAATAAATAGTAAAATGAAAACCAAAGCACAGTGTACAACAAAAGCTATATATAATGCGGGGTTCAGCAAGTAATCAAACCGCAGTTCTCTGTGCTACAACGCCAATTCGTCTTTGACGAATCGGCTTAAAAAGAAAATATGAATAAACGAATTGGCTCAGTGCAGCATTGACAGGTAACCGTTTCAAAGTCCCGCACTATACATAGCCGAACCGTTATGGTGCAGCGTGGGGGTTATCGTTAGTATGCGAACTTGTTCTTTAAAATATTGGTTATGGTGGGTTTTCACGCCCCACATTTTTGTGCTGGCTGATTGTGCTTTGTTGGATGGTGGGGCTGCGTTTAGCTCATGATAGCCCGCACTAAATGCAGTTCGGGCGGTCACAATGTTTGCAGGCTTCAACTCCTGCGCCAATTTTAACAGTTAAGTTAAACCAGTTGCGGCCAACGTGTTTAACAAAGCCGATAAAATTTATGGCTGGAAAGTGGTTGTTTACTGCTGAGGTTTAACTTCGTGGTTACCTGGCCTGGATGTCAAAATTGGCACATCACTTGGGAGGGGCAAACATTCCGCCAGCCCTCCTTCGGTGATAACATTTTAAGTAAGTCTCGGGCTGCCACGCAGAGGCTTTTGCCGACACCATAACAACAGCTATAGCCAATAAAGGCGCCGCTAAATTGCATTGGCATGACTATAAATGCTACAACGCCCATGCTTGGCAATGCTATTTAAAATATTTATATTGTAAACAAAAACTATAACTCTTTAAACAAAATAAAATCGAAACAAAAACGCATCGGCTCACGGTTATTATGGATGGATTATATATTCTAATCCTTTACTGCCCATAGCCGCGGCCGTTATGGTGCAGCGTGGGGGTTATCGTTAGTATGCGAACTTGTTCTTTAAAATATTGGTTATGGTGGGTTTTCACGCCCCACATTTTTGTGCTGGCTGATTGTGCTTTGTTGGATGGTGGGGCTGCGTTTAGCTCATGATAGCCCGCACTAAATGCAGTTCGGGCGGTCACAATGTTTGCAGGCTTCAACTCCTGCGCCAATTTTAACAGTTAAGTTAAACCAGTTGCGGCCAACGTGTTTAACAAAGCCGATAAAATTTATGGCTGGAAAGTGGTTGTTTACTGCTGAGGTTTAACTTCGTGGTTACCTGGCCTGGATGTCAAAATTGGCACATCACTTGGGAGGGGCAAACATTCCGCCAGCCCTCCTTCGGTGATAACATTTTAAGTAAGTCTCGGGCTGCCACGCAGAGGCTTTTGCCGACACCATAACAACAGCTATAGCCAATAAAGGCGCCGCTAAATTGCATTGGCATGACTATAAATGCTACAACGCCCATGCTTGGCAATGCTATTTAAAATATTTATATTGTAAACAAAAACTATAACTCTTTAAACAAAATAAAATCGAAACAAAAACGCATCGGCTCACGGTTATTATGGATGGATTATATATTCTAATCCTTTACTGCCCATAGCCGCGGCCGTTGTACACAATGCTAAACGCAAAGCACAAATAACTCAATACATGACAGTTAACCTTGAGTGTCAAGATTGCCATTTCATTTTTAATGCAGATGTAGGTAGCTTGGAGATGGATAAAATCGGAACTTTAATTTACGAGAAGAAACCGACTTGTCCTAAATGTAAAGCTTACGACAAAGTATTTATAACCCCGCTTGGATTACAACAATTAGATAAATGGTTTATGAATTATCTAAATACAAAAATCGGAAAGTAAGAAAATTTACTCTCGCTGAATACTTTCAATCCTGGTGGGACAGGTATGTAAAATCGCCAAACCATTACATCACCCCCGAACAATACAAAGCGGTTGCAGCAATGCGCGCCTGCCGTACCGAAGCTTTGGGGATTGACCATTATGTTTGTGAAGAGTGCGGGGAAATAAGCCAGGTTTACCACAGTTGCAAGAACCGTTTTTGCCCAACATGTAGTTGGAAAGATACCATGCAGTGGGCAGAGAAAATAAAAGAACAGATGCTGGACATTCCCCACCGCCACGTGGTGTTTACACTGCCGCACAAACTCAACAACTTAATCAGCGACAACAAATGGGAACTTTTAAGTGCTTTATTCAAAGCAGCGGCCGAAGCCATGAAAGACTGGATGATGTATAAATACAATCTCACTCCCGGAATAATCAGCGTACTCCACACTTTTGGTGAAACAAAACAATTGCACCCGCACATTCACATGATCCTTTCGTGGGGAGGGGTTAACAAAAATAATTGCCTCGAAGAAATCAAAGGCGAGTATGTAAATTACAATTTCATCCAGACAAAATTCAGGTGCAAGTTTGAAGACAAACTGGTGGAAATGTTTGATTCCAATACTTTGGAGCAAAATTTTTCAGACAGGATGGATTTCCTCAAATTCATAAAAAAGATAAACGATAAAAACTGGAGAGTACACTTCGAACCGGCAATCCAAATCCCCGAAGAAGTGATTCGCTACATCGGAAGGTACTCGAAAAGGGCATGTATCAGCGAATATAAAATAACTAACATTGACGGGGAAAATATCTCGTTCAAATACAAAGACTATAAAAACCTTGACTTTTATGGAAAACCCATCGAAAAAGAATTAACCCTGAACTACCGTGAGTTTTTCCCAAGATTATTACAGCACGTGCCGCTGCCCTATTTTAGAATCGTAAGGTACTACGGAGCTTATGCTGCAAGAACAAAAGCAGTACTTAACAAAACTCTTGTCAAAAAATTAAATGAAACTTCAGAAATTGAAGAAAACGAAGAAATTTATGAAATGGCTGAAAACCCGAAAATCTGTAAAAACTGCAATACCGAAAAAACCTATTTATACTCAACCTTTAAAAACAAAAAAAATGAAACAATTTATATGACAAGGTTTAAACCTAAGAAAAACAAAATCAAAAAAATAGCGGCATAAAACCGATGGGATTGGTGTGCCCGGTTATGAAATAATGCTATTTTTATACAACTTTAAAACTAAATTCTGATTACAAAAAAGAAAATTTATGAAAACCTACAAACGAAATCCATTTTTAAGACAAAAAAACTGACCCTGAAAATGACAATTTCAAAAAGGTAATTTTATAAACTCTTAATAAATAGTAAAATGAAAACCAAAGCACAGTGTACAACAAAAGCTATATATAATGCGGGGTTCAGCAAGTAATCAAACCGCAGTTCTCTGTGCTACAACGCCAATTCGTCTTTGACGAATCGGCTTAAAAAGAAAATATGAATAAACGAATTGGCTCAGTGCAGCATTGACAGGTAACCGTTTCAAAGTCCCGCACTATACATAGCCGAACCGTTAGCTGCAACCTTAAAACGAACATAATAAATGAGGCAACCACTTTTTATAATATTAATTTTCACTTTACTCGTATTTGAAGGAAATAGCCAAACCGTTGAAGAAAAAGTCGAGGATGCTTTAAGTAAGTGGATTGAAAACCCATCAATTGACAATAGTCAACTCGACCTTAATGTCTTAGAACAATTTAAAGACAGTGGACGATTCGAAAATGAAATAAAAGAGGGCAAGTGGATAGAATATGAGTTAGATACATCAATGATGGGAGAAACAACAACCTTAATTGTAGGTGATAAGCAACTACCAATGACACATAGTGCCAAAATTTTAAAGAAAATAGGTAGTTATTTGAAAGGACAAAAATCTGGTAGCTGGACAACCTTTGAATCATATGATAAAAAGTCTCCTTTTTTTTGGACTCGGACAGAAGTTTGTAACTACAAAGATGGAAAAAAACATGGAGAAGAAATTGTTTATCAAGGTTACGGTGAAGACCAAAGTCCTGTTGTAATAAGAAATTGGGATAACGGATTTGAATATGGTATTGGTAAAGTTTACGATTTAAACTATCCGTATAAACTTAAACAAGTCTTTTTCAATGATGGAGAAAAATATTGGTTATTGGAACAATACTATCCAGAGGGACAATTGGAAATCAAATACACTGACTCCATTGTATCCAATCAAGAGCTTAAATTTATGCAAGCATTTTTCGAAAATGGAAATTTAGAACAAACTGGATTCTATACAAAAGAGGATGTCAGATGTGGAGAGTGGATTGACTACTATTCAAATGGACAAATTGAAATAATCGGAAATTATGAGTTGGGGAATAGAAATGGATTCTTTGAATACTATTTTGAAAATGGACAACTGTGGACTGAATGTGAATATAAAAATGGTTTATTGTGGAATGTAAAATCAAACTTCAACTCAAAGGGGGAAAAGAGAGAAAAAGGGACATTAAAAAATGGAACTGGAACATTTTATATCTATGACATGGATGGTAAACTAACCGATATAATTGAGTTTAAAAAAGGAGAAACTATAACAAAAAAAGGCAGCAGCTAACACGTGGTATAAGGCATGGCTGGGTTTGTGCGGATTCGACAAGTCGAATCTCGTCCCAACCTCAGTTTCGGTCGGACTGGTCAGACTCTCGTCTGACCGCCACGACCTCATACCACCACCGTTACCACACATTTGAAAAAAGATGAAAACACATTTTAAGATTAGTATCTCGATGACTTTATTGATTATATTCTTTTCCTGTAATCATGGGAAAGACAATCAACAACAAATCGAAAACGAAAAAAATGAGACAATCTCAAATCGTCCCAGTATCAAAGATTATATTTTAGATAGTAAAAGACCTGATATTATAAAAGAATGCCAATTGGGCAATTTATATCAAGTCAAAAAAATATCAGTTGGCGGATTGTCGGGACAACTTGATGTCCATTTAAATGCTGACACTCTTGTTGAAAAGATTGAGTTTAATTGTAATGACTTACGTAGGAATATTAATTACGATGAATTTCTAAAATTAGTACGAATCAAATATAAACTTAATTCAATGGATTCTCTTAAAATTGGAGCATTCCCTGTTGATAATGAAAAATTTAAGTTCTCCAGTGGTACAATTAATTGGTTTAATGATAGCACCTATTTTTCTCTGTATTATAACGAGTATGATGATTATGCTTCGGTTGGTTCAATTGAAAAATGGTGGAGAAAAAGAAACCTTTTAAAGGTGGCGAAACAACATGGTTACGGCAGCTCTGAATATAAATCTCTTAGTGAAAATTATATACAGTCAACGCTCAGGAAAATGTCAATTCTAAGATTTTCAATTTCAAGTAGTAATTTGCAGTTTAATGATGCAATAAAAAACAAAACAGAATATCGGAAAGCAAATAAAGATTGGCAAGAAAAAAGAAATATAGAGAAACAAAAACGACTTGAAAACTTACTTAACGACTTCTAAACTTCAAATTATGAATAAAGGACTATTGCTATATATCTTTCTGTTATTAAATATATGTTCCTATGCTCAATGCAATTGTAACCAAATTAACAAAGGAGACGAAATTATCTCTCAATGTATACCACAACCTATTGCAGAAGATAGGTTTACGCAAGTGGGCATAGCATTTATTTCGACGATTAATCGCACAGACATGATTTTAAGTGGGCGTGATAAATCTATTAAGAATTACATTTCAGTTTCAGTACGTTTCGACGAAACTTCTCTGGAATTAACTGATAATTTGGAAATTAATCTTTTAAATGGTACCGCTATTTCTCTAAAGTTATTAAAAAGCGGAGAAAATTTTATTGGCGGTAGTGAGGTCGTTAATGCGGTTTATCCGATAGAGAAAAATTTAGTTGACTTAATCAAAAAATCAAAAATAAATACCATTGGACTTCATTTTGAAAATGATATACTCAGAATGTACAGATGTGATTTTAACCAAGATGTATTAATGGAACAAATTAAATGTATTGAGAATGGAATTAAAAACGATTAAAGCAATTGGTCAAAAAATAAGTGAGATTTCCTTAAATCAACAGGAAGAAAAAAAAGTCTATATGATATATGACGACTTAGGCGGTCAAATAACATTGACTTTCAACAAAAAGCACAACAGATTTAATGGACATAATCACAGAGTTACAGAAGGATTTAGTGGTATGTATTCTAATAATATTTTGTCATTCAACACACAAGATGGAAAGACAATAACTTTAACATTATCAGAAATTAGAGAGTAAATTAATAAAAAACGTGTGGTAACACGGTACATATTGCAGGGCGGGGTTTGGTGGTACACCAACTGCGGATTCTCGCATCGCAGTTCCGTGTCCTTCGGACAGGAACGCTCTTCGAAATCCGCCCCGACAACATGTACCAACCGTTACCGCAAATAATGAAAATGAAGATTATCAAAATATTAGCATTGGTTTTAATAATGACTTCGTGTAAGTCAAACCAACCAGAGAAAAAAGACACTGATATAAAATCTGAAGACGTCGGATTTGTATTAAATCCAAAACTTATTGATGATTTTTACCATGATGAAAGGTTAAATCCAGACAATCCCGAATTGACAAATTATCGTGTCAAAGAATTTGTCGTTGATTTAAATCAAAATCAAAAACCTGACTCAATAATTCTATATCAACTTAATGGATTCGAAAATGCCCCAGGAGATTTTCATCAAATAGAGATTAAAATGGATAATGGTGAGAGTTGGGAAAAAACCAATTTTGACGGCTGGGTTCGTTTTGACAATAATTACATAGTACCTGATTTGGTAAAAGAACAAAATCAATTAAATACGGATTTGTTGTTGTTGACAGATTTTGAGAAAACAAAAATAATTGGGTTGTTTAGCTGGGTTTATGCAAGCGAACCTGGACTATTAACTTTTATAGAATTTAGTACTGGAAAACCAAGAATAATGCTCAATAAAAAATTTGACTTGACTCAATTGGATTCGAATAAAATTGCAGTTGAGAATTACAATAGTGAATATCAAATTGAGTTAATTGACAATAATTTAGAATTGAAAAAAGAATAAATTACTTGCGGTAACACAGTACATATTGCAGGGCGGGGTTCAGTGGTATGCCAATTGCGGATTCTCGCATCGCAGTTCCGTGTCCTTCGGACAGGAACGCTCTCCGAAATCCGCCCCGACAACATGTACCAACCGTTAACGCCAAGTTTAAAAAAGAGAACATGAAAGCATTTTTAATCATAATTTTTGGATTAATCTCGCTTGTTGGTAATTGTCAAGTACCAGATATGAATGACCCTGAGAAATTTCCATATCAAGTCAATGAATGGTTTGTTGATTCAATTAATAATAAGCCAATCAACTTTTACTTAAATAATACTGACATTGACAAATACTCAAAACTATTTTATCAAGGAAAATTTGCTGTGTCGGACGATGATTTAACGTTTGCTTTTCTTGATAGTGTTTTGACGACAAATCAGGAAACGAAAGACTTCTATTTGTTTGTTTTTAACTGTGTGCTTAGAATTACTGACGGGGCATTGTCTGAATACATTGGACAAGATTGTCGAGCTTATCTAGAGAAATATCCATGCGATTTTATAAAAATTAAGAATAATAAATTGTACTCTGACAATTATGAGAAGTGGATTGGCTTTGCGGCATTTGAATATTACTTTGACGAAAATCCAATTGAAAAGACAAACCAAACATTTGAAATCATTAAACAAAACCTAGAAAGAAATTGTGCGCCCCAAAGTTCTGAACTTGAAAATATTCGATTGAAAATAATTGAACATATAAAAGAAAATGAATAGAACATGAAAATATTTGGGATAATTTTAATGGTTTTAGGATTCTTGGGAATATTTGGTAGTTTTTTAAACCCTATAAAAGGAGCTTGGGACGAGAAACTTACAGCATACGCAATTGAATTAATTATGATTATTGTAGGAATATATCTGATTAAAAAAAGTAAAACAAAAAAAACCAGGCGTTAACACATTGTATATGGCAGGCGGGGGTTTTAGCGGTCTGACAAGTCAGACCTCGTGCCCACTTTCCTGCGGGTCTGACACGATTTCTTCCAGAAATCCCGCCCGACCACATACAAGTGACCGTTGTGTGGCATTTAAACTGACGACAAAACATAAGACAATAGAGACATGTTAAACAATTTCTTTTCACTCAATAACCCATTTCAGGAAATTCCAACACAGGTGGAATTTGAGAGATTAATTGGGATTAGCAGTGATTTAAAAAATTTGATTTATAAACCTGATGAGTTAAAACCGACTGGTACTCATCCAAAATTAAGAATCAGAGATTTTAAATTTTCTAATTTTAGTTTTTCAAAAACTGTTATTTCCGATGTTGTGTTTATCAATTGTAAGTTTACCGATTGCCTATTTATTGGAGTAACAATAAAAGACTGTGAGTTTCACAACTGTGTATTCAAAAATGTCAATACATTTAAAATATCGATTGAAGAAACTTATGTAAATCCAGAATCATTTATTAATTGTATCAAGGGAAGAGATAAATCAAACATAGCAATACATTTATTTCAACAACTCTTACATAATTCAAAACAACAAGGTCAAGCAAAATTTAGTAGAGTTGCAGAATACAACTTCAAAAAATGGCGAGATAAATTAATACTTAATAAGTTCATAAAAAGGCAACCTTATGGAATTTCAGTTTTGACCTTTTTGAGAGATTATCCAATCAATAGTATTTTTCGAATAACTTTTGGATATGGTCTTAGATTTAGAAACTTCTTCGCTACGTTTCTTGTTTGTTTTCTCATATTTTTCTCAGTCAATTATAGTAAATGGCAAAGTTATTCCTTGGCACAAAAGGATATATCAATTGAAGCATTTAATCCAGACAGTGTTTCCTTTACCTCAAACTTCTTTTATACTTTGGATGTAACAACAAAACTTATTGATTCACAGTTTCAACCCAAATCCGATGTTGGAATGTTTTGGCTATCATTTCAAAGCATCTTTGCATTTATACTATTATCAGCTTTAATAACTTTACTTGTAAACAGATTTGTAAGATGAAAAAATACAGCATAATAAAATTCGGGTCTCAATTAAACTCTAATTTTGACAAATACAGTGATAAGGATTTATTAGTTGTGGCTGACACATCCAGGCATCTTTCGTTCCTATATGAAAAATATTCAAGTCAAGGGTGGTCTGTATCTGGATATACATATTCAAAACTTAAATACCTTTCAAATAAAGGAAGTCTGTTTATTAGTCATTTGAAAAAGGATTCTGAGATATTATTTGATTATAGAAACAAATTCCAAGAATTACTAGATTCACATCAAATTGAAAGAGATTTCAAAAATGAAATAAAAGGTTCAAAAGACTACTTTGACATCCTTAGAAATATCCCTGATAATCAGCTAGGCTATGCTTGGTTTGCTGACTGTTTTTATGTAGGCCTTAGAAATTATTTAATATTTAAAAATGCAGAACGAAATATTTTTGAGTTTTCTTATTTAAATATAATCGAGCTTTTAAGACAGAATTGTCAGGTTACAGAAACAGAATACACTCTATTAAGGGAATTAAGGGTAGTTAAATTTAACTATAGAGAAGACATTCTAGATGAGCTTCCATCAAAATTATATGTACTATCATTGATTCAAATTGCACGTAAACTTGATTTATTTGAGAGCAGTAATTTTATTGAGACACTTTTGTTTGAGAATCTTACTCTTTCTTACATCAAAGAATCCAATTTTAATGGTTATCAAAGATTAAGGCTTATAGAAGGAATATATTGTGCCAAAGAGATTAATATTCCTGAAGTAAAACGGATTATTTCAAATCCACAATTTTACGCTAGTAGACTGATGGATAATAAATTCATGATGGAGATAATAAGACAATTAAATAAAAACGCCACACAACATTTTGTAAATTTAATGGCAGGGAAAGTGCATGTTTGATATTTTTCATCATCGCACTAAATGTGTATCAGTTTGACAGGAATGTAGCCCGCAAACTGCCACTAAACTTACAATTTACCGTTAGCAACTATTTAAAACTAAGATATGAGCAAATTTCCTATTGACATTGTAAACCTAAACAATGAATTCAAAGATGAAATTGAAACCGCTGTCAGAATAGCGAATTCAACACAAATTGAATTTAACTTTTCAATTGTGAATGATAGAATTAAAAGAAAATATGAATTGCTAAATTTTGACAATATCAAAGCAGATGAATTCTTCTTAGAAGCTACAAAAATAAGAGATGAACATAAAGGTTTCTATCCGCACATTTTATTTCTTACAGAATCTTCAATAGAAGATGATGGTTGGCAAAATCTTTTTGGCACTACATATACGGATTTAGGATTCTCAATTTTGACGAGTCATTCTGTCGCAGACTTAATAATTCCCAAAGAAAAAATGGTATCATATTTTGTTTATTACCTTCCAAGAATGGCATTGAAATTTGTAATAAAGGATAAATACAATCACTTTGAACCATCAGAAAAAGGTTGTCTTTTCGATTTTTGCGAAAATTGGTTATTTCGGTCTGACCATGCCACACTTTTCGGTTGAAACCGTGCCACTTTGAGAGATGGTACAATTATACAAAAAAATTAATCTTGATTCTTTAAAATTCCTTTTCTCAAGGATTCTCCTTTTAGGTCGAACCGGTGAGATGAGTTAACAATCCGGTCAAGGATTGCATCGGCAATAGTACCTTCACCGATAATATCGTACCATACAGAAACCGGAATCTGGGACACAACAATTGTTGAAGTTTTGTTGTACCTGTCGTCGATAATATCCATTAATGCTTCACGACTGTGGTTGTCCAGTGCCTGTAAGCCAAAATCATCGAGGATCAACAGGCTTGTTTTCTGCAGCTTGTTCAGTTCTTTCAGGTAAGTACCGTCAGTTTTAGCCAGCTTCATCCTTGCAAACAAACGTGCTGTGTTTGTATACAAAGTTTTTAATCCGTTAAAACAAGCCTGGTGCCCCAATGCCTGGGCCAGGTAACTTTTACCAACGCCCGATGCCCCGGTGATTATCAGGTTTTCTTTACGGTTGATAAAGTCGAGTGTTGCAATGCGGTTAAACATGTTTCGGTCGAGGTTACGCGATGGGGCAAAACGCACTTCTTCCACGCTTGCTTTTTGGCGGAAAGCTGCTTGTTTTAAAAGCCTTTGTATTTTCTGGTTCTGCCTGCTTTCCCATTCATGGTCAGTAAGCAGGGCCAGGTACTCATCGGGGGTGAGCTCTTGTAAACCATTGTTTTTTACATGTTGCAAATGCAGGTCGGCCATTGCGCCAATACGCATCTGCCTTAGTTTCTCAACTGTCTGATTGTTGTTCATATTAAAAATTTTAGAGTTATTTATAAGCCGCTGCCCCGCGCAAATTGTTGTGTGCAGGAATGTGCGGGACATTGGTGTTTTCTTCCGGGAAAGGAAGTGTATCCATATTGTTTTTAAGGATATTGCTAATGCGCCTAAGGGAATAAGTTTCGACAAGCAAGGCTCTTTTACAGGCATTGTCTAAACGCAGGGAACCATAAGACCGATGGAGCTGGATAATGCCCATTGCCCGTTTATAGACTGGCTCAGGGTAGTCACAGTTACTGACCAACTGGTCTATAACTGCCAACACGTTGGGGCCATGTTTGGAAGCTATCCTTCTAAAAAAATCCGGGTTCCATTCAGAATATGCTTTATGGGTACTGCTCAAATGCTCTTTGATAGTATTGTAACTTCCCCTGGTGTAATTACGTTTGTGGAGGGCAATACGCTGGTGGTTATAATACACTTCTACGGTGGATGCGGTATAATGGATAAGTGTTGATTTCCCGATGTACCGGTAAGGGACACTGTAATAACTTTTCTCGGTAGAAAAATAGACATAGCCAATCTTCTGGACTTTTGCCCTGCGGTAATCTTTCAACTGGTAAGCAGTGTCGGGTAGTGGTTTAAGGTAAGCACGTTCCACTGATTGAAAAAGTTCCCGGCGGCTGGCTTGTTTTCTCTGAAACAACAAGTTATTATATCCTTTTAAAAGTTTTCTGATCTCACGGTTCAGATCTTCGAGCGAAAAGAAGTCCATATCCCTTAAGGGATAATAAATACGCTGGTAGGCGAGGTTAACGGCGTTTTCGACCAATGCTTTGTCTTGTGGGGCATAGCTGCGTGTTGGGTTGATAACACATCCGTAATGACGGGCAAAATCTTTGAACGTCCGGTTTATCTCTGGTTCGTACTTGCTTGCACGGGTAACTGCCGATTTTAAATTGTCCGATACAATAGCTTTGGGCACACCGCCAAAGAATGAAAGGGCACGAGCCGTACAAGAAATAAGGTCTTCGCGTTTTTGGCTTAAGCAAGCTGTAACATAGGCGTACTGGCTGTTGGGCAGCAAAGCGACAAAGACTTCTACCGGGATAAGCTCTCCGGTTTCTTTATTAATGATATGTAATTTTTTGCCTGCAAAATCAATGTACATCTCCCTTCCGGCTTCATGCTCCAGTTTCATAGAACCTTTCACCTGGTCGTATTTTCGGTGGTAATGTTCCATAAACTGGGTATAACTGTACGGATTGGAAACCTGGCCCTGGTATTCCTGGTAATGGTACATAAAAGTAAACCCGGGGTGGTTACGTTGTTGGTTTACTTTGTCGAACCAGGCCATCAGCTCGTCGTACCGGTTGGTAATAAGTGTAGTGTGTGCTGTAAAAAGTTCCCCCAACTGGTGAGGATCCATTGTCAGCATTTCCCTGATACTGTAATCGCTGGACTTTGCCAGCTTGATGTAATTGTTGACTGTGTTGCGCGAAATACTCAAAAGATCGCCAATCTGCCGGTTGCTTAAACCCTCGTTGTGCAACGATAAAATCTGTTTTAAATCCATCGGATCAAGTTTGTTTGCCATATCCAGAAAAAATCTGCGATATAGCATGTTTTAACTGATCTCCCAAAGTGGCACAAAACGAACCGTTAGAGTAACCGGACCTGACCGGAGTGGCACAAAACGAGCCGAAAATTATCCGCTTTTTAGCTACCCGGTGGCACAGTTTGAACCGAAATCAGTGGCACAAACCACTCCGAAATCGGTGGCACAAAACGAACCAGAATAGCCAAAAATAAATTGGACATTTTAAAAAGTATGAGAGCTAGTGCTTTTTGTGATGACTGTAAAAGGGAAATTTTAAAAAGTAAAATGCCGATATCAGAAGACCAGTTTAATGCAATTAGTTTACTGATGTCCAAATCAGGAGAATTGTTACAGAATGGAGTTGAAATAAAAAGACCAAAAATCTTTATTGGGTCATCAACTGAAGGATTAAAAATAGCGAGAAAAATAAAAACAGGTTTAAGATACGATGCACATGTTGATACATGGGCGGACGGCATCTTTGACAAACCAAGTCAAGCTTACATCGAAATTCTTGAAAACATGTTGTTACAATATGATTATGGAATATTTGTATTTACTCCTGATGATAAAATTTTTAGCAGAGGGAAAGAAACAAATATTCCGAGAGATAATGTAATCTTTGAATACGGAATGTTTCTTGGCAAGCACACAAGAAGAAAAGCTTTTTTTGTAAAACCAAGAGGCGTTAACGTTAAAATAATGACTGACTTACTCGGAGTGACATCATTAGATTATGACCCAACTAATCCTAATCTTACATCTGCTGTTGGTGATGCATGTGAACAGATACGAGAAATAATTGAAATAAAATAAAAACAGTTGCTAACAAATTGCAAATTGCATTGCGGGTTTTGTGCGTTGTCGAACACCGGATTCTCGCAACATCGTTCCGTCCTGTCGGACAAGAACGAGCTCCGGAATCCGCAACGACAACTTGCAAGTGACCGTTAGCGTGCATAATGGAGTCAAATACAAAAATGATTAATAAAGAATAAACTCTGTAACGATAAAAAATGAATAAATTCCAAACTATTTCATATCGATTAATTAAAGCCCTTTTAACATTTACGTTACTATTTTCATTTGTTGAGGCAACTGCTCAGATTCCAAAAGAGTTTGATAAATACTTGCAAAAAACTGACACGACAAACCTTTATTGGCAGGTTGATAAAAATCCTTCCTTTAAAGGAGGTTATGAATCTTTAGTAAATTTTTATCAGAAACATTTTATTTATCCCCGTGATTCAAGAAAAAATGGTATTGAAGGAATAGTTTATGTATTATTTATTGTTGAGACTAATGGAGAAATCACAAACGTTGTTGCAACAAATTCTGTTGATGGATATTTAGAAAAAGAAGCGGTTAAGTTTATAAAAAAAATGCCTAAATGGATTCCAGGAGAAAAAGATGGTAGAAAAGTTCGTGTTTTAAACATTCAACCAGTAAAATTCTCTTTAAAAGATTAATGCTTAAATGAGATATATTCAACTTATAATTTTGCTTCTTGTGATTGTTTCTTGCAATCAAACAGTTGATAGTGATTTTGCAGTGCCCGATTGGACCGTTGGTGATTACCGATATTATAAGACAAATGTAAAATCGTTTTGCCTTGTGAATAGTGACACCATTTATGACCTAAACACTGAAAAAATATACAAAGTAAGCGTTGTGAGCAAACTGCGAGACAGTTATGTCGTTGAATTACAAAGTGAGTCAAAACCGGTGTTAGACTTTAAGACTCAAATTGATTCCTTTGACAATGGAATAACCCAATTCATTGACTTAATAAATGCTTGCCCCATTCTTTCAATTCCTTTTCAAGTTAAAATATCCAATACTGGTGAAGAAATTGAGTTGTTAAATTCCAAAGTTTTATTGGAAAGTTTCACTAATAAAATTTCATCAATTGCGGATAGTCTAAAGATTCAGCCTTCTGCATATCAAGATTTAAAAAACCTTCTTTCAAATGACTTGAGTTTTGAAGAAGAAATGAAAGCCACTTTGACCAAAGAAGCTATGGATATTTTTGATTTCTATGGTACTCAAATACCAAAAACATCAGCTATATCTGAACAGGTACAAATTCCTAATCCTCAATCTGGAATGTTGGTTAATACTTCTATAAATTATCAAACACTGTCTGTAACAGACGGAATTTATAAAATAGAAGCAAAAGTTGCCCTCGATGAAAGTTTTTTTGAAAATCCGGAAGATTATTTAGCAAATCACTTTTCTGAGAATAATGAGAAAAGAAGAAACCCTAAAATGGACAATTCAACAATTTACTATTGGGATTCAAATACAGCATGGATAGATAGCTCTATATTTCATATGGAGTTTGTTACAGATACAATAGAAATAAGAATGCAAACAAAAAGAACAGCTTATAAATAAATTACGACACGCTAACACGTGGTATAAGTCATGGCTAGGTTCGTACGGATTCGACAAGTCGAATCTCGTCCCAACCTCAGTTTCGGTCGGACTGGTCAGACTCTCGTCTGACAGCCACGACCTCATACCACCACCGTTAGGCATAATTTTAAAAAATGGAAACAAATATTACTACAGAAAAGATTGTAAAAAAACAAAAAACGCTTAAAGGATTATCGGTAATCTTATTTCTTATAGGCATTTACTTGTTGTTAACCGAAGACTTTTCTGTACAAGAAGACTCGGTTAATATACTATCAATAATTCAAACGGTTTTGTTTTTTATCATGGGTGTCACCATGTTTATTACAAGTTCAATCACGATAAAAAAAATGAATGGTATTCACATTCGATTTTATCCGAATGAACACTCAAATGCCATTTTAATAGATTACAAAATTCAAAAAGCTGAAGCCAAATCTATATCAATTGACAATTTGGATAGTATTATTATAAAAATTAACTCAATTGAGTTTATTGACTCGCAAAATAGAAATCACAATATAGACTTGGTTGACTTCAGTTCTTTTGAAGATAGGAAGACAATTAAGGACGCATTTAATAAAATAAAAGAAAAAAACTATGCCTAACAAATTGTCATATGGCAGGCGGGGGTTTTAGCGGTCTGACAAGTCAGACCTTGCGCCCACTTTCCTGCGGGTCTGACAGGATTTCTGTTGGAAATCCCGCCCGACCACATACAAGTGACCGTTAGCATTAATGTTAAAAACACATTATGATATTTAATATTTTCAAGAAGGATAGAAGAAATAATCAATCAATTGCAATAAGACTGACAGAAATTCTGAATCAGCAACCGAATAACCTTCATTTGATGTTTTACATCAAAGACCAGATTCTCTTTCAAGTAATGCCAGCAAAAAACTTCCAAAACAAAGGATTAAAAATCTTAGACCCAAATGATTTTGTTGCAATCCATTTCTTCAACAAAAACAAGACATTAACTTTTGATAAATTAGAAAAGTTCAAAAATTCTGACTTTGAAAAAGAATATCACTTTTACGAAGAACCAAAAGGAAATTTTAATTACTTGAAAATAATTGGACAAGAACCATCTGAAATTGAAAAAGAAGTTTTTAGGAATTTCAAGGAAATCTATGAACTAGATGACTTAAGCGAGATTTCAATTGAATATGCTGACTATTAATAAATAAAACACTAATACGAACAAAGTACATATTGCATTTTAAGAACCAAGAAAACGAAGTGACTAAACATCTAAAATATCTCGTTGCACTAGCAATTATCATCATCGGACTATTGATAAAAACTACTCTAAATCACAATATGAACTATTGGAGTTTTGTTAGAGGATTTTCAATATTATCATTTGCAGTTGGACTAGTTCTTATGGTACCGAGCAGTTTTGAAAAGACAAATAGCAAGGGAAAGAAATCTTTATTTCCTGGCTTGAGTAAAATCGTAGCAAAACTAAAGCCACTAATTCTTACAATTTTAGTTTTTGTCGTTATCCTTGGACTTGAAAGATTAGGGAAAAATCTAAATTACAGACTAAGAGATTATTTCTTAATTCACGATACTGCTATTGCAACTGGATACGCCAAAGGAATAAAGAGAATTGACCTTGTAAAAATCGGACATGAAGATTTCTATCAGATTGATTTTAATGCTGGTGATAAAGTACAATCTTCAGGATTAATGGTTGCTTATGCTGCGAAAGATTCAGGACTTTTTACCGAAATGAATCAATATAAAAATAGCGGAGGGCAATTGATAATTAATAATTTGAGGAGCGGGAAAGTTCAAGTCAAATACTCGAAAAGATTTCCATCGTTCTTTAAAGTTGAAAAATAAAACACTAATGCTAACAAGGTACATATTGCAGGGCTGGGTTCGGTGGTACGCCAACTGCGGATTCTCGTTTCGCAGTTCCGTGTCCTTCGGACAGGAACGCTCTCCGAAATCCGCCCCGACAACATGTACCAACCGTTATAGCCAATTTTAAAACTAACGATACATCCTAAATAATGGACAAAAAAGAATTCCATAATAATCTGATAAAAGCAATAAATGAAGTTTACCCATTTACAAAAGAAATGGTAATTAATAAACTGCCAGAACAGTTTAAGTTTATTGTTAAAATAAATTCCACTTTTAGAGAAGGCTTAGAGGACGGAGAAGTTACATTTCCAAAAGTGAAGAAATTGAATCAAATATCAAAACCAGTTGAAATAGAGGATGTAGTTGATTTATTATGGATGGATTATGCAATCCCTGAATGGATAAATATTCAAGTAGAAAATGTAGATAAGAATTTCACTTATTTTTCATTGGAATGTTGCGGAAGATTTTCAAAACTTAAAGAGTTTTTATATCACAAAAGTGAAGGATATCCTCCTTTTCATGCATTAAGTCCATCATTACCGCCTGACTCATTAAATGAAAATGATGAAGTAATTAAAAGGTTTAACCTTAATTGGAATAAGAATGGAAAATCATGAGATAATTTTTGAGAAAATCAAAGAGTTATTATATAAAGTTTTCCCAAATGAGATTATTGAAAATAAAGACGAAAAGTATCTTTCAATTAGAGAAACGGGAATATGGATAATGTCTGACTCTCGTGAATTAACAGTTGGATATGGCATGACTCACATTCATTGTGACCCGAGGTATGACGATTTAAATGAGGTGGTTGAACTTTTCTTTAATTTATTGACGATGAAAAAGAAAATCACACATTATTTAAAAGGTAGATTTCCATACAAACATAAAACAAGCTTGACAATTGGAGATGATGAAATATATAATTTGGGTACTGCAATGACTTGGTTCTTTCCATTTTGGAAACGTACGACGACGAAAGTTGAATATCAAGATGAGATAATTGAGTTATCAGAAATTGAAAACGAAGTAAACGAAATAAAAAACTGGCTATAACACAGTACATATTGCAGGGCGGGGTTCGGTGGTACGCCAACTGCGGATTCTCGCATCGCAGTTCCGTGTCCTTCGGACAGGAACGCTCTCCGAAATCCGCCCCGACAACATGTACCAACCGTTACAGCACATTTAAAAACAGCGCATTACAATGAAAAAAACAATCTTGACTTCAAGTTTAATATCATTAATTCTACTATTATTTGCTTGTGGACAAAAGACTCCAAAAAATGATTTAATTGGAGTTTGGGAATTGGACAAAAAAGACAATGGAATTAAATCAGATTTAATGATTATGCCGATTGATAAATCTGAGAATTTAGAGGCTCAACGAGAGCCAGAAATAGTTTTAAAGTTCAATGAAAATTCTATTCTTGATTTTAAACAAGGACCACAGAGTTTTAGAGCAAAATATTCAAGAGAAAAAGAAAATCTTTTACTCGGTACAACTGAGTACAAGATTATCAAGCTTGATTCTGATAGTTTAATTATTATTGAAAAGAATCAATTGTTACCTACAACATTTTATTATTTCAAATCAGATAGAAATTTTGAAATATCAAAAGACTAATAATTTGAGAAAATGAACCACAAAATCATAAAAAAAATTCGAAGAGGATTATCTCTATTTTTACTTTCAGGTGGAGGAATAATTATAGTTTTTGTGGCAAAACAAGCATTTGTAATAAAAGAGTGGAATACAATTGCTGCTTCATTAGCTGTTGTAACTGCTTTGATTACAGTTTACATTTCTCTCAAATCGACTTGGAAAACAGAAGATGAGCAAGAACCAGAATTAATTTTAAAATGGGATTTTGAAAGTTCGGTAATTGTAAATCTTGAGATTGAAAATATTGGAGGAGGTTCCGCTTATGATGTAGCTATAGAATGGTCTAAAGCTTTAAAACATGCAACAAATAAACCAATATCATTTGGAGTAATTCCTTGTCTTCCCAAAAACCAAAAATTAAAAACGATTGTAACTTCTCAACCAGAAATATGGAAAAATGCAAAAGAGTATGGAGAAAGTAATGATAGTTTTTCTGGTATTATAAAATTTAAGAGGAGAAAAAACTCAAGACGTTTTGAAAAACAGGATTTTGTTTTATCGCTGGGATTTAAAAGATTTAGAATTGACTATGAAACAACTGAACAAGAGTACTATTCTCAAGGAAAAAAGATTGTATCAGAACTGACAGATATTAATGAAAACTTGAGTAGGATAATTGAAGAATCAATGAAAAACAAATAAAAACGTGCTGTAACATTTTATATATTGCATAGCGGTTTCTGTGTGTATGCGTAGCTCGGATTCCCGCCTGATTGTCTTAGTCCGTGCCGGACAGACAATCACCCGCAATCCGCTACGACAACATATAATTTTCCGTTAGGGCACATTATAAAACAACCAATATGACTACAAATGAAACCTTAAAATCAAAAAGAGAATTAGCAAATAGACTAGTTCAGGAAATTATTGAAATTAAAGAAAATGTTGAAAGTATCAAGATTGATGCTGAAAAAACTTACAGTCATATTGACTTAAAAGATACAGAATTTAAAAAGCTAATAAACAGCTTAAATAGGATAAATTCAACGACTGAAGAAGCAATTTCTAATTTTAGAAAAGAAAGAGACAGAATAAAAACTCTGCTTACCCAAGCAAATAATTTTTACGACAAGAAATTCTTACCACTTTCTGAAAAAATTGAAAACAAAGAGACAGGTTTTAGAGCTAAAATTACCTCAAGTAATAGAGAACTTCGAGAACTTGAAAAAATAAAATCAGATTGTTCAAAGCAATATGACGAAATAAAAAAATTTGTTTCTGAATATAAAATAAAGTCAAGAGAATTATCTAACATAAACTCGCATATTCGTAGATTAAGTGAAACATCTGAAAAAAATAAAAATAAAACTGATTCGCTGCTCTTAAAAATTCAAAAAGCAGATAAAGAAATTCAGGATTTTCTGACAAAAAATAAAAGTCGAAATACTGAAACATTAAGCCTTGAAAAGAACATTAAAACAAGAGATGAAACCTCAAAAAAATTATTAGCTGAAATTGAAAGACTTTTCAATGAATCGAATACTAAAAGAGAAGAAATTCAAGATGTTTATGAAATTGCCCATGAAACCGGATTAAGTGGTGAATTTGGAAATAGGAGAAATAACCTTAAAGATTCTTTCAAAAATTGGGAAAAACGAATATTAATAACGTCTATAATATTGCTTGTTTGTTTAATTGGGTTATTTATTTGCCAATTAGTACTTTATGGCTGGGATATAAAAGACAATAACTTCGATTATAACTTTTATGTTCGATTTCTAATTCTTTCGCCTATTGTATATTATCTAGTTTTTTGTTCAACTCAATATAGTAAAGTAAAAAAACTACATGACAAATACAGTTTTAAAACTACTCTGGCTATGACTATAAAGTCACACATTGAACTACTTACTCAAATTGAAGAGTTTCAGTCTCCTGAAAGAACAGATAAAATTTTAGATTTTATTATTGAAGGATTCAATAAAATATATAATGAACCTTATGCAAATGATGACTTTAAAATGAAAGTTGAATTGGCAAATATAAAATTGGATTTACAGAAAAATCTATTGGAAAAATTAAACATAAATAAAGAAAAATAACGATGCCCTAACAAATTGTAAATTGCATTGCGGGGTTCGTGGTGTGTCGTTCGCTGGATTCTCGCAACATCGTTCCGTCCTGCCGGACAGGAACGAGCTCCGAAATCCGCAACGACAACTTACAAGTGACCGTTAACGGCAAGTTTGACCCGTCCTAAAAAAAGGCTACACAAAATGTAGCAAATATGTATAAAAATGATGGTATCTTAAGAAGATACAGCGAGGGGTTCAAACTCAAAATTTTAGCCGAACTTAGTACAGGAAAATATTCCAAGAGAGAACTAGGGGACATTTATGGCGTTAACCGGACTACCATAAATGAATGGGTAAAAAAGTACAACCGGAAAGATTTAATGAACACAAGAATTCTAGTGGAAACAGAAGGAGAAACATCCCGACTGAAAGCCTTGCAAAAGGAAATCAAGCAACTAAAAGAGTTGTTAATTAAGAAAGACCTCGACAAATTGGCCCTGGACTCATATCTGGAAGTGGCAGCAGAAAAACTGGGGTACAAGAACGTGGATGAGTTAAAAAAAAATTTAAACATCAAGCCCTGATGAAGGCTGCTGCGATTACGAAACAAACAGCTATAGCAAGCATGTCAAAAGTATGTGCTTGCTTTAACCTTAAGCGCGATGCATACTATAAATACCAGCAACGGTGGAAACGGTATAAGTCCGTTGAATCACGGGTAATAGAGCTTGTAAAAGAAGAACGTAAAATGCAGTCAAGGGTTGGTGTACGCAAGTTATACGAAACCTTGCTGCCATCTTTTAAATCTACACATATCAAGGTAGGTAGGGACTCGCTATTTGATATCCTAAGGGCTAATAATATGTTGGTAAAAAGGAAGAGGGCTTATGCTAAAACAACCAACTCCTACCACCATTTCCACAAATACAACAACCTGATAAAAGAGGTGCAGGTTACAAAGCCCAACCAGGTGTGGGTCTCGGACATAACCTATATCCGGACTGTGAAAGGCTTTTGCTACCTGGCCCTTATAACGGACATGTATTCACGGAAGATAATCGGGCATGACCTCAGCGATTCGCTGGAGCTGGCGGGGTGCCTACGGGCCCTCCGAAAGGCCCTGTGGCACACAAAGCCAGCGGCCGGGCTTATACACCACTCCGACAGGGGTGTGCAGTATTGCAGCCATATGTATGTAAATGAACTAAAAAGAAAAGGCATAAAAATCAGTATGACTGAAGAAAAACATTGTTATGAAAATGCTATTGCAGAAAGGGTAAACGGAATATTGAAAGACGAGTTCTACCTCGACCAATGCTTCTTTTCAACTGCTCATGCAAAACGGGCAACAAAAAGTGCAATTAAAGTTTACAATAATAAAAGGCTTCATGTATCTTTAAGGTACAAAACACCAAATACCGTGTTTTATAATGTAGCTTAACACAATGTTTAACCTGTAGCCGTATTCTAGGACTAGACAGCGAAAAAAACATCGCTACGTAAATTGACAATAAATGAAACCAAGCAAAGAACTAAGAAAAAAATACGAGACAGATTACAACGACAAAACCGATTTTGCATCCAAAGCAAGACTATTACAAAGCATTTGGAGAACTGAAAAAGGTTATAAATTTGACAAGTATGGAAATTTCTTAGAATTAAGCTTTGCGAAAAAGACAGGTGCCAACTTTTTGACAAAGACAATTTTTGAAATCGTAAAACAAGAAATTCAAAATAAACACATTGACAGAAAAGTAATTAAAGAGCCAAGAATTTGGAATAATTTACTTTCGAGTCAGCCGTTAGCATTCAACGTCTTCGGAGAATTAAAACTTAACCTCAAACTTGCGACTTCAACTTTCAAAGCGTTATATCCAGACCGAAAGATTAAAAATGTAACAGCAATTGAATTTGAATATTCACTTGGCAGAAAAAGTTTAAAATATACTGGAGACAGTTCCGCATTTGATGTTTTTGTGGTTTACGAAAATGAATTGACCGAGAAATGTTTTTTCGGAATAGAAGTAAAATATGCAGAAAATCTACTTGATGAACCTGCAACTCACAAAGAGACTTACGAAGAAATTTCTATTCAATCAGAAATCTTCAATATGACAATGCTCGACAAATTAAAAGAAAAACCAATACAACAAATTTGGAGAGACCACCTTTTGGTTTTGAGTATGTTCATAAAAAATAAAGACTATAAAACTGGTGATTTTATTTATCTCTACCCGTCTGAAAATGAAAACTGTAAATCAGGGATAGAACAATATTCACAAACTTTCAAAAACGGCAAAGAGAATTATTTTAAACCGTTAACTGGAAACGCCAGTCAAATTGACCACCCCAGGCCAATTTGACTGGCGTTTCCAGGTTATCTCTGCACTTATCCCAACGTACAGTCCGGCCATTGGTTTTCAGTATCGCATACGTTATTATCGAAGCCTCATCGAGCGGTTCACTTTCGTTCAGCTCCTATACCCACTCTTGACAGATTTCCTGCTTGCAGGTTTTCTGCCTTTTCCCGAGTCGTTCAGTACCAACCTCTTGAAAAGGAAGCACCACTGGGTGGATTGAATACACTTCCAGCAAAGCGTATTCGAGAGACCAAAAATATCATGTCAGCCGTGTCAATATCATATTAGGACAATATTGACAACATGATAGATTCCTCTCATCTCATTTAAAGTTATGATGAATCAATTTCAAAGAACTTTGTCTCTGTTAAACAGAAACTTTATATTTGAAAGTGCCCTGATTCATCGCAGGACACACATACTAGGCATAACAAATTGCAAATTGCAGGGCGGGTGCAGTGGTGTTCGTTGCCGCAGCTCCTTTCTTGACCGTCATGTCCTATCGGACACTGACGCTCTTCGCAATCCGCAACGACAACTTACAAGTGACCGTTAGGCGCAATCCTCCTACTGATGAAAAACAGTTGAGTTTTTCTGCTAACGTCTTCTTAGCCGTTATTTAATGAAAAAAGCAAAACAACTAAATATCAATAAATCAGAATATTAACTTTGACGTTAGTCGGAAGCTTAAATTAACGAAGCAGCGAATAACTGATAATGTTGCTATCTTTCCAAATGAGATAAGACAAATTTTTTATAAGTTCTTGAAATTGGAAGTTCTTTATTCTTAAGAAAGACTGATTCTGAATTGAATGATTTAATTTTATCTATTGCAACCAAGAAGGAATTGTGAGTTCTGATAAAACCATACTCCTTTAAAATAGTTTCAAAATTTGATAAAGAATCGTGTGTTATAATTGATTCATCAGCACAGATAATTTTCACATAATCTTTCAAACTCTCGATGTAGTCAATATTTACAATATCAATTTTATAGGTTTTTCGGTTGGCTTTAATGTTTATGAAATTTCGATTGGTTTTATTTGTTTCATTATGACTAACATTACTATTCTTTCGTTCGTAAAATTTATTAATCGCCAAAACGAAGCGTTCGAATGAAATTGGTTTTAACAAATAATCAATAACATCTAAGTCAAATGCTTCTATAGCATAATTGCGATAAGCAGTAGTAAAGACTACTCTAGGATTATTTTTAACGTACTTCAGAAACGATATTCCATCAATCTCAGGCATTTCAATGTCAAGAAAAATCAGGTCTATATTTTCTTTACGTAGGAAAGCCATAGCCTGTAATGCATTTTCACATTCACCAACAAGTGCCAACTCTGGTATCTTTTCTATGTAAGCTTTTATAGCTTCCCGAGCCAAATGTTCATCGTCAACAATAAGACATCTAATCATATTTTAGTTTATTGGTATAGACAAAGATACTGTATATTGCATCTGTTTTTCAAAAATATTGAGTTGGTATTTTTCTTTATAAAGTAGGTTCAAGCGTTTCTTAACATTCATTAATCCTATACCTCCTATTTTATCTTCTACTTTACTTTGTGTTTTACTATTTGCGACAAGAATATTTAATACCCCATCCGTTTCTATTATAGAAATTTTTATCCACGATTTTTCTACGGACTTTGCAACTCCGTGTTTAAAAGCATTTTCAATGAATGGGATAATTAACATAGGAGGTATTTGAATACCCTGTGATTTTAAATCGGTGTTAAAATTAAGGTCAACACGATTAGAGAACCGGATTTTTTCAAGCTCGATATAGTTCTCTATGATATTTATTTCATTTGATATCGCAATTTTAGGTGTATCAATCCGGTAAAGAATATAATCCAGAATATCTGAAAGTTTCATTACTGTATTTGCTGTTAGTTCCGATTGTTTCATTGCTAACACATAGATACTATTGAGTGTATTGAATAAAAAATGCGGATTGATTTGTGTTTTCAGCATTTGAAGTTCTGCTTCCACTTTTTCTTTTTGCACCTTTTGCTCTTGAAAATCCTTCTCGTTCCATCTTTTGTAGAACTTTATGGCAATAGCAGTGGAAACCACAAAAAACAGATTAAAAAAGAGCATCACTATATCAAGCATCTCAGGAAACAAGCGGTAACCGTCTGATAATTGTTTCACAACTAAAAGCAATGTTAATAACAACTGGATATAGAAAAACATTACAATAGTTACAAAAGCATATGCGAAGAACTTTCTTTTTTTACTTTTTAGTAGAATGTTTGGGATTAAGTGATAATTAAACGTAGATACAGTCGTGATAGCAACTATCAAGTTTATAAACGATGCGCCAAATGTATAGCTGTTTATTTCGCTATACCTCTTATAGTAAAAGAAGAAAAAGAACCAAGCACAAAACCAAAAGATAATATGCATTGATATACGGGCTATATTTTTAACTGATAGATTCATTGTTTCAAAGCAAATATCGGTATAATTGCACTATAATAGAATTAACTTAGCTAAAATGCATTTTTTGCAATTTAATTGGCAGACTAAATCGGTTATTTGTCATTGACTGGGTTTAAATAGCTAATTGAAAGGGTAAAATGGCTAAACAGATAAATATAAAATAGGAGGTTAATTTTTGACATAGATTTGATTCAAATTAGTTTAACTAAAAAATTAACAATTATGTCAATGTTTGAATATTTATTTACTACGCTTGCCGGTTTCACCTTATTATTAATCGGATTATCCGTTTTTGGGGTGATTATTTACGGACCACTTTTAAGTTTTCAACTTTATCTAAAGAAAAAGAAAAGCATCAAAAAAAGCAATGTTGATGCTATGTTAGTTTTGGGAGTTATTGTGTTTATCTCAGGCATTCTTAATCAAATTGGAGGAATGATTGAAGCACTTGAAACAATGGTTAAAACAACCGACATCTCCCCTCAATTAGTGATGAGTGGATTGATGGAATCGTTTAAAGTTCCAATCTTTTGTACTTTTGTATTAATTATCTCATTGATTTTTTGGCATTTCAATAAGAAAAAATGGGAAGTGCTTAACAGTTAGGTTTCATAATTCCAATTAATCCGCTCATTTAAGTTTGACCGGACTTTTGCAGCTATAATAAAATCAATACAATTTTTCTTAAATGATAATTGTATTGATTTTGTGTTATTTTTTCCTTACTTGTAAATGATAATAAAATAAAAAATTGCACCAGACAAGCGTATGAAAACAGTTAATATTCAATTCAAAAGATAAAAGCCAGCCGTTAACACTTTGTATAAGTAATGGCAGGGAAAGTGCAAAATATCAAGGTGTAAGCTATTTGAGGATGACCTTAGCCAATAAATATGAAATAGAGCATAATAAAATGAATTACATCTCAACAAATCTATATCGTAAAATGATAAATCATGCTTTATATGAAGGCATGACTCCAGATGACTTCATCGATTTACCAACACCCATTGATTCTATCGACAAAATTCAGGTTGTTCCGGCAAATCATTTTTTTGAGCTGCATGAAATTTTAGATAAAGCATTAGGACCCGGATTCTCGGTGAGAATCGGTCAACAAATGAAAATGGAAGATTATGGAGTTTTAGGATTATCCTGGAAGACTTGTTCGTGGGCGGGCGAGATTTTTGAACGAAGTGAACGGTATTTTAAGTTGTTATCAAACACCTATTTGTTTAAGATTGAAAAAGATATCGAAACATCTCGTGTTTTCTTAAATCGTGATGCGTATCGCCGGGGTATCGAATTATCCAATGAGGCTACATTATCTGCTACAGTTGTTGTGCTTCGGGCGATGACAGAATCCGACATTTCCCCTGTAGAGGTTTCATTTAAACACGCTCCTCCGCGAAAACTTGACGATTATACCAGGGCATTCAACTGTCCCATTCTGTTTAATCAACCACAAAACTACATTGCCTACAAAAAGGAAGATCTGGACATGAGGACCGCAAAAGCTGATGAAAGCATTAATCGGTTCCTGGTTGAAAGAGTTGAAGAAGAAGAAAAAGGTATAGAATTAAGCGCAAATAAAATTGTTTTTGAGGTTGAAAATCTGATTAAAGATGCATTGCCTAGCGGCATCCCGGGTGTTGAACAAATAGGGCAAATTATGGGTATGAGCAGACGTACACTTACCCGCCGCTTATCTGAAAATAACCTTACTTTCAGAGACCTGATTAAAAGAATACAGGAAGAAGTTTCAAAAGATCTTCTCAAAAACTCAACAAGAAGTATTGCTGAAATTGCTTTTGAAACGGGTTTTTCGGAACAAAGTGCGTTTAGTCGTGCCTTCAAAAACTGGACGAATCAGTCTCCTGCAGAATTTCGTAAAATCGAATAAAAATCCTCCCCTGGCACAAGGTGTCAAAAGATTGGCTTTAAGGGTCAAGCATTTATCTCTTCCCAAAAATTAATTTTGCTTGATGAATAATTACGTAAGAAACATTATGGGGTAAAATCCCCGGCTAATGATAGCCGAGACCATTAATAAATGTTTTAACAGTTATGCATAAATTTATATCGATTCTCTTAATCATTGCAGCAATTTTTAGTTGTAAAAACAATACGGTTTTATATTTCGACCAGGAGCCCCCTTCTGCAATCCCGGAATTATTTGCACCATCAATTGTTAATACGGACAGTATAGAACTTAATGTAGTTTTTAATGATGACAATACAGAAATGTTCTTTTCAAGAATTGTGGACAACAGTTTTGTCATTCACCATTCTGAATTAATTAATGGCAAGTGGTCTGAAATTAAACCCATTAAATTGTACGATGATAATGTCTTAGTTTCTGTTGCCTGTGACCCTACAATTACCAAAGATGGAAAGACAATGTATTTTCTCGGTGTTGACCCTAAGCTTTATAAAAATGATGTAACCCGGGAAGAACTTTACACGATACCACCAGACATATACAAGAGTAAAAAAGTGGACGGTAAATGGGAATTAGCCTCGAAAGTGGATTTTTTAGTTTCAACGGAATATTTAGAAACCTACCCTGTTGTAACAGCAGATGGAAGTTTATATTTTCGTTCAAATAGACCAAGTGATGAAGGCGGAATGAACACATATCGTGCACAATATTTAGGAAATGGAAAATTTGGAACACCTGTTATCATTAACACTAAGACAGAGAAAAAAGAACTAATCACTTATGTTTCACCAGATGAGCAGTATGCCATTACTAATGGACAAGGTAAATTTCAAATAACCTTTAATAATAATGGTGAATGGACAAAACCGAAAGAAATACCGTTAAACTATGAAAGCAACTGGCGTTATTATAGTCCGTATATGTCTTCTGACGGAAAATATTTTATCTACTCCCGAAGATATAATACTCCTGAAAAGAAAGGATGGGCAGGTGTTGAAAAAGGAGAAGTTTATTGGGTAAACGCTGATGTACTTTTCAATACAAAAACAGAATAAACCATTTACTATCAATGTTAAGGTTTGAAGAAGAATCAAAGTGCATTTAGTCGTTCTTTCAAAAACCGGACAAATCAGTCTCCTGCAGAATTTCGTAAAATGTAATAAAAATACCTCTGGCGCAAAGTGTCAAAAGATTGGCTTTAAGAGTCAAGCATTTATCTCCTTCCCAACATAATTTTGCTTTGTGAATAATTACGTAATTAAAATTCAAAACAAAATGAAAGACAATATTTTGGAAAACATATGTACTGATAAGATCAGTAGCAGCCTGGTAGAAGAAAGACCAAAACGAAAGAAGTATAATATCCGAATAGAAACAACAAGAAAAAGGGATAGGCAATGGAAAGTTGAAAGGAAGTTGAAATCGAATTTTATAGATGGCGCCAAATTTTCAAGAAGTGTACTCATCCTGCTAAGTTTAATAACACTCATTTTCTTTATTGTTTCCTGCACAAAGGATGATGAACGCATAGACCTCATCAATGATTTCGTATACATTCCGGACAATCAATTTGAATCCATACTGATTGAGCAAAACATAGATTCAGATGGAGTAGTCAATCAAAAAATTTCGGGAACTGATGCGCTGGGAGTTACTCATTTAAATCTAAACTTTTCTAATTCCAATAAGTACATTAGAGACTTAACAGGTATTGAAGGTTTTACCAACCTTACCTATTTATCTGCTTCAGGTCATCTGATTGAAGATATTGATTTGAGCCACAATACCCAACTGGATACAGTGTTACTTCAGGCAAATGAGCTCTATACAATTCTTGGACTATCAAAGTTGGAAAGTTTAACAAAACTTGATGTCTCCTGGAATCTACTGGATTCGCTTTCGTTCAAAAGTGAATCCATTGAAGTATTGCTCGCCAGTCATAATCATTTAAAATTCGTTGAAATTGAAAATGCAAATAAGCTAAAAAGTATCATTTTAACCAGCAACAAGCTTACTTCTGTAAATCTCGGTACACACCCATTATTAGAAACGCTGCTGCTTTCTGACAATCGTATACTAACAATTGACCTTGGGCAAAACGATAATTTAAGCCACCTGTACATATCGGGTAATTCATTGTCTGAACTCAATGTAAGCAGCAACCAAAATCTCGTGGAGCTTCGGGTAGATCGCAATCCCAATTTAACCTGCATCCAAATCAATAATGACCAGGAGATCCCGACCGTATCACTTTCGGAATATCAGGAATTGAGTACGAATTGCAACTAGTAAAAAATTTCAAAACAATTATAAATTCTTAATAACCATGAAACATAAAATTTTAGTAATCGGTGGAACCGGTAAGACCGGTAGCCGTGTAGCAGAGAACTTATCACAATTAGGTCACGACGTAAGAATCGCAGGTAGAAAAACAAACCCGGCATTTGATTGGGAAAATCCAAATTCGTTCGATGCCGCTTTGAAGGACATCGACCGTGCATACATCGTGTACTATCCGGATTTGGCAGTGCCCGGTTCAAGAGATGCGATACGCACACTAACTGATAAAGCTTTAAAAGCAGGATTGGACAAAGTGGTGTTGCTCTCTGGTAAAGGTGAGAAGGAAGCAGAAGCCTGCGAACAGATTGTTGCAGAATCAGGACTGAACTATACAACAGTGAGAGCTTCCTGGTTTAATCAGAATTTTAGCGAAGGTGCATTCTTAGAGTTTATACTAAATGGTAAAGTTACCCTGCCAATGCCCGACGCAGAAATACCGTTTGTGGATGCAGATGACATTGCTGAGGTAGTTGCCAAAGTACTTGTCGATGATTCCTATAATGGAAAAACCGTAACCGTGACCGGACCACGGAAAATAACTTTCAGGGAGGCCGTAGAAACAATAGCTGCTGGAATAGGAAAGGAAATTCATTATCAACCCATTTCAATCGAAAAATTCAAAGATGGAATGAAAGCAGCCGGATTACCTGATTCGTATGTGTGGTTGTTTGGCTATCTGTTCGAAGAAGTTTTAGGAAATCCAGACAATCAGGAGGTTTCGCATGATGTACAAAAGGTACTGGGAAGAGAAGCAACGGATTTCAGGGATTATGTTGCAAAAACAATGGAAACAGGTGTTTGGAATCAGGAAGTACATAATTATTAAACATGATATCGATAAGTAAGTGGAAACTGGCTTAATAAGCCAACACTACTTATTGATCTTTTTTCAATTAATTCAAAATTTTAAACAGATGAAAAATATAAATTTAAAACATGTAATAATTAGTTGTTTGGTCGTTTATGTTCTTGGGATTCTTGCATTTCTTGGGTCATATTATGTACCAATCATGGAGGATCCTGATCTTCAAGCCAATATTGTGCTTATGGCGGCTATTATTCCTACGGCTTACTTTGGAGCCTACCTCTACTATCGCAGAGGAAACACTACTCAGGGGTTTGTGTTGGGAAGTGTCCTGTTTTCGAGTGCGATTGTACTCGATGCGATCATCACCGTCCCGGTATTCATTATTCCAAATGGTGGAAATCATCTCGCATTTTTTGGAGATCCGGGTTTCTGGCTAATTGGCTTTGAATATGTGGCTGTTGTTGCCGCATACTGGAAATTAAAGGTAACAAAACAAGCTCAGGCATAGCAATGAATGTAATATTTCAACAAAATGTCTTTTAGAATTAATTAATAATGAATACAAATATTTTAATTATATCAACCCTGTTTTCAGGTTTAATGTCCGGATTGTTTTATTCATGGTCTATTTCTGTCACTCCAGGACTAGCCAAAATTAATGATGTTAGTTACCTTCAGGCTTTTCAGTCGATGAACAGGGCAATTCTGAACCCCTTGTTTTTTGTTGTCTTTTTTGGCTTGGTGATATTACTGCCTGTGCTAAGTTATTTATCATTTCAGACTTCAATTCACAACCAGTTTTGGTATGTTATTTTAGCTACCATTTTCTATTTTGTTGGAATAATGGGGGTAACCATTGGAGGCAATGTACCTTTAAACAATGCGCTCGAAGCCTTACAAATTGAATCGATGACACCAGAACAAATGGCTGAATTCCGAAAAGGGTTTGAAAGCAAATGGAATCGTCTGAACCTGATTCGAACAATCAGTTCATTCCTGACATTTTTGTTGCTGGTAATAGCATGTGCCCGTGAGTTTAAATTTATCAATTAAAATCGAGGAATTATGGGAATTGCAGCGGGGGTAATTATCATTTTAATAAGTATTGCTCATAATATTTATGGAGAAAAGAAACAAGTACCGGAACTGAAAAAGGTAAGCAATGATTCTGTTATGATTGGCTCCTTAAGGATTATGATTTTTCAGGGAGGAGTATTGTTATTTGCTGTTGGAATAATTCAGGTATTAGTATCAGCTGATATAATTCAATTGCCCGGAACTTCGGCATATTTCCCGGTAGGTATAGTTTTAATCAACTTCATCACAAGTTTGATTATTGCAGGGTTTTTCCATCGGGAAGTTTTTAAAGTCACGATTCCTCAATTTGTTGTTTTCTCAATAATTATTGCACTGCAATTTCTATCACTATTTTGAAAATGAACGTTGAACAAAGTATTCTGAATCATCTGGATTCTTTGTCAGATTAATAATGGACTAATAAAAACAATAACACGACAACAATGTGTGTAATGCATAAGGACTTTAGAAGTTTTCGGGCGGTATTGTCCGCATCAATTTTTCAAGGGCATCCTTGATGGAAAGCTTTGTTTTTGGACAATCCTCTCGCTGGCGCGAGATCGTAGTCATAAGTGTTCGAAACATGGTTTAATTAACTTGAAGTTGTTCGTAAGAATTTAAAAAAGCAAACAAATATAAAGGTTATAAAATCCTAAAAAATCATTGGCCAATTAAGCAATAAATAGCCAAAGAAACCTTTATTTTAGACAAAAAATAATGTGTATACCACCGGTGGCTTATAAACAGTCTTTAAGGTAAGAACAACAAAACCAATTAATAACTAAAAAGAATATGCAAAAAAAGAAAGTAGTAGTGTTTCTGCCTAGAGCGTTTGAAACGATGGAATTTAGTGTTTTTATAGATGTTCTCGGCTGGGCAAGGGTTGACTATGGACATGATTTATTAGTTGACACCTGTGGTTTTACTAATAAAGTGATGAGCACTTTTAATGTACCTGTAATCGTCGATAAAACCATTGAAGAAATAAACGTTGACGAATATGACGCCATCGCTATTCCGGGCGGATTTGGCGAATTTGGTTATTATGAAGAAGCTTATGACGAGCAGTTTTTACAACTAATTCGGGAATTTAATGCAAAAGGTAAAATCATTGCATCCATTTGTTCGGGGGCATTCCCTGTGGCCAAAAGCGGCGTTCTTGAAAATCGGCGAGGAACCACTTACCACTTAAAAGACGGGATTTTTCAACAAAAACTAAAAGAATTTGGGGTGAATGTTGTGAATGAGCCTGTTGTAGTTGACGGTAATATTATTACTTCTTATTGTCCGGAGACTGCTCCAAGAGTTGCCTTTGAATTATTAAAAATGCTGACTTCGGAAGAAGAAATGACCGTGATAAAAAAAGCTATGGGATTTTAAGAAAGATACAAATTCCACTTTTTACTGATTAACGATACAAATAATTTTTCAGCCCAAATCAGAATTTTAAAACAAGTTTCGACAAGGCTTTTCGGTCGATTTTGAACGATTTATTTCGAGGAAATTCTGCGACAAAAAACACGGCTTTGGGAAGCAGTTTCCGATCAAAATGTAGCGCTAATTTTTCCAAAATTTCTTCAGAAATTACTTTTTCAGAAGTTTCTACAACCAACACCATTTTTTGTCCCAGCAGCTCATCGGGAAATGCTAAAACAGTACATGTTTTTTGCAGAATGTCTTCAAATTGTTTTTCCAAAGTTTCGGGTTGAATTTTTATTCCGCCGGAGTTAATCACATTGTCGAAGCGCCCCAACCATTTGAATTTATTAGGAGAAACCATTTCTACTCTGTCGTTAGTAATAATTTTTCCAGGAAGATAAGTCGTTTCAATTACCAAACAATCCCGCTCATCGGTTGAAAGCTGAACATCGGGCAAAGCAGTAAACGTATCTTCTACATCTTTGCCGTTTAGTTTTTTTAAGGCAACATGCGAAGAGGTTTCTGCCATTCCATAAGTTTCAAAAACCTGCGTCTCCACTTGCTGAAGCTGAGCCAACAAATCCGAACCGGTTTCTGCACCACCCAGAATCAGCGTTTTTATATTCGGCCACAAATTTTTCTCCAACAAATGTGTCGCCTGCATGGGAACCATTGCACAAAAATCGATGTGGCCAATTCCAGCGAAATCAGGCGTTCCTGTGGGGTGAATCAACTTTAAATTTAATCCGGCCAGCAAAGCACGAACCACCATCATTTTCCCGGCAATGTATTGAACCGGCAGACAAAGCACAGCCCAATCGCCTTCCTTTAAGTGGAAAAAATCAACTGTATTTTGGGCAGAAGTGAGCATTGCGATTTTGGAAAGTTCAATCGTTTTCTCTGCTCCGGTTGTTCCAGATGTTTGCTGCTGAATTGTTGTTGAATCGCCCAAAAAATCCAAAATAAAACGATAAACATCCAACTTCCAGCCGGGCGCTGAGCCAGTCGCTATTTCACTTTCACAAAACCGGAGCAATTCTGTTTTTGTAAAATATTGGTTGTTTACGGTTAATCCTTTTATTTCCACGTTCATCACAACAATTTTAAATCCCAATTTTCATTTGAATTGTAACGAATGTACCCTTCCGAAACATACAACGGACTTTTGACGTTATTTGTAAACAATGCTCCTGTTCCCAAGCCTTGAAAATTGTTTGTTTTCAAAGTTGCCGTCCACTGAGCGATGGCATTCAACCCGATATTTGATTCGAGAGCAGACGTTACCCACCAACCAATTCCTCGTTTTTCAGCCAGGGAGATCCATTCTTCAGAAGCTTTTATTCCACCGGTAAGTGTCGGTTTCAGAATAATATATTGAGGCTGAATTTCATCCAGCAACTGCTCTTTTTCCTTGAGTGCACTAATTCCAATCAACTCTTCATCAAGCGCAATCGGAAGCGGTGTTTCTTTACACAGTTTTTTTATTTCATAAATTTGCCCCGCTTTTATGGGTTGCTCAATGGAATGAAGATTAAAAGTGGCCAGTTCTTCCAAAATGAAAAGTGCTTTCTCAGCAGGAAATGCGCCGTTGGCATCCACTCGAATTTCCAATTGTTCAACCGGAAACCGTTTACGAATGGAACGTAAAATATCCAGTTCCGACTCAAAATCAATGGCTCCGATTTTCAATTTTAAACAGGTAAAACCGGCAGCCAGTTTTTCCTCCACCTGCTTTACCATAAAATCTTTGGTTCCCATCCAAATCAACCCGTTGATAGGAATTCCTTTTTCGCCTTGTGTAAATTCCGTGGGATAAAGCAAAACCGGAGAACCCGTTTCCAAGCCTTTTAAAGCTGTTTCGTAACCAAAACGCACCGCCGGAAAATCATCTAATTCAGAAGCGGGAATTTCTTCTCCGCGATTTATCTTTTTGACGAGCTCTGTTAAAATTTCTTCAAGATTTGGAAGGGCATCGGGACTTAATTTGGGAAGCGGAGCAATTTCGCCAATCCCCCTTTTTGATGGATTTTCTTTTTCAAAAAGTGTAAGAAAATAGACTTCTTTTTCGGTTAACACGCCGCGCGAAGTCCCTGCGGGTTGTTTGAAAAATAACGTTCGTTTTGAAACCGATGCATTTATCATTTTACAAGAAAAACTCCCAATGAATAGCTAACGGAAAAGAAAAAAGTAGTGAGTGCCAGCACCTTTAGTTGGTTGTTCAATTTGTCAGGCACATGATTTTTAAACACTTCATACAAATGAAAACCAAGCGGCACAATCGACAGTAAAAACATCAACTGATAAACCGATTGCCAGGTTTTTATTACATAAATCAGCGATAAAACCGGCGATAAAATAATCAGCAGAGCGTGGTAAACTTTTGCATTTTGCGAACCGATGCGAACCACCAAAGTTCGTTTTCCGCTGGCGGTATCATTTTTAATATCGCGCATGTTATTCAGATTCAAAACCCCTGCGCTCAAAAATCCAATCGAAGCAGCCGGTAACAACAAAAGCGGCTCAAACTGATTTGTATGCAGAAAAAACGTTCCGCAAACGCCCAGTAATCCAAAAAAAACAAACACAAAAATATCTCCGAAACCCGAGTATCCGTAGGGATTTTTTCCAACAGTATATTTTATCGCCGCAACGATACTGGCAATTCCCAAAACAAAAAATAAAATCATCATTCCGGCGTTGGCTGTTTTTATTCCAGAAAAAATCAACAAACCACCGGAAATAAACGACAGGATAATGAACACCACAATCATCCGTTTCATCTCCTTTTTGGAAATTTTACCGGATTGTACAGAGCGCTCCGGCCCTACGCGATTGGCGTTATCCGTTCCGTGTTGCGAATCACCAAAATCGTTGGCGAGATTCGAAAGAATTTGTAAAAATATAGTGGTAGAAATGGCTAATCCAAAAACCAGGGGACTAAACTGGCCGTTTGCATACGCCAGAAAACTCCCCAGAATTGCGCTTGACAATGCCAATGGCAAGGTCCGCAAACGAAAAGCCTCTATCCAGAATTTCAACTTCTCCATACCTGAAAATTAAGGAAATTTCGGGTATTTTGAAAAATCCGGTTTCCTTTTCTCCAAAAATGCATTTTTACCTTCGTGCGCTTCTTCCGTCATGTAGTAGAGCATCGTGGCGTTTCCTGCAAATTCCTGGATTCCGGCCTGTCCGTCAAGTTCGGCATTTAATCCGGCTTTAATCATTCGAAGTGCCAACGGACTGCGTTCCATCATTTTCTGCGCCCATTCAACAACAGTGTCTTCCAATTTATCGAGCGGAACAACCTTGTTTACCAGGCCCATATCAAGCGCTTCCTGTGCTGAATACTGTTCGCAAAGGAACCAAATTTCACGCGCCTTTTTCTGACCGACCACACGCGCCAAATACGACGAACCAAAACCTGCATCAAAACTTCCTACTTTCGGGCCGGTCTGACCAAAAATTGCATTTTCAGAAGCAATGCTCAAATCGCAAACCACGTGTAAAACGTGCCCGCCGCCAATCGCATAACCATTTACCATGGCAATTACCGGTTTCGGAATCGAGCGAATTTGTTTTTGCAAATCGAGAATATTCAAACGGGGAACACCATCGCTGCCAATGTAGCCTGCAAAACTTTTTACATTTTGGTCGCCGCCACTACAAAAAGCTTTGTCGCCTTCACCTGTAAAAACAACAACCGAAATATTCGCGTCTTCGCGGCAACGCACCATCGCATCGCACATTTGTTGCGTAGTGTCGGGTGTAAAAGCATTTCTGTATCGCGGACGGTTGATGGTAATTTTGGCAATCCCTTCAAAAAATTCAAATTTTATTTCGCTGTACTCTTTAAGCGTTATCCATTTTCTTTCCATAATTCGCATTTAAAAATTTGAAAAAATTTTTTGTTATCTGTGGCTCTCCGTTGTTCGGAGTTCTTATTTCCAATATCTCAGCTTTGTCGCTGTCTTTGCAACTTTTTTGAATGGAAGATTTAAGTTCACTTTCCGACTCGCACAAGTTGTAATTCAAACCAAAAGCTTCACTTAACTTTTTGAAATCAACGGGATGATGCGCATTTACGAGCGGCGAAAATGCTTCGTTTTGCGAAGGCCCTTTTAGCAAATGAAAAATTCCACCTCCTTCATTATTCACCAAAATAATTTTCAGGTTTTTCGGAAGATCTCGATTCCACAGGGCATTGGAATCGTAAATAAACGCCAAATCGCCAACAATCACAAAAACCGGTTTTTCTGTTTTTGATGCCAGCCCGGCTGCCGACGACAAACAACCGTCAATTCCGGAAACTCCGCGATTGGAATAATACCTTCGCTGCTTTTGGCTGAAATACAAAAGATAACGAACAATGCTGCTGTTCCCTGCAAAAACAATTGCATCATCAGGTAAAGTTTCCGAAAGCTGACTGAAAACTTTCAAATCTGAATAAGCAATTTCTCTATTGTATTTTTCAGTTAAAAAGGTTGCATTCTGTTTTTCCTTCTTCCAGAATTTTTTGAACGCGCTGTCGGTTCCTGTTGATTGAGCATTCAAACTTTTCAAAACAGAAAGAGGCTCAGCCTGAATATGTCCGCTTATATTTTGAAACGTGTCAATCAGTTGTTCTCCAGGTGAAATAAACCAAAATTTTGTATTCTTCAGTTCACGAAGAAAAAGCTTGATTTTTTTTGAAACCACCTGCCCGCCAAAATAAATCGCCAATTCAGGAATGGCTTCTTTGGGATATTGAGTTTTACTATTTAAAATAACTTCCGGATTCGTCAATCCAATTTCATTGTCCAAATTGGCAAGTGGTTCCGCAACGACAACAACACGTGAATCGGCAGCCAATTTGTTAACTGTTTCTTTTAAATTCTTGTCCGGCGAAAGTTGCCCGCAAACCAATATAATTGCCCCTGCTTTTTGCCAGTCTTTCCGTAATAAGCTGTTTGCAGGCAACATACTTTCCGGTTTTTCTTTCTGAAGTACGGGAATATTTTCTGTGGGTTCCGGCAGGTTTTCATACAAAGGTTCACGCAAAGGAACATTTATATGCACCGGCCCCGGATTTCCCGAAGTCGTTTTATAAAAAGCTTCGTTTATGGTTCGGTATGCCATCCAAAGATCATCAGAATTGGAAGATTCCACCGGAAACGAATAGCTTGCTTTTATATAGTTCTGAAAAATATTTTCCTGTTGTATGGCCTGGTTGTCCTGCTGCCCAATCCACTCTGCAGGTCGGTCGGCAGTGAGAACCAAAAGCGGAACCTGTTGATAAAAAGCTTCCGCAATTGCCGGCGCATAATTTAAAATGGCCGTTCCTGACGTTGAAACTAAAACGGAAGGTTTCCTTGTAATTAACGACTGACCGAGCGCAAAATATCCAGCGCTCCGTTCATCAACCAAACTCCGGCATTTCTCACCAAAACGTTTGTAAAAAGCCCAAATTAAAGGAGCGTTCCGCGAACCCGGCGAGATAACCACATCTTCAACACCGTGAGCAAAAAGAATTTCTGCCAGGTCAGTTATATGTTGAAGTTTTTGCGCCATTAATTATTTACTGTCATAAATAACCGAAAGTAAAGTCCCCGCTTTTATTTCGGTCTCATACCACTCGTCGACGGGGTGAGAATCGATTGTCAAACCGCCACCTGAATATAACACTATCTGAGAACCGACAATTTTCATACAACGCAAATTTACAAACAAAGAAACGGGATTCTCCATTCCCACCGGGCCAAGAAATCCACTGTAATATTCACGGTTATGTTTTTCAATCGACTGTATGATTTCCAGTGCTTTATCTTTAGGAAATCCGCAAATTGCAGGCGTCGGATGCAGGTTATAAATCAAGTAGCCAAGGTTACCATTCATCGCCCCTGCCACAGAGGTAAAGTCAGTTCTTAAATGTAACAGGTTTCCGGCCTTCTTTACATAGGGCCCATTGTGTTCTATATTCTCCCAATGATTCTCGTTTAAAACACTGTCGATATAATCGGAAACATACTGCTGCTCCTGCTTCTCCTTGCTTCCCCAATTCTCAAGCAACTGATATTTCTTTTTATCCTCTTTTGTTCCCGCCACCGACGACGTATGAAAAATGTTATTTTCAAAAAAGGCAAAAGGCTCGGGAGTTGCTCCCATCCATATTTGATCCCGGGCTTTAAATACGTATATGAATGCATTTGAAAACCTGTCGCATAGCTTGGAAAATATTTCCTGAATTTTTTCGCTCAAATCATAATTCACAATCTTTGCCCGACTTAAAACTACTTTCTGAACTTCGTTATTTTTTATTAAACGTGTTATATTTTCAATTTGTCCGAGATATTCTTCCATTGACACTTCGTAAGGAAGCAAATTTTCGACCTCTTCACTTCCCCCATGTTTAATTCGAGATATTTCATCAAATTGCTTTTTTTGTGTCTCCCCATCTAAAAAATAATCAGGTGATATTATAAACATCCGGTTATCTTCCGAGTGTAAAAACGGAGCAATTAAGAATCCCCTTAATTCATTGATATTCGAAAGTGCTTCAATCTCTTCTGTTTCAAGATTTTTTTGCACCATCAGTTTCGGTCTTGTCTGATTTGGCAGCCGGTAAGCTGCAAATGTCAGGTTATTTTGCAGACACAGCGAGATTGTTTCCCCGATAGTTTTAACTGATGTTTTTGTCCTGCTCATTAAACTTCTTCTTTCTTTTTATCAGCTATTATATTAGTAACCCTTACAGTAGAGATAAGTTTATGGTTTTCGTCGGTAATTTTTACTTCCCAAACATGGGTTGTTTTTCCTTTATGAATAATTTGCGCGTTAGCCTGTAATATTCCTTCCTTAACGGATGATATATGATTCCCCGAAACCTGAAGTCCGAAAACATTAAATTTTTCGCGGTCAACCATCAGATAAGACCCTGCTCCCGCAAGAGTTTCTGCAAGAGCCAGAGAAGCTCCCCCATGCAAAAAGCCGTTGGGCTGAATCGTATTACTATTTACCGGCATGCTGGCCTCAATATTATCCGAAGAGAAACGGGTAAATTTGATACCAAGCAGTCCAATCATCGATTGAGCACAAAATTCGTTTAATGCTTTAATCTCATCCATATTACAGTCAACTATTCCCTAACCTCATTTTGGTTCGTGACACAATGTTAGTAAACTCTGTAGCCTAAAAAAAATGACTTTAACCGAACAAAAATAAAAAAACAATTGATAGCGATAAATTTAAGCGTTCATTTTCGTTTAAAAGACAATGGTAAACGATGTATTTTTGGTGTGTGATTCTAATTTTAGAGCACCGCCATGGAGTTGCATTACCTGCCGTGAAAGACTTAGCCCAATTCCTGAGCCAGACTCTTTTGTAGTAAAAAAAGGAATAAAAATTTTATCCGCTAAATCATCCGGAATTCCCGGTCCGTTGTCGGTGACTGTAATTTGAGCGCGCCCGTTTTCATTGATTCCCGCTTTGATTTTTATTTTCCCGTCGGCGGTATCCTTTAGGGCTTCAAGTGCATTTTTTATCAGATTTATCAGTACCTGGGATATTTGTTTTTTATCCGCTGATATTTCCAGATCTTCAGGATCAATCTCCCTGGTAATTTTAATGTTTTCTCCAACGGGCTCTACGTTAATAAGAGTGACCGTATTATCAATAAATTCTCCAACATGAATTGTCTTTTTCTCGGGGCGTGGAATTCTTGTCAGTTTTCGGTAAGTTTCCACAAATCCAATCAGCCCGTTTCCTCGCTCATTAATTATTTCCAGCCCTTTCATTGTATTTTGAATGACTTTTTCGGTGGGAGGAGTATTATCAAGTTTTTTGAAATAACCCAGTATTGTTTCTGAAAGGGAAGTAATTGGTGCCACGGTATTCATTATTTCATGTGTTAAAACACGAATCAACTTGATCCATGATTCCAATTCTTTTATCTCCAGTTCATTTTTGATATCCTGAATAGCAACCAATTGAAAATTCTCCTGAGTAGTTTTAAAAAGTGTTGATTTTAAAGAAAGTTGAATCGCTCCGTTTTTACTGTTAAAGTTTACCAGCTTCCGATCGCCGGGCTGCAACTCTTTTAAGGCTGAAAATAATTTTTGATCGAGTCTTAAAATCTGGTTAATGTGGGTCAGATGTTCGTGCCCCAGTAACTCTTTTGCCGCAGAATTGGCCAGAAAAATAGTTCCCTTTTCATTATAGGTAATAATCCCGATGGAAACATGTTCAAGTATCGTTTTAAAATACTGTTCCTGTTCACGCAATTCAAACTTTATATTTTTTATCAATTCATTTACCTTGTTCAAGCTGGCATTTAAATCATCCAATGCTTTATTACCTGTATTTACCGGAAAATTCAGAGTTGAATCATCGTTTCTTATGGCATCGAAGAAATACGCTATTTTGCGGTTGGTACGGTTTAAAAAATTAATCAGTTCGGCAACTTCAATAACAAAAACAAAAAAGACAAAACTTACCAAAACATAAACATGTTCTGCAAAAATCAACCACCCAAGCATTACAGCTGTCGCCGCCAGCAAAAGAACCCTGAAAATAATTCTCCTATTTAAATTCTGGCTGACCATTTACAGGTTATATTTTTTCATTTTATTGTACAGTGTCTGCCTTGTAATTCCAAGCTGATCCGCTGCGGCCGATAAATTCGAACTGCTTTTTTGTAATACTTTTGAAATCATTTTCTGTTCCATTTCTTCAATGGTTCCATCAAAAACATCACCTGTACTGTGCATCACCGGCTTAAAAAAGAAATCATCGGGTGTCAGTTCATTTTTATCGGATAAAATGACGGCTTTTTCAATGGTATGCTGCAGCTCGCGAACATTACCAGGCCACTGGTAACTGGCCAGTTTTGAAAGTCCGGCATCCGAAATTTTATAGCAGCCTTTACGGTATTTGTTGCAATATATTTTAAGAAAGTATTCTGCAATGGCAACCACATCTTCTTTTCGTTCGCGCAAGGGTGGAATTTCTATATGAATTGTATTTATCCGGTAAAGCAAATCTTCTCTGAATGTGCCATCGGCCACCATTTCTTCAAGATTCTGGTTGGTTGCACAAACCAACCGGATATCTACCGGAACAGGTTTGTTACTTCCTATTGGAGTTACTGTACGATTTTGTAAAGCAGCCAGTAATTTTGGCTGAAGGTGAACCGGCAAATTCCCTATTTCGTCTAAAAACAAGGTACCGCCAGTTGCATTTTCTATTTTTCCGGTCCGGTCTTCGCGGGCATCTGTAAATGATCCCTTTTTATGACCAAAAAGTTCGCTTTCAAAAAGGGTTTCACTAATAGCGCCCATATCTACATTCACGATAATTTCTTCCGCTCGTTTTGAATGGCGATGTAGTTCACGGGCAATCAATTCTTTTCCGGTTCCGTTATCTCCGGTAATTAATACATTGGCATCGGTTCGGGCTACCCGGCGGACAAGATTTAAAATCTTCAGCATTTGTGGCGACCGGGCAATAATAAAATGCTTCTCCTTGCTCATTTCGCTTTTCAAAGCGCTTTCCCGTCTTTTCAGTTGTTTTATCTCTTTTTTCGATTGCTGAAGTTTGTATACATTCCGAAGTGTTGTTCTTAATTTTTCATTGTCCCAGGGTTTAAGGACAAAATCGGAAGCCCCTTTTTTGAGCGCTTTCACGGCCAATTCCACGTCGCCGTATGCAGTAAATAAAACCACTTCCATATCGGGTCTCAACTCCTGAATTCGTGACAACCAGTATAAACCTTCGTTACCTGTATTTACTCCGGCTGAAAAATTCATGTCAAGCAGAACCAAATCGTAGGCACCGTTTTCAATTAAGGACGGAAGTTGATTTGGACTGGCGATGGCTTTAACTTCTTCAAAGTCATCCTGCAACAATATTTCAAGTGCACTTAAAATACTTTTGTTGTCGTCAACTATCAGTAATTTTCCTTTGGTCATCTTTACCTGATTTAAGAGCAAAGTCGCTATAATTCACAATCCAATTTTTCAACCAGGCTTATTTTGCCTTTTGCAGCTTTGCAGGGAATATACATTTAAATATTTTTTATTTCAAAAATAAACCGAGCCAATTTTATTTCAAACCATGTGTATAATTATTTGACACTTTTTGTAAATTTTTTTTACACCACTTGATAAAAACAGCTACAAAACACATTTTAATCAGCTACAAAAGAAGCAGTTATAATTCGTGGCATTTTTTTGGCATTCATCCAGAGCATTGAAACATTTTTATGATATGACGAAAACTTTGTATTTAATATTGATTCTATCGCTCTTTCAGGGCAAACTCATACATGCACAGGAAAAATGGACATTGGAACGATGTATTGAATATGCAGTAGCCAATAACCTTGACATAAGAGACAGGGAACTTCAATCTGAAATAAACGAAGAATATTTTAAACAATCAAAAAGAAATCTTCTACCCTATGTTTCGTTAAGTGGAGGGGGCTCTAATTCATTTGGGAAATCACTTGATTACGATACGTATGAATATACAAATACAAGTCGGATATACAGTTCGTTTAACCTTTCTACTGGAATAGATATTTTTAGAGGATTCATCCGGCAAAACACAATTTCTCTTCGGAAAATGAATCACCTGGCAGGCATTGAAGATGAAAAAATGCAGAAATACAACATTGCTTTTTCGGTAATGGAAGCCTACTACAATACAGTTTATTTCAAAGGGCTAATGGAAATAGTGGCAGAACAAATAGAGTTGTCGAGACTAAACGTTGAACAGGCAAAAAGACAGATAGCACTTGGGTTAAAGGCAAAATCGGATTTACTGGAAATGGAATCGGAGCTCGCAAAAGAAGAAGTAGTTTATATTCAAACCGAAAATTCGTATAAAGGAGCTTTACTCGATCTAAAACAAACCATGAACATTACACCGGATGAAGATTTTGACATCGAATATGCATCAACAGGGGATAACCTTTCAGGAGTTGATTCAACTACACCATCCGCTATTTTTAACAAAGCGCTTGATTTTTACCCGACTGTAAAAGCCGGCGAATTGAGAAAAGAGGCAGCTCAGAAAGAGCTTGCAATTGCCAAAGGATATCTGTGGCCAAGCCTGTCTTTGTCAGGTGGCTATTCTTCTTATTTCTCAAAAATAAAGGGAAATACCAATACTGAATCCTTTGGAAATCAAATAAAGAATAATGCCAGTCAATCAATCAGTTTATCATTGAGCGTCCCTATTTTCGAAAAGTTGGCATATCGTTCAGATATCAAACGGGCACAACTGAATTATTTGCAGGCGGAGACTCAGGCAGAAAAAACTTCTCAAGAACTATTTAATAACGTTACACAGAACTATCAGGAACTGGAATCGTACAGTGCTGAGCACAACCAACTGGCAAAACAGGTCGATTTTGCAGAGATTGCATACGAAGTTGCAGAGAAAAAGATGGAACAGGGCCTGATTAGCGTTATCGAGTTGTATTCTTCAAAAAATACACTGGCACAGGCAAAAAGCGATTTATTACGAACAAAACTTCAGTATACAATTAAAAAGAAAACAATTGACTTTTATTTGGGAAAGCCGTTACCCGGAATTTCATTAATAAATTAGAATTAAAGTATTTATCTTGACAATAAAAAGGACTTAATTATGGCAATGGACAGAAAAATTGAGAAGAAAAAGGGCATCAGGCCAAAACACATTATTTATGCAGTGGCTGCCATTTTATTTGTTTTTCTTCTTGTGAAAATTATAAAAGACTCAAATGTAACTTCGCTTAAAGTTGATGTGGACAAAATCACCATTGAAGAAGTTCAACAAGGAAATTTTGACGACTATATCCGCACCAACGGTACTGTTGAACCGATTTCAACCATTTACCTTGATGCAGAAGAGGGCGGACAAGTTACCAACCGGCTTATTGAAGAAGGCTCGGATTTAAAAAAAGGAGATACAATATTAATTCTCGAAAACCGTCAACTGTATCAGGAAATTATGAACAGCGAATCGAACCTGGCACAAAAACAAAACATGCTTCGGCAAACCCGTATAAACTTCGAAATTGCACAAATTGAATCAGAAAAATCATTGCTGAATTCTGAATTCGAAATCATAAAAAAGAAACGAAATTACGAACAACAGAAAGCATTGTTTGAAGATGAGCTTGTTTCAAAAGAAGAGTATCTTGAAGCAAAAGAGAATTATGAACTGGCTGTTAAATTGCAGAAAATTAATGAACGAAAAGCAAAAAACGATTCATTAATAAGGGCATCAGAAATGGTTCAGCTTGAACAGGATCTCGACAAAATGCAGCAAACACTTTCGCTGGTTTATGAGCGCCTGGACAACCTGAACGTGAAATCGCCGGTTGACGGGCAGTTGGGAATGCTGGAGGCCGAAATCGGGCAAAGCATTGGACGAGGCACACGAATTGGCCAGATTAATGTACTGACGGATTATAAAATTGAAGCACTCATTGATGAACATTATATTGATAGAGTCAGAGGAGGTCTAAATGCAACATTTGAACGGCAAAACAGTCTTTTTAATTTAAGGGTTAAAAAGGTGTATCCTGAAGTGCGAAATTCACAATTTCAAATTGACCTCGTTTTCACCGATGAAAGACCGGATAATATACGCACAGGGCAAACCTATTACATTAATCTGCAACTGGGGCAACCAGAACAATCGCTTCTGGTAAGTTTGGGAGGATTTTTTAACAGCACCGGTGGACAATGGATTTACGTAGTCGATCCTTCGGGTGATTTTGCTACAAAACGAAACATCAGGATTGGACGAAAAAATCCGAAATATTATGAAGTGCTGGAAGGACTGGAACCAGGAGAGAGAGTGATAACCTCGGGATATGATTTATTTGGGGATAACGATAAACTGATTTTGAGATAAAGGGACGCTCCCTAAGCCTCGGCAAAGGCGAGGGAACAAAAAAGCAAAAAATGAACATAAAATATATAAATAATCAACTTTTTAAATCTTCCCCATTTGGGGGAATTAAAGGGGGCTTAATATGCTAAAAACTGAAAAACTCACAAAAATCTTCCGGACAGAGGAAGTTGAAACTTTTGCTCTGAACGAAGTATCGATCAATGTAAAAGCAGGCGAATTTGTGGCCATTATGGGACCATCGGGTTGCGGAAAATCAACTTTGCTGAATATTATTGGCTTACTTGATAATCCAAGCACCGGGAAATATTTTTTTGATGGAACCGAAGTGGGAACATACAAGGAGCGCCAGCGCACACAAATGCGTAAAGGAAACATTGGCTTTGTATTCCAAAGTTTTAACCTTATCGACGAACTTACAGTATATGAAAATGTGGAATTGCCACTCATTTACCTGAAAAAGAAAGTAAGCGAACGCAAAGAAATGGTAAATGCTGTTTTGGAACGAATGAAAATAGGACACCGTGCCAAACACTTTCCACAACAACTTTCGGGTGGTCAGCAGCAACGTGTAGCAATCGGACGTGCAGTGGTTGCCAATCCAAAACTAATCCTTGCGGATGAGCCGACAGGTAACCTCGATTCAAAAAACGGCCTCGAAGTCATGAACCTGTTAACAGAATTAAACAAAGAAGGAACAACCATTATTATGGTTACGCACTCAATGCATGATGCTGGTTTTGCTCACCGCGTAATTAACCTGTTTGACGGTGAAGTTCTGACCGAAAATGTAAACGAGAAAATGGCGGAAATACTTTAGTCATTTGTCCTGAAAAATCTTTGCCGGATTTTACTGCCTCAAAGCTGAAAACAATAAACATTAAAAAATAGAAAATGAATTTTTTATTTTTAAAACTTGCTTTTCGGAATATCCTGAAAAACAGGCTAAATGCGTTTATTAATATTCTTGCCTTACAATTGGCATCGCCGCCTGTCTTTTTTATTTTTCTGTTTATAAATTATGAAACCGGTTTCGATGACTTCCAGTCGAATAAAGAAAGAATATTCCGGGTTATGGGAGCTTTTAATTCGGATGACAGGTAGAAAGCAATCTACCTGATTTACTTTGTGCAATGAGGTAAACCAGTATGAGGAAAAACGGGGAGGAATGACAATTTCTGCATGGTTACAGAACGTTGAAGATGTACATCTGGCGGGCGTATATTTTCACCAGCAGGAATACTGCACCGGGAATTGCACTGTTGACAGTTAGTTGCCGGAGTTGGAAAGCGGCTATCCGGAATTTGCAGAAGCGATGAGCTAAGAGTAAAGATCCTCCAACCGCCTAAAAAAGAGGAGGAAACTACAGGACCTGCAAAACAGAATGTCGATTAAGGGATGTAACAAATATACACCGGCTCACTTGTGTAAACAGGCCGAGAGAATAAAAGCAGAAAACACATGAAAAACTTTTTAAAACTGGCATTTCGCAGACTACTTCGAAAAGGAGAGCATACAACAACACGAATCATCTCACTTATAGCCGGACTGGCATTTGGCATACTGTTGTTGTCAGAGGTATTGTATTATTACAGCTTCGACAGTTTTTATCCCAACGCCAGCCGCATTTATATTGTTCAGGAAAACTTTAAACGAGACAAATCTTCAAATAAGATGGATAGCTGGGGACGTGTAAGCGGTGCAGTTGCTCCCGGGTTAAAAGCAGAGGTTCCGGGTATTGAAGCAGCAACTCGGTTAAACAGTATTGGTTCATCCGTTTTTTATACTGAAGATAAAAAGAGCTACTCAGCGCAATTTTCTCTGGCCGACGAACATTTGTTTGATGTGCTGCCCCGCCCGATGATTAACGGAAACCCCAAAGATATACTCAGCAGTCCTATGACCTGTATGATCTCAAGTAAGATTGCAAATGAAATGGGGGGAGATATAACAGGCAAAATCATTGAATTAAAAGAATATCCGGGAAGAAAACTGACCATTGCCGGAGTATTTGAAGAACTTCCTGAAAACACCAACTACGAATATGACGTACTGATCTCAATGATTTCCACAGGACAATTTTTCTCCTGGGATGGTTCTACCAACTGGTTAGGAAACGACCGTTATTATGCCGCAGTAAAACTCGCTCCCGGAGTAGATCCTGAGAGTCTGGCGCCGGCCATTCGAAAAATGCAGATAAAATACCAGGATATTGAAAGCCTGGAGCAACAGCAAGGGGGAATGGTGCTGAAATACACACTAAAACCAATCAAAAAATTATATTCGAGTGGCGTGAAAGATATGATTCTGATACTTGCGACAATTGCTTTTGCCGTATTATTTGTCTCTCTCATGAATTACACATTACTTACGCTTAGCGCTTTAATAAAACGAGCAAAAAGTTCGGCCATACATAAAACATGCGGTGCCGAAGCAAAAAACCTTCAGCAGCTGATTTTCTCGGAAACCTTTGTTTTATTTCTGATTTCATTTATTGGTGCATTCCTTCTCATCTTGGTTTTAAAACCGCTGGCGGAAGCGCAGGTAGGACACAAACTTATTTCGGTGTTAAATCCTGTTGTTATCTGGCCTTTACTTTTTCTGATTATAACACTGGTAATTTTAACCAGCTACCTGCCAGGGCGTTTTTTTTCCCGTGTTCCGGTGGCAACAGCCTTTCGCAATTTTCAACAAAAAAAGAACAGATGGAAACTCGTATTACTTTCCTTCCAGTTTGTGGGTGCATCATTTATCTTGACAATGCTGGTAATCGTGAGCATGCAATATGGCAGTATTATTAATGCCAACCACGGATACCGGACAAAAGGAGTCTATTACGGTTCAACCAGTGGAATGGAAGCCGAGAAAATTTCTACGCTGTTAAATGAATTGCGTGCAGTACCGGGAGTGGAAACGGTGGGTATGGGCTGTGGAGTGCCAATCGAAGGAGCTTCAGGCAATAACATCAATTCACCTGACAAAGAAAAAGAGTTGTTTAATGTAGCTGACTTTTACTGGATAGACGAAAATTACCTTTCGATATTAAACATTCCGGTTCCTGAAGGAGAAGGTTTTACACAACAAAATTCAGTAACCAACGACGTGCTGATTAGTGAAAAAGGCGCAGAAAAGCTAAAAGTATTTAATGGATGGAAAAATGTGGTTGGCGAACAGGTCGACATTAGTGAACACGGACAAACAACAATCAGGGGTGTTTTCCCCGATTTTATTATCAACACAATTACTGCTCCCGATCTTCGGCCATCGGTATTTTTCTATTTCCCCCAGGAAAAATTTGAACAGGTAAGAGCTGAACGTTCTTCTTTTTCATTTTACATCCTTCTGGAGGTAAACGAAACTGCTGAAGCGGGAATGTCAAAAAAGATAACAGATATTTTCAATCAGTTTCTGCCTCATCAGGATGCGGTTGTACATAGCCTTGAACAGGAGCAAAAATACAGCTATCAGGCTGAGAAAGGTTTCCGTAACGCCATGATGGCCGGAAACATTGTAATCCTGCTGATCACAATTATCGGTTTGCTTGGATACACTTCAAACGAAGCTGCACGCCGCCGCAAGGAATTGGCAATTCGCAGAATTAGTGGCGCAAATCTTACCGATATTCTCCGGGCTTTTATTGTTGATCTGGAATACATAGCTATACCAGCAGTACTACTCGGATTAACAGGAGCGTGGATTACCGCCCACAAATGGATGCAAAATTTTGCCTCAAAGATTGATCTTCATTGGGGAATATTTGTTGCCTGCAGCCTTTTTGTATTGTTGATGGTAGCAGTAATAGCCGCTGCAAATTATACCCGCACAGCCAACCGGAATCCGGTTGAAGCTTTACGTTATGAATAAGCCCGGGGAATCGGAGCCGACTGCTCGTAAATAGAAGTACTGAGATAAATAAAAAGCAACAAAAAGAATGTTAAAACACTATCTAAAATACGCTATCCGAAATTTTAAATCAAACAGGTTGGTTTTTGCAGGAAGTATTGCCACCGTGTTTTTAGGAGCATTATGTATCTCGCTCCTTTTCACATACATTCGCAACGAACTTTCGATGGATAATTTCCATAAGCGGGAAAAAGATATTTACCTGATCACTTTAAAAGACTCACCGGAAAGTAAACCCGAAGCCTGGGAAGCTGATTTATTTTTCAAATTTAATTACAAAGATTATCCCGAGATTGAAAGCTTTACCGATGTAAAAAAATATAGAGAAGGTGAAATCAAATTTACTTATAATGAACATTCTTTTTCGCCTGAAGGAATAGTTGCCGACAGCAGCTTTTTTGAGGTTTTTGATTTTCCGTTAAAAGTTGGAGATAAAGCTGCAATATTACACGATCCGGATGCAATCATTTTTAGCCAAAACATGGCGAAAAAAATATTTGGAGATGAAAATCCAATTGGGAAATACGTTACCATTACCACACGCGAACAAAAGATTTACACCGTAAAAGGTATCCTGGATCCCCTGCCTTCCAACAGCTCAATTACATTTGACTTTATCATTCCCAACCACTCGATGCAATACAGCCGGATGGGCGGAAATTTCATTTTGGCAAACAGCAATTTTAATGAGGTTGAATTTTATGAAAAAATAAAGGGTTTGGGACATTACAGAGAACGTTTTAAAGAAAGTACTACTGGCATCTACCCTTTAAGTAAAATGTATTTCGAGGGAAACAACATTAATACTCAGGGAATCATCTCCAAACACGGCGACAAAAAAAACATCAATGTCCTGTATGTAATTATCGCTGTGATTTTTATTATTTCACTACTCAACTTCACCAATCTGCAAATTATTAATATCAATTTTTCAATTAAAAACATCGGGATTAATAAAATTACAGGGGCAGGTTCAAAACACATTTTATTACAAAAATTTACCGAAATTCTCCTGCTCATTTTTGTTTCTTCCTTTATTGTCACGCTGGCGTTTCACATCGTTTTACCTTATTTTAATCAAATTGCCAGAGTAAACTTATCTCCTGACATCAGGCAAATCTTTTTTTTAAACAGCGTTATCCTTTTTGTATTAATTACCGGGGCGATGATTTACCCGTCTTTTGTTTATTTTTATCTTCCTGTTACCAAAAGTTTAAAAAATCAGACTTTTGCACCAACTAAACTAGCCGGGAGAGAAGTACTTACAACCCTGCAATTTACACTTTCATTTGTCCTGCTGATAGCGTCAATAGTGGTAGTTAAACAACTGAATTTAATGCTTGATAAGGACCTGGGATTCGAGTCAAAAAATATTGTTAGCACACAACTTTTTCATGAACCCAATTATAGCGGAACCCGTGAAGAGCAAATGAAGCAACATCAGGATTATCAAAATAATTTTCAATATGTGAAAAATGAGTTGACGGTTCAAAGTTCGATTAAAAGCTTTTCAATTGCACATTCTCCTATTCAACCATTTGATATGTCGTGGAAATTAAACAGTAACGAGATGGATTTCACTACAGAAAAATCGTTAGTTGTAACACCTGGATATACAAAGCTGCTCGGATTAAAAATTTTAGAAGGCCGTTTTTTCGATTTTGATAAGGATAAAAGTTACGATGAGAAAGTAGTGATTAACGAGGCTGCCAAAAAATACTGGGGAATAACCGATATTTCAACTCAACAAATTAAAAGCAGTTCATGGGGAACTTATGATATTATCGGTGTTGTTAAAGATTTTAATTTTGAACATCTTTCCGTGGAACCACAACCTCTGGTCATGGTTTATTTTGAAAGAATGCATTATAATTTCCTGATTCAGTTTGAAGAGGGTGCAAACCAGGCAGGTCTTCAGTTTGTCCGGCAGCTTTTCGAAAAAAACAACCCGGGAGAAACCTTTAATTACACCTTCCTTTCTGATGATATTCAATCGATGTACAATAAGGAAAAAAGGCTAAGCGAAATTTATATCCTTTTCACCATCATCGCCTATATCATCTCAGCGATTGGGCTATTTGCCATTACGCTTTATGAAACCCGGAAAAGAATAAAAGAAATTGGCATTAGAAAAGTAAACGGCGCTAAGATTACAGAGGTGATAACTATGCTAAATAAAGATTTTGTAAAATGGGTGGTGTTTGCCTTTGTTGTTGCCACTCCAATTTCATATTACATTATGCATAAATGGCTGGAAAACTTTGCCTACAAAACAACTTTAAGCTGGTGGATTTTTGCGTTGGCAGGATTAATGGCGCTGGGAATTGCATTGCTAACTGTGAGTTGGCAAAGCTGGAAGGCCGCTGCAAAAAATCCGGTCGAAGCACTAAGATATGAGTGACCCCTGTTACTGGTGGCCAACCGCCCGGAATAGAAGTACCTGGATTTGAACAATAAACAACACACACCAGGAGGGTTGATACAAGAAACAGAGAACTTTTAGTTACTAACAGATGAAATATTATTTAAAATTCGCAACAGCAAATCTGAAGAAATCCATACTCACCACCGGATTAAATCTTGCCGGTCTTGTGAGTGGTTTTGCTGCTTTTATTCTTATCGTATTGTATCTATGGAATGAATACCATTTTGACACTTATAACAAGAACGCTGAAAATATCTACCGGATTGAAGTAAAATATCCCGGTAACAGCAAAACATCGGTTTTTCTTTTTGGCCCGACAGGAGAGACGCTCGCCAATGAATTTCCGGAAATAACAGCGACAACAACTTATATGCCCTGGGGAAAATGGCAGGAAGCTAGTTTTACCTGGGAAAATAACCTTGGAATAGTAAAAGAATTTGAAGACTATGCATACAGCGACAAGATGCTCACCGAAATTTTTACGTTCAAATTTATATCCGGGAAACAAAAGCTTCCATTAGAAGAGCCCCAAACAGCAATAATTTCCAAAAAATTTGCCCAGAAAGCCTGGGGCGATGATAACCCAGTTGGGAAACAGCTTGCGGCCAACGGAACGAATTATACTGTTTCGGCCGTTTTTAACGATCTACCTGAAAATTCCGTAGTTACATGCCCCATTATTCTGAAACTACCTGCAACCGGATGGATGGCGGAAAGTGCTAAAGGATGGGACGTAACCAACTACCCACAGTTTGTTCTTGTAAAACCCGGAACAGACAAGAGCTTATTCAATAAAAAATTAAATTCACAATCAATTGTTAAAGCCAAACACAACGTTTTTGTAAATAAAGGTACATCGGTTGAGCTGGTTGCGCGCCCGTTAACCGAATTACACTTTACGGATGGAGTTGCCGAAACCCCCATCTTTTCATCAAAAAGTAAAGTTTTTGTCCAATCCCTCCGCTGGGTTGGAATACTTATTCTGCTGGTTGTTCTAATCAATTACATAAACTTTGCTACTGCAAATGTTCCAAAAAGAATTAAAAGTGTAAGTATTTCAAGGATTATTGGCGGCAGAACAGAAGACGTTGTTTTTATTTCTTTACTCGAAACATCTATCCTTTTTATCTTTTCATTTTTAGTGGCGATTGCGCTTGCCTATCTGGTAAACAAAGGGGTTTCAAACCAAATCTTAGGTTATACACTTCCCTTTAAAGAAAATACAGGAATTCTGATTCTTGTCGGATTAACAGTTCTTACTCTTGGTTTACTGGCCGGAATTTATCCCGCGGTTTACAGCATCTCCGGAAATCCTGTTTTTTTGCTCAAAGGCTTAAAACGTGGCACAAAAGTTAGTTTCAGAGGGGTGCTTACTGTTTCACAATTTGTTACAACAATCGCTCTGATTATTGCTTCTGTTACAGTTATTAAACAAGTACATTTTATGCGGGAAACCGATCTTGGTTTTTCAAAAGAACAGACACTTGTCATCCGCTTAAACGATGAAATAAAGAAAAATATCGAAGTCTTTAAAAACAAGTTAAATGATTCGCCCTTTATAAACGACTATGCTTTCTCAAGGGCTGTTCCCGGCCAGGCACAGGAAAGAATGACTTTTACAGTAGATGGTGAAAAATGTCTTGTCTGGTATTGGGCTGCGGATGATAATTATGTTGAGATGATGGATTTCAAATTGCTTGAGGGGCGACAGTTTATAAAAAACAGTAAGGCCGAAGACGGAAATCTCATCTGCAATGAAACAGCCGCCAAACGTTACGGATGGAAAGTCGGACAAAAGATAAACAATGGTACACTTGTTGGTATTATTAAAGACTTCAATTTTGTTTCGTTGCGCGAATCGGTGGAGCCTTTCACTTTCTGGCACGCTTCTTCGACAGACGCTTTTCATTGTGTTAGTTTAAAACTTAATACAAATCAAACAGGTGACGCGCTGCAAAACATTCGCAGGATTTACGACGAAGTGAGCCCGGTAATCCCTTTCCGGTATTATTTTATGGACGACCGGATGAACGAACTTTATACAAGTGAAACTCAACAGGTAAAACTGATTACCGCTTTTAGCTTTTTATCGGTTATTATTTCAATTCTCGGAATATTGGGATTATCTGTTTTTCTCTGTCAGCATAAAATTAAGGAAATAGGTGTTCGGAAAGTGAATGGCGCCAGGGTATCCGAAATATTGGCAATGCTCAACAAAGACCTTGTTAAATGGGTATTGGCAGCAGTTATAATTGCTACGCCTATTTCGTATTACGCAATGAATAAATGGATTGAAAACTACACCTATAAAACCAGCCTGAGCTGGTGGATTTTTGCATTGGCAGGCATGCTGGCGCTGGGAATTGCATTGCTAACGGTGAGCTGGCAAAGCTGGAAAGCTGCAACTAAAAACCCAGTAGACAGTTTGAGATATGAATAATATAAAAATTAAAATATGAAACGTTTTTTTAATTCCATATTCAGAAATATAAAAAGAAACCCGTTTTATTCGGCAATTAACATTTTTGGACTCATTTTGGGTTTTTTAAGTGTATTCCTGATATCTGCCTGGATAAAATATGAACTTAGTTACGATTCCTTTCATTCGAAAAGTAAGGAAATATACAGGGTACACCGGTATTTTTATGACCCGGATGGCAACGAAAACCTTCATTTAACAAATGTAGCACCTCCAATTGCACCCCTGTTAAAAAATGAAATACCGGAAATTCAACAAATTGCAAGAGTTAGTAATACAGGAATTGTTTTTAGGGTTGGCGACAAAAAAATATTTGAAGACAATACCTGTTTTGCTGAACCTGAAATACTCCATATTTTTGATTTTCAAGGCTTACCCAATGATGATAACTTATTAAAAGAACCACTCACTTTAATTGTTTCGGAAGAAGCCGCACAACGATTTTTTCAAACGACTGATGCCGTCGGAAAATCGCTGGATGTAAAAGATGAAACAGGAAATAAATACAGTTTTATCGTGCAGGGAGTGTTTAAAAACTGGGGGCAAAATACCCATTTTAATCCTGATATTTATATTTCATTTAGTACATACGAATCCATCGTTGGGCAAGAGGAGATGAAAAACTGGAGTAGCAATAACTATACAACATTTGCCCTTATTCCGCACCTGCCGGATAATATCGATTCCAAACTGGATGGTTTTATCAATAAACAATTCGAAAATGGAACGGAGTGGACAAAAATAAGAATGGAAGCGCTTACCGACATCCACTTTGATTGGTACAGCAATCGTTCATATGTTTATATTCTTGCATCGGTTGCATTACTGATTCTTATTCTTGGCAGCATTAACTACATGAATTTAAACGTAGCAATGTACACCAAGCGCTTAAAAGAAATCAAAGTAAAAAAAGTAGTGGGAGCTTCCAAAAAAATCCTCATCCTTCAGCTAACAGCAGAATCGGTTTTCTTTTGTTTTATTTCGGTAGTACTGGCCTTGGGAATTATCCTGCTTATTTCCTCCGGAGTAGACCAGATTATAGGAAACAATTTTCATTTGAAGATAGCTGAAAATACAGATTTAATCGCAGGTATTGTTATTTTATCTGTTGTTACAGGAATTCTTTCGGTTCTTTATCCGGTTCTGATTGTTTCATCTTTTAAACCGGTAATTTCAAGCGGAAAAGAAAAAATAAATACCGGAAATAATACATTCCGCGGTGGATTGGTAACCTTTCAGTTTACAGTTTCCATTGCTTTGGTAATATCATTTTTGTTTGTTTTCAAACAGATAAACTATTTACACGATAAAAACTTAGGCCTCGACAAAGAAAATGTGGTTGTTATACCCTCCACTCCCCAGCTCAACGAAAAACTGGATGTATTTAAACAACAGTTGGTGCAGAACCCAAACATTCTTTCAGCATCGGCATCAAAAAGAACACCATCGCAGGGGCTTTGGGATTCCGGTTCAGCAGAAGTCGTTTCCGACGGGAGTTCCAATCCTCTTGATTTCAGGCTGGCCAACATCAGGGTAGATGAAGATTTTCTTACAACCTATAAAATCGAACTTGCAGCAGGTAAAAATTTTGAAAAGTTTAGTGAATCGAATACAGGGTATCTGATCAATGAAACTGCCGCAAAAAAAATAGGCTGGGATTCGCCTGAGGATGCAATTGGTAATCAAATCGATTACAGCGGACAAGTGGAAAGAATAATAGGCGTGACCAAAGATTTTCATTATGAGTCGCTGCACATTCCACTCGCTCCGGTGATTATGATGTACCGCCCCGAAAGTTTTAATACGGTATCCATTCGGATTACTCCTTTCGAAAAAACCAAAACACTGGCTTTTATCGAGAACATCTGGCAGCAATATAATTTACAGGAAAATATTTTCTCGTATGAGTTTATAGATGACCGCTTTAACCGGCTATATACCGCCGAGGAAAACATAAAACAGCTCCTGAACTATTTTATGATAGTTGCTCTTTCAATTGCTATTCTCGGATTAACAGGATTGTCGATGTTTATCATCCAAAGAAGGGTAAAAGAAATTGGAATAAGAAAGGTAAACGGAGCCAAAGTATCAGAAGTAATGGCTCTGCTGAACAAAGACTTTGTAAGATGGGTAGTTGTTGCTTTTGCAATTGCAACACCTGTTGCGTGGTTTGCCATGATTAAATGGCTTGAAAGTTTTGCTTATAAAACCACTTTAAGTTGGTGGATATTTGCGCTGGCAGGAGCACTGGCTTTGGGGATTGCGCTGCTCACTGTAAGCTGGCAAAGCTGGAGGGCGGCAACGAGAAATCCCGTTGAAGCTCTGCGATATGAGTAAAAATTGGATATTGAGCCATCAGATAAAAATAAAAAATTATGAAATCGCACTTTTTAAAATTTATACAAAGAGGCATTGCTAAAAAGCCGTTTATCTACTCCATTAATTTTGTCGGGTTGATTTTAAGCATGACTGTGGTATTTGTTCTTGCCACCTATTATTTTGGCGAAACGGGTGCAAACAAGTTTAATAAAAACATTGACAATACGTATGTTATTTGTTCCGAAGGATTTCAAGGTGAATTACATACCTACACACCGGCAATTCTCAAAGAACACATTGAGAACGAAATTCCGGAGGTTGAAAAAGTTGTACGTATGAGAAGTCCATTTGGGGAAACGACCTTTCAGGTAGGAGAAAATCCCCCGATAACCAGTAAGCTGATTTTGGCCGACTCTACTTTTACCGATCTTTTTTCATATCAATGTATTGCCGGAGATTTAAAAACTGCACTCAAAACACCAATGTCAATTGTTCTTACAAACAAAGAAGCTTTAAAACTATTCGGGCAACTTTCACCCATAGGTGAAACGGTTAAAATGGATAACAGGCACAATTTAACCGTGCGCGCGGTAATCGAGGAACCTCAGGAGAAATCATCATTGTCTTTTAATGCAATTGTTCCAATGATTAGCCTTCCGCAAGTCAGTCCCAACGGAGATGAATTTACCAGTTGGGGAATGTCAAATTTTACCAGTTTTGTATTAATAAATAAAACTGCCAGCCCCGATCAAATTGGGAAAAAGATAGCACAGCTTTATCCTGAAAACAATTATAAAACCACAATCTCACTGAAAGCTTTTAGCTCATTTTATTTCTCTGATGTTGATGTCGCAAGACAAAATTATCTGAAAACCGGAAACAAGACCTCAACCACGATTTTGGCAGTTGTTGCAGCAATCATTTTGCTCATGGGCATAATAAATTATCTTAATCTTTCATTTTCACTTGCTGTTGAACGATTAAAAAACGTCGGAATACTAAAAATTTCGGGAGCCGAAAAAAAACATATTCTCAAAAATATTATTGGCGAGTCAGCATTATTTTTTCTTTTTTCGGTTGTGTTTGCCTACATGATATCTTTGATAACAATACCGGTTCTTTCCAATAAAATCGGAGTTGCAATTCACTCAGGTGTTATTTTAAATCCTTCGTTTATTCTGGCATCCATCTCTGCAGCATTGATTATTTCCACCCTATCAGTTATTGTGCCGGCTATAAAACTATCGTCTATAAATCCTATTGACTCCGTAAAAAGAAATATTACGGGAAAGGGAAAGACTGACCATACCCGAAGAATACTTGTTATCACTCAGTTTTCGGTTGCCATAATATTGATTGCATTTACATGGGCTGTACAAAAACAGGTAAAATATGGCTCAAAACAGTTGGGCTTTAACAATGAAAATATATACACAATTCAACTCACTCCTCAATTAAAAAAAGATATTCTAAAAGAGAAGATAGAGCAAATTCCCGGTGTAAAAGAAGTAAGCTATACAAACTTTTTACCCGGCAGGGAATCCATTGAGCAGTGGTATGGGATGACGATAACTTATAAAGGTGAAAAGAAGGAAAATATAAGCAGTCATATTATAAGATGCGATAATAATTTTCCGGGGCTCTTAGGTTTAAATCCCATAAAAGGCCGGCTATTCTCTTCAGATATGTTAACCGATAAAAACAAAATTATTGTTAATAAAGCATTTGTCGATGAATATGGATTAGAAGAACCATTGGGAGTAAAAATCCCGGCTTTCAATTCAGAAAATATGGAAATTGTTGGTGTTGTCAATAACTTCCACTTTCAATCGGTGCATAAAGCTATTTCCCCTGTAATAATAAGAGTTAACGATTATGCCAAATTTTGTTACGTTAAAATAGCATCTTCTGATTTTAACAGTTTACATGGGGCCGTTACACAGATTAACAAAGCTGCAACCAGTCTTTCTACCGGCTATCCTGTAGATTTTGAATTTCTGGATGAATCGGTAGCGCAAATGTACAGATCTGAAGTTCAGTTCAGAAAAATTTTCTTCTTCTTTTCTGTCATCGCCATTTTTATTTGTTGTTTGGGAATTTTAGGATTGTCAATTTTTGCCAGTCAGCAAAAAGTAAAAGAAATCGGCATCCGGAAAGTAAACGGCGCTAAAGTATCTGAAATACTGGCAATGCTAAACAAAGACTTTGTAAAATGGGTTCTGATAGCCTTTGTAATCGCAACGCCCGTTGCCTGGTACGCCATGGATAAGTGGCTGGAAAATTTTGCCTACAAAACCAGTTTGAGTTGGTGGATTTTTGCCCTGGCCGGTTTGCTGGCGCTGGGAATTGCGTTGCTAACAGTAAGTTGGCAAAGCTGGCGAGCGGCTACAAGAAATCCTGTTGAAGCTCTCCGATATGAATAGAGGAGGGCGGAAATCCCGACCAACGCGTCGGGGTCGAGGCATTGAGGTACGAGTGACAAATCTGCTTTTTCACCCTCTGACTCCCTAAAGGGAGAACCGGGAAAAGCTACTAATGACAATAATTTGAACGAAGACGTTTTAGAAATACAAGCTCAAAAGTCCCCTTCAAGGAATTTAGGGGTGAAAACCAGTGCCAGTAGGCAGGAATCCTAACCATAACGTCGGGATTGAGGCATTGTGATATGAATAATGTAAATAATAAAATAATATCATGTTCAAACTATATTTTATTCGTGAATTACGGTCTCTTTTAAAAAACAAATACATTTCAGTATTAAAAGTTAGCGGACTAATTATTGGCCTTTGGGTTTTTATGGCAGCTGGTTATTATGTGCTGCATGAAACAAGCTTCGACTCTTTTCAAGATTCAGCCGGGAATAAATTCAGTATGGAAGCCCGTGATCAGTTTGGAGAAGATTATTTTCAATTTCCTCTACCCTATGTGCTATTCGAATCTTTGCCTGACCGTTATCCTGAGGTGGTTAAAAGCACCAGTTTCGACAATAGAAATAGTACAATTTACATTAAGCAGGAAAACAATCTAATTAAATCGGATTACACTGAAATTGGATTTGTTGAAGAAAACTTCTTTGATTTTTTCAGTTTTAGCTTTATTGCGGGTAATGCAGAAGAAAGTTTCAATGCACCTAACCCCCTAATTATATCGGAAGATATCGCAACAAAACGTTTTGGGAAACTTGATGTTATGGGCACTCCGGTTTCACTTATTATTAATGATCAACTTATTGACTTCACGATCACCGGTATCATCAAAAATCCGGCAAGCAATTCAAATGTCAGCTATCACTGGATTGGTAGTCTTTCGCATTTTATGCAGGCGCAGGGAAAAAAGGATTACCAATCGGATTGGAACTACCAGTGTAAAAATTTTATTGAGTTGACACCTGAGTCAGATATTTCAGATTTTACGGCAAAACTTGCACAGGATTATGTCAGACTCGCCAAATTGGAAAAATCGCCAACATTATTATTAACTAAGCTGAGTAAAATACATATTAACATGCGTTTGAAAATATTCATCACGTTGGGCGTGCTTATTCTTCTCATCTCAATTATCAACTATGTGCTTTTGTCGACCATTGAAAAAACGCAGCAAATGCGTTTGTGGGGAATCGAGAAAGTTTCGGGCGCCAAAAAATCTCACTTATTCTTAAAAAACTCAATATCGGTTTTTATTTTCTCGGTGATAGCTTTTGTAATTACGTTTGGTTTGTTTAAGCTAACCCAACCCTATTTCCCCAATTTTGTTGGCAACGACGTACCTTTTAATGCCATACTAAACACAAAGAAAATAATAACAGGAGCACTGCTTTGTTCCTTTTCAATCATTTTACTTTCATCGTTTATCAACCAACTTATTAGCGGTAATATAAAGCCTATCGAAATTCTTCAAAATAAATTGAGCAAGGGAAAAGCTGGCAAAATTCTTTTTAACTCACTTTTAACTTTTCAACTGATGGCATTCATCGCTTTGATATCTGCATCAATGCTGGTTCATAAACAGCTTTCATTCATGCAGGAAAGCGATTTGGGATTTAACAAAGAGTCATTAATTTCAATGAATATTGCACCAAAGGATGTTCATTCTTACCCGGTTTTCAAAGAAGAACTGTTGAAAAATCCAAATATCAGAAATGTGGCAGGGACGAACAATCTCCCACTTTCCAGAATGGGTAATATTTATGGCGAAGTTTATACCGATAGCCTGGGTAATCAGCAAATGAGAGCAACTGAATTTATTAATGTTGATAAGGACTTTTTTAATACCATGGAAATAAAATTCAGCCAGGGTAATGGTTTTAAAGAGAATGTCGAAAATCAATGTATCGTTAATCAAACCCTGCTGGATGAACGTGGTGTGAAAGATCCCTTAAATGAAAAAATTAAACTGGGCGGTACAGAATATCGAATCTCCGGTGTTATCGAAGACTTTCACAATAAATCAATGCAAATGTCGATACAACCATTTGTAGCCCATTACAGCCCTGATAATATATCGCATGCCATTGTCCGGTTTTCGGGTAATCCTTCCGAAATAATTGAATTGATGAGGAAAACAGCAACTACATACTTACCCAATACTATTTTTGAATACGAATTTTTTGATCAACGAATAGCGGCAGCTTATAAAACGGAAAGAAAGTTTAGCAATATTATTAATTTACTAACTACCCTTTCAATATTCATTGCTGTGCTGGGGTTACTGGGAGTCTCCTATTTTTCTTCCCTGTTAAGGATAAAAGAAATCGGCATCCGGAAAGTAAACGGTGCTAGAATAGGTGAAGTTTTGATGGTGCTTAACAGAGACTTCGTAAAATGGGTTGGTTTTGCTTTTGTAATTGCTACGCCAATTGCGTATTACGCGATGAATAAATGGCTTGAAAATTTTGCTTACAAAACCAGTTTAAGTTGGTGGATATTTGCCCTTGCAGGTTTTCTGGCGTTGGGAATTGCATTGCTAACGGTTAGCTGGCAAAGCTGGATGGCCGCTACTAAGAATCCTGTCGAAGCCTTACGATATGAGTAAAGCGAAGATCCCGACCGCAGCGTTGGGATGGAGGCACTCAGATATGAATAGAGGAGAGAGGAGATCTCGCCTGCAATTAAAATATTGAGATACAAATAAACAAATTGAAACAATTAGAAACAGTATTTATGAAACGTAATTCATTAAGATCCTTTATAAAATTTCTAAGCAAGAATAAACTGTACAGTTTTGTCACCATATCAGGCTTTGCCGTATCGCTAATGTTTGTATTATTGTTAACTGTTTATATAAAACAGGAACTTTCTGTTGATCAGTTTCATAAAAACAAGGACCGGCTCTACAGACTCTACCGGGAAGAGGGTTCCACTTTTGGTGCACCCACCGGTGAATATATCGAAAATCAGCTGCCCGAAGTAGAGGCCTACACGCGTATAAAAAATATGTCGGGGAACGCAGTTTTCCCGGGAGATGAACAAACGCGTATGAACTACCTGTTAGCTGATTCTGCCTTTTTTACTATGTTTTCGTTTGATTTAATCTCAGGCAATCCGCGCGAAGTTTTAAAAACCAAAGACAAAGCTGTGCTTTCGGAAACCTTTGCCCATAAAATCTTTGGCAACGAAAATCCGATGGGGAAATCGTTCCAAATGAATGATAAATCGTTTATCGTTTCCGGAATTATTGAGGATATGCCACAGAATACTCAATTTGAAAAGTTTGATGCAATAATTACTTTTAATATGCTGGCTGAATTCTGGAATTATCCGGAACTTCTTACCACTAATAATAACAGTTCATTTGCCGTTTATTTTTTGGCAAAAGAAGGAGCCGATTTACCTTCAAAAGCACCCTTAATTCTTGAGCAATTTAAAAAGGACTACTGGATGTACAAACAAGGCTTTTCGAAAGAACTCGAGTTTGAGCCCCTTACTGATGTTTATTTTAGTAATTCCAGGGGGCCGGCAATCCGGCAAAATAACAAAAGTTCGGTGTTCATGTTTGGAGGAATTGCTATACTAATCCTGGTAATTGCCATTATAAATTATATCAATCTTACGGTAGCGCAGGCCGGGAATCGCAGCAAAGAAATTGCCATTAAAAAGTTGATTGGAAGCTCAAAAGGTGCCTTGGTTTATCAACAAATATCAGAATCTGTTGCATTAAGTTTTTTTGCTGCCTTAATAGCTATAGCCCTGGCATTAATTGCAGAACCCTTTTTTAACAACCAAATGGACACGGATCTCAATCTTACTAATCAATTTAGCGGTGCTTTTGTCCTTTCCTCGCTTTTAATCATTGGCGCAACGGGCTTGGTATCCGGAACTATCCCGGCACTGGTGGCAAACAAATTTAATCCGGTTGAGGTGGTAAAAGGCAGCTTTGCATTTAAAACCCGTAAAAGTTATTCCAAAGTCCTGATTGCTTTTCAATACACGGTCGCTATTATTTTATTGGTAAGCACCTTAACCATTACAAAACAGTCGAATTTTATGCAGAATTACGACATGGGATTTGACAAAGACAACATTTTTTGGATGGATAACACCATTGAAGCCAATAAAAGAGAAGCATTTCGCAACGAACTAAAATCGATTCCCGGTGTTGAAGAGGCTTCCTTCTGTATGGGAATGCCCATTGATGGCGGAAACAACCAGTCGTTTAACTATAACGAAAAACCGGTTAGTTTTCAGGAATTCAGGGGCGACAGCCTTTATCTCAAAATTTTTGGTTTGAAAATAAATGAAACAGGAGTCGCCTACTCAAAAAATGGAGTATGGATTAATCAAACAGCTGTGAAATTGCTTGAATTGGGAGAAAACCCAAGCTCTTTCAAATATTATGACAATGAAATTCCTGTTTTAGGTATTGTCGAAGACTTTAATTTCAGGTCGTTACACGAACAAGTTGGCCCGGCAATTATCCGGCAAATGACTAACGAAGATTTCCCCTGGAGTATCGCAGTAAAAATAAGTGATGCCAACATTATTGAAACGGTAAAAAGAATCAGGGAAAAGCAAGCCTCGTTTACGGGAGGGGAACCAATGGAGTTTGGGTTTGTCGACTCAAGTGTTGACGAGTGGTATTCAACCGAAGTTAAACGCTCAAAACTAATTGGGGCTTTCACATTGCTTTCCATCATCATTTCTTCGATGGGGATTTTTGCCATGTCGCTATATTATATCCAGCAGAAGGTAAAAGAAATTGGCGTACGAAAAGTAAATGGTGCAAAAGTTTCAGAAGTCGTTGCCCTGCTTAACAAAGATTTTTTGATTTGGGTACTTGTTGCCTTTGTTATTGCTACGCCGCTTGCCTGGTTCGCCATGAATAAATGGCTGGAAAATTTCGCGTACAAAACCGAAGTAAGCTGGTGGATATTTATGATGGCCGGATTAATGGCTCTGGGAATCGCACTGCTAACAGTTAGTTGGCAAAGCTGGCGGGCTGCAACACGAAATCCTGTCGAAGCCTTACGATATGAGTAAGGCCCTTCCGAACCTCCACAAAGAGGAGGAACTAAGATTTGCGAGATTAAAAAAACAATAATGATAAAGAGATGCAAAAATGTACACCGGTTCAAAGTCCCCCATAGGGGGCTGTAAGTTGACGGACAGCGACACGAAATCCGGTTGAAATACTTAGGTAGGAATAACTTAAATTATATTGGCCATGTTCAAATATTCAATAAAACGAATTGTTCGGCAGCTGCTGCAAGGTAAACGCCAGTTGCTGCTCAATGTGCTGGGACTAAGTGTGGCCTTCGCCCTGACACTTTTTTTAAGCACATTTATTTTCACCGAGTTAAACCGGGGAAAATCAGTAGAAAACTACCAAAACCTATACAAGCTTAGTGCTGAGAAAGGAAATTACTGGTCATCGCGCAGTATCAAAGAATTCACCGGTAAATTTTCTGAAATAAAGGGTATAACAAAAACCCATGAAGACTGGTCGGACAGAAGTTACTACGAAGTGGATAAAAACCAGTATAACGCAGGGAAAATTCTTTATGCCGATAAATACTTTTTTGATGTATTTAATTATGAAATAATTGCCGGAGCTCTTGATGATGCTTTGGCAGTCGACGATAATATTATTTTAACAAAAACCGAAGCATTAAAAATATTTGGAAAGATTGATGTGCTTGGTAAAACGCTAAAATTCAGAACCAGTAGTTTTGGGGAAATGAATTTTAATGTAGCTGCTGTTATTAAAGATTTGCCACTTGAAGCCTTAATGAAATTTGACGCGATAATCCCTGTTGCGGCGCTGGAGAGTAATGTTGCCTGGTACAAAACAGACCATTGGGGACAAACAAGTTATGAAGCTTTTGTATCTCTGGTCTCCGCCCACTCTAAAACAAATATCGAAAACCAGCTTAATACAGCATTTCACTCTGCCGCTCCCGAATGGGCAAAACAGGACAAGGGAAAAATCTTTTTACAGCCATATAAAAGCTTATACTTTTCAGAACAACACAGTGATGTTTTGTTGAGTGGCAGTATGAGAAGAGTAAAAGTACTTGGTACAGTAATGATCATTGTATTTCTCCTTGCACTTATCAATTTTATTAATCTGAATACGGCACAAAAAATTAAACAATCGCGAGACGCCGGAATCCATAAAGTTATGGGGGCCGGCACATGGCAATCGTTAATCAGAATTGTAAGCGAAATTATTCCTGTTCTTTTTATCACCCTCTTCTTCGCAGCCCTTTTGATTATGATCTCGCTTCCGCTGTTAAACCAATTGTTTGATTCATCATTCCATTTTTCAAGCTTTTTAAAAATCAATACACTGGTTACAGGATTTTGTATTGTTACAGTTACTCTTTTCTTTTCAACTGTTTTTATTGCTTCCTATTTTCATCAAAAAAATCTATTTGAAGTTTTAAAAAGTAACACTCCGGGAAAAAAGGAAAATCTCCGGAACGCTTTGCTCGTGGTTCAGTTTACCCTTTCCATTGCTTTAATTATTGCTTCGCTGGTAATTAACAAGCAAAACAATTTTATGCAAAACCACTCCATGGGATTTCAAAAGGACAATATCGTTTACCTTCCGCTACACGAAAAATTAGCTGAACAGGCTAAAACTATAAAACAGGAATTGTCCGGTATTTCTGAAGTCACAAACATAACAATGGCCTCTCAGGCACTGGGCAAGTCGGAAATGGGTTGGGGCATGTCGCTGAACAACAACGGTGAAGAAAAACGTATCGGCTATGAAGCCATGAGGGTAGATAGAAATTTCTTTGATTTTTTTGGGATAGAAATCGTCAACGGCGTTAATTTTCGTTCTTCATCCATTCATGAGCGGGAGCATATTTTTAACGAAGCTGCAATCAAAACATACGGAATCGAAGACATACAAAACGCCTACATAAGTTCTTACGATGAGGCATCGGGCGAAATAATAGGTGTTGTTAAAGATTTTAATTTTGAATCTTTACACCACGCCATCGGCCCCATTGGCTTTATCTGCTCTGAACCTGAGAACCTGGAAATTTTGTATTTGAACCTGCAGACTGACAACGGCGAACAGTTGCAAAATGTACTCGCCAAAATAGAAACTGTTTGGAATGACCTTGCCAACGGCTGGCCTTTTGAGTACCATTTTCTCGACCAAACACTAAACAATCTTTACAAAGAAGACCGTAAATTTAGCAAGGTCTTTCTTCTGGTAACAATGTTGTCTGTTTTTATCGGGTGTCTGGGTTTGTTTAGCACCTCCATTTTTATTGCTGAAATGAGAACCAAAGAAATTGGCATCCGCAAAGTAAACGGCGCTCAGGTTTCTGAAATTCTCGCGATACTCAATAAAGATTTTATAAAATGGGTGGCTGTATCGTTTGTCGTTGCGATACCTGTTTCATATTACGCCATGAACAGATGGCTGGAAAACTTTGCCTACAAAACCAACTTAAGCTGGTGGGTATTTGCCCTTGCCGGAGCGTTGGCTTTGGGAATTGCGTTACTTACAGTTAGCTGGCAAAGTTGGAAAGCAGCTACCAGAAATCCGGTTGAAGCATTACGATATGAGTAATCCACATTATTCGGGCTGGAAGCATGAAGGTTAAATAAAAAAATTTTAAAATGACACTTTTAAATTTAAAACTGGCAATTCGGAGTTTATTAAAAAATAAATTCTATTCCATCCTCATCATCGGAGGTTTCTCGATAGGCTTTGCCTCCTGCATTTTAATTGGCTTGTACTATAATTCGGAGCATAGCGTAAACAAAGACTTCGCCAACTACAAACAAATTTACCGACTCTATGACAAAGGCGAAAAAGACTTCGACCTTGATTATGAATTGTTTCCGGTTCTCGCAGAAAATTATCCGGAAATAGAAATCGCGTGTCCGGTAAATTATCTTAGCGGATTTGAAATCTCGGTGGTTGACAAACAGACACATACTGACACACGTGTGGACAACATTATCAGCACAAACAACAATTTTTTTCAGATTTTCCAGCCGCAAATTATTTCAAGTTTGTCGGCTGATCTGTTTTCAGGACACAACTCAGTAGTTATTACAGAAACTGTTGCCAGACGAATGTATGGTGACAAAAATCCGGTTGGACAATCTCTCACCATTTTTAATTATTTGGAAGCTACTATTACGGCTGTGATAAAGGAATTGCCGGAGAACTCAACCTTTAAGGCCGAAATCCTTTTAAATAGCGAAAATGAAGATTTTCGACTTTCTAAAGCCTGTAATAATGGAATTTGTGTTTTTCTCACACACCATTTTCTTCTGCTCAGAAAAGGTACTGAAGTAAACAAATTCTCAGCAAGGCTTCAGCAAACCATTAACAACTATGATTTTGAATTGAAAGACCCGGAATTGCAAAATTTATCCGCCATTTATCTTTCTTCACTTTCCCAGTACGACACTCACTCTAAAGGAAATAGTAAAATGCTAACAATTTTTCTATTTATCGGAGTTCTTATTCTGGCGCTGTCGAGTATAAATTATCTGAATTATGTGGTTTCAATTCAGTATTCAAAATTAAAAGAAACCGGGATCAACAAAACTGTTGGGGCAGGTTGGAGACAGCTTGTTGCCTACTCGGTTACCGAGGTTGCGACAGGAATTTTGATTTCGGTGATTTTTTCTTTTTTGTTAGCAATTTTATTGCTACCCACTACCGGAACATTGTTTGGAAAACAACTTCATATTCACACCCTTGACTTCTTAAAAATAATACCCTTCTTTATGGGTATTGTTTTTATCATAATCCTGGTGAATAGCTTGGCGCCCGTATATCTTGTTTCAAGGTTTAATATTACTGATTTTCTTTCCGGTTCAAGAAAACGCCGTGGAAAACAAGTAAGTAAACAAATAACTCTGACTTTTCAGCTTACGGCATCTATCGCATTGATTGCGGTAGTTCTGGTTATTTTCAAACAGCTTGGTTACGTCAAGCATTTTGATCTGGGTTTTAATGAAGAGAGGCTGGTAAAAATCGACCTCCCGTTTAACAATCCTAATTTACCGGCTTTAAAACAGGAAACGGAGAAGCTTTCCTTTGTAAAAAGCAACACATTGAGTTTTGGCTGCCCGGGAATGATAAACAACACTATGGGGAGTAACACCGGTGAAAATAGCTTTGACATTAACTGCATTTTTATTGATGATGACTTTGTACGTACCATGGAAATAGAACTTTTGGAAGGCAGGCAATTTCTGGACGGAGATAAAGGGAAAGCCTGTATAATAAACGAAGAAGCATACAAACAATACGGATGGGAAAATCTTGAAGGAAAAAGATTCAATAACAGGATTGAAGGTGGATACGAAGTAATTGGATTAGCACAAAATTTTAATGTAAAATCGTTGCACCAGACTATTGAGCCAGCGGTTTTACTTTACGATACTCAGAAGGGACAGTACAATGTATTATCAGTGAGGTTGGCTGCTGGAAATACCGGACAGCAGCTCAAACAGATTCGAAATATCTGGGATGAACTCATTCCTGACGAGACCATGAATGTTACATTTTACGACGATCAGTTTCAGGCAATGTATGTAAAAGAAGAAAAACTCGGAAAGGCGATTTCATTTTTCTCTTTGATTGCGGTTGTACTCACCTGCATGGGAATTTTGGGGCAAATTTTCCTCATCAGCCTGAACAGAAGTAAAGAAATTGGCGTGCGCAAAGTAAATGGCGCCAAAGTATCGGAGATACTCATCCTACTCAATAAAGATTTTACGCTTTATGTATTTATTGCATTTGTTATTGCAAGTCCGGTTGCCTGGGTTGCCATGAACAAATGGCTCGAAAGTTTTGCATACAAAACCAGTTTAAATTGGTGGATTTTTGCATTGGCCGGGGTGCTGGCACTGGGAATTGCGTTGTTAACTGTGAGCTGGCAAAGCTGGCGCGCAGCAACAAGAAATCCAGTTGAAGCATTGCGGTATGAATAAATAAAACAAAAAAAAGAAATGAAACTTTACAAATTAAAAATAGCATTTAGAAATGCCCGTAAAAACGGGGTTCTGACGTTTGCAAAATTGTTTGGGTTAAGTATTTCATTTGCTGTTATCTTGTTTGCGGCAGGTTATGTGGTTTATGAGACCGGTTTTGATAAAAGTATACCGGGTCATGATAAAATTTATCGTTGCCTGATGCAGGGTAAATTAAATAACCAGGAGGCAGATTTTGCAGTTACAAGCCCGGCAATGGCAGGAGTAATAACTGCTGAAATTCCTGAGATAACCGAAGCAACCCGAATTCTTCCCCAGGGTGAGGCCTCTGTAAAATACAATAATCTTGATTTTAACGGAGGACATCTGGTTTATGCTGACCCTAATTTTTTCTCTTTTTTCAGCATCTCGGTAGAAACAAAAACACAAAATCCGTTAGGTGCCAATAACAATATGATTATGGCTAAAAGCCTGGCGAAAAAACAATTTGGGTCTGAGGAAAATGCGCTGGGTAAAGTAGTTGAAGTACGCGGTGAGGATTGTATTATAACAGGTGTTTTTGAAGATTTACCCCGGAATTTTCATTTGCGGGCGAAACTTTTTCAATCGCTGGAAAAATCGAATCCGGATAAGGTTGGCTGGGGTTCGCAAAGTTATTATACTTATTTTAAAACCAACGGTGCCAATATCTCTCCTGATGAACTAAATTTTAAAATCAGTAAAACCGTATATACACATTATGTTGACGATATTGACGGGGCAAGCGCAAAAACACTGGAGGATTTCAAAGTTTCTCCTGAAATGTATATTTTATATACCGCTGAAAAGTTAACTGACATTCATTTTAGCAACCACAAATTCGATCCGGCTGTAACATCTAATAAAACATATGTTTACGGAGCAATTATTCTGGCTCTGTTAATTCTTTTGATTTCATCTATCAATTTTATTAATCTTAATATAGCCAATTTATCAACCCGGCTAAAAGAGATAGGTATACAAAAAACCACAGGTGCCAACAGCCACAATATTTTCTCCCAGTTTTTATATGAAACAATAATTTTCTGGCTTATTGGTTTTGTTTTGGCATTTGCCATTTATATGCTGGCAGAAAATACCCTGGACCAATTCCTTGGTTTTGATATTTCTCTTTCAGGTAGTGAAATGATAAAAATTGTTGGCGGTGTTTTTATTGCTCTTTTGGTTTTTAACCTGGTTGCCAATTTTCTGCCCATATCATTTATTTCAAACAAAAAGATACTAAGTCTAATCAAAGAAGAAAGACCTTCAAAAAGAGGTTTTTCTGTAAACAGCAGTTTTGTCTTTTTTCAGTTTGTTCTTTCGGGTTTAATTATTCTTGCCTCTGTAATTGTCCAGAAACAAATCAATTACATGGTTCACAAAGACAGGGGGTATGATACAGAAAATGTTATGATGCTATCCATGTGGTCGATGAATCAGCAGACCCGAAAGAGTTTTATTGATGATTTAAAAACATACAGTGCGGTAAAATCCGTTTCCACCAGCGACAATTATTTTGGGGATGACCCCGGGATGAACGATGCCTACTTTGAAACAATGGATAAAACAAACTATTTCCATACCTCGGTTATGCCCGTGAGTGCGGATTTCATCAACACCTTTAATCTGAAGATAAAAGAAGGTCGATTTTTCAACCAGGAATTTCAATCTGATTTTAAAGGCGTTGTGCTGAATGAAGCTGCGTTAAAAAAATATACCGGGGAAGGATCGATTTTAGGTAAAAAGGTAATTGTTGATGGTGATTATAAAGTGATTGGCGTAGTGAAAGATTTTAATTTTCGCTCGTTACACCACCAGATACAACCACTGGCAATGGTTCTGGTAAAAGATAAAGGGAATGTTTTTGTAAAAGTACAAAATAGCCAGATTGCTGAAGTAACGGGAATCCTTCAAAATTTATGGAAAAAATACAATATCGATTTCCCGTTTGAATACAAATTCCACGACGAAGTTTTGGCACAACATTATTTAAACGACCAGCAGGCAAAAAAACTTTTACTGGTACTTTCCATCATCTCAATAGCCATTGCATGTGTTGGTTTGTATGCGATTAGCTTTTTCACCATTATCAGGAAAACAAAAGAAATAGGCATCCGAAAAGTAAATGGTGCCAGGGTATCCGAAGTGATGTCAATGTTAAATATCCGTTTTATAAAATGGGTAGGGCTGGCTTTTACTTTAGCGATACCCATTGCACACTACGCTATGCATAAATGGTTGGAGAGTTTTGCTTATAAAACCAGCTTAAGTTGGTGGATTTTTGCCCTTTCCGGTTTTCTGGCCCTGGGAATTGCATTGCTAACGGTGAGTTGGCAGAGCTGGAGAGCAGCAACAAAAAATCCGGTAGAAGCCTTACGCTATGAATAATCCCGCGTACTCAGAGCTGATTGCCCGGGATAGAAACACTTTGATATAAACATGTAAAACAAAAAAAATCAGATAATGATACGATTTAAATTAAAACTGGCTGTTCGGAATTTACTAAAAAATAAATTGTACACATCCTTAATCATCGGCGGTTTTGCTGTTGGGTTTACAGCCTGTATTCTTATTGCATTGTTTTATAATGCTGAACACAATGTAGACAAACATTTTGCAAATTACGATAACATTTTTCGATTGTATGATGCAAAAGAGGATAAGGCCGGACTTGATTACAAATTAAATACGATACTTTCGGAAAATTACCCGGATATAGAAGAAACATGTCCACTTGGATTTGCGTATTTCCCGTTTACACTAAAAGATGCTGAAACAAAAGACTACATACGTGCAAATTACCTGGTTTCAACAAACAATAATTTCTTTGATGTTTTTTCACAGGAAATTGTGGCGGGCGTGGCAGACAAACCATTTAGCCAAAATAATTCGGCTGTACTTACGGAGTCGCTTGCTAAAAAACTTTTTGGAGATAAAAATCCATTAGGTCGCACAGTAAAAGAAGAATTCTTTACAGCCACGGTTACAGCTGTTATGAAAGATCTCCCCGAAAACTCCAGTTTTAAGGCAGAGATTCTTTTAAACAGTGAAAATAAAGAGTTCCAAATGGCACAGGAATGTAATGGCGGAGTTTGCATTTTTCCTGTCGAGCACTTTCTTTTACTAAAAAACGGGACTAAACCCAACGAATTTGCTGAAAAACTCAATTCATCAATCGGGCAATTTACTACTACTGACAGCCTGGCTTTACAAAATATAACCGACATCTATCTTTCGACAAAAAAACTTGGGTGGGCTGACGAACATACGAAAGGAAATTCGAAGATGCTTATGGTTTTTCTGTCCATTGGCATTTTGATTATTCTCCTTTCCAGTATCAATTACCTCAACTATACAATTTCAATGCAATATGCAAAGCTGAAGGAAATAGGAATTAACAAAACCAACGGAGCAGGCAAACCGCAACTGATTTTGGACTCTTTTATTGAAGTTACGCTGGGAATTATTATAGCATTGCTCATTTCAGTTATACTGACTACCATTCTTTTTCCTTCCGCCGAATCACTCTTTGGCCGCTCCATACAAATTTCGGATATTAACTTTTACCAGTTGCTTCCTGTTTTTGCAGCTATCTTTTTTGCTATTATTTTATTAAATAGCCTGGCTCCTATTTATATCCTTTCGCGTTTTAACATCACCGATTTCCTTTCAGGCGGGCGAAAATCCAGGGGAAAACAATGGATAAAACAAGCCATGTTAACGTTTCAGCTAACCGTTTCCATCGCACTTATTGCAGCTGTGTTACTTATTTTTAAACAGCTTCAGTTTGTAAAACATCACGACCTGGGTTTTGATGAAGAACACCTGGTAAGAATAGAACTTCCTTTTTTATTTAAAAAAGCAAATGCACTGGGAAACGAAATTGCCACACTTCCTTTTGTGAGCGGGAGCACGCTAAGTGCAGGTAATCCCGGAAATATTAATTTGAGTATGGGAAGCGGCGTAGAGGACAATGAGTTTATGGTCAATTGTATTCATGTGTCGGATAATTTTTTGGAAACTTTTGGGATTCATTTGTTGGACGGGCGAGATTTTATGGCCGGCGATAAAAACAAGGCTTGTATTATGAACCGGGCTGCAATTGTCCGTTACGGATGGGAGAATATTGAAGGAAAAAAATACAACAACGGCCGGGAAGGAGGATATGAGGTAGTGGGAGTTGTTAATAATTTTAATGTTGAATCGCTTCATTCAGAGATGACGCCGGTTGCACTGATATATAATCCGGAGCAGGAATTCGGCACACTCTCGCTTCGGCTTTCTGCCGGGAATGCAGGCCGGCAAATGGAACAAATCAGGAAAGTATGGAACAATTTTTTACCCGATGACCCCATGGAATTTACATTTTACGACGACCAGTTTCAGGCCATGTATGTAAAGGAAGAAAAACTGGCAAAAGCCATCTCATTTTTTTCGCTGATTGCGGTCGTGCTCACTTGTATGGGAATTTTGGGACAAATCTTTCTTATCAGCTTAAACCGCACCAAGGAAATTGGAGTACGAAAAGTAAATGGCGCCAAAGTGTCGGAAATCCTCATCCTGCTCAACAAAGATTTTATAATATGGGTACTGATAGCATTTATTCTGGCAAGTCCGGCAACATGGTTTGCAATGAACAAATGGCTCGAAAATTTTGCCTATAAAACCGAATTGAGTTGGTGGATTTTTGCATTGGCAGGTTTGCTGGCATTGGGAATTGCATTGCTAACCGTTAGTTGGCAGAGCTGGAGAGCGGCTACGAGAAATCCGGTAGAAGCACTTCGATACGAGTAACCAAAACTTACTCCGGGTGAAAGCTGTCTCATCAAATGGGAAAAAATCATTCTTCCCTGGCGATGAATGACAAATCTTTTGACATTGAGTGTTAATTTTTTAGACAGTGGCAACAAGCACAAACATTAAAACAAACTGACAAACAACACCTTAAATGCTTGGCACAGTTTCTGGAATTCAAAAAATGAAAACAATTACATATGTAAGAAATTTCTTCCTGTTTTAATGAAGTCATAGTCTGAGAGAAAACGGATGTAAATAAAAAAACGGAGATATTAAAATCCGGGATTCAGGAAGGAATTGTAATTAATTACAATAACACCTTCATTATGAATTTTCTACAGTTCAAAAACAGCTTCCGCTTTTTACTTAAGAAGAAGAATTACCTGTTAATAAATGTATTGGGGCTGGGCGTTGGAATTGCCTCGTTTCTTATCCTCTTTCTATACGTCTATAACGATATCACCTACAATCACTTCAACAAAAACCTGAAAAATATATACCGGGTTCGTGAAGGAGGAGGGGAACAAACCAAAGGCTTGTTGTTGCCAAAAATGTTGGAACAAATTCCCGAAGTTACAAATGGAACGCGAATTTTTGACTGGGACGGGTATCGGTTGAGTTATGGAGAAAAGGCTTTTGCCCAAAATGTACAATACGTCGATACCGGTTTTTTTTCGGTATTTACATTTCCATTTCTGGAAAAAGGAACAGGCGATGATATTCACCAAAAATACAATGCGGTAGTTAGCCGGGAATTTGCTGAGAAATATTTCGGAGAAAATCCGGCAACAGACAAAAAACTACAGGTTCGGTTTGACAATATTTTTCTGAATGTAAACGGAGTGGTTGACATTCCTGAAAATTCCTCCATAAAATTCGACATTGTAACTTCCTATGAAACCGGAGAGGAAATTTCACCCTGGATAAAACAGGTTCATGACTGGTATAATACATTCTCAAAAACGTATGTCCTTTTGAAAGACGGAACCCAACCGGAAACCATTTACAGCAAAATGCAGAAAATTGCTGAAGATAATTTCCAGACCGGAGGCAACAATAAAGCAGACCTAAATTTGCTGGCTTTTAAAAATTATCATGCTGAACAGGAATCGAACCGGACCCTGATTATCATTTTAAGTATTATTGCTTTGGGAATTCTGAGCATTGCCATGGTGAATTTTATTAACCTAACCATCACCAACTCCCTGGGCAGAACCAAAGAAATAGGAATAAAAAAAGTGGTTGGAGCCGGGAAAACTTTCCTTGTGCGGCAAATAATCATTGAATCGCTGATGGTAAGTTTTATCGCCTTGTTTATTGGATATTTGTTGGCAGCTTCCTTTTTACCTGAGTTTAACCAGCTTTATGGCACTCAACTTCACCTTAGCCTCATCCGAAATAAATTGCTGCTTCCTTTGCTGATGATCATCTGGCTAACTGTCGGATTGCTGTCCGGATTTGCTCCGGCACTTTACTGGTCGCGATTAAATTCAATAGAGAGTTTGCAGGGAAAGATTTTTAAAGGAGGCAAAGTTGGGATGAAACGATATTCGCTTGTTGTATTACAGTTTGCGATTGCCATTGTTCTTATTTCGGGCACATTTTTGGTGCGAAAACAAATTCAATATATGGTAACCCATGATCCAAAATTTGATGGAGAAAATGTGGTTGTGGCTGAATTGACCAGCTGGGAATATCAAGATTTAAATGCTGCCTCATTAAAATTTAAACGAATTGCCGATGAGCTAAAATCAAGCCCGTTTGTAGAATCGGTTTGTTTTTCGCAATGCACGCCGGGAAATTACCACCAAAACTATAATACATTTTATACTGAAGGTGAAAGTAATGTGGAAAGCATTCATCTCAGGAAAGCATATGTAGGAAGAGATTATTTTAAAACTTTTGGGATTAAAATCATTAATGGAGAAGGATTTACGGACGAAACCCACAATTATGGGAACAGCCTTATTCTCAATGAAAAAGCGATGCAGGTTTTGGGCTATAACCAAATTGAAAACCAGATTATTCACGAAAGCTCCAGGTCGGGTACACCGAATAAAATAATCGGCGAGGTGGAAGATTTCGCCTATCAGGGTGCACAGTATGAAATGCAGCCGGTAGCCCATATTTTCTCGGAACAGGAAAATTATTCCGACTGGGCTTATCTTTCCATAAAAACACGTTCGGGTACAGGTTTACAGGTAATAAAACTCCTGAAGGAAAAATGGGAAAATACACAACCTGAATCAACAATCTCGTGTTTTTTTGCCAACGACAAACTAAACGAACAATATAAAGAATATGTAAAAATAAACCAGATTATTGCCTGGTTCTCTATCGTTGCCATTGTGCTTTCCTGCATTGGTTTGTTTGCGCTTTCGTCGTACGCCATTTCGCGCCGTATCAAAGAAATTGGTGTACGAAAAGTAAACGGAGCCAAAGTATTTGAGGTCGTTGGTTTACTAAACCGCGACTTTTTAAGGTGGGTGGTCGTTTCATTTATCATCGCTGTGCCGCTTGCCTGGTTTGCTCTGCACCGGTGGTTGGAAGGCTTTGCCCTCAAAACTGAAATCAACTGGTGGATTTTCGCAATTGCCGGTATACTGGCTGTGGGAATTGCGCTATTGACGGTGAGTTGGCAAAGCTGGCGGGCAGCAATCAGAAATCCTGTTGAGGCATTGAAATATGAATAATTATAATTAAACGTAAATAAGGTCATGTTCTCTTACTATTTAAAATCAGCATTTAGAAATCTGTGGAAGAATAAAAAGTTTTCAGTAATCAACATTAGCGGATTTGCTTTTGGTATTTCTATTTGCCTGGCAATTGCCTTATTCCTGATAAAAGAATACTCTTACGACCGATATCATGAAAATGCGGGGCAAATTGTACGTTTAGTCAATAGTGAAGACAACACAAGTTCAATCGATTACAGGGTAAAAGACATTTTGCTTCAAAATTATCCCGAAATAGAAAGCGGATGTTTAGTACAGATTATGAACCGTCCTGTTGCCGTGCAGGTCAATGAACAGGCATCCTATCTCGACAATATCATGTCGGTTGATAACGATTTTTTTAACGTTTTTACCATCGCATTTTTAACGGGCAACCGGGAAAAACCATTTTCAACATTAACTTCAGCACTAATAACCCAAAGTACGGCAAAATCGCTCTTTGGAACAGAGAATCCCTTGGGTAAAGAAATCATGTACGAAAACCGAATTCCGCTTACAGTAAGCGGCGTAATTGAAGATTTCCCGGAGAATTCGAGCATTTCAGCTAAAATTTTGGTAAATGCCGAAAACAAAAGTTTTAAATTCTCAAGCTGGATTGGCAACAGTGATGATTTAAGCACTTATCGCTGGCCCTTTCGAATTTATTTGCAATTAAACAAAAATGCCAACCGCAAAAACCTGGTTTCAAAAATTAATTCAAACACGCAGATTCTTGATCCTTACTTAAAAGAGGCTAATTTTCTTGCTTTAAACGATATCTATTTATTTGATTTGACCAATGGGAGTGCAACCAAAAAAGGAAATATTGGCCTGATGCGGTTACTTGGTGCAATCGCCGCTATAATTCTTACACTCGCTATAATCAATTACGTTAACCTGACCATCGCCCAGCAAAACAAAAGAAACAAAGACACGGGTGTAAAAAAGGCAATCGGGGCATTTCGTAAAAATATTCTTTTGCACTTTATTTTTGAATCGGTAATTGTTTCCGTTTTTTCGTTTTTCCTTGCCGTTATTTTTCTATGGATTTTGTTGCCATTTTACCAATCTGTATTCGATACAATCCTCAATTTTAAACTCCTTTTTACTTTCCCTTATATTTTTATATTAATGCTTTCGGCAGTAATAATAGGAATTGTAAGCGGAAGCGGTCCTGCCATTACAGTTTCTGGGATCAATCCGGTCAGGATTCTGAGCGGTTCTGTTACGACCTTAAAAAATAAATCCGTTTTCAGAAATTCGCTTACCATTTTTCAGTTTACCATTTCAATCGTCCTCATTTTTTGTGTTATGATTGTCCAACGACAAATTGGCTTTGTAAAGCATAAAAATCCAGGATTTACAGAAGAACAACTTTTAAGGGTTGATGTCCCGCGAATTCAGAAAGATGACATTCAAAAAGCGATGATCCTGATCAACGAATTGCAAAAGTCGCCATTTATTAAGAATATGACAACCTCAAATGGAGTCCCCGGAGCGGTTAATATGTGGATGGGGTCAAATATGGAAAATACCGATAAAAATATGAGTGTTCCCTGTTTGTTGGTCGATACGGCATTTTTAAAAACACTTGGCTTGAAAATTACTAAGGGAAGAGACCTGCAGCCCGGCGATGATGGAAAAGTTTGCTATTTCAACGAAGCGGCATATAACTATTTTGAATTTGATGACCTTGAAAATAAAAGATTTAATAATTATGGCGGATTCGACATCATTGGAGTAGTGAAAGATTTTCATTACAGTTCGATGCATGAGGCAATCGGGCCACTTTGTCTCATGGTAACATCGAATTTTCGCCCAACAGCCATTAATGTGCAACTTGAAAGCAACACCATTGCACAGAGCATGAGTTTTATCCGGGAAACGTGGCAAGATTTACTGCCGAATTATCCTTTTAAATACCAATTTTATGATCAATGGTTTGATTCTATGTATCGCTCGGAAGAACGATTTGCCAAAACCATCGGATTTTTTGCCATTCTTGCTATCGTAATCTCATGTATCGGAATTTTAGGGCTTGCTATCTTTTCTTCAGAAAGAAGGATAAAGGAAATCGGTATCCGGAAAGTAAACGGAGCTAAGATTTCCGAAGTAATTACCATGCTGAACAAAGACTTTGTTAAATGGGTAAGCATTGCCTTTGTTGTTGCTACACCCATTTCATGGTACGCCATGAACAAATGGCTGGAAAGTTTTGCCTACAAAACCGGTTTAAGCTGGTGGATTTTTGCCCTGGCCGGGTTAGTGGCATTAGGAATTGCATTGTTGACGGTGAGTTGGCAGAGCTGGCGGGCTGCAACAAGAAATCCGGTTGAGGCTCTTCGATATGAGTAGGACGAAGAATCCCGACATTTTTGGTAGAGTTGTGGCACTTAAGTGAATATAGCGATGAATTAAAAACAGAATGACATGTTTAAACATAATTTGCTGATAATACTCAGGAACTTCAGACAAAATAAGAATTCACTTTTTATAAATCTTATTGGTTTGTCAACTGGTTTGGCTTGTGCTTTATTGATTTACCTGTGGGTAAATGATGAGCTTAACATGGATACGTTTAACGAAAATAATGAAAGGCTTTACCAGGTGCTTACTACCCATCCAAATGAAGATGGAATTGATACATGGAGATCAGCTCCAATTCCACTGGCTCCCGCTTTAACAGAAGAAATGCCGGAGGTAGAATATGCAGTTAGTTCGTCTCCAGTGCTACAGGATTTTATAATAAGTAACGGGGAACAAAATTTTGATGCAACTGGAATATTTGCGGATGAAAACTTCTTTAAGGTCTTTTCCTATGGCTTTATAAAAGGGAATCGTAATTCTGTTTTGAATGATAAAAACTCGGTGGTAATAACCGAAAAAATGGCACTGACTTTATTCAATACAACTGAGAGCATTTTGGGCAAAACAGTCAGCTGGCAAAGTAATGATAAAAAGATGGACGTTGTTGTTTCAGGTGTTTTGAAAAATATTCCTGCAAGTTCATCAACGCAGTTTGATTTTGTGGTTTCCTATGAAGTTTTTAAAGATTTGGTTGGGAGTTATGCCACATGGGGAAATCATCAGGCAAAAACCTACCTGCTGTTAAAAGAAGGAACAGATATAGCTCAGTTCAAAAATAAAATTGTCGATTTTCTCAAGACAAAAGACAAGAATTCGGATGTTACAATTTTACTTCAAAAATATTCAGATATTTATTTGTATAACCGGTTTGAAGACGGAAAGCTGGCGGGTGGCAGAATTGAATATGTTAGATTGTTTTCAATAATTGCCCTATTTATTTTAGTGATAGCCTGTATAAATTTTATGAATCTTTCCACGGCAAAAACGTTTAGAAAGATCAAAGAAGTAGGTATAAAAAAGACAATTGGTTCAAGCCGGGTTGCTCTAATTGGGCAATACCTGGGAGAATCGTTAATTATCAGCTTTTTTGCATTTATACTGGCAGTGTTGTTTGTGGCATTGCTCCTTCCTCAATTCAATGCGATAACCGGAAAACATCTTTCACTTGTTCCAAATGATAAATTAGTTTTTGCAAGTATCTCAATCTTATTTTTAACAGGGTTAATAGCAGGCGTTTACCCGGCATTTTATTTGTCGGGTTTTCGCCCTTATGCTGTTTTAAAAGGCAAATTGAATAATTCAACAGGTGAAATTTTTATCCGGAAAGGACTTGTTGTTTTTCAATTTTCCTTATCCGTTCTTCTAATTGTATCCGTTTTGGTGGTGTACAAACAGGTAAAGTTAATTCAAACCAAAAATCCGGGTTTTAATCGTGAGAACATCGTTCAATTTAAACTAAAGGGAAAACTTTTTGAAAACTCGCAATCGTTTCTTTCAGAGGTTAGAAAAATTTCGGGTGTAAAACATGCTGCCACGATGTGGGGAAGTATCGTAGGTGAAACCGGTATGACACAAGGTTCCTTCGATTGGGAAGGCAAAGATCCAAACGCAGTTGTGGCATTTTCTCATTTAGGAATAGGCGACGATATGCTTGAATTACTTGACGTTGAAATGCAGTCAGGACGCTCGTTTTCAAAGGATTTCTGGAATGAAGAAAATAAAATAATCATTAACGAAGCAGGAATTGATGTCATGGGATTAAAAAATCCGGTGGGTAAAACATTTAACCTGTGGGGAACAAACTATGAAATAGTTGGAATTGCAAATGATTTTAATTTTCAGTCGTTTCATGAGAATATTAAACCCTTCTTCTTTCGATACCAACCAAAGGAAGCGGAGAAAATACTGGTGAAAATAGAGGCAGGAAGAGAAAAAGCAACTATTGAAAATTTACGGAGCTTATATGAATCTTTCAATCCCGGATATATTTTCGATTATTCTTTTTTAAATGACGAATATGAAAAACAATATTTTGCGGAGCAACGAATTTCTGTATTATCAAAATATTTTGCAGGACTGGCCATTTTTATATCCTGCCTTGGTCTGTTTGCTATGTCGGCTTTCACTGCCGAGCGAAGAACAAAGGAAATTGGTATTCGAAAAGTAATGGGATCGAGCGAAATTGGAATTGCCAGGCTTTTATCGGGTGAATTTACAAGTGTAGTAATTTTGGCTATCGTTATTGCCATTCCAATCGCTTATTTTGTTACGCATCGCTGGTTGGAAAGCTTTGCCTACAAAACCGGTTTAAGCTGGTGGATTTTTGCCTTGGCCGGGTTAATGGCATTAGGAATTGCATTGCTTACGGTAAGCTGGCAGAGCTGGCGGGCTGCAACAAGAAACCCGGTTGAAGCACTACGATACGAGTAAGTTCCGAGGTCATTAATTGACTTCAAATTCAATGTAAAAACAGAAACAGGATGATTTTTAAAAATATAAAAATAATATTCCGGGAGCTTTTTAAAAACAAGGTTGTTAACGGAATTAATATAACTGGTTTGGCGATTGGAATTGCAGCAATACTGTTTATTGTGCAGTACATCTGGTTTGAAACCAGCTTCGATTCTTTTATTCAGAATAATGATCGGATTTATAGACTGGTTTTTAATCGCTATTATACTACGGGTCTGGATCAAAGTGTAGGAAATAGTTACCTGGCAGGCCAGATTGCAAGAGAGAATATTCCGGAAGTCGAAAATTTTGTACGTTGCAAAAAATCCACTCAGTTTCTGCAGGTTGAAGAAGATATTTTCAAGGAAGAAAGAGCGTTCTTCGCCGACAGCTCTTTTTTCGATTTGTTTTCATATCCGGTAGTTTCAGGAGTCAAATCCGATTTTTTGAGGGAACCGAACGTTGCGGTAATTACGGAATCTTTAGCCCGTAAATATTTCGGAGATGAAGATCCAATCGGGAAAACCATTTATCGCGTTAACCCGGGAAAAACTCCCTTATTGATTCAGGGCGTTGTAAAAGACGTACCGGAAAACTCGCATTTAAAATTCGATGTAATTATATCCCTGGCAAGCGAGTTAGGCCCATCGTATTGCTATACATGTAACAATACAAATACCTACTTTCTGCTACGCGAAGGAAGCAACCCGAATGAAGTTGCCGCCAAAATAACCGATTATGCACTCGAATTTCTTGAATCCAGGGGAATGAAGCTGGATTTTAAAATTGAATACGAGCTTCAAAAACTGACGGATATTCACTTACACTCACATTACCGGTTTGAACATGAAGCTAATGGCAATTACGGTTATCTGATAGCGTTAATGATTGTTGCATTTTTTATCTTGCTAAGCGCCTGGTTAAATTATACAAACATCTACAAATCGTTAATTAAAAGGAAAATTAAAAGTCTGGGAGTGCGAAAAATCAATGGGGCATCCTGGCGATCTTTTGCCATGGATTTTATTTCTGAAACATGGATAACCGGATTAATCAGCCTTATCCTGGCATTTGCTATTATTAGCTTATTGTTCCCAACATTAAAAAGTTATTTACACCTGGAATATTCGTTCGATTTCATTTTAAGACTCCGGACAATCTTGTATTCCATATTAATAATGACGGGAATTAGCATTGGTGTTGGAATAATACTTACGCTGCGATATTTAAAAACAATCCCGCTGAATATGGTTCTTACAAAGAGTTCCAACGCCGGCAACAAAAGGCCAAAGAATTTTGTGCTGATTGCACAGTTTAGTATTGCAGTCTTTTTAATTGCCAGCACAATGATTGCCATACAGCAAATTCATTACATGCAGGATTCAGCGCTTTCGATGAATATTGACCAGGTATTAACCGTAAAACGATCCGTTGACGGAAAATATAATACAAAGCAAAGGGAATTTGAACAAAGCCTGAAAAATTTTCCCGGGATACTGGAAACAAGCTATTCAACCGTTACGCCGGGAGAGAAAAATGGTTGGGTAAAAGGTGGCATCGCCATTAAAGGAACCGATTTATTGAGTGACCAGTTTTTTCAATCAAATGTAGCACCCGGCTTTTTTGACTTCTTTGACGTAAAATTATTAGCGGGAAGATCGTTCTTTCCCGACGAAACTAACTGGGAAGGAGGCCCTCGACATATTATACTGAATAAACAGGCGGCACTTGCCCTGGGAGCCGCCAACTATGAAGACATTCTTGGCAAAATACTCGTGGATAACGACGATAAAAATGAAATGGGAGAAGTAGTTGGAGTGGTTGACGGTTATTTTCAAAATTCTTTAGACCAGGAAGTTATGCCAACAATTTTTAATCCTGACCAGTTTGGATATTTTATCTTTATTAAGTTTCATAACGAAAACCCCGTGGAGTTGGTCTCGAAAGTAAAAGCAGAATACCAGGAATATTTTAAAGACAGCTATTTTGAGTATTTCTTTTTAGACGACTATTTCAACCAGCAATACCAGTCGCACATTCAATTTAACCGCTGTTTTATTCTGTTTAGCATCATGGCGATTATAATATCCATTTTGTCATTATTGGGTGCGGCTATTATGAGCTCAGTTGAACGAATTAAAGAGATAGGCATTCGTAAGGTAAATGGAGCAAGAATCACGGAAATATTAGTGCTGCTAAACACGGAATCCATAAAAGGAGTGATAATCGCCATTATCATTGCAACTCCGTTAGCCTGGTATACCATGCACAAATGGCTCGAAAACTTTGCGTACAAAACCACTTTAAGCTGGTGGATTTTTGCGCTGGCTGGATTGCTGGCCTTGGGAATTGCGTTGCTAACGGTTAGTTGGCAAAGCTGGCGGGCAGCTACAAGGAATCCTGTGGAGGCCTTACGTTATGAATAGTTTTATTTTAATAAAATTTTAAAGCATGTACTGGAGCTATTTAAAAACCGGACTTCGTAATTTATTGAGAAACAAGTTACTCTCGGCAATCAATATTGCCGGCTTTTCAGTTGGATTAGCCGTTTCATTCCTCATTATATTGTGGATTACTTATGAAGTAGGCTTTGATAAATTCCATGAAAATGCAGAAAATATTTACAGAGTTGTTACCGAATTTGAAAAAAACGGGAGTCCCGATAATTTTGCTCATACTCCGGCTCCACTTGGACCTGCATTAAAAGAAGAATTTCCCGAAGTTTTGGAATATACCCGTTGTTCCGGTACAGGAAAAACGCTTATTACCTGTGCTGAGAATCAATTCTGGGGCGACATTTTTGTAGCCGATGAAAGCATTTTTAAAACATTTAGCTTCAGATTACAAACCGGCAATCCTGAAACGATCTTTTCTTCTCCTCATAGCATAGTTCTTTCGCAAAATATGGCGGAAAAATATTTCCGCGGCAAAAATCCATTGGGCCAAACTATTTCAGTAGGTTTTGATAATCAGCAAGTTTATACGGTAACAGGAGTGCTTGAAAACATTCCCTCCAATTCTCAATTTCACATCGATTTTCTTTTGCCTTTTAGTCGAATCGCTGGTAATTCGGGCTGGGGCATCAAAAATTATACAACATATATTCTTCTGAATGCCATGGGCGATTATAAAAGTCTGCAAAATAAACTTCGGCAGTTTATGGAAAAATACTCGCCCGATAAAAACACAAAACTTCACCTGCAACCCTTTACAAGAATCCATTTGTTTTCTGACCTGCGGTCTGATCTTTCTTCCAATGTACATTATACTAAACTGGTATTATATGCTGCAATAGCTTTGATAATATTACTACTGGCTTCTGTCAATTTTATCAATTTAAGTCTGGCAAAATCAGCGCTTAGAAACAAAGAAATTGGGATACGGAAAATAACAGGTGCCAGCAACAAACAATTAAAGAGCCAGTTCTTATCCGAATCCTTTATGGTAACTTTTGTTTCCTTTTTGCTGGCAATACCGCTTATCTATTTCTTTTTACCCGTTTTCAATGAATTTATCGATAAGAATATCGTTTTCAGTCAGTTGTTCAACCTTAAATCGGTAACTGTTGTAATCGGACTGTTAATTGTCTTGAGTTTTGTAAATGGTTTATACCCGGCCTTTATTTTATCTTCCTATAATCCGATGGGTATTTTAAAGGGGAATTTTAACAGCCGCCAACATTCCGTAACACATGTAAGGCAAACACTGGTTATTTTTCAGTTTGTTGTTGCCATATTTTTTATTAGCGGGACACTTCTGATAAAATCTCAATTGAATTTTATGAAGTACAAAAACCTGGGTTTCGACAAGGAACAGGTAATTATTATTCCCGCATTTTATGATGAAGTGAAACAGAAAAGTGATTTGTTATCCGGAGAAATAAAGAAAAGCGCGTATGTGAAAGAAATCTCTTTTACAAGTTACCTTCCTACCGAACGGGGTTATTCTCAAAACGTTTGGTGGGAAGGAATGGAAAAAAATGAGAATAGGCAGATGAACTGGATAGCAGCCGATGAAAACTTTGTCGACCTTATGGGAATAAAGTTAAAAATGGGCAGAAACTTTGATAAAAACCAGGAGAGTGATAAACACGCATACATAATTAATGAGGAAGCTGCTAAAGAAATCGACTGGGACATGCCACTGGGGAAGTTAATGGATATTACCGAGAAAGGCGAAGTTATTGGCGTTGTAGAAGATTTTAATTTTAAATCGTTACACAGCACTGTTGCCCCGGCTGCCATAAAAATATTCCCTGGCGTTTATAAATATATTTATATTAAAACTATGCCCAATTCAGTTTCGTCTGCATTGACAGATGTAAAAACTATTTGGTCAGCGTTATTACCCGATAGGCCTTTTGAATTCACTTTTCTTGCGAATAATCTGGATGAAGTATACAAAAAAGAGGCAAAGGAAAACAAGATTTTAAACTATATAAGCCTGTTTGCTATTCTGATAGCGGCAATGGGAGTTTTGGGTTTGTCCTCTTTGCTGGTTACAAACCGTATCAAAGAAATTGGCATCCGCAAAGTCAATGGTGCCAAAGTCTCTGAAATATTATCAATGCTCAACAAGGATTTTGTGATTTGGGTAGCGGTGGCATTTTTAATTGCAGGTCCGGTTGCCTGGTATTCCATGAACAAATGGCTCGAAAGTTTTGCCTACAAAACCACATTAAGCTGGTGGATATTTGCTCTGGCCGGGATGCTGGGGCTGGGAATAGCATTATTGACTGTTAGCTGGCAAAGCTGGCGGGCTGCGACAAGGAATCCGGTTGATGCGCTTCGATATGAATGAAGAAATCTATGAAGTCTGCGAGAAAAAAGCAGTTAGCGCTTTGGAAATAGCAATAAGAGATAAACAAACTTTAGTCATCCACTAAAAAGAAACGATGTTAAATATTTTTAAATTAACAATCCGAATCAGCAAAAGGCAGCCTTTGTCATTCAGTATTAATATTATTGGTTTTGCGATTGGCATAGCTTGCGTTTTCATTATCACCCTTTGGATACAAAGTCAGTTTGGATTCGATCAATTTCACAAGAACTATAAAAATATTTACCGCATAGTTGAACATGGAAAGATCAATAATGAGGACGTTTATGAAATTTATATTCCTCCACTTTTTGGGCCGGAGTTTACAAAAGCAGTCCCTGAAATAAAAAATAGTGTCAGGTTTTATCATGTTAACAATTCTGTTTTTAAATATAATCAGCAAGCCTTTTATGAAAACAACGGATATTTTACCGACAATACAATTTTTGAACTGTTTGATTTTCCCCTGCTTGTTGGAGATCAAAACAGCTCCCTAGCCGCTCCAAACTCAATAGTCATCAGCAAGTCAATGTCGTCCAAATATTTCAGCAACAACAACCCAATAGGAAAAACCATTGAGATTGAAGGTGAAGGCTATACCGTAACGGCCGTTTTTAAAGAGATCCCCGAAAATTCGCACCTGCAATTCGATTTTCTTCTTTCGATGACCACGCTGATTACACAGAACAAATATTTTGAAGATTGGAATTCGAACAGGGTTTATACCTATCTCCTTCTTTACCAGAATGCCAAAATCGAACTGATTGAAAAGAAAATGCAAAACGTCATATCGGAAAACACTTCTCTTTGGGACGATCTTGGACTTAGTTATCAGCTACAACCATTAAGTGAAATTTATTTAGACCACCGGTACAACAATGAAAAATTAAAAACCAGCGACAGACGGAATTTGTATATCTTCTCGTTTGTTGTTTTAGCCATTCTACTCATCAGTTGTATCAATTTTATTAATTTATTCGAGGCTCAAAACACAACCAGAAACAAAGAAGTAGGGATCAACAAAATATTGGGAGCCAAGAGAATTAGCCTGATATTTCAATTTATATCCGAAACGTTTATCCATATAATTATTGCTGCTATAATTGCAATAGCTCTTATTGGGCTGAGCCTTCCAATTATTGATGCAACTTTTAAATTAAATCTGAAATTCAATCTTCATAATCCCATGATCTGGCTCTGTTTTACTGGTACTATTGTCATTATTGGATTATTTGCAGGCCTTTTCCCCGCGCTCTATTTATCGTCTTTACAACCTGTAATGATGTTGAAGGGTAAACTGCCTCAAAAAGTCCGGCCCTGGTTCTTGAAAAACGGGCTAATTATTATACAATTCTTTATTTCGATGGTACTGCTTGCAACCACTTTGTTTGTTTCCAAACAAAAAGAATTCCTTCTTAGTAAAAAACTGGGATTTAATAAAGAACAAATTATCTATCTGCCAATAAAAGGGATCCTGCAAAAAAGATTTCCTTCTTTTAAGGAAGAATTACTTAAGATATCCAAAGTTAAAAGTGTTACTGCAAAGTCGTGCCTGGTAACCACAGAAGATGACGGCGGCCCCGTGTGGTCGACCGGGATGACCTATGAACAGGGCCCATTGGCAGAACGTTGCTGGGTAAGCTACGACTATTTCAAAACCCTTGACATAAAAATAAGCGGAGGCAGAAGTTTCTCAAAAGAATTTGGTCGTGATAATGAAGATGTATGTATATTAAACCAAAAAGCCATTGACGAAATTGGCCTTAAAAATCCAATAGGGAAGGAAATATTTTTTAATAACGAGCGTCGTGTTGTTGTGGGAGTGATAGAAGATGTGCTAACCAAATCATTGCACAATACTATTTTCCCACAAGTCTATTTGTTTAAAGAAGGAAACTGGAACCCGGAAGCGGTTGCATTCATTAAATATACAGGAAATGCTGCAGCAGTAATTTCTTCCATAAAAAAAGAATGGCAAAGCATAAATCCAGATGAACCTTTTTCGTATGAATTTCTTGATAACACTTATCGACAAATGTATTCAACGGAAACAAGAATCGCCTTGTTGTTTAAAATCTTTACCAGCATTGCCATGGTACTTTCGTGTCTTGGGTTGTTTGGGGTAAGTCTTTTTGTCGTTCAACGTCGTACCAAAGAAATTGGTATTAGAAAAGTAAACGGTGCCAAAATTTTTGGGGTGATGGCATTGTTAAACAAAGATTTTATAAAATGGATAGCTATTGCTTTTGGTTTTGCAACACCCATTGCATATTATGCCATGAATAAATGGCTGGAGAACTTTGCTTACAAAACCACATTAAGCTGGTGGATTTTTGCAATGGCTGGAGTGCTGGCCTTAGGAATCGCGTTGTTAACCGTGAGTTGGCAAAGTTGGAGAGCAGCTACGAGAAATCCTGTTGAGTCACTCAGATATGAGTGACGAAATCCCGACTATAACACCGGGGTTAAAGCATTGCGATATGAATAAAATTAAAGATTAGTTATAGCAAAGCAATGATTAAACATTTTTTTACCAACATTTTTCGGAATATCCGTCATAACGTGGTATTTACGGTTATCAATTTTACAAATCTTATCATTGGTTTTACCGTGTTTGTATTGTTTAGCGTTGTTATAGGTTTCGAAATCAACTTCGATAAATTCAACACCAATTACAATCAGATCTACCGGGTACAAACCAAACAGGAAGATTCTTATCCAATAAATTACTGCGCTTATAGCCCTCCTGCTTACCGTTTTCATTTAATGGCCGATTTGCCCGAGGTTGAAAAGGTCTTATTAATGCGTGAAGTTTCCGGGGGAGCTAAAGGTTCGGGGCAGTTTTTTACTTTACCTGATGGTGGACAGCTATACGAGCAAAATGGTTATTGGAGTGAAAACAGCATCTTTGATATTTTTACGGTGCAATTGATAGAAGGAGATAAAACTTCTGCACTTACTGAACCGAATACCATTGCACTTTCAGAAACTGTTGCAAACAAACTATTTTCTGACGGAAATGCAGTAGGGAAACAGGTTATTATAGGAAAACGATTTCCGCTGACTGTTTCTGCTGTTTATATCGATTTCCCGAAAAACTCAACGCTTCAGCCTACTTACATGGTTTCCATGGCAACTTACCAGGGGTTAAGCGGCGAAACCAAATTCAGGGAAGATTGGACGAGTATTTCTTTCGATAATTATGTGTTGCTGAAAAAAGGAGCTGATCCGAAATTGGTAGATGCAAAAATCAAAGATGCGTTTAAATATGTAAAAAACTTTGAGAAAAGTTCCCCTTACCTTCACCCGCTTTCAAAGTTACATCTTTCGCCCAATAGTCAGCCCGACATGATGATTGGCCTTGGAATACTTTCGTTGGCAGCAATCCTGGTTTTAATCCTCACTTGTGTAAACTATGTAAATCTTTCGCTTGCCAATTCTACCCAGCGTTCAACCGAAATTGGTATAAAAAAAGTAATTGGATCATCAAAAAAGCTTATTGCTACCCAGTTTCTGGCAGAAACTGTTATTCATAGCATTTTTGCCACCATTATTGCGCTTTTTATCGCACGAGCTTCGTTTCCGTTGTTGAACCATTTACTAAATAAAAATATTGAGTATTCATTATGGGATAACACACAGTTACTATTCTTTATTTTTCTGGTAAGTTTACTGGTAGGAGTATTGTCTGGTTTGTACCCCTCAATGGTTATATCGGCATATAGCCCGGTAAAAGTGCTAAAAGGCAAAATATTCAGCAATGGCGAAAAATCCATCAACATTAAAAAAATATTGGTTGCTACGCAATTTTCCATTTCATTGTTTATGCTTATTGTCAGTTTTATCCTTTTCAACCATGTAAATTTTATTCTGAAAAAGGATTTGGGATTTGATAGCAAAAACATACTTTATACCGAAATCAATCCCCGGGATAATATATCATTTGAAACTGTTAAAACCAGCATTTTACAACATCCCGAAATTGCAGACATTTCGTTTTCCAGTACCATCCCGTTTGTTGGCAATATTGGTGGATTTGTGAGTTGGGAAGGTGCCTCAATTGACGAAAAGGAGATGGTTAGTCGTAACTATGTCAATTATGATTTTATTCCAACCTATAATATTAAAATGGCTTATGGGCGTAATTTTTCGAAAGAATACCCGGCTGATGACAAGGCTTGTATTATAAACGAAACGGCTATGAAGGTTTTTGGATGGAAAGATCCAATTGGTAAACATATTACCTTATCTGGAAGGTCTTATCCTGTTATTGGTGTTGTAAAGGATTTCCATCCTTATTCTGTTCATAATCCGATACCCACATATGTTATGTTTCTGAACAGCAATTTAATTTCTGGTTCAACCCTGCTGTCTGTGCGTTTTAATGGCGACGAACAAAAAGCAAAAACTTTGGTAACCGGTGAACTCGAAAATATCTTCCCCAACGCTCCTTTCGAATTTAAAGATTTTAGTGTTGCATTTCATTTGGATGAAGCAATTGCTTTCTGGCAAACGATGAAAAGAATGTTTGTGTTCTTTTCTGCGATTACTTTGCTTATTTCTACCATTGGTTTGTTTGGATTAATTCTGTTTACCATAAAACGCAGAACAAAAGAAATTGGGGTTAGAAAAGTGTTGGGCAGTTCGGTTGGGTCAGTTTATTGGCAACTCTCCACCGAAGTAATTGGAATGCTTGGTTTTGCCATTCTTGTTGGGTGCCCTGCTGCTATCTACATTTATAAAACCATGCCCGGCGCATACAAGGAGCCGCTTTCAGTAACTGAATTTGTTATAGCCATTGTTTTGGTAGCTATTATCGCTTTCGCTACCATTAGTTACCACGTATTGAAACTTGCAGTGAGCAATCCTGTGGAAGCACTTCGATACGAATAATAACAATTAAAACAGAAAAAATGGGAAATAATTTTATCAAAATAGCGTGGCGGCAGATAACCCGGAACAAGGTTTATGCAGCTATTAACATTATAGGGCTTGCCATTGGAATTGCCTGCGGACTCGTGATTTATAAAATTATCAGTTATGAATCGGGATTTGATAAGTACCACAAGAATTATTCAAATATCTACCGGTTGATTAGCCAGCTGGAACCTCCCGGAGAGGGAATAATTTATGCTGAATCGCAGGTACACCCGATCGGTGAAGCTATTCGAAATGATTTTCCCGGAGTGGACGCAGTAATGACTTTTTATGCCGAAAAGGGGCAGATAGCCATTGAAAACAGCAACGGAACCTTTGAAAGGTATCAGGAGAACACCGGGCTGGCTTATGCTGAGCCTGAAATTTTTGAGATATTTGATTTTGATTTTCTGACAGGAAATCCTCAAAATGCTTTGTCAAATGCAGGAAGTGTTGTTATTACTTCATCGCTGGCCCAAAAATATTTCAATTTAACACCCGGAAATGTAAGTAACGCATTGGGTAAATCATTAAGTGTAAATAACCAAAAAACGTTTACTGTAACCGCTGTTATTGCTGATACTCCTCAAAATACAGATTTGCCCTTTACCATTATAGCTGATTACAAAAGTCAGTCAGCTTCAAATCCATATTTTAATGATGGAACTGACTGGCAGGAATATAATTCTGCCACTAATTGTTACCTGCTTCTACCCGGTGATATTTCTCCGGTTGTTTTTGAAAATCGGCTTAAGGCTTTTGCAGCCAAGTATATTGGTACTGATTCGCCTGTTTTTAAAAAATACGTTTTGCAGCCTCTGTCTGAACTGCACTCAGGAAGGGCCCAGAATTACGGCCACCGGAAGGTTTCAGAAAAAGCTTATTATATTCTCGGCCTGGTTGGGTTATTTATTATTCTATTGGCTTCCATTAATTTTATCAATTTATCTACCGCTCAATCATCCAAAAGATTTAAAGAAATTGGCGTACGAAAAATTACTGGAGTCAGTAAATTTCAATTGATTTCACAGTTTATGGGTGAAACCATATTGATTTCCTATATCGCTGCATTCATCGGTGTAGCCATTGCACATTTTTTATTTATTTACCTGGATGAAATCCTTGGTTACCGTTTAAGCCTCGATATACTGAAAAGTCCGGGAAGCATAATTTTTCTGACTATTTCTGCTCTTTTAATCGGAATAATTTCAGGTATCTATCCATCCACTATTATGGCAGGTATGAGGCCTGTGGGGAATTTAAAAAATTCGCTTCCGGTAAAAAACAGTTCAAATTCAATATCGGTTCGTCGTATTCTCGTGATTGGCCAGTTTGTTATCTCCCTGGTTTTAATAACCGGAACCCTGGTGATGCAAAAACAAATACACTATTTTTTAAATGCTGATTTAGGATTTGACAAAGAAGCGGTGCTGATTGCTCCGTTACCTGATGCGACACCTAGTAAGCTTGATGTGTTGAGATCCAATCTTTTAAAATATCCTGAAATAAAGAAAATCAGCTTTGAATCAACAAGCCCAATGGCTGACTGGAGTGTTAGCAACAGTATTAACTATCCCACACTGGATAAAGACTTATACATGGGTAACTTAAAAACAATAGACGAGAACTATCTTGACCTTTATAACCTTAAATTAATTGCCGGTAAAAATGTTAGCGAAAGGAAAAATTCGGGCGAGGCTATCGTAAACCGGAAAATAACAGAACTCCTGGGATTTGTTGACCCCAATAATGCAATCGGTGAAATTTTTACCTATGGCAGGGCAAACAGGGAATTTAACATTGTGGGAGTTGTTGAAGATTTTCATGCACAGTCACTTCAACAGCAATTAGATTATGTTATATTAAGCAATGTTTCTTTCAATATAAAGGAAGTGGCAGTAAAAATAAATCCTGTTACTGCCAGTTTAGCCGGTTATAACAATTCCATTCAAAAGATAAAAAAAGAGTGGGGCGACATTTTTCCTGAGGCCATTTTTAATTACAATTTCCTTGACAAAAAAATAGCCGGATTTTATAACAGTCAGACCAATACGTTTAAGCTCATTCGCTTGTTTGCAGTAATAGCTCTTTTAATTGCTTCACTTGGCCTTTACGGATTGATTTCTTTTATCGCTAATCAGAAAATCAAAGAGATTGGTATACGCAAAGTAAACGGGGCCAATATTGCGGAAGTAATGGCCATGCTAAATATAAATTTTATTAAATGGATTGCTGTTGCCTTTGTTATTTCAACACCGGTAGCATGGTATGCTATGAATAAGTGGCTCGAAAATTTTGCTTACAAAACTAGCTTGAGTTGGTGGATTTTTGCGCTTGCCGGGGTGCTTGCATTGGGAATTGCATTACTAACGGTGAGTTGGCAAAGCTGGCGGGCAGCAACTAGGAATCCGGTTGAGGCATTGCGTTATGAATAGGAGCCCACACAAACTCACCCGAGGGTGGAAAATTTGAAAACAAATGATAAACTTAAAAATTTAGAAATGTTAAAATCACTTATCATATCATATCTGAGAAATTTATTACGGAATTACAAAAGTACGCTTATTAATATATTGGGGTTGGTAGTTAGCCTTACCTGTGGTTTGGTCATCTTCACCAAAATATACTACGAGCTTAGTTTCGACAAATATCACACAAATGCTGAAAATACATTCCGGATTATTAGGCAAACAAAAGGGCTCGGACTGGGGCTGGAAGCCGGAGAATTTGAATACAGGAATGCGGTTTACGGCGCTTTTCCCGGTACAATAAAAGATGAAATTCCGGAACTTGAAAACGTGATTCCGGTTTATCCGCAGGGCGGACTTTTAGTCGGAGTTCCCGATGAATCGAACGCAAACGATACGGAACTCTTCAAACTGGAAAACCAGCGTGCCGTTTTTACTACCCCTTCCTATTTTGATGTATTCGATTTCAAAACCAAAGGCTTTGAATGGATTTACGGCGCTCCGTCCTCCTCACTTTCTGAGCCATTTTCAGTTGTTTTAAGTGAGCAACTTGCCACCCGGTTTTTTGGAGACGAAAATCCTGTGGGTAAAACGCTGGAAATATTCGACCGCCCTTTTTCCATTTCCGGTTTGGTAACCGATGTTCCGGCCAACTCCGATTTCCCTTTTCAGATGTATATATCCAATAGTTCGCTTGAACGAATGTTTCCAGGGATGTCAAACGATTGGGGTGGCCTGGGAGGACAGGAATGTTTTGTGTTGCTCAAAAATCCATCACAAAAAGATTTGATTGAGCATAAAATCAGTGAAATACATGCTCAGCACGTTTCCAAAGAAATTGCTGAAAACCGGGTATTTAAACTTCAGCCACTGGGCGACATACATTACGACACGAGGTTTACCAACTACAATAACCGGATTATAAGCAAAGATACGATTGTTACTCTCGGATTCATCGGGCTCTTTTTGCTAATAATGGCTTGTGCCAATTATGCAAACCTATCGCTGGCCCGGTCGAAATACCGTGCACGCGAAGTGGGAGTAAGAAAAATAATGGGAGGCAAACGCTGGCATCTGGTATTCCAGTTTTTTGGCGAGTCGGTGGTGCTTACAACTTTTTCCATACTTTTCGCATTGCTGCTGAGCAAACTGGCTATTCTGTTCCTATACAATCTTTTCGGAATCCCGCAAAATTTTGCTCCGCCGTTTAATTTTATCACGGTTTTGGTGCTGCTGGCATTTGTTATTTTGGTCAGCTTGTTAAGCAGCGGTTATCCCTCATTGTTGTTGTCCGCATCACGGCCGGTGGATTTGGTAAAAAGCGGATTTGAAATTTCTCAAAAAGGCGTAGCCACTTTTACAAAAAGTATGGTAATTGTTCAGTTTACGATTTCGTTGTTAATGATAATCGGAACAATTTCCCTGTACCGGCAGTACCGGTTCCTTTTAAATTCTGATATGGGATTTGATAAAGTGGCTGTGTTTAATGTACCCATACCCACAAACGACGAAACTTTGATGAAACGATTTAGGTCGGCTTTAATGGAAAACCCGTCGATTGAAGATGTTAGCTTTACCAATTCTCATCCGGCACAGGATGCAGGAAATTTTAATGACATTTCCACATTTTCAAACCGAAACAGTATTACACTTACAGCGCATCGGGCAGTTGCCGATACATCCTATCTGGAAACCTACGGATTACACCTGGTTGCCGGAGAGAATTTCAAACTGAGAGATTCTTCCAGAAGTATAATCATAAACGAGGAACTCGCCAAACAATTCAATTTCACATCGCCGGTTGATGCCCTGGGCAAAGAAGTTAGAACCTATTTTGATGGGGGAAACAGAAGATACACAGTATGTGGAGTGGTAAAAGATTATCACTACGAATCGTTTCATAACAAAATACGTCCTGCCTTTATCATTCAGAAATTGAATCGTTCGCGAGTTGCCGGAATCCGAATGGTTACAGATAATAACGCCGGTAGCAGTAACTTTAACCAAATTCGTAATGTGCTGGCATATACAGAAAACACCTGGAGATCCATCTTTCAGAACGAATATTATGAATATGAGTTTGTTGAAGACAGAATAGCATCGAACTATGCCAGCGAGGAAAATGCTTCGGATTTAATAAACCTGTTTGCTATAATTACTATCATTATCAGCTGCTTAGGCATTTTTGGACTGGCGTTGTATTCCAGCGAAAAACGCTCAAAAGAGATTGGCATTCGAAAAATAAACGGAGCCAAAATTTCAGAAGTTATGATAATGCTTAACAAAGACCTGGTAAAATGGGTCATAATTGCTTTCCTCATTTCGAGCCCCATCGCATTTTATGTAATGCACAAATGGCTCGAAAATTTTGCGTACAAAACCAATTTAAGCTGGTGGATTTTTGTCGCAGCAGGAATTTTAGTATTGGCAATTGCACTGTTAACTGTGAGTTGGCAGAGTTGGAGGGCAGCTACAAAGAATCCTGTTGAGGCACTAAGATATGAATAGAAGAAAGACAAAGATCCTATTGGAAAGAAAATAGATACGCAGATATGAGCAAATATGTAACTGCGGCAAAACACCTAAAACAAAAAGTATGATTAGAAATTATTTCAAAATAGCATGGCGAAATTTAAGGAAAAATAAAGTTTTCTCTTTCATCAATATATTCGGGTTAGCTATTGGGATGGTTGCCTGTATAATTATTCTTCAATATGTTAGCTTCGAAACAAGCTACGATGATTTTCGAAAGCCAACACTTTACCGTATTGCAGACTACAGTTATATAAACGGGACAGAGAATAGTAAACGTGCACAAACCGCACCTGCACTGGCTCCGGTAATAAAAAGAGAAATTCCTGAAGTTATAGATGCTGCTCGTGTGGTACATACTGCTCCTTTGATGTCGGATCCGGTTATGCAGTCCGGGGAATATAGTTTTCATGAAGAAAAGATTTACTTTGCCGACCCATCTTTTCTTTCTGTATTTTCATATCAGATGACAAGTGGAACCATAGAACAGTCACTGAATGAACCAAATACAGTAGTGATATCTGAATCCATGAAACAAAAGTATTTCTCAGGGAAAGAGGCGCTTGATAAATCTCTGATTTTTCATGAAGGGGAACGCGGTAGTGTTGTTTTAAATGTAACGGGGGTTTTTAAAGATATCCCTGAAAACTCACATTTACATACCGATTTTTTGGTCTCTTTTAGCTCGTTGCCATGGAACCTGGATGAAAATTGGGACTGGGGCAATTTTTACAATTATGTAGAAATTTTACCAGGAACAGACCCATCAATCGTAAAAAACAAAATTAATGCAGTACAGGAAAAATACAGGGGTGAAATTTTTGCAGAATGGAGAAAAGGAGGTTATACCAGGGAACTTTATCTTCAGCCAATACAGGATATTCATCTCGATTCGCATTTGGAGGCTGAGGCTGAATCCAACGGAAGCCGCCGCATTGTAGAAATTTTGTCTGTTGTAGCACTATTTGTTTTGGCGATAGCATGGATTAATTACATTAATTTAACCACTGCAAAGTCAGTTGAGAGAGCGAAAGAAATTGGTGTTCGGAAGATCTCGGGTTCAAACCGGAAACAATTGTCTGCTCAATTTTTAACCGAATCTTTTCTTACTAATTCTATCGCCACATTGCTGGCTTTTATAATAATCCGGTTCCTGGAGCCTTCTTTACATAAATTAACCAATATAAATTTTAATCCTGAACTTAACACAGAAATAACCATTACCCTAATTGCTCTGTTTTTGGCCGGAGTTGTTTTATCAGGCCTCTACCCCACTTTCGTGCTTTCTTCATTTAACCCCTTGCAGGTTCTTAAGAAGAATCTCAACGGTTCAGGAAACGGCAATCAATTAAGAAAAGGGCTTGTGGTATTTCAATTTGCCGCCTCAATTATTCTTATCGTGGTAACCCTTACTTTTAAAAAGCAGTTAAATTTTATGCTTAACAAAAATCTGGGAATAAATCTGGAGAAGGCGCTTATTGTAAAAGGCCCGGGAATTAAAGATTCAACTTATCAGGATCATTTATCGTATTTTAAACACGAAGTTACTCAAATTCCTTCGGTCAAAGAAGTAGCTGTATCATCGAGTATTCCAGGCAGGGAACTAAGTTGGGGAAGATCTTTTTACCAGCCCGATAGTCCAGAAAACCGGCACGGGGTAAACATTGTAGCTGTGGATGAAGATTTTTTTGATTTGTATGAAACTTCTTTTGTGGCAGGACGTAATTTTTCAAAGGAAAATACATCGGACCGCGGAGCACTGATTTTTAATGAAACTGCCATACATCTCCTTGGATTTCAAAAAGCAGGAGATGCTATCCAAAAAAATATCATATGGGAAGAATCGGAAAATGATTTACATTCAAAAGAAATCATTGGGGTGATTAAGGATTTCAACCAGGAATCGTTACAAAAAGAGGTCGGTCCAATTGTATTTGCTTTAAAACAATATTTAAACGCTCCCTGGGCGGGAGAATATTATTCGCTAAAAGTGAATACCGAAGACTATCCCAAAGCAATGGCACAGATAAAAGAAAAATGGAATCAGGCCTTCCCAAACAGCCCTTTTGAGTATTTTTTTCTCGATGAGTTTTATAACCGGCAATATCAGGCAGAATCGCAATTCAACCTTCTTTTCAGTGTATTTTCTGCGCTTGCAATATTTATTGCCAGTATGGGCTTGTTTGGCCTTTCGTATTTTACAACAACACAAAAAATTAAAGAAATCGGAATTCGAAAAGTGAATGGCGCCCGAGTTTCGGAAATACTTACAATGCTCAATAATAACTTTTTAAAATGGATGGCCATTGCTTTTGTTGTTTCCGTGCCCCCGGCATATTATACAATGCACAAATGGCTGGAAAGTTTTGCCTACAGAACAAATTTAAGTTGGTGGATATTTGCTTTGGCAGGAATTCTGGCCCTGGGAATTGCGCTATTAACAGTTAGTTGGCAAAGTTGGAGAGCAGCTACGAGGAATCCGGTTGAAGCATTGAGGTATGAATAAATTGAACACAAAATCACAATAAAGAAAAACTATGTTTAGAAATTACTTCTTGCTGACATGGCGAAACATAATTCGAAATAAATCCTTTTCGGTAATTAAAATCCTGGGGCTGGCTATTGCAATTGCTGCTTTTATACTAATATATCAGCACCTGAGATATGAACTTAGCTACGATCGTTTTCAAAGCGAAGCCAACAATATTTACAGGGTGACAGTGGAAAAGGAAGTGGAAAACGGAGTGTCATATAAAGACGCATACACTTTCCCGGCTCTGGGCATTGCGGCTAGAGATGAAATTCCGGGGGTGAAAAACTTTTTCAGACTGTCTCCCTGGGCAAATTCCTACACAGTCGTTTATAAAGATGAAAAAAAGAATGAACCTGTTTCGATAAAAACAGATAAAGCCGTCTTTGCTGATGCACCGTTCGCCAAGTATTTCTCACTCAATTTTATTGTGGGAGGTAGCGATTCATTGCTTGCCCAACCAAACAACATTTATATTTCCAACAGTGTTGCTGAAAAGTATTTTGGTGTAGAATGGAATAAAAAAATCAATCCGACAGGCGAAACTCTCCTGGTTTACACTTCCAACCACGATGCTGCCATACCTTTTAAAGTGTGTGGGATTTATCAGGATATGCCTTCCAACTCCCATCTTCAATATAAGATGATAATGTCGCACAGTTCGCTTACCAGCTACTTGCCGAAAGAAATTCCGGATCACGTCAAATCTACAATATTTGATACCAATTGGGGAAATTATTCCTGGTACACTTACCTGGTTCTTGACCCGACAGCCGATCCGAAAACAACTGAAACACAGTTAAACCAAATGGTGGCCCGACATAAAAATACCAACAACCTGAACGAATCATTTTTCCTCCAGCCGGTTAAAGATATTCATCTAAAATCTCAACTTGCAAACGAAGCTTCCCCTAATGGTTCCATCACAAATGTGTATGTCATGGCGGGAATCGGGTTATTAATCCTGATTCTTGCCCTGGTGAATTATGTAAATTTATCGATTGCCGGATTTATGGAAAGAACGGAAGAAATTGGTATTCGGCAGGTTATAGGTTCAAAAAAACGCCAAATTGTTGCACAGCTTTTTATCGAAGCCTTCGTTTTTAATTTGATGGCAATAATTATCGGATGGATTATAAGCAAAATTTCAGCCCCTGCCATGTCTCATATTACCGGTATTCGTTTTACTCCCGGGTTATATAATTATGCTGGAGGATATTTGATTTTCATTTTGTTTGGGCTGCTCCTTTTTGGCTCCGTTCTGGCTTCACTTTACCCCTCTTTAATGGTTGCTTCTGCAAAAAGCATAGAAAAGTTAAAAGGCCATACGGCAATGACACTTAGACTCAGAATGAATAAATATTTGCTGGTCTTTCAATTTACGGTTTCCATTGTCCTGATTATTGGTACCCTGATAAACTACAAACAAATTAACTTTATGAGAAACCAGGATTTGGGAATCGACACTGACAGAATCGTTGTGTTGGAAGGGCCCAATGCGATAAACCAGCAAATTAATTTTGAGCAGACAGTCCAAAGACTACGAAACGAAGTTGCCTCCTATCCGTCAATAAACCAGGTTAGCGCATGTAGTACCGTCCCGGGAAAAGTGAATGTTCTTTCAAGACCTTTATTTCAGTTGTCCAGGGAAAATGAGGGCGCTAAAGAAATCAGAGAAATAATGGTTGATCAGCAATACTTTCCCATGTTGGATATTAAATTTACTGCCGGCCATAATTTCCCGGAGGCAGCCGGAAATAAGCGGCAAATGGTAATATTGAACGAATCTGCGGTTAGGATGCTTGGTTTTAACTCTCCCGAAGATGCAATATCTCAAAAGGTAGGCTATCATTGGGCAGGCGGTATTGCCGAATGCGAAGTCATCGGTGTAGTGGGAGATTTTCACCAACAGTCATTAAAATTCAGTAAAGAACCTATCGGTTTCTACAACGAACTTAGCAGCGGCGATTATATGGTTAAAATCAGTTCAGGGCTAAATCCGTCACAGAATATTTCAGGTTCACTGGATTTGTTGGAAAGTAAATGGCAAGAACTGTTTCCTGACAATCCATTTAACTACTATTTCCTTGATAACTTTTTTGAACAACAATACAGTTCAGACAAAAGATTTGGAAGCATTTTCACCCTGTTTTCTGCTTTGGGAATTTTTATTTCCTGCATAGGACTGTTTTGTCTGTCGGTTCAGTCGGTTGCCAAACGAAACAAGGAAATCGGCATCCGAAAAGTAAACGGCGCCAAAATTTCAGAAATATTATCCATGCTTAACAAAGACTTTGTAAAATGGGTGTTGATAGCCTGTGGTTTTGCCATTCCTGTGGCATGGTATGCCATGAACAAGTGGCTCGAAAACTTTGCATACAAAACCAGCTTAAGCTGGTGGATATTTGCTTCAGCCGGGTTGCTGGCATTGGGAATTGCAATGCTGACTGTGAGCTGGCAAAGCTGGAGGGCAGCGACAAGAAACCCGGTTGAGACATTGAGATATGAATAATGAATAAAATATGAAAACCTTGAACAATTTGAAATTCGCTTTTCGCATGTTGAAACGGAATCCACTACTGGTTTATATCAGTGTTCCCGGACTGGCAATTGGCCTGTGTGCTTTACTACTTATGTCGGTTTACCTGAAATACGAATTCAGTTTCGACAAACATTTTCCCACAAACGACCGCGTGTTGCGCCTTTGTAACACATTGCACGGGGAAAACGAAACGGAAGTGTTGTCTGCTGCACTTCGAACGGCATACACGCAGTTGCCCGAACAAGTTCCCGAGGTGAAAAAGGCGGTTCAATTGTACACGGGTTGGGATGTAAATGTGAAAACAGGCAAAGGCATCTTCAAAGATTTACAGGTACTGTACGCCGATGAGGAATTTCTCGACGTTTTCGGACTAAAATTGACGGAAGGGAATACTTCGGAATCGCTTTCAGGAAAAAAGAATATTGTGATTACAAAGTCAAGCGCAGAGAAACTTTTCGGAAGCACAGATTGTGTAGGAAAAACATTGACACTGGACGGTTCAGACCTTTTTGTATCAGGCGTAATCAATGATATGCCAAAGACCACCCATTTTTATTTCGATATGTTGCGACCCATGAAATCAAACGAATTTATTATACAACAGGGCAGTCTCGAGTTTAGTACCTATTACCTGATAAAAAAAGGCACAGACTTAAAAACAGCAGAAAACAACATTGCAAGGGTAAACGATGAACTGATGAATGTATGGAAAATCAGGGGAAAATTAAGCGACACGAAGACTGAAACCAACGCCGAACTTTTGCGTAATATTCACCTGCACACCAGGGTTGAAGACGATATGGTGCCAAAGACCAACCGAATGCAACTGTTTATTGTGAGCAGCATTGCCCTTTTCATCTTTCTGATAGCTCTTATCAATTTTATTAACATGTATTTATTTCATGGCGAAAAACGGATTGCGGAAATAGCCTCGCGGAAAGTTGCAGGTGCTACCCGCAGTAATCTTGCCGGCCAGTTTTATCGGGAAAACGGTATCATTGCTTTTTTTGCATTACTTATGGGCTTATGGCTTGCCGTTCTGGTACAACCATTTTTCTCCCGAATGATAAATTTGCCTTTAACTGCGAATGACATGTTCACTCCACTGGGCGTTGCGATGATTGTGGTAGTATTAATCGCGCTTGTTTTAATAGCTGGTGCTTATCCCAGCCTTCATCTGTCAAAAATAAACCTCGTTTCAGGACTAAAAGGAAAGCGCCAGAACGTTTCACACAGTGGGCTTTCCAAATCAGTAGTATTAGTGCAATTTTTCATAACTGCATTACTTATTTCTTCGCTTATCATTATAAAAGCCCAGATAAAACACATGAAAAAAGTGCCTCTCGGGTTTAATGCGAAAGATGTGGTAGCCATTCAGGATTTTTCGGGACACGCTACCCGAAATACAGTTTCTATTAAAAATGAACTGGAAAAACTACCTTTCATTCAAGGTGTTGGTATTTCGCAACATCGTATGGGCGGTGGCTGTAGCGGACAATCTATTGCTTTGCTTAACAGCCCGAATGAAAAACCTGTAGACGAGTACAGGGTAATGCCCGGATTTTGCGAAGCGATGCAACTGCGACTAAAAGAAGGCCGCTTTTTTACAGACAGCCAAAGTGACAAGAGAAGTATTGTATTAAATGAAGCAGCGGCAAAAATGCTGGGTCTGAAGTTTAGTCCCGATATGCGGGTCTCCTACAAAGGACAGCCTGTAAAGGTAGCCGGTGTTGTTAAAGACTTTTATTTTAACGGATATGCCGGGAAGTCTATTGAACCGCTTGTACTATCCCGGGTTGATGACTACGGTTACATTATATACCTGCGTACTCTCGGAAGCTTTACGCAGGACAATCAAAAGCAAGTGTCAGGTGTTATTAAAAAATTCGACCCGGATTACAGGATGTCTTTTACGTCGCTTGACGATGTATATGCCGCTAAGTTTGAAAAAGATGAACGCGTATTTAATATGGTTTCATCCGGTGCTTTTCTGGCTATTATTTTAAGTTTTGTGGGAATGATGGCCCTTTCAATACTAAATGTAACACGACGCATCAAAGAAATCGGTATTCGTAAAGTAGTTGGTAGCAGCGAAGCAGGCATCATAGGTAAATTGTTAGGCGAAACGTTTCTTTTGGTGAGTATTGCCTCGGTATTTGCATTTGCTGTATCGTACCTGTTAATGATAAAATGGTTAAGCAACTTTGCGACAAAAGTTAATATACATATGAGCTATTTTTTGATCAGCGGACTTTTTGCCTTTGTTATTGCCTTTTTTGCTGTGGGTTGGCAAAGCTGGCGGGCAGCTACGAGGAATCCGGTTGAAGCCCTGAGGTACGAATAGCTAAGTCCCAACTGCATAAAGATGGAACATTGAGTTTTGATTAATCTTTCGAAAATTGAAAAACTAATGAATTTATGAACATACTTAAACATATAAGGCACTCCTTCAAAAAGGAAGGAGGATATGGACTGCTAAATATTGCCGGGTTATCTATTGGTATGGCAATGAGCTTACTGATTATATGGTACCTGCAATATCATCTCTCTTTTAACGCCCACATTCCGGAAAAGGAAAAAATTTACCGGGTTGTTCAAAAAGACCGGAATGATGCAAGTTTATCATTTGGCAATCCTTTGCCTTTGGCTCATGCCATACGCAATGATTATCCCGGCTTTGGAGAAATTGCAGCTTTATCATCCTATTCTTATCCGGTAATCTGTGGAGAGACAAAGTTTAATATCAAAGCCTCAGTTGCCGATGCAAACATTTTTAAGGTACTGGGGACAAAACTTTTAGTTGGTTCTGAAAAAGTTTTGTCAGAACCGGGAAGTTCAGTACTTACTCAATCGTGTGCACAAAAATTATTTGGACAAGAGGAGTCCATTGGCAAAACGTTTACAATTGAGAGTTACGGCGGCAAAAAAATTTTTACAGTAAAAGGATTAATAAAAAATCCTCCCGCGAACAGTGATTTTGATTCAGAAATCTACCTTTCCTGGGAATCAATGAATCAACCCGACTGGCAGAAACTGTGGTGGTGGGGAGGCTATGATATTTTAGCAAAGGTAAAAAACACCATTCAAAAGGAAGATCTGGAACAAAAGATAAATACCATACTCGAAAGACACAATGCACCATATATTAACGGACGTTACGATTTTCAACTTATTCCTTTAAAGGGTTCTCATTTCCGCACTGATATCGGGAATTATTTAACAACACCGGTTTCATCCAGCCTTATATGGGTGTTGGGTATTATAGCCGCTTTTATAATTGTTATTGCCTGTATTAATTTTGTTAACCTTTCCATCAGTCAATCAGAAAGAAACGTAAAAGAAACAGGAATACACAAGGTTCTGGGAGCATCACGAAAAAGTCTGATAGCAGACTTTCTTATGTCAACCTTTTTTAAAACGATTATAGCGATGATGATATCGTTAGTACTGACCAAACTATTCATTTTGCCTTTTCAAAAGCTAACACAAATAAATGATTATGATTTATTTTCCAATCCGTCTGTGTGGGCTGTTCTGTTGGGAATCGTATTAATATCAGGGTTACTGTCTGGTCTGTATCCGGCTTTAGCCCTTTCGCGCCCAAAGCCGGTAGAACTGTTATCAAATAAAAAAGCGCATAGTTCTTCAGGAAATATATTCCGTAAATCGTTGGTTATAGCTCAACTTTCAATGGCTACAATGCTAATTATAGCATCACTCTTTATTTTCAAACAAATCTCGTTTATGAAAAACCATGATTTGGGTTTTAATAAAAATGGATTGATTGCCGTACAAATAAGTTCTCTAAACGGAGAGACGAATAACATCCGGGAGAAGGCATCTATACTGGAGCAGGAAATATCAAAACGGGGTGTTCAAAACGGTATAACGGATATCGCCTCAATAGAAGCGCTTCCCGGAGCCCTTTACAAGAATAATTTTACAATAACCAATCCTGAAAACCTAAATACTTATTCTGTGGTGTCTGTAGGTATCGATGAAAATTATGCAGATGTACTTGAAGTGCCTGTAGTGGAGGGGCGAAACTTTTCGAAGGAGCTGGCATCAGACGAAGGAGCTGTTTTAATTAACGAAACATTCAAAAAGAAACTGGGCTGGAGTTCCATTGCAGATAAACAACTGGCTGTTATTTCGGCAGATGACAAAACACCTGTAATTGGAGTAATAAAAGATGTAAACATCAATTCGCTGGCCCAGGCAATCCCTCCAATGATTTACCGGTATAAGAAAAACGCTTATCCTGAATACATGGTTTTCAGGGTTGCCCCCGGACATGAGGCCACTGCTTTAAAAATTATCAAAAACGAATGGGAACAAATTTCAGAAGGAAAACCATTTGAGTCGTTCAACGTGGCCAATAAATTCGAATCTATGTATGGAAGCGAAGAGCGCCTGTCGAAAATAATAGCAGCTTTTTGTATGGTGGCTGTATTGCTTTCTTGCTTCGGCTTGTTTTCATATATCGCGTTTTCGGTACAACGCCGTACTAAAGAAATTGGCATCCGTAAAGTAAATGGTGCAAAAATTACAGAAGTGATGACCATGCTGAATTCTGATTTTATCAAGTGGGTGATCGTATCTTTTGTAATAGCAACCCCGGTTACCTTTTATGCCACGACCAGGTGGCTCGAAAGCTTTGCATACAAAACCAGCTTAAGCTGGTGGATATTTGCTTCAGCCGGGTTGCTGGCATTGGGAATTGCAATGCTGACTGTGAGCTGGCAAAGCTGGAGGGCGGCTACAAGAAATCCGGTTGAGGCCTTACGATATGAATGATTAAACAAATAGAGCCATGCTTATCAATAAAATTAAATTATTAATTCGGAATAGCTTAAAACTTAAACAATCCTTACTGATTAACCTGATTGGATTGTCTGTGGGGTTTGCAGTGATTATTACCATCGCATTTTTTGTTGAGGAGGAAAAAGCTTTTGACCAGTTTCACGAGCAAATTGAAAATCTGTATTGTGTATTCACCATTGAGCCGGCAACCAATAATTCTATAGGCTGGCATGAATCGGTTCCTGCCATCCCCGGGGCACTTCGAAACGAATACCCGGAAATTACAAATGCTGCCCTGGTGCGCAATGGTACCGAAAATATGCTGGTAGAATACGGCAATAGCAAAAACTATGAAGATATACAACTGGCAGAACCCAACTTGTTTCATATGTTTTCATTTCCTCTGGTTCTGGGAGAAATACCTGAAAAAACAAATGAAACGCACATAATTGCATTAAGCCAAAAAATGGCAACCAAATATTTTGGCAACGAAGACCCAATAGGGAAACCGATAACCATCAATAACAAGGATAAATTTACGGTTGTAGCCGTTTACAAGGACATGCCCAAAAATTCAAGCATTAATTTTGATTTTTGGATTCCCATTGAACTTGTTGAAGAAACCGAGCCGGGTTATCTGGATACCTGGTATAATTTAAGTTTTAAGGCTTATGCGTTACTACAGCCCGGAATTTCATATACCGAGGTAAACAAAAAGCTCTACAACCGAATTCAGCAATCAAACCCTGAGTCAAAAGATAAAGTACAGTTATATCCGTATGCAAAACTTCACCTCGAAGCCTGGGGGCATCAAAAAAATGTTCGTACTATGTCGTTGATTGGCATCATCGTTATGCTGTTGGTTTGCCTGAATTTTATTAATCTGCAAACAGCCGAAGTTTTTAAACGAATAAAACAGTTTGGAATTAAAAAAATAAACGGGGCAAGCAATCAACATATAAGCTTTCAGCTGTTTGCTGAAACTTTTCTGCAAACTTTTCTGGCCCTTTTGCTTGGAATAATGATATCTTATGCCGGGAAACCATATTTACTTCATCTGATTAACAAACCAAATACCGGAGCTCCATTGCTTACCGGCTTTACTATCCTGGTAGTACTGGTTTGTGTTTTTATGCTTTCCGCGCTTTCAGGATTTGTTCCTTCATTAACGATCAGGTCAATTACACCAACCAACTCATTAAAAGAAAAAATAAGCGAGAAAGTGAGTGTAAAAAAGCTCCGGCTTATTATTATGGCAACTCAGTTCAGCCTGGCCATCATTTTTATTGCCAGTTTAATGATCACTGCCAAACAGGTACAGTATCTGCAAAACAAAAATCTTGGGTTTAATAAAGAACAACTTTTATACATCCGTCTTGATGGTGAATTGTACGATAAACGCGATGTGCTTCAGCAAACCCTGGAACAAAACTCTAATGTTGTAAGTACTTCATTAGCCACAAACTCTCCCGTCGGTATTTATTGGAATGGCGGAGGTTGGGAATGGGACGGGAAAGATGCCAATTTTGACCCGCAGGTAACCTATATTGAAACCGATAAAAATTTTAGCAAAACTTTTGGAATAAAAATGGCTCAGGGCGACTTTTTTGACGCTGACAGGCCAGGGGTAGTGATCAATAATACCTTCGCCCAAATGATTGCTCCCGGTGAAAATGTTCTCGGTAAAATATTGATCCTTGAAGATCAGGGAATAAAAATTCCAATAACAGGTGTTATCGAAGACATTCATTTTAAACCGTTAAACCGCAAGATAGGTGCTTTGATGTTTATTCCGGAAATGGGATTTGAAAATATGAGGTATTTGTTTGTTAAACTTAGTCCTGTTAACATGACTCAAACACTTAATTATATTGAGCAAACAGCTAAAGAATTAAATCCCGATTTTCCATACTGGCATCATTTTCTGGACGATGACTTTGCCCGACTATACACACAGGAACGCACTTTACGCTCGCAAATGGCTTTTTTCTCTATTCTGGCTATTTTAATTTCTTGCATGGGTTTGTGGGGTATTATGGTATTTGTGGTTAAACAAAGAGTAAAAGAAATTGGCGTCAGAAAAGTAAACGGGGCTAAAGTTTCAGAAATATTGGCTTTGCTCAATAAAGATTTTGTGAAATGGGTGGTGGTTGCTTTTGTTATTGCTATACCCGTTGTTTATTATGCCATGAACAACTGGCTTGAAAATTTTGCCTACAAAACCAGCTTGAGTTGGTGGATATTTGCGCTGGCAGGTTTGCTGGCACTGGGAATTGCATTGCTAACGGTTAGTTGGCAAAGCTGGAGGGCTGCTACACGAAATCCGGTGGAAGCTCTCAGGTATGAATAAAAACTAAATTAAAGAAATGGAATTTTTAAAAAACATTAAAATCACTTTCCGCAGTTTGTTTAAGAACAAAATTGTGACAATACTAAACCTTATCGGGTTAACCGTTGGGATTACGGTTAGTATGCTCGTATTTCTTTTTGTATTGAAAGAAAAAAATACCGATAAATTCATTCCTGACGTCAATAACATCTATGTTCTTACCGACAACAACGAACCGTATTTTTCACAAAATATGGTAAACCATATCAAAACAGAAATCCCCGAGATCGAGAACATTACGTATTGTGCAAACGATTGGTCGCCACAAGTGTTTCTGGCTAAAAACCAAGAGAGTTTTAAGGTTGAAAAAATGCTTACCGCTGATTCCTGTTTTTTCAAGGTCTTTCAATTTGAGACGGTGTTGGGTGATTCTAAGAATGGATTAAACGCGGCCAATAAAATTGTATTGACACGATCGTTGGCTGAAAAAATATTCGGGAAAGAAAACCCCATTGGAAATACGGTTACTTACAATGCGTCATATTTATCAGGCATTGAACTGGAAGTTACTGCGGTTATCGAAGATCTTCCTCAATCCAGCTCGTGGGATTTTGGAGCTGTGCTTTCCTTTCAAACCAATTATCAAATCGACTGGTATGTAAATAATATGAAAGACTGGGGTTCCAGAAATTATAAAGCTTTTGCCAGGCTTAACAAAAATATTTCGGAGCAAAATGCAGAAGGTAAATTGTCTGATATTAATCTCACTGCACTTCCTGAAAACTACCAGAAAAGTATAAAGTACGGACTGTTTCCTTTTAAAAGAGCCTATTTCGACTTTCATGAATTAGGTATTTTAAAAAAAGGAAACAGGTTTACTTTATCGGTAATCGGAATTGTGGGGCTGCTTATTTTGCTTTTGTCGTGTGTAAATTATGTAAATATGATTACCGCTCAACGTGAGAAAAGGTATAAAAATGTGGGCATTTACAAAACAATGGGGAGCAGTAGCCGAAAAATTATTGAAATGGCCACTACCGAATCGTTACTCATGCTGCTTATTACAATAGCCGTATCTTTTGCTCTCATCCTTTTATTGTTGCCTGCGTTTAATACAATTACCGGCTCAAGGTTTAATTTCCATGAAATATTTTCACAAAACTTTCTGCTCCTTTATCTTTTTATTGCAGGAGTTATGGTGCTCTTAACCGGCGTAATCCCGGGGGTAATTTTTGGCAACAAACCGGTAACGCTTCTTATGAAGAAAAATGTTTCGGTAAGTGGAGACAATTGGGCGCGCAATAGTTTGCTGGTTTTTCAGTTTGTGGTTTCTATTGCTCTGATTACTTCTATTCTGGTTATTAACCGCCAGAACAATTACATGCAAAACAGAGATGCAGGTTTTGCGAAAGAAAACATTGTATATGCCAATACCAACAAAGCAATTTATTCACAAATAAACGCATTTAAAAACGAGATAAAACAAATCGCCGGGGTCAATGACATTACTTTTTCTGAAAGTGTTTTAATTGCAAATGACCAGAATTGGGGAATGAATTTGTCGAATAATGGTGAAAAATATGATATACAATTTTCAAAGCTTTCGGTTGCTTCCAATTTCTTCGACTTTTTTGGAATCAAACTGAATGAAGGAAATGGATTCAATGACAATTCAAAAAACAATAAAGATTTTATAATTAATCAAACTGCGAAAGCTGATTTCAGAATTGATAATATAAACGATGCAAGGGTTGCATATCCCGAATTGCACGAAGGCAACATAATTGGAGTAGTGGATGATTATAATTTTGAATCGTTTCATGTGCCCGTCAGAGCGGCTGCCTTCAGATACTCCGGTGATTGCGACGATGTGCTCTACATAAAAATCAATACACAAAACATTGCTGCTTTCAATACTACCATGAAAGAGGTAAAACAACTTTGGGATCGTATATCCCCTGATTTTCCGCTGGAATATCAATTCCTCGATCAAAAATATACAGCGATGTATACCAAAGAAGCACAGTTTCAACGCTTTTTAATGTACACCACTATTGTTTCACTAATTCTTTCGTGTTTGGGACTGGTTGGATTGACCTTTTTTGTGATGGAACAAAGAACCAAAGAAATAGGTATCCGCAAAGTAAATGGTGCCAAAATCTCAGAAGTTCTTGCAATGCTCAACAAAGACTTTGTAAAATGGGTAACTATTGCATTTGTAATTGCTACACCTCTTGCTTATTACGCCATGAATAAATGGCTTGGAAGTTTTGCATATAAAACCAGTTTGAGTTGGTGGATTTTTGCATTGTCCGGATTGCTGGCATTGGGAATTGCATTACTAACGGTGAGTTGGCAAAGCTGGCGGGCAGCTACGAGGAGTCCGGTAGAAGCCTTACGTTATGAGTAAGCCCGGGGTATTCGGAGCCGGTTGCTCCGGATGAACTTTAAAGAAAAATTAAAAATTAGAATATGAGTTTCAAAAACAATTTACAAGTTAGTTTCAGGCATCTCAAAGCCGACAAAACAAATACGCTTATTAGCATCAGCGGATTAATTCTGGGCCTGGGAATTGTAACGGTTGTCCTCGTTTTTGTTTTAAATGAATTGGGGTACGACAGCTCTTTTGCAAACAACAAACGAATCTACCGCGTATTGAATTACAACGAATCAGATAACCATACCTGGGCAAATACGCCTTTTGTTATTGCTGAAGAAGCCAAAAATAAATTTGCCGAGATAGAAAATATCGCGCATCAGTATAATATGGGAAATATTGAGGTCAAAAAGAATACTGAATATATCCGCGAACCCGATGTAATAGCTACAGAAAGCGACTTTTTTAGCATTTTCGGGATTGACGTATTGCAAGGAAGTCTGAACGATTTTGATAATACCGAAGGCAAAATTCTTTTAAGTGAAAGCCTGTCAAACAAATATTTTGGGGAGGAAGATCCGGTAGGCCAGCAACTCGACATTCGTTATCTGGGAAAAGAATTTACGATGGAAGTAGCGGCAGTCTATCGCGATATTCCTCAAAACTCAAGCATAAAAGCAACGCTCATTGCAAGTATGGATTTTGCAATGCAACATTTGGCAGACAACATTCAAACCAACGCTGAGATACCAGATGAAACTGAATTCAGACAAGCGTGGAAAGGAGTTTTCTTTACCAATTTCCTGTTGCTAAAAGATGGCGTTGATATCAAAACTTTCGAAACAAAACTTCGTGAATTGGGAAATAAAAATTCAAGTGAAAATTTTAAACTTTCCCTCTCATTACAGCCACTTTCCGATATTTACTTTGGTTCCGAAAAAATTGTGGACAATAACCGGAAAGAGCAGGGAAATCTTTCAATGTTACTCGTTTTGGCGTTTGTTGGTTTTTTAATTCTTATAACTGCTTCCATCAACTATCTCAACCTGGCGTCGGCAAAAGCTATGTCGCAGGTAAAAAACGTTGCGGTGCGTAAGATTTGCGGAGCCCGTCAAAAAAGTATCATCGGGCAAATGATTATTGAGTCTACTTTGATCACCTTCCTCGCACTGCCGTTTGCCATGCTTGCAGCATCAGTCTCGTTACCTCAAATCAGCTCTATGCTTGGGAAAGACTATTCCATCGAAATATCAGGACAATTGGTAGCAAGCCTTGCCATTTTAGCACTGATTACACTGGCAACCGGTATTTTATCCGGAAGTCTTGTTTCTATAAAATCAGCGCGATTTGGTCTGGTAAATGTTTTAAAAGGAAATAAAATTGATAGTGGGAATAAACATTACACCCGCAAAGCAATGGTGATATTCCAAATTGCAGTTTTTATCTCGTTAATTTCAACCATGTTTTTGGTTCAAAAACAGGTACGATATGCTTTTAACAAAGATTTGGGCTTTGCCAAAGAAGGTTTGATTCGTATTCCCCGTGGAGATCACAATCTCGATTTATTTAAACAGGAAATCGAAAAAAATCCAAATGTACTTAGCGCCAGCGGAACATTGTGGATGCCGCCAAGCAACAATAAAATGTACATTTCTATTCCCAAGGTGAGTAAACACGATGAAATGGTAAAAGTAAACGGGCTTTTTGTTGACTATGGATTTGCCGAAACCATGGGACTCAAAATTGTTATGGGTTCCGATTTCGATAAAGAAAAAAATAACAATGGCGTTTTGATCAACGAATCGGCGATTGAAACGCTGGGCCTGACTGATATCCTGGGAGAACAAACTGCCTTTGGACCAGTTGTAGGTGTAGTCAGCGATTTTAATATGTTTTCGCTTCATGAAGCCATCACTCCAATGATAATTGGATTAAATCCGGGAATGAGCCAGAATATTGCTATCCGCCTGAGAACTGAAAACTTACCAGAGACCATCGATTTTCTAAAAGAAGCCTGGGCAAATACAGGCGGCACAACTGCCTTTGATTTTGAATTTACCAACGATATTCTGAACGACATGTACGAATCAGATATCCGCTTTTCAAAAACCATTGGTTTGCTTGCAATTATTGCTGTTGCCATTGCCAGCCTTGGACTGTTTGGATTGTCTTTGCTCATGGGGAAACAGCGTATTAAAGAAATTGGTGTCCGCAAGGTAAACGGTGCACGAATAAAAGAAATAATGACTTTATTAAATAAAGACTTTGTTGTGTGGGTAGGTATTGCCTTTTTGGTAGCTACTCCCGTTTCATATTACGCTATGAATAAATGGCTCGAAAACTTTGCCTACAAAACCAACCTAAGCTGGTGGATTTTTGCTCTGGCCGGGTTGCTGGCATTGGGAATTGCATTGCTGACTGTGAGCTGGCAAAGTTGGCGGGCTGCAACAAGAAATCCTGTTGAGGCATTGCGTTACGAATAGTGAAAAATACGAAGATCCCGGAGCTCAGGATGAAAGTGTTGTGGTAAAATAGTTATAAAAACCTTTAAATAATTCTATTTTAGATGATTACAAACTACATAAAACTATCATGGAGGCAGTTTCTTAAAAATCGAACCCTGTCGTTTGCCAAACTTATTGGATTGGGAATCGCTTTTGCAGTTGTTTTATTTGTTACTACATATGTTTGTTCCGAATATAGTTTTGACAATTTTATTCCGGGAAAAGATAGCATTTACCGGGTATACCGGCAAGGTACACTCGACGGACAAAACATAAACTCCGTTATTACTTCACCCTTGTTGGCTGAATATTCCCTCAAAGAAATTCCGGAAGTTGCAGAAGCGCTCAGAATTCAAAACCAGGGAAATGCCTTTGTTGAAGTAAATAACGAAGTGAATAATGTGTCGGGGGCAATTTATGCTGACCCGAATTTCCTTGATTTTTTCCAAATTCCATATACCAAAACCTCGTCCCTTGCTTTGCCCGATAAAAACAGCGTTGCTATTTCGGAAAAGCTTGCCCTGATGTATTTTAAATCTGAAGAAAATGCACTTGGACATGAATTAAAGATCAAATATGGAACCCATTATGAATCCTGCTTTATTTCATCGGTGTTTCGCGACTTACCTCCAAACTCACATTTAGAGGTGAACCTTATCAAAAATATCAATCAGGTGATTGATCCGGCAAGCCTGGACTGGGAGACAAAAAACACTGCTACTTATTTAAAAACCGGAAATAAAATTACCGATAAAAATGAATTAAACTTTAAATTAACAAAACTGGCTTACGCACAGTCCGACATCGACGGAGATGGTGTAGTAGAGAAAATAAACGAGAACAATTTTACTGAACTGGTTAAGTCGGAAAATGTCCCGGTTAAATATTATTCTGAACCCCTTCAAAAAATACATTTGTCAAACCACGCTTTCGATTTTGCGGTAACATCAAGCAAAATTTATCTGTATGGTGCAATGGCAATTGCCTTTATTCTGTTTTTAATTTCGGGAATAAACTTTATTAATCTGACACTGGCCTCTCATTCCCTTCGGTTAAAGGAAATTGGTGTTCGAAAAACACATGGTGCCTTTCGGATACAACTTACAAAAATGCTATTAACTGAAGCCATTTTTCATTGGACACTCTCTTTTGCGCTGGGTGTGATTATTTATGCAGGAACAAAAAACTTACTGACCCAACATTTAAACCTTTCCATTTATCTGGAAGATTTCGATTTATTTAAAGTGCTGTTCTATAGTTTTTGCGGGATTACATTTTTTAGCATCTTTATCAATTTTATCCCGATATCCTATTATTCAAGGCTAAATATTTTATCCCTGCTCAACTCAAAGCGCTCTAAATCGAAATCTCAGATTGGGTCAAAAAATGCGCTTATTGTTGTTCAGTTTGCATTGTCGGTCATCATTATTCTGAGTACCCTTATTGTTCAAAAACAATTAAGTTATTTAAATTCAAAAAACAGGGCATATGGCGCAAACAACATTGTTATGTTTCGTTTGTATGACCTCAACCGCCCCAACAGGCTAAGCTTTATGGAAAAGCTAAAATCATTCGCCTCGGTTGAAGAAGTTAGTCTTTTAAACCAGTTTATCGGGGATGATCCGGAGATGGTATCTGTTTATTTCAACCACTCAGGCGATGCCGGGAACCAACTGGTTGCCAACCGTCTTTTAGTTGATGGAGATTATTTTCAAACCTATGGATTAAAATTATTAAAAGGAAGGGGATTTAGTGAAAACAGAAATACAGATTATGATTGTGTTATTTTGAATGAGACGGCGGCCCGTGAGTTTCCGGGAAAAGATGATATCCTCAACCAGTTTATTATTAACGACGATAAAACTTACAAAGTCGTTGGTGTGGTTAAAGATTACAATTACAAATCCTTACACCACAAAATTGAACCCTTACTAATTTTTCGCGGCAGATACATTGGAAACCTTGCGATGAAAATTAGCAGCAACCAAACAACTGAGGCTATAGCAGCGCTCTCTTCGCTTTGGGGAGAGTATAAAATAAAAAGGCCTTTGTATTACCAGTTTCTGGATGACGCTCTGGCTCTCAAATACAACAAAGACAAACAGGCCAAAAAATTAATGCTGATTTTATCGGTGCTGTCCATTCTTGTGGCTTGTATAGGCTTGTATGCTATCTTATTCTTTTCCATAAAAACCAGGGTAAAAGAGTTGGCCATCCGAAAAATAAATGGAGCTTCTGAAGTAAAAATCGGATGGTTGATTGTAAGCAAATACATGCTTTTAATAACAATATCGGTGGCCATTTCTGTTCCGTTTTGCGTATTTATTATGCGGCAGTGGCTCAATAATTTCGCATATAAAACTACGCTAAGTTGGTGGATCTTTGCTCTGGCCGGGGTGTTGGCACTGGGAATTGCATTACTAACCGTTGCATTTCAATCGTTTAAGGCAGCTACAAGAAATCCGGCAGAGGCACTCAGGTATGAGTGACAACACCCGACTCCCGGAGTGGCGGCGTTAAAGGAATATTAGCCCGAACAGGGCGATGATTTAGGAAAAAAATAAAATGAACGACAAAATTAAATACTTAAAGAACTTGCTATGAAAACTCAACTAAATGTAAAAATGTACATGATAATTGCTATGCTTTTCGCGCTGGCATCGTGTAATGGAGTCGCCCAGGAGAATAAGACTCCAACTATAACAAAAACCTTTGATCTGAATCAGCCGGGCACATTAAATGCCTCATCATCCGGTGGAGGAGTAACCGTAAAAACCCACAATCAAAACGAAGTAATTGTGCAGGCTTTTGTCCGAAAAAACGGCAGGATATTGTCTCCTTCTGATGCACAACTCGACGACATTTTGGAAGATTATGAACTGGAGTTTGAGAAAAATGGTTCAGTTATTACTGCGGTTGTCAAACGCAAAACCCGGTTTAATTTCCGGAGCAACACAGGTATTGCATTAACCATTATAACACCCCGAAAAATGTCGTGTAACGTTTCGTCGAGTGGTGGCGGAGTCGATATCTCAGGCGTAGCCGGAACACATAATTTTTCCAGCAGCGGAGGAGGTGTACGAATTGAAAATGTTACCGGTTCCACCAAGGCCAGTTCTTCCGGCGGAGGTGTGACGGCAACAAACCAGAACGGTGATTGCCGTTTGAGCTCCAGTGGTGGCGGTGTAAAACTGACCGACGCACAAGGCAATGTTTTTGCCCGCAGCTCAGGTGGCGGTGTGCGCCTGAACAACATCGATGGCGATGTGGACGCCTCCAGTAGCGGAGGAGGAGTAAGTGTTTCCGGAAAAGCAGGAGCTGTAAAAGCAAAATCAAGCGGAGGATCGGTTCGTGTTGACATTGACAATTTAAGCAAAGAGTTATACCTTAGCTCCAGCGGCGGCGGAGTTGATGCAATAATCCAAAATGGCGACAAGCTTGGCCTTGATTTGGATTTAAGTTCCGACAGAGTAAATATCGATCTTCATAATTTCTCCGGGAAATCAGAAAAAAACCGGGTAAAAGGAACAATGAACGGCGGAGGAATTCCGGTTTATATTCGTTCTTCCGGTGGAAATATTAATGTTCGGTATAATAATTGAGAGCGAAGAACAAATAAAATAATCGCTCATTTTTAACCAAAATCCACTGAAAATAAAGCACTAAAACCATGAACTACTACCTGAAAATTGCCTTAAGAAATTTATTTCGTGAAAAGAGATATACACTTTTCCTTTTTTCATCCATTTGTATTGGCCTAATCACTTTTATTCTGGTTTCAGGTTATGTTTTTTATGAAAAAGGTTTTGATCGCGTTTTTCCCGACAACAAAAACATTTACCGGGTAACTACCGATATATACAACAATAACGAGTTAAGCCTCTCTATTCCGAGCGGGGAACGCGGAATATCAACATCAGTGAAAGAAACGTATCCCAATGTTTTGGCTTCAGGTTATATTACCAGAACAAGTAACCCACAATACAAAATAGGAGAAGAAATCTTTTCCGACGAACAGATCTACCACGCCTCTCATGGTTTCCTGGACGTCTTTTCCATCCCGCTTGTTCTGGGAAACGAAGCGCAGGTTTTAACCCGGCCCTACACCGTTATTATTTCGGAAAGTACAGCCAAAAAATATTTTGGAAATGAAAACCCAATTGGGAAGACTTTGTTTAAATACCCGGCGTATGAATATACCATAGAAGGCGTTTTTCAGGATATTCCTGCTCAGGCACACTTCACAGCAGATGCGTTGCTTTCTTTTCACGATGATATGCACCTGCCGCCACCTGCAAAAGCGCAGTGGGGTGAAACAGGTTTTTATACCTATCTGAAAGTAAAAGACAATACGGATATCAACCAATTGGAAACGGGAATCAACAATCTGGTTGCAGAATACAAAAAAAGCACATTCGGGAAAAACAATATTCAACACAAATATCATCTGCAAGCCCTAAACGACATCCACCTTCATTCAGAGTTAAAACAAGAATTACAACCCAATTCGCGGGCTGAATATGTGTATCTCATTTTTATCATTGGATTTTTAATTCTTATAGCTTCCGGCTCTAACTACATCCAATTTTCATTCTCACGATTAATTAATTCAGCCAAACAAACCGGTATAAAAAAAATAAACGGTGCGACTTATTCGGGAATTGTTTTTGCCTCATTGGCAGAATCCATTATCATTCACCTTTTTGCATTGATTATTTCACTTGCGATTGTACGTATGTTGTTCCCGCTTATGCAAAATGAATTTGGCATTTTACTCCAACCCGTTTTCTTTCAACCCTTGTTTCTTGAAGTTCTTTTCGGAATTCTGATTCTGAGCATTTTTGTAAATGGTGTTTTGCCTGCTTTGTTGATCAACCGTTTTAACGGCCTCGAATTGTTAAAACTAAAATATAAACCTGTTGCCAGCGGGATCTCTTTCCGGCAGGTAATTGTAGTTGCCCAGTTTGTAATTATAATCGCCATTATCTCAGGAATTTCAGGAATGAATAAACAAGTAAATTTTCTCATTCAAAAAGACAAAGGCTTGGATTTAAACAATACAATTGTTGTTAAAATTCCGTCCAACATGCGTAAAACCTCACAACGGATCAACAATTTGTCGGCATTTGACCAGGATTTAATGAGCAACAGCTCTATTGTGGGAATCTCAAGTTCAAATGTAATTCCCGGAGATTTGCCGGCCTACAACTTCAATTTTAAAGAAATACAATCGCAAAAGGGAGGGAAAGCAGCGTTGATTGTGGCAGACGAAAACTACATCAATAATTATAAAATTGATTTGCTGGCCGGTAAAAACTTTTATGCAATCGCAGATGATGACAAAAAGAACGGATGTCTCATAAATCAGGCATGTTTGTCGGTTATGGGTTTTAAAACGCCGGAAGAAGCCGTTGGACGAATATTGAAAATGGAAGATGAAAGTGGACTTCAAAAATTTGAAGCTTCAGTTATTGGTGTTACAAAAAATGTGGATTTCAGCGATGCCAAAGAACAACATGAACCCATTGTTATTATGGACTGGACACAAAATATGGTTTGGGGAAACTATTCCATAAAAACGGCAACTCCAGATTATGCTTCTGTTCTTCCATTTATCCGGGAAAAATTTAAGGCTACATTTCCCAATTATCCATTTGAATATGTTGTTCTCGAAGACTACTACAACAGGCAGTTTGAATCAGAAACCCAACTTATAAAAATATTCCGGCTTTTTATTTTCATCGCCATTTTTATCAGTGTAATTAACCTGTTTTCTATTTCCTGGCTGATTACAACAGCGCGGATAAAAGAAATAGGAATTCGAAAAGTAAATGGCGCCAATGTTTCTGAAGTGATGGTTTTATTAAACCGAAATTTTATACTGTGGATTATTCTGGCTTTTGTAATAGCCACTCCGGTTTCTTGGTTAGCCATGAACAGTTGGCTCGAAAATTTTGCCTATAAAACCAATTTAAGCTGGTGGATTTTTGCTTTGGCTGGTTTGCTGGCATTGGGAATTGCGTTGTTAACCGTTTCATTTCAATCGTTTAAGGCAGCTACAAAGAACCCGGTAGAAAGTTTGAGGTATGAATAGCGGGAAAGTCTGATGGGATAAAAGAGATGTAACAAATAATTAAAAAAACAGAATGAATAATCGTTCCTAAAATGATAACCAATGAACCTAACCAATTTTAAGATCGTTCTCCGGCTGATAAAAAATCAGAAACTTCCCAGTCTGTTGAGCATTTTTGTTCTTACACTTGGAATGACCTCTTTTTTGTTGATTTTCTTTTACATCCAGCATGAAAAAAGTTTTGACGGGCTGTGGAAAGCGCCGGACCAGATTTACCGGTTGGCACTGGAAAAAACTCTTCCCAACGGAAGTAAAACCACAACAGCTACCAACTATCCCGGACTTTGCAGGGTTTTAACTGATGAAATTCCGGGAGTGGAGTGTGCCACCGGACTGTGGCCTGATGTGGTAACCGCATTTACAACCGAACATTTCCTGAAAGATGCCCGGTTTTACTGGAGCGATGCGAATGTTTTTAAAGTATTTAACCGCCCGTTTATTGCTGGCGATGCAACGAATCCTTTCTCAACAATTCAATCAGCAGTAATTTCGGAAAATGCCGCCTTAACATTGTTCGGACGAAGAGATCCGCTGAATGAACATTTTAAACTCAACGAAGGCTGGGAATTTATTGTTGCGGGTGTATTTGCCGACATCCCTGAAAACAGCCATTTAAAAGCAGACATTCTGATTTCCAGGGAATCACTATACTATTACATAACACATTTCGACAATGCCACCTCAAAACTTAGATTGGAACCCATTACCGGATCTTTGGAACCACCGTCTTCTTCGGGCAGACTTTGGAGAAACCCCCAGGCTTATACTTATTTCCGGCTGAAAAAGAACGCGGAAATCAGCTCTGTTTCCCAAAAGTTCCCGGCGATTTATAAAAAATACACCAGCCATTTAATTGAAGCCGGACAAAAATCTGCGTTTATTCCCCAACCCGTAAAATCGATTCATGCCAACTCCGACTTCGAGCAGGAAATTTCCCCCAATACAGATTCAAAAACCCTGTCCGCTCTTTATATTGTTGCTTTCCTGATTTTGATGATGAGCTGGATAATCTTTGTCAATTTCCAGATAACTCAAATAATTGAACGGGCAAAAGAAATAGGCCTTAAAAAAGTAGCAGGGGCCTCGTCATACAGCCTTCTTTCCCAAATAACTCTTCAATCCGTAATGATTAATGCTTTCTCCATTCTGCTGGCTCTCGGTTTATTTTTTGCCTTACGGGGACAACTTAGCAGGTACGTCGGAATTAACGGCCAGTTACCTGTTCATTCAATTTTCCTGCTCAGGTTTATCGGCCTGTTTATCGCAGGGAGTTTTTTAAGCGTTATCTATCCTGCATTTATACTTATTTCAAAAAGGACACAAATGCTCCTTTCAAACAAGTTCGCCAAAAACAACGACGGATTTACGCTGCGCCGCTCCCTTATTGTCTTCCAATTTGCAGCTTCCATCGGATTGCTTATCGGAACAATTACCATTATCCGGCAGGTTTCTTTTATGAAAAACAAAGATGTGGGCCTGAAAATAAAACAGACAGCCTATTCTTTTACGCCTATGAGCCTGATAAAAAAAGAGGGTGCCACGGAAAAACTGGTCTCTTATATGAATGAAATAAACAAACTTCCGGGGATAAAAGCTACTACGGTAAGTTCATGTATTCCAGGGAAAGAGATCAGTTTTCACAGCAATCATATTTACCCCGAAGGAAAGCCGGAATTGCAGGGCGATAATTTTGGAATTCTGAACATCGACCACCGTTTTCAGGAAGTATTTGAACCGAAACTATTGGCCGGAAAAATATTTACAGAAGAAGATTCACCAGAAGGGACAAAACTGGTAATCAATCGGGCAGCAAGTAAAACCTGGGGATTTCCTTCACCTGAAGCGGCTGTCGGAAAATTTGTTGAAGTGGAGGTTAACGATTTTCTAAGTATTCCTAAAAGTACATTTCAAATTTGCGGAGTAATTGAAGATTTCCATCAGGAGTCGCCACGAAAAAAAATAGAGCCCCTGCTTTTGATGCATAGTTACAGATGGAAATACGATGTTGGCTATATAACAACGCTTTTTGACGGTTCTGCTTTGCCCGGCGAAATGTTATCCACTCTAAAAAAAGAGTGGGAGAAATTTTTCCCTGTCGACCCCTTTGAAATTCAATATACAAACGAGAAATACCAGCTTCAAATGAGTGCCGATAAAAAACTGGCAGGAATTTTCTCCGTGTATACCTTTTTGTCGGTTCTGCTGGCTGTGCTGGGATTGTTTGGGCTTGCCGCCAATTCAATTCAAAAAAGGACAAAAGAAATTGGGATTCGAAAAGTAAATGGTGCAAAAATTACTGAAGTTATGGCCATGCTAAACGCCGACTTTATAAAGTGGGTAATTTTATCGTTTGTAATTGCAGTTCCCGTTGCCTGGTACACCATGCAAAAATGGCTGGAAAAATTTGCGTTCAAAACAGATATAAGCTGGTGGATTTTTGTACTTGCCGGATTGTTAACGCTGGGAATTGCTTTACTAACCGTTTCTTTTCAATCTTACAAAGCCGCAACACGAAATCCGGTAGAAAGTTTGAAATATGAGTAAGTCTTTATTTTGCGTATAAAATTTTAACACAAAGTGTATAATATTTTGACAACTCAAATCCCCCAAAAAGCATAACGTACTGACAATCAACATCGTGTATTTTAGGTATTTTATTTGATTCTAAAACATGAGATGTCAACTATAAAATTTAAGAATCATAATCAGGACACCGGAAACAGGAAGATACAAATCTTATTGACGCAGCATTTTTGTTGGTGGTCGAAAAAGAGAAAATGTAGATTCGTATTGCAATAGCGTAATTAAAAGTTTGAAAAATTGAAGGTTCTTAAACCACTATACTTGAATGAAAAATCAACAATTGAATAGATACTAAAATGCTTCAACATTACCTGAAACTCATCTTCCGAAACTTTGCCAAACACCGGCGCTTTTTTGTGGTAAATATTATTGGCCTATCGATTGGGATAGCAACCTTTTCCATGCTTTGGATGCATATTCAATATGAAAAAAGTTACGACCAGTTTTATCCGCAGACTGAAAATTTATACCGCATTAGCTACCATGCTTCAAAAGACGGGAAACAGTTAACCAACAGTTGCCGAACACAATCAGCACTGGGGCTTGCGTTGCAGGGCAACCCGGAATTGATTGCGGCAAGTTGCAGAGCCTTTTACGAATCATGTTTTATGTACACCGATAATGTTCAAATGTACAACCAGGATGTAGTTTGGGCCGACAGCGCTTTTTTTAACGTTTTTCAAAATGAAATGGTTTTGGGCGATATTTCAACTGCTGTATCCAATAAATACACCACTGCAATTTCTGATAAAATGGCCCGTATTTATTTTGGTGATGAAGACCCGGTTGGAAAAATTATTAAACTAAATGAAGGCATCCCGTTTACCGTAACAGCCGTTTTTAAATCCCTGCCCGAAAATACACACCTGCATTACGATTTTGTGGTCAGCTTTTATACTTTGGAAGATTACGGTGTCAACCGTCAGGGAAACTGGAGAGGAATTTTTGTTTCTACATATTTCAGAAAAACACCTGCCGCCACGGAAACAGACATTACAAACCTGCTCACAGAAACAGCCGGAAAATACCTGACAAACAACGGAAAAGATGGCTTGCAGGCCGGGTATTCCATCATGCCGGTAAAAGATATTTATTTACAGTCGGATTTGGAAGGTGAATTTGTTCCACAGGGGAATCGTACCAAAGTGAAGTTGTTGCTTGTTGTTGCGATATTTATTATTGTTATTGCGTGGACAAACAATATTAATATATCAACAGCCTTGTCGTTTGAACGTGTGAAAGCCTCGGCTATCCGAAAAATTAACGGGGCCAACAACCGGTCTTTAACGAAATATCATCTGGCAGAGTTGCTTGTGATTAATCTCACGTCCATTCTTTTTTCACTGGTACTTATTCTGCTGGCTTTACCCCTTTTCAGGTCGTTTGTGGATAACAATATCTCCATCGCTTCCTTTTTACAGCCATGGTTTTGGTTTATGTTTGGAGGCATATTGTTGTCGGGTATGATTTTTACCGGAACCATTTCGGCGCTGCTGCAATCTTCGTTTAATCCCTTGCAGGTAGTAAACAACAAAATTACAAACTCCGGTGGTTTTGGTTCGGTTCGCTACGGACTGACTGTGTTTCAGTTTATGCTTGCTATTATTCTTATTGGCTCAACAACACTCATATTTAAACAGATCAATTTCCTAAAGAAAAGCAACTTGGGAATGAACCCAAGCCAGGTTTTGGTGATGCGGGGGCCGGCAACCAATAATACCACAGGAGAAAGGCGTTACCATGAATTTTGCGCTTTTCGCGAAGAGCTTTTGCAGTCACCTTATGTGGAAAAAATTACAGCCACAATGAACATCCCGGGGCAAACCAACCGCTACAACAACGTAACGGTTAGCCGGAGAGGAAAACAATTAAATACAACGTTCAATATTTCTTTTTCCGATGAAAATTATTTCGCCACTTACCAGGTTCCTATTCTTGCAGGCCGGAACTTCTATCCCATATTGGCCAGCGAAAGCAAAAATGTAATTATAAACACAAAAGCGGCTGAAGCCATGGGCTTTGAAGCGGCTGAACAGGCAATTGGTGAAAAAATTAATATTGGTGACAACGAGATGGAGATTGTTGGTGTTGCTCAAAATTTTCATCACGAATCGTTGCAAAAAGAGCTGGAACCCTATATTTATCAATTCAGGCATCCACACGAATTTGGCTATTATCCGGCGCTGGTTAAAACTTCAAATATTCCGGCATTAATGAAGTCGGTAAAACAGGTTTGGGAGAAACATTATCCGCAGGCCCAGGCCGATTTCTTTTTCCTCGACGGCTATTTTAACAAACAATATTTTTCTTATAATCAGCTTGGGCAGCTGGCCGGAGCAAGTTCCTTGCTGGCAATAATAATTGCATGCCTGGGACTTTATGCTTTAGTTTCGCATACCGTAAATAAAAAAGTTAAGGAAATCGGTGTGCGCAAAGTAAATGGAGCACGGATATCTGAAATATTGGTCATGCTAAACAAAGATTTTGTAAAATGGGTAATCATTGCTTTTGTTTTTGGCACTCCCCTGGCCTGGTACGCCATGAACAAGTGGCTCGAAAACTTTGCATACAAAACCAACCTAAGCTGGTGGATTTTCGCCTTGGCAGGAGTGCTTGCTTTGGGAATTGCGTTGTTAACAGTGAGTTGGCAAAGCTGGCGGGCTGCTACGCGGAATCCTGTAGAAGCTTTACGGTATGAGTAAATTGAACTCCTGATTATGAATTGTATCAAATAAATATTATTAAGTATGAATAAATAAAGTAGTAAATAAACCAGATGACTACGATAATCAGATATATAAAAGCAACTTTTCGTAATGCAATAAGAAATAAATACATTTCGTTGCTGAATTTGTTTGGATTAAGTGTTGGTATAACATCCACTTTGCTTCTTATATTGTGGGTATCCCATGAATTGAGCTTTGATCATTTTTTTGCAAATAGCGAAAACATTTATCAGGTTATCTTTATGGGTGAGCAAAACAATAAGGAAGTTAAAGTATGCTCCACGCCTCAAGGAATCGGAGTTGAAGCAGAAAAATTATTTCCTGAAGTAATTAATTTTACTCGTATTCGTAAGCATAATCGGGCTGTTTTAAAAGTTGGAGACAAACAATTTTATGCCGAAAAAGGATTTTATGCCGATTCCACTTTTTTTTCTGTTTTTTCGTTTGAAGGAAAATTTGGTGATTTATCTAATTCATTAAATAAACCTGACCAAGTCGTTATTGATGAATATTTGGCTGCCAAGTGTTTTAGCACGAAGTATCCTGTAGGGGAAAATATAAGTATAAATGGAAGAGATTATACTGTCAGTGCTGTTGTGAAGAATGTCGCATCCAATTCACATTTACAATTTCACTATTTAATACCGGTACTTAATCTTTCGGAGGGTTGGCAGAATACAAAATGGACCAGCGATAATTGTTTTCAATATCTGGTAGTAAATCATGCAGCCAAAATACCTGAACTGGAGATAAAATTGACTAACATGGTCACGAGTAAATTTACAGTTTGGAAACAATTAAATGCATTCATTAAGTTACAGCCTTTACATGAGATTCATTTTAGGTCTGAATATATTCTGGATTATGCTGTTTTGGGGAACAAACAAAATGTTTTTGTTCTGGCCTTAATTTCATTTCTGATTTTGTTAATAGCATGTGTCAACTTTACAAATATCTTTATTTCTACCTCTTTAAAGCGTACAAAATCAACTGGAATTAAAATGGCATCGGGAGCTAACAAAGCTGGAATTATTAAAGAGTTTGCTTTTGAGGTTTTACTATTTATTTTTATATCATTCCTGATTTCTTTTGGCTTGATTTACCTGATGCTGCCAGTATTCAACAATCTGGTCCATACAGAAATGCCTATAACAATATTTAACCTGAAATTCGTTTCCATAAGCTTCGTAGTGATTATCCTCACTTTATTAATGTCGGGACTTTTCCCAGGTTTATATATTACTCGCTTTAATGTCGTTTCAGTTTTAAAATCCGGATATACGGGATTAAAGGGTAATAAAAATAAGTTGCAACGTAGCTTGGTAACTATTCAATTTATTATTGCTATCATACTAATTATTTCTGTGCTTGGTATTCAAAAGCAAGTTTATTTTTTACAGCACAAACAATTAGGATTTGATAAAGACAAGGTATTGTATGTTAGAACTTATGGTGAATTAGAAAATATTCGTAATATTAAACTTATGGCATCGGAATTGTCACAAAATCCAAATATTGTTGACATTTCATCGCGCAGTTCATTACCTACACAATTGGTAAATGGCGGACAAATGCAAATAAGTTCAAACCCTGATCATAAAGTACATGGCGAACGTGTTGAAGTTGGGGAAGGCTATTTCGATTTGATGAATATAAAGTTTGTTGAAGGTGGACAAAAATTTGACTATTCTAACGATCAAATTAATACCTGTATTATAAATGAAATTGCAGCTAAACGACTACTCCTTAAACCTCCGTATTGCGGGCAGTTCGTTTTTGACTTAAACCAAGGGCATGATTTGAAAATTATTGGAGTAATACCCAACATTAATACCAAATCACTCAATTCAGAAATAACACCATGCTTATACACAAAAGCTTCTAATTACAATGGTAATGGAGTTGTATTATTTAGGCTGGCTGGTAATTTGGAACCTGCAATTAAACAAATTAAAGATTACTGTGAAAAAAATAACAGTGCTGTGCCATTCGAATACCATTTTTTAGACGAAGTGTATGACAATTTATATGTGAATGAAATTCAGATTCAGAAAATGCTAATCTGGTTCTCCGTTATCTCAATTTTGCTTACTAGTCTGGGTTTATTCGCGATGTCGTTTTTTATAACAGAAAAACGAACCAAAGAAATCGGTATCCGCAAAGTAAACGGAGCAAGAATATTCGAAATACTTACGATACTCAACAAAGACTTTGTAAAATGGGTAATCATTGCTCTTGTTATTGCTACGCCAATTGCATATTATGCCATGAATAAATGGCTTGAAAATTTTGCCTACAAAACCACTTTGAGTTGGTGGATTTTTGCCCTGGCCGGAGTACTGGCCTTGGGAATTGCATTGCTGACGGTAAGTTTTCAAAGTTGGAAGGCGGCAACTAGGAATCCGGTGGAAGCTCTGAGATATGAATAGAAAAATATAAAATATGAAAACATACAATTTAAAACTAACATTACGCAGATTTAGCCGGGATAAAATCGGTTCGTCCATAAATATTATCGGAATAGCATTTGGTTTGGCAGTAACAATACTGGTTGTTTTTTATGTGCATAACGAATTGTCTTATGAAAGCTGTTTTGATAATTCAGGGCAAATTTACCGCATATCGGAAGAAAACAATTCAACTCAATGGGCGGCTATCCCTCCTACGATTGGGTTAATGGTTAAAGAGCAAATTCCTGAAATTGAAAATATTGCCCGACTATCGCTTTGCAAAGAACAAATAGTAAAAGTTGGAGCAGAATCATTTATTGAAAACAACGGATGTAATGCCGACAATTCTGTTTCTTCTATATTTTCATTCAAATGGTTGTCTGGTAATAGTAAAACAGCTTTAAGCAATCCTGCGTCAATTGTTTTAACACAATCGCTTGCCAAAAAATATTTTAATAAGAATGATGCACTCGGAAAAACTGTTGAAATTGACGAAAACACTTATACCGTGACAGGCATCATTGAAAATTTGCCTTCAAACACCCATTTGAAATTCAATTATTTTTTATCACTGTCTGAAAATTATGACAATCTGAACAGATACGGCAAATGGCAAAATTTTTACACTTACTGTTCATTGAATAAAACAGTTAATACGGAGTTAGTTACAACCAAACTTAATGATTTTGCAAAAAAATACACGCAACTTCTTCAAGGTTCAGAAAATACAGAAATAAGCCTTGCTCTTCAACCAATAAATAAGATTCACTTATTCTCAAAATTGGAAAAAGAAATCCCAGGAAATGGAAATATTTTGTACCTCTTTATTTTTTCAATTATTGCAGTGCTTATTCTATTTATTTCTTGTGCCAACTATATCAATCATAGCGTTATCAAAACATTAAAACGGGTTAATGAGTTTGGGGTAAAGAAAGTATTAGGAGCATCAAAAAAGAGATTAGTCTTGCACTTCTTTCACGAATCGTTTATATATGTGTTAATTGCCACAGTGTTTGCGTTGGCTATAGTTTTTCTGTTCAACGAAAATTATGGATATATTTTAGGATTGAGTCTGAAATTAAAAGGTTTTAACATCGTTGTTGTTCTTTCGTTACTGGCTTTGATTACGTTTCTTGTGAGTTTTTATCCTGCGTCAGTTGTTTTTAAATACAATATTACCGATGCACTTAAAAGTAAGAAGAATGTAAATGCAGGATTTAGGAAAGCGTTGGTCGTATTCCAGTTTGCAGCATCTATTTTTTTGATTGTTTGCACATTGGGAGTCCACCACCAGATGAAGTATATCAATAACAAAAATTTGGGATTCGACAAAACAGCAACAATATCTGTCAAATTATATGGCGACCTATATAATAAATTCAAGAAAAATGGAGATGTGCTGAAAAATGAGTTGCTGAAAAATCCGAATATAGTTGATGTATCGCTTACTTCATATGAATTAGGAAAACGTATCGGTTTTTCCACAATTTATCCGTTATCGCAAAAAAACAAGGAAAATTTACCTGATGTGAGGGTGTTAAACACCGATGGGCGTTTAATTTCGTTATTAAATATGAAAATCACTGACGGTAACAACTTTACCAAGTCTCAAACGCCATCAGTCATTCTTAATCAGGCAGCAGTTGATGCTTATGGTTTTACAAATCCACTTAACGAACAAATTGTTGTTGGCGACACCAAACACAATGTTGTTGGTGTAGTTCAAAATTTTAATTATTCATCGTTACACGCCGAGGTTGAACCTCTTGCGATAACAAACACTTATTATTTTCTTGTCAATTTATACGTTAAGATTAATAGCTCGAACATAAGCGGAGCATTAACCGATATTGAAAAACTGATACAAACAACATCTCCGGGGAGTTTATTTGCCTACTCATTCTTAAATGAAACTTTAGGTAAACAATACCAAGCCGAACAGAACCTGAATATACTTTTGAATATTTTTACCTTTTTAGCCCTTTTTATAGCGTGTTTAGGCTTGATGGTTTTGTCAATATATTCTGCCGAATTACGAATTAAAGAAATCGGCATTCGAAAAGTAAACGGCGCAAAAATATCGGAAATACTAACGATGCTCAATAAAGACTTTGTGAAATGGGTAGTAATTGCATTTATTATAGCTACACCAATTGCATGGTATGCAATGAACAAGTGGCTCGAAAACTTTGCCTACAAAACCACATTGAGTTGGTGGATATTTGCATTAGCAGGCGTGTTGGCGTTGGGAATTGCTTTGCTAACGGTGAGTTGGCAGAGTTGGCGGGCGGCTACTAGGAATCCGGTGGAGGCATTGAGGTATGAATAAATAGACAACAATATGAATTACTTAAAACAATCATTCAGAAATATTTGGCACAAATCATCTCATTTTATTATTAATCTGAGTGGTTTGTCGATAGCATTAACTGTTTTTATGCTTATAATGCTTTACGTCGTAAACGAGTTCAATTATGATAAATCTCAAGCCAACGGACAGCAGATTTACAGGTTGGAAGCAGGGGATGAAAACCAATTACCTCTTGCTATTAGCCGTATAGCAAAGAAAAATTTCCCTGAAATTGAGGAAGCAACAGTTATTAAGTCGTTTAATAATCCCTGGCTGCGATACGACGATAATTTCTATGAGGTTGACGATATGTGCTTTGCCGAAGGTTCATTTTTTGAAATGTTTACCATTCCATTTATTAGTGGAGATTATAAAACAGCCTTGGATGCACCTTATTCAATCGTGCTTTGCAAATCGTTGGCAAAGAAAATGTTCGGAGATAAAAATCCTATTGGAGAACGTATAAACTTTAAAGGACAAGACTTTTATACGGTTACCGGAGTGATTGAAGACATTTCTGACTTTCACCTTCCTGCTAAAGCTCTTGCTTCTTTTAAATCGGCAGAAGACCGTTATCATCTTGGCGATGACACCTGGAATTGGGGGATGATTTCGTATTTTATGCTTGAAGAAAACACCAATCCGAAACAGCTTGCTAGCAAAATGGATTCCTTCTTTACTAAAATGGAACGATTACAGGGACAATCTCTGAATTTTAGTTTGCGCCCGTTTAATTCAATTTATTTAGCTACTGATTCAGCTCCTGTCGATGAAAGCAAACAAGGGAATCTTTATTTGTTGATTGTTTTAATTATTATTGGTGTACTGATTATTGTTATTGCCAGTATTAATTTCATTAATCTTATTATCTCGCAAGGATTAAAGAAAATGCAGGAAGTAACAGTAAAAAGAATACTGGGAGGTTCGCGAATGACCATATTTTTCCAGTATGCTTTTGATTCCTTAGTCTTATGTTTCAGCGCAATACTTATTGCTTCGCTTTTTGTTTTTCTGACCTTAAATCCATACCAGAATCTAATAGGGAAATCACTCCATTATGAACAATTTCTTAGCTTCAAATATGTATTATATGCCCTTCTATTTCTTGCCACATTAGTGGTTATTTACGGATTTTTCCCGGCTTATTTTCTTACTCAAAAGAACATTCAGCAATGGAAGAAAGACAGTAAGAATGTTATAAAATCACAAGGATTAAACAACGGACTTATAACTTTTCAATATGTTGTTTCAATTATCTTGATTATAGGAACTGCATTTATTTACAGGCAATTAAATTATATACAAAATGAGGATTTAGGTTTTGACGACGAACAACTTTTGTCGGTAAAATTAGTGCCAGATATGAAAAACAACCTAAATAGTTTTAAGACACAATTGCTTGAAAATCCGAATATCAAAGGCGTTTCGTTTGCTTCGGATGATATTACCCAATTTAATCAATACTCCAACAAAATAACAATTGACGATAAAACTGTTGTTGTAAATTATGCCGAAGTTGACCCTGACTTCATTCCATTGCTAGATATGAAAATGGTACAAGGCAACAATTTCTCGTGGAATATAAAAACGCAAACCAACGGCGGTTACATTCTAAATAAAGCAGCTTGGGATATTTTAAAAAACACATCACTAAAAGACAAAAATTATAATCTAGACAACAGAGCGTTAATTGGCGTTGTTGAAAATTTTCATTTTGAATCGTTCCATAGCCAAATCAATCCGATGATACTTTATTGGCAAAAGAATATACAATATTCAAACAATGCATTGATTAAATTATCAGGAAACAACACCATTCAAACACTTGATTATATCGAAGCTGTTTTTCACCACAGCGCACCCAACGACCTTTATAAATGTCAGTTTATTAACCAGGAACTTGACCAGCTATATCGCACAGAAAAAACATTGGTACAACTATTCTGTGTATTTGCTCTTTTGGCTGTATTTATTGCCAGTTTAGGAATATTCTCTCTTTCGAGACTTACCGCAGAAAACAAAATCAAAGAAATCGGCATCCGCAAAGTCAATGGAGCTAAAATATCGGAAATACTCACGATGCTCAATAAAGATTTTGTGAAATGGGTAGTGATTGCATTTATTGTAGCAACTCCAATTGCCTGGTTTGCGATGAATAAATGGCTTGAAAACTTTGCATACAAAACCACATTAAGCTGGTGGATATTTGCATTAGCTGGGTTACTGGCTTTGGGAATTGCATTATTAACCGTGAGTTGGCAAAGTTGGAAGGCGGCAACCAGGAATCCGGTTGAAGCACTTCGATACGAATAGTGAGGAGTGCGAAGATCCCGAGAACAAAATGACCCGGGATAGAGGCATTACGATATGAGTAAGCTCGCAAAGAGGTAAAATGTAATTTATAAACCACATTAAAATGATTCTACATTATCTAAACACAGCAATTAGAAGCCTACAGAGAAACAAGTTTTACTCGGCACTAAGCATTGGTGGATTTGCAGTAGGATTTGCCGTTTGTATTATAATTGGCCTTTATGCTTACAGCGAATTTACCACCGACACGGCTTTTAAAGACCACGAGCGTATTTTCAGGTTGGTAGATCTTGATTCAAAATTCTTTAATGAAAAAACTACCGCTTTTGATTACAACCTCAGAAACACATTAAAAGACAATTACAGCGAAATTGAGAATGTGGCTCCATACAACTTTTCCAGTGGCAATAACTTTTTATTATTAACTGAAAACAAAAGCTTTAAGTATGATTACAGTATGAAGACAACAGATGAAATGTTCGATTTGCTGTCACTCAAAATCCTTGAAAAGTCAAGAAATAACGATTTACTGGATAAAAATTCTGTTGTGCTCACACAATCAATGGCAAATAAAATGTTTGAGGGAGAAAATGTCCTTGGTAAAAGAATTGTATTAGACGATATGCAGGGAACTGAATTGTTTGTATCTGCCATTGTTGAAGATTTGCCCCAAAATACAAGCTTTCCCGACATTTCTATTTTTCTGAATATTGAGAGAGGTATGCAGTGGAGCCAAATGAAAAGAGACGGATACAGTATAAAAGCTGTAAATTACTATGTAAAATTAACTGACCATATAAATCCGATTGATTTCAACGAAAAACTAAACAGTAGCCTGAAAAACCTTCAAAAAATACACGAGCAGGTTGGGCTACAACCCATATCCGATATTTATTTGCATTCAACCGATATTCTGGACAGAGCACATTACACAAGAAAAGGAAATACAAAACTGATATTTCTGTTAGCTTCCATAGCAGGACTAATATTGGTACTATCTGTAATTAATTATATAAACTATTCCATAACTCAACATCAAACCCAAATAAAAAGCATCGGGATACGAAAAACCAACGGTGCTGCGCTGTCAAATATTTTTAAATACTTTCTGTCCGAATCATTTATCGGAGTGTTTGTCGCAATAGCATTGGCATTATTGTTATCATTCCTATTCCTACCTTTTGCCAACCAGTTATTGGAAAGCACGATTCGTATTGAATCATTATTTAGTCCAACGCCCTTACTGTTGGTGATTCTAATAAGTAGTTCTATCATATTTATAAATTCACTTTTACCTCAATGGAGACTAATAAAGTTCAACTTAATAAAATACCTGAAAGGCGGATATGTTAAACATGGCGGGGGGGTTGCTACCAATGTACTTTCCGTTTTTCAATTTACTGTTGCTGTAGCGCTGATTATTTGCCTGTTCTTTATCAACAAACAACTTCATTTTGCAAAACACGCCGACCTCGGTTTTCAGAAAGAAAACATTATTTACCTGAAACTAAACGGGAATTTAAAATTGGCAAATACCTTAAAAAGCGAAATGGAAAAATTGCCATTCGTACAAAGTTCATCCATTAGCCAGGGGATTCCGGGTATAATAAACGCCACAACTCCCGATGGATATTTAATTTATGCCGACAATGACTTTATAAAAACGTATGATATAGAGATGCTTAGAAATTGGGAAATCGGAAAAGGAAAAACAGACAAAATCTGTATTGTAAATGAAACAGCGCTGAAAAAAAATCAATGGGAAGAAAGTGAGAATCCAAAATACGATAACCGCTTTACTATCGTAGGCCTAATGAAAGATTTTAAGTTTATGTCCTTCAGAGAAGCCATAACTCCTGTAATTATTGCGATAGATCAGCAGTACATTAACAATTTCCCAAATTATTCCATCCGCTTATCTGAAGGAAATTTATCCTCACAACTTTCAGAACTGGAAAAAGTGTGGAAATCGGTTGTGCCGGAAGAATACCCAATGGAATTTGAATTTATTGATGACAGGCTTAGTGTAATGTATGCCAAAGACGAGCAACTTGGGAAAGCAATATCCTCCTTTTCAATTGTTGCATTTATCTTAGTGATGCTCGGGATACTTGGCCAGGTATTCCAAATCTGCATCAACAAAACACAGGAAATAGGTATTCGCAAAGTAAACGGGGCAACACTGTTGGATATTTTCAAAATCATTAATTACCGCTTTGTAATCTGGGTATTTGCAGCATTTATAATTGCATCGCCTATCGCTTATAAACTCATGCAAAAATGGTTGGAAAGTTTTGCCTATAAAACAAATTTAGATTGGTGGATATTTGCATTAACAGGATTCGGAACTTTTGCTTTTGTCATAACAATTGTTACCCTGCAAAGCTGGAATACTGCCACAAAAAACCCGGTGGAAACTTTAAGGTACGAATAAATTAGCAACTAAATAATGATTACAAATTATTTCAAAATAGTATGGCGAAACCTTTGGAAAAACAAAATTTTTTCACTGATTAATATTTTAGGACTTTCCATAGGAATTAGCTGTTGTACGATTATAGGAATATACGTTTTACATGAATTGAGTTACGATAAGTTTTTTCCAAATTCTGACCGTGTTTACAGAGTATTTCAGGTTCAAGAGCAAGCTGGAGAATTATACCAAGTGGCATCTACGCCTGCTGCCTTGCCCGAAGCACTAAAGGAAAACTACGCCGAAATTGAAGAGGTTACTTTTTTTGCACAAATTTTTAACAAACGACTTTTCCGGTATCAGGACAAACATTTTGAAGAAGGGAACGGATTTAATGTAGACTCTTCATTTTTTAAATTTTTCAATTTCCACATAGTACGCGGAAGTTTAGAGGATTTTTTTACTTCGCCCAATACCATTCTTCTGACCAAAACCATGGCCGAAAAATATTTTGGGAAAGAAGATCCGATTGGGAAAGTAATCAATATTAACCGCAATCAAGACTTTGTTGTTGCTGCGGTTATTGAAGACCCTCCCGGAAACTCACACCTTAAATTCAATTTCCTCCTGCCAATGGAACAAATACGCTCTTATCGCGATTTTACATCATGGGGAAACAACTGGGTTTACACCTATATTCTTTTAAAAAAAGGAACCGATGTGCATGCTTTTGAATCGAAAATACGCAACGTATTAATTGATAACATCGGGATCCCGGAGTGGCAACCCAAACTATACCTTCAGGCACTTAAAAATATTCATCTGTATTCATCTTTTGATTTTAACACTGATTTTGCCGATATAGGCAGCCTGAAAACCATTTATCTTTTTGGCGCCATCGGGTTGATCATTTTACTGATTTCCTGTATCAATTTTATTAATCTTACAACTGCCAAAGCATTTCGCCGAAATAAAGAAACCGGAATCAGGAAGGTAGTTGGGGCTAATCGGAGTCAGTTAATCCTCCAATTTATGGCTGAGGCATTGCTATATGTTTTTTTATCAACAGTGCTTGCTATTTTATTCGCAAAATTATTATTTCCTTATTTTTTTAGCTTAAGTGGAGTTCCGCTGGGATTTGAGCTGTTAGCGGTGAAAAATTTATCCGGTTTACTTCTTGCTATTTTATTGACCACAGGAATGCTGATTGGCATTTATCCAGCCTTATTGCTTTCCAGTACCAGGGCCATTACAATATCCGGGAAAGGATTGTCTCCGGTAAAAAGAAACAAAAAGCACCAGTTTTCTTCTCAAAAAACACTGGTTATCAGCCAGTTTTCTCTTTCGGTAGTTTTAATCGTGTGTGCAATAATAATTCGCCAGCAGATGCATTTTGTACTAAACCGTGATCCCGGATTTGATAAAGACCAAATTGTATATACGCCGATGAAAGGTGAACTGCAAAATGAAACCCGGTTCCAAAGTTTTAAAAACGAGTTACTGCAACAAGCTTCCATTGAAGAAGTAACGAGATCTAATGGCTTACCTATCAATCATGAGGGTTCTTTTGAAGGAGTGGAATGGGAAGGTATGCCTTCGAACCATCAGGATTTTTTGATGAGTTATTTTGATACAGACGAAGGCTTTGTAAATACATTCGGATTAAAAGTTCTGGAAGGGCGAAATTTTTTGCCACGAAGCCGCAATGACATCTCCACCTATTATCTTGTTAATGAGACAGCTATAAATAAGATGCAATTACAAGATCCTGTCGGCAAACGGCTTGAGGATGGAATCATCGTTGGAGTGATTAACGATTTTAATTTTCAATCAGCATACAAACAAATCGATCCAATGATACTACGCTCTGAACAGGGAACCATGAAAAACCGCTATGTTTCCGTAAGAATTGCAGCAGGGAATATAACTGATGGAGTTAATACGTTTGAGCGCATATGTAAGCAATTTAATCCGGATTATCCAATAGAATATTACTTTTTAGATGACAGCATTGCCACATTATATAATAAGCAGATTCGCTCAGGAAAACTTATCAACTTGTTTGCGGCATTGGCCATTTTTATATCCTGTTTAGGATTATTTGGACTGGCTTCCTTTATAACTACAAGTAGAATCAAAGAAATCGGCATTCGCAAAGTCAACGGCGCCAAAATCTCCGAAATCCTAACAATGCTCAATAAAGACTTCATAAAATGGGTGGTGATTGCATTTGTTGTAGCGACTCCAATTGCATACTACGCCATGAACAAATGGCTCGAAAACTTTGCATACAAAACCAACCTGAGTTGGTGGATATTTGCTTTGGCCGGTGCTTTTGCTTTGGGAATTGCATTGCTGACTGTCAGTTGGCAAAGTTGGAGGGCTGCAACGAGAAATCCGGTGGAGGCCTTACGATATGAATAATCCCCTCCCGGAAGGAATGGAACCGGGAATAGGGAGATTGAAAGAACAGAATTATGTTGAAGCGATATAACCAATGTACACTTGCTCAAAGTCCTCCCTGAGGTTCAAGGGGCAGTTAATTGGCAAGCGGGAAAGCTGCAACAAAAAATCCCGTGGAAACTTTGAGGTGTGAATAAAAACCAATAAAAAAATGAAAAACGTTATAAAACTTATTCTTCGGAACCTACTTAGAAAACCGGTAACAACAGGTATCAACCTGCTCGGGCTTTCGGTAAGTCTGGCATTGGTTATCATTCTATCAGCTTACTCATACAGCGAATTCACCACAGATAATTTTCACAAAAATCATGAGAATATTTATCTCATACAGCCGTTGAAAGACTGGTTTTATACTCCTGGAATTTTAAAACCTATAATTGATGCCAACATTGCCGGAGTAAAAAAATCCATCCGTATGAGAGATAAGTGGAATCCTCCCGTTTACCAAGTCGAAAACGAAGATCCTGTTATATCAGACTTAATATTTTCTGATAACGATTTTTTTGATCTATTTGATTATACAGCGTCAGAAGGCAACCTAAAAACAGCACTTGGGAGTCCGATGTCGGTGGTAATTTCAAAACCACTGGCTACGCGTTTATTTGGAAATCAATCCGCAGTGGGGAAACTGGTTAAAATCGACAACAAACATTTGCTCACTGTAACTGCCGTGTTAAAAGAGCAGCCCTCAAATACAATGTTCTCGTTCAACTCAATTGCCAATATTGAAACCATGAAACGGGTGCAATCAGACGACGAGAGAGATTTTACTACCTGGGGATGGAAAAACTACCAAACGTTTCTTTTGTTAGACGATAAAGCAAATCCATCTTCCGTACAAAGCCAGGTTATCAAATTATTTCCAGAAGAAGAGCAAAAAAAGTTTGTTGATTTAAACCTGGTTCCATTAGACAATATCTATTTTTCTTTTCACAACGACCATCACACTTTCATAAAAAGCGGCAATAAAACACAGGTAATTTTACTTTCTGTTGTGGCCTTTCTGATTTTAGTAGTGGCTCTTGTCAATTTCATCAATATTTCTACCACACAATGGAGAGACCAAATAAAACAAACCGGAATATTAAAAGTTATCGGGGCAAAACGTACAGAGATAATGTTAAAAATGCTCTTCGAAACGTTTTTGCAATTCACCTTCGCGTTCCTGTTTGCTTGTCTGATGACCTACATTGTTACTCCGATACTTGCCCATGAAACAACAATAACATTCAACCCGCTAATCATTTATTCCGGTAAATTTTTAATCATTTCCCTGGCTTGTATTTTTGTCCTTAGCCTTTTGTGCAGCATTGTACCCGCACTTCGAATTGCTTCTTCCGAAACCCTCATTAACCTCAAAAAGAAAATCGTTTTCAAACACACGAAGTCACTGGGAAAAGGAACATTGGTTTCTGCACAATTTGTGGTCGCCATTATCCTGATTCTCTTTACCATTTTAATTCAAAAACAAGTCGATTTCGGAAGCAGCAACCTGGGAATGAATCAGGAAAATATTGTCGGAATAGAATTGACAGACCAGTTGGCAGGTAAAAAAGATGTTCTGAAAGACGAATTACTTGCGCAGGCAAACATTGAAGAGGTGATATTCACGCAATATTATCCGGGGAAAATGAATTCGGGCTGGGGACTTGAACTTCAGCAAAACAGTGAGAAAAAACAAGTAGAATTCAGGACGTTCAGCGCCGATGCAGGTTTCTTCGATATTATGGGATTGCAACTTTTGAAAGGACGATTTTATTCTGATGATCTGGAAAGTGATAAACACAAAGTAATTGTAAACGAACAATTCTGCCGGAAATATGGAATAACAGATCCCATTGGAGCCATAATGCCCAGAGGTAACGGTCCAGATTACGAAATTGTTGGCCTTGTAAAAGATTTTCACTTCCGGCCAATAAATGAAACTATTGCGCCACTGGCAATTCGAAACGACAATTACGCTTCAATTGCGCTGGTAAAATTAAAAACCGAAAACTTTAAAGCACTTCGAAATACATTTGAAAATATTCAATCGATGACAGCAGAATTATCCCCTTCTTTTCCGGTAAAAGTTTCATTTTTCAGCCAGGCGGTTGAACATTTGTACCAGGAAGAAGTGAAATTCAGAAAGGCATTTACGCTATTTGCTGTTTGCGCTGTTGTCATCAGTTGTATGGGAATTTTAGCCATGTCGATGTTTGCCGCCCAGAATAGAATCAAAGAAATTGGCATCCGCAAAGTAAACGGCGCCAAAATCTCTGAAATACTCACAATGCTCAATAAAGATTTTGTAAGATGGGTGGTAATTGCATTTGTTGTAGCAACTCCAATTTCATATTACAGTATGAATAAATGGCTTGAAAACTTTGCCTATAAAACCAATTTAAGCTGGTGGATTTTTGCCCTTACCGGAGTACTGGCACTGGGAATCGCGCTTTTAACAGTAAGCTGGCAGAGTTGGCGGGCGGCAACAAGAAACCCGGTGGAAGCATTGAGGTATGAATAAAATGACACCGCTATTTGCCCGGACTGTAACCCCCGAAGTACAAATGACAAAATATTATACAGGTTTTGTAAAAAAATTTGACAGATATTCATCCACCATTGACTTTAAGCTACTGTTAATCTGAACCTTGAAATAGAGGCACTGAATTTGATAAATTCAGTACGGCTTGAAACAAAGCCTGCCTTTGTAGCAAATGTTAAACACACAACATTAAAAATAAATTGATGAATACTTCAATAAAATCTTACTTCCGAAATTTCAAAAAGCACAAACTTATTTATGGTATCACCATTGGAGGATTTGCCATCAGCCTGGCGGTGTTGGTTATGATTGTTTCCTACATTATAGAAGAAAAAAATGTGGACAAACATTTCGCTAACATTGACAACATGTACCGGATTAAGCAGGCCGATGGAAATGCCCAGATACCAAAACGGATGTACCAGCCAATCCTGGATGCAGCTCCTGAAATTGATAAAATGTGTATGCTTGGAGCCAGCAGCGTACTTTATGAATACAATAATGAGAAGAAATGGGCAAAAGCTGTTACTACAAGTGAAGCGTTTATTGATGTTTTTTCAGTTGATATTATAAAGGGCGCAACAAAAGATTTACTAAAGGCAAAGACCGACGTTTTAATAACAGAAGGTTTTGCCCAAAGAGTGTTTGGCGATAAGAATCCATTGGGCGAAATTTTGGAATTTGGTAATAAAGAAAAAAAGGAAGTCAGAGCTGTAATTGCTGATCCGCGTGAATCAAGTTCATTAAAATACGATGTTATTTTTAATCTGGATCAGGAACTATTTGGCTCAACAAGAGGTTATAATGAAGTATCTTATAAAATGTTCGATGCCGTTTTTCTTCTAAACCCTGGTGTAAGTTCCGCCGAAACCGAAGCGAAAATCACAGAAATTTTAAAACCTTATGAAGGATATAATGAAACACTGTTAAACGTTCAGCCTTTTAAAGATGTTTACTTCGACCTTAAGGGAGATAACGACCAGTTTAATCATGCCAATATCAATATGATAAAACTGCTTTCGTGGATTGTAATTATTATTCTGGTGCTGGCTGTTTTTAATTACATCAATCTTACGACTGCTCTTAACAGTGAGCGACATAAAGAAATCTGTATTCGCAAAACCACTGGAGCAAGACGTGAGACCATCTTTTCACAGTTTTTATCTGAATCTTATTTATCCTGTTTTATAGCTATGTTTTTGGCGGTTGGATTTGCCATTATCATTTCACCGCTTTTTAAAGATTTGTTTGGCAGGGAGGTAAATATTTTCGAAGCCTTGCAAAATCCGCAAATACTCTTTGCCGTTATCCTGATTTTTGTTGTAATAGGCGGCCTTACGGGGGCATTACCGGCTCTGGCAGCATCAAAGTATAATGCCATTGATTTATTACAACGTAAAGTATTGTTGAAAAACTCAAATGTGAGGGGTGTATTTAATACTATTCAGCTTACGGTAACCTTAAGTTTAATTATTGCCCTTTCAATTATTACCAAACAAATCAACTTTGTTAAAACGAAGGACGTAGGCTTTAACAAGGAATTTCTATTGGAGGTTCGTCTTCAGGGAAAAACAAACGACAGAGCTGCTGTGATTAAAGAGAATTTATTAAAGTATCCTGATATCATGGATGTAACAGCTACGCACGGCAGACCGTTTGCCATATATTCGTCTAGCTCTGGCTCCTGGAAAAAAGATAGTGTTGAATATGAAATTGACAATTTATCTGTAATGAATTCAGATACTTCCTTTCTCTCTGCATTTGGGCTCGAAATTGTTAAAGGCCGTAATTTTCGTTTAACTGACAAAGGCCAGAATGTATGTATTATTAATAAAAAAACTTACGATTACCTTCAATTAGATGATATTGATGAATCCGAAGTTTTCGGTTCAAAAATCGTAGGTGTGGTAAAAGATTTTCATTTTAAAGATATGCATCAGGAGCTGGGATTTATTCAACTAAAATATGACCCGGATAATTTGAGCAATCTGAATATCAGGATAAGCGGCAATGACATACCCGGAACCTTACAGCTAATAAAAAATACATTAAAAGAATTTGAACCTAATTTAAACTTTGAGCCCCGGTTTTATGACGAATGGATAAACACAATGTACCGTAAAGAAGAAAATCAGGCAAAAGCGATTGTAATTTATGCGGTAATAGCTTTAATACTGTCAAGTTTGGGTTTATTGGGACTCGCCAGATTTTCAGCCATCAGGCGAACCAAAGAAGTAGGTATCCGCAAAGTAAACGGTGCTAAAATTCGTGAGATTCTGGTTATGCTTAACTCAGGCTTCCTGAAGTGGATTGTAATAGCTTTTATTATTGCCTGCCCGGTTACCTATTATACAATGAATAAGTGGCTTGAAGATTTCGCCTACAAAACAAACCTGAGCTGGTGGGTTTTCGTTTTGTCGGGAGTACTGGTACTTGGAATTTCGCTTTTAACTGTTAGCTGGCAAAGCTGGCGGGCGGCAACACGAAATCCGGTGGAAGCGTTGAGGTATGAGTAAAAAAACAACCTGAAAATCAAACAAACCATGATAAACACTATTTTTCTAAAACTTTGGTTTCGGAAACTGGTACGAAATAAAATATATTCGGCAACCAATATTTTAGGCCTCACCATTGGATTCTCTGCTTTTATACTCATTGCTCTATTTGTCCGATTTGAGTTTAACTGGGATAAAAATCACCAAAATTACAAGCGGATTTATCGCATTCAAAGACAATTTACACAAACGCTTTATACCACAAATGGAAATGATATTTCTCCTCACACCCGCGCATTCACTGCGCAAATGATAGAAGGACACTTCCCCGAATTTGAAAAAATATCGGTCATCCGCGAAAACGGAGGAAGTTTCCTTTTTACTGATTCAGAGCACAAAATATACGACGACAAAGGGATCCATGCCGACAGTTGTTTTTTCGATTTATTTACCTACGAATTTATCGCCGGAAACAAAAGCACAGCCTTAAACGAACCTTTTACTGTCGCCCTGTCTGAAACCGTTGCCGAAAAACTTTTTGGAGATAATTCTGCCTTGGATAAAACGGTTTTACTGGACAAGAAATATCCGCTTAAAGTAACAGGTGTATATAAAGACCTCCCTTTTAACACAAGTCTCCGCCCAACTTATATTATTTCTTTTGCAACACTAAAACCCTTAAAAAATATTGCCAGAAACAACAGTTGGTCGGGCGATTGTATGACATATGCGCTGTTAAATCAGGGGGCCAGTCACAAGCAGGCAGAGGCTAAAATAAGAGACTTGTTTACAAAGTACGAGAACATTAAAAACGAGAAACTTCAGCTGTGTCCTTTATCTAAAGTGTACCTCAACTTTAACGACAAAAACGATTACCTGATAGTGTTGAAACTTTTTGGACTTATCGGGATATTTATCCTTACCATGGCCGGTTTCAATTATATCAATTTATCGCTGGCAAAAGCGTCGATGCGCGGAAAAGAAGTGGCGGTAAAAAAAGCAATCGGGAGCAAACGCAATTCGCTTGTGCTTCAGTTTCTGAGTGAAACTGTTGTTGTATCGCTGATTGCGCTTATTTTTGCGTTTTTGGTTGCAGAGCTGTTTTTACCTGTTTTTTCAAATATTGTCGACAAACAAATTGAACTCATTTGGCGAAACGACTGGAAATTTATTTTGTCAACCATTTTAATTGCAGTTATCACAGGAATCTTTTCCGGAACTTATCCGGCCTGGTTTATGGCCTCTAACAAAATTACCGATTTGGTTAAAGGGAACTTTTACAGCAAAAAACGCAGTTCTTCTTTCAATCTTAAAAAAGTGCTGGTCACTTCACAATTTGCCATTTCATTGTTTCTTATTGTACTTACATTGTCCTTTTCGATGCAAATAAAATACATCGCTGAAAAAGATCTGGGATTTGAAAAAGAGGGGTTGCTATATGCCGAAGTTACCGTTTCCGAAACGGAAGTAATGTTCGACCAGCTTCGCAGTCGTCTGCTTCAGTATCCTGAAATTAAAGATGTATCCATGTCGAAAAACTTACCGTTTGTTCGTTTTGGAGGAGGATCAGTTAACTGGGAGGGTGGTGATCCGAATGTAAAAATCAATTGCCGGTTTAACGATGTGAGTTACGACTACATTTCGGTTTTAGATGCCAAACTGGTCGCAGGGCGTAATTTCTCTTCCCATTTCCGGGGCGATGCAGGGAATGCATGTATTATTAACGAAACGGCAGCCCGGTGTTTTGGATGGGAAGACCCAATTGGAAAGCGAATCAACGATAATAAACTGAAAGTAGTAGGTGTGGTAAAGGATTTTGTCTACCAGGACATGCACAATCCGGTTGATCCAAGTATTTTGGTTCTGGCACCAAATACAGTTAAAGGAAACTGGATTTTTGCTTTTCGGTCAGAAAAAGAAATGCAGAAAAGAGCAAAGGAAGTCCTGGCATCCGAACTGGAAAAAATATTTCCAAATGATCCTTTTGAAATTCGCGATGTTCCATTGGCTTTTAACAGTGAAAACAGTTTTAAAATTTATCACTCCGTAAACAAAACTTTGCTGTTTTTTACCTTTATAAATGTACTGCTGGCAGTTGTTGGAATGTTTGGATTGGTTTCGTATTCTGTAACACGCCGAACAAAAGAAATTGGAATACGGAAGATTAACGGAAGCTCATCGTTACGAATTTTCCATTTATTAAATAAAGAATACTATTGGCTGGTCACCTATGCACTGGGAATTGCTTTTCCAACCGCATGGCTTGCTTATGCCAGTTTGCCAAGTGCGAATAAATTACCGGCACAGCCCTGGGTGTTTATTTTGGGTGCAGCTATGCTACTGATAATTATTTTAATAAGCACCAGTTACGAAACCATAAAAGCAGCAAGCAAAAATCCTGTAGAAAGTTTGAGATACGAATAGTTCTCACTATCAGCACACATTAAGAACAAATGCTTTAATCTGGCAATATTTTTGTTACATACACAAAAAACGTAACATCCTAAAAATCGAAAATAATGAAACATATTTTCCCTTTATTCATTGTTCTTATTTTACTCGTTTCATGCAGCAACAAAAACAAACTCAATACCAACGAGCAAAAATTGGCTGCAAAACTGTGCGCACAAAACCAATTTTAGATGGTGGATTTTTGCTCTGCCCGGGTTAATGGCGCGGGAAATTGTATTGTGAACTGTTTCATCTCAATCGTTTAAGGCAGCTACAATGAACCCGGCAGAACCTTTATGAGATGAATAATAAATTCGCCACCTTTTTAACTCCCTTAAGAGAGAACCGAAAAAGCTGCAAACAAGAATAAATGAACCGGGACATCTTTGAAATACAGGTTTAATAGTCGCCTGTGGGAAATTTAGGGGTAAAGAAACTACAACAAAAAGACATGATAAAATATTACCTAAAAACCATCCTCCGAAACTTAATGAGAAACAAGTTTTATTCTGTAATAAATATTATTGGATTAGCGATCGGAATTACAGCTTGTATTCTGATTGTGCTTTATGTTCAATTCGAATTAAGCTACGATAAATTTAATGAAAAAGCTGATCGGATTTACCGGGTGAATGGTCTTGAAGTCTTAAATGGCGATACTTATAATCTGCCGTGGACATCTCCTCCCTTGGCGGGAGTAATGAAAGATGAGATACCTGAAGTTGAAGAGGCTGTTCGTTTAACTCATTACTGGCCAATGATATTGGAATACAAAGACAAGATACTTAATGTAAGCAAGACGTGTTTTGCTGATCCTAATTTCTTTAAAATTTTTTCGACATCGTTTATTTATGGTGATCCAAGCACAGCTTTGTTAGATCCCTACTCGGTGGTTTTAACCGAAACTACAGCAAAACGTTATTTTGGAAATGAAAATCCTATTGGGCAAACGCTTTCCCGAAAAAACTATACCGGTTTTACTGTTACCGGGGTAATTGAAGATTTTCCGGAAAACTCGGATATAAAACCTGACTTTATTGGTTCATTCAAAAGCCGGTCGTACAACAACAGTGTGAATTGGTTTCAGAATAGTTTTTATACTTATGTGTTGCTAAAAGAGGGCTTTTCTAATCGAGATGTGGATGAAAAACTGAAAAGTATTGTTAAGAAATATGTCGGGCCGTATGTGAAGGAGCATAAAGGGGTATCGCTTGAGGAACTAATGGCACAGGGTAATAGACAAGAATATTATACACAACCTTTAACAGAAATTCATTTAGATAATACTGTAAAAGCAGGGTTAGAACCTTTGGGTAATAGCAATTACCTGATAATTTTCTCAATAATTGCAGTTTTTATACTGGTAATTGCCTGTATTAATTATATGAATATGTCCACTGCACAGTCGGTCAACCGTGCTAGAGAAGTTGGATTAAAAAAATCTTTGGGTTCAAACCGCAAAAAACTTGTTCTACAGTTTTTATCCGAATCTGTTTTAATCACTTTAGCAGCGCTGGCACTTGCCATGATTTTAATCAAAATTCTTCTTCCGGCTTTTAACGCTTTAATCGACAAGCAGTTGGTATTTAATTATATGAATGATTTTGGAACCATCCCTTTATTTCTGGTTTTGGGAATTGCAATTGGAATTTTGGCAGGCGCTTACCCCGCTTTCTTTTTAGCATCGTTTAATCCTATTAAAGTTCTAAAAGGAATTCATTTTTCTAATGGTTCGCATGGTAAATTGCGTAGCGGGTTGGTTGTGTTTCAGTTAATCGTAACCATTGTACTTTTTTCAGGAACCTTTTTCATCAGCAAACAGCTCAATTTTCTTCAGGAACAAAAATTGGGCTTTAACAAAGAAAACATGGTCATAATAGAAAATACAAATTATTTAGGGCCCCTATTGTCTTCATTAAAAAACGAATTACTTGCACAACCAGGTATATTACAAGTAACAAATTCTAATGGAATTCCCGGAAGAGATATGTATTATGAGACATTTGCTCATGATTTGTCTAACGTAGACCGACATGTAAGCGTGATTTGGACAGACGTTGATTTTTTAAAAGCATACGATATTGAGCTTACGCAAGGTCGTTTTTTCGAAGAAGGTAATCAGGCAAATGCAAAGTCGATAGTGTTAAATGAAACCGCCCTAAAAGAGTTAAATATAAAAAATCCGATAGGTAAGAAAATATATAAAGGGCAAAAAACAGATGCGACTACTTTTACCATAATTGGGGTAATAAAAGATTTTCACTTCGAATCGTTGCACAAGGAAGTGAGTCCCTTAGGGATTTATAGCAACAATGAAATGTTAAAGTATAATGGCAGGTTCTTAAGTGTCCGAATATCAGGAGATATTCAGAAAAATCTTAAAAAGATTCAGCAAATATGGGACAAGTTTACCGGAGGACAGAGTTTCGATTATGTATTTCTTGATGAAGACTTTGGTCGTCTTTACACCACAGAGGTGCGAACGCGAAAGATAGTTTCAGTCTTTTCTGCATTGGCAATTCTAATTGCTTGTATAGGGCTTCTTGCCCTGGCAGCTTTTGTTGCCGAACAGCGAACCAAAGAAATTGGCGTGCGAAAAGTAAATGGTGCCCGTATTGGTCAAATACTATACTCATTAAACCGGAATTTTATAAAATGGGTGGTCGTTGCCTTTGTAATATCCTGCCCAATTGCCTGGTACACTATGAATAAATGGCTCGAAGACTTTGCCTACAAAACCAGCTTAAGTTGGTGGATATTTGCGTTGGCTGGACTTGCCTCTCTGGTAATTACCATAATAACTGTTAGCTGGATTAGTTGGCGTGCAGCTACGAAGAATCCGGTGGAAGCGCTGAGGTATGAATAACGTCGAGCTCCCGACAGAAACCGTAATCAAAATAGTTTTTAAAACTCTCTCTTCATAAATTTCGTTTCTCTGGTATTATGAATACTAAATTTACAAGGGAAATCACTTATGTAAATACTTCTTAAATCCATTTTTTAACCGTTCAACTTGTGTGATATGCATTCTGGCTAAATAGTTCTTTATAATAACAATTATTATCTATCTTCAAATTCGCATAAAACATTATTGAACCAAAAAATGAAAACAACAAAAATCTTTTTCCGCGGATTTAAAAGAAACACCCGGTTAAACCTGCTGAATATTTCTTCGATGGCCATTGGAATTGCAGCAGCAATAATAGTTTTAAGCTATGTTTACCAGGAATTTAATTACGATACTCAATATCCGAATTCTAACCGCGTTTACAGGATTTTAACAAAAAACGATAAAAACGAATTATCAGGTGCCGCAACATACGGTCCGCTGGCGCAAAGTTTAAAATCTGATTTCCCCGAAATAAACGACGCAACACGCGTTAGTTTCTACTGGGGATATCTGGCTCTTACTACCGGAGATAAAAAATTCAACGAAACCCGCACTATTTTTGCTGACTCCAATTTCTTTACCTTGTTTTCATTTCCATTTGTAAGTGGCGATGCTTCAAAATGTTTGCGTTCCCCAAATTCTATTGTTTTGTCGGAAAGTGCTGCCAGAAAATATTTTGGTGAAACAGATGCCGTTGGAAAACAAATAAAAATAGGAAAAGACAAACTATTCACCGTTGCCGGAGTTTACAAGGATTTTTCATCCAACTCCAATTTCCGGGGCGATATTATTCTTCCGCTGGAAATCATGTCAAGAATCACGCAGGTTTGGATTGAACCCAGTTGGAACTATCAGTCAGACATTCACACATTTGTTTTGACTGAAAACATTGCTGCTGCCGATGGTTTGTCAGGAAAAATTGAAAATTATCTGTCAGGGCATGTTCAGGAAAAGCCTGAAAAACTCATTTTGCAAGCGCTAAAAAATATTCATACTGAAATGCACACCGGGTGGGAATCGGTGCCGCAAGCCAACAGAAGTTATTTAATTCTTTTAGGGATGGTCGCTTTGGCAATTTTAACAATGTCGGCGGTTAATTTCCTTATGTTGTACATCGGAATGGCTTCAAAAGACCCAATCAATACGAGTGTCAAAAAAGTTTGCGGAGCTTCAAAAACATCTTTATTCCGCGATCATGTTGGAGAAATATTTTCTTATATCCTCATAAGCACGACCGTCTCACTCTTTCTGGTCTTTTTATATAACTCAGTTTTAACTACTCAATTCTCTTTTCTCCCCAAAATCAATAATTTTAGTTCCCGGTTTTTGCAAATTTTATCGGGAATAATACTGGTGTACACCATTTTTACATCTGTTCTCCCGGCAATTGTTGTCTCCCGTCTGAAATCGCCGGAAATATATAAAGCAGAAAAACAATCATTGTATAAACAACCGCGCATCCTGAACATCCTGGTCGTAAGCCAATTTACAATCGGCGTGGTACTTTTAGCTATAACAACTTTATTTTACAAGCAAATTCATTTCCTCAAAAAACACAATCCCGGATTTGCTAGGGAAGAACTAATAACAATCCCGCTAAACATGCATATCGGAGATGGTTTTTACAACGAAAATATGGATGTTTTTTGCGAAGAGATAAAAAAACAGGCAGGGGTAAAAGAGATCACTTTTGCTTTTTCCTCTCCATCGGATGTTCAGACTTCTGCCGATGAAGCTTCGTGCGACGGAATGCCGGAAGGAGAAACCGTTCAAATACAGTGGAACTCGGTTTATTATGATTACTTTGAAACTTTGGGTATCAAAATAGCTGAAGGCCGTGGTTTTAATCGCAATTTCCAAAGCGATATGGTCGATTTCGACAGCGACAGAAAATGCGCATATGTCATTAACCAAAAAGCCGCAAAAGAACTGGGAGTGGAGAATCCAATTGGAAAGACATTATATTCATATCAAAAAGGTGTTATTGTTGGAATTGCTGAAGACTTTAACTTTAAATCGCTGCACAGTGAGATAAACCCAATGTGTTTTAATATGAACCCGTTTTATTACAATGAAATCATTGTAAGAATAAATCCCCAAACCACCGATATTTTTAACAACATCGAAAAAGTATGGAATGATTTTGTGCCAGCTTATCCTTTTGAGTTCAAATTTGTTGACGATCAGCTTAACCAGATGTACGAAGCCGAGAACAACCTGACAGCCAGTTTAAATGCTTTCTCGGGAATTGCCATACTTATTGCATGTATGGGATTGTTGGCACTAACCATCCTCTCGATGCAAAAACGAACCAAAGAAATTGGTATACGTAAGGTGAATGGTGCCAAGGTTTCAGAGATCGTGGTTTTACTCAACCAAGACTATATAAAATGGGTTACCATTGCTTTTATTGTGGCTACACCGATTGCATTTTTTGTGATTCAAAATTGGCTGGAAAACTTTGCGTACCAAACCAGTATAAGTTGGTGGATTTTTGTTGTAGCAGGGATATTCGCCTTACTTATTGCGCTACTGACTGTTTCTTTCCAGTCATACAAAGCGGCGACAAAAAACCCTGTGGAAGCGTTACGATACGAGTGATGTAAACTGCGAGTTTCTTTATTTGATTTGACATTTCGCTTGCCAGCTTCTAAAAATGAATAGCAGGTTTTCAATTCATCAGAATTCAGAGAAAAAGCCAAACAGGCCTTTAAATAAAGCTGAAAAAATTGCTTTTACTCCACCAAAATCAAACCCGGGTTGCAACCGGTTATACAACGTCCCCCGTTCGGGGTGACTATAAATGTGTTTTCAATTCCAACCATTCCGACCCCTTCAATACCTTTTTTAGGCTCAACAGCAAAAACCATATTTTCTTCCAGGGGGGCTTTAAAACCTATAGCCAGTACCGGATATTCGTCAATGGTTAATCCAATACCATGTCCCAGAAATTTCACCTGCCGGCTTCCGTAGCCCATAAAATTCTTTAGAAATTCAGGACTTAATCCACTCAAAACAGTTTCATAAATATCTTCAGGAATATTACCTGGTTTTAATATTTCGGCCACCTGGTGTTGAACATCAACACACTGCTTATGAAAAGCCTGCACCTCAGCAGAAAGCCGTTTACCAAACATATACGTCATGGTTTTGTCGGAGTGATAACCGTTAACAGCCACTGCCACATCCACAAAAACCAGATCGCCTTTTTTTAATTTTTTGTTCGGATTACCAAAACTGGGAAGCGCAGGATTTACTCCCATGTTTCCGCCTGGTCCGTCAAAATTGGTGGGATACAACGAGCTTTCACCGAAACCAAGTTGTCCCAATGCCATTTCTGTGTCGTGCATACCAAAACGCACTGCCCCCTGATGACCTTCCTTAACCATAACCGGAAACATTTCAGCAGCAAACTCAGCTTCAGTTATTCCTTCATACAACAACTCAGGAACACGCTCTTCCAAAACAACCCTGTGAATGGCTGCCGCCTTTTCAATATAATTTAACTCCCAGACACTTTTTACGGCACGAATTTGGGCAATCTGAAAATCAAGCGATTTATACGATAAAAATGGAAAGTGTTTCTGGAAACGCAAAAACATGGCCAACGGGACATATTCAGTTTCCAGATAGATTTCTTTTGAAATTTTTGGATACTCCTGCGCAGCAACCCGGTAACTATTCATTGGTTTTATAACGGGAAAACCCGACTCCTCCACAGCGCGCTCATACCCCCTGCGAACCCAAAGTGTAGCATCTTTTTCCCGTTCGATAATCAACATTCCCTCTGGCATGGAACCAGCAAAGTACAAGAGATTTATTTTGCTAAAAATAACTGCCATTTTCCAATCGGGATGCTGTTCGTTCATCACGCGTCGAAACTTATTCATTCTTAACTCCAGTTCCGAAGCCGGTACTTTGTCATTCATATTCTTCTGGTTTAAGCGACAAAAGTAACAGAACCAACAGAAAAGAAAGGACGATCGTTTGAAAGAACACTCAAGGTTAGCTCAGTGTAAATTTTTCAGGTTGATTATTGTAATCGTTTGTTAAGCGACCAATAAAATTTCAGCATTAAAGCAACAACACATGTAACGATTCAAATTTTTTTAGGTCTTTACATTATCTGTTAAGAACAATAGATTAAAACCAAACTTCAAAAAAACACTTGTTATGCTTTTTAAAAATCTACGCATTGGCTGGAGAAACATCAAAAAAAACGGCATATTTTCAATCATCAACATTACAGGATTATCACTGGGAATTGCTGTAGTAACCCTTATTCTATTTTGGGTAGTGGATGAAATAAATTACGACCGGTTTCATAAAAACATCGACCGTATTTACACCGTTTATGAACACCAGCAATATTCCGAAGGACAAGAGTTGTTTACGTATTGTACGCCGTTTCCGCTGGGAAAAGAATTCATAACAAATTTTAGCGAGGTTAAAAATGCCACAACATTTGCAAACGTTGGAGAACAACTTATTCGTTTTGAAGACCAGGAATACAAAGAAGGCCCGGTTGTGTGTACTGATAGTGAATTCCTGAATATTTTTTCTTTCGAAGTCGTTCAGGGCGATAAAAATGCGTTGGAAGCTCCCGACAAAATAGTCATTGAAGAAGAGCTGGCTGCTGTTTTGTTTGGAAATGAATCTGCCATTGGGAAGATGGTAAAAATTAACGACAACCTTTCCTATTCGGTAGGCGCGGTTGTAAAAACCGAAAAACTCAATACAACCATCAATTTTAAGATTTTGGCTCCGCTAAACCTGGCAGAAAGTTTTGGCGCCGACCTCACACGTTGGGGGAACAACTGGCCGCGCACAAGTATACTTCTCTCTCAAAATGCAAACATCGGTGAGTTAAACTCTAAAATCACAAATTTTTTAAAAGAAAAAGGACAGGAAAACACAACGCTGTATCTTTTCCCTTTTCAAAACGAAAGACTTCACTCCTACTCAGGAAAAAACAACAGGATACAGTACATCTACCAATTTCTAGGAATTGCTTTTATCATTATCCTCATCGCTTCGATTAATTTTATAAATCTGTCAACCGCAAAAGCCGAGCAACGCCGACCCGAGGTGGGCATACGTAAAGTTCTGGGAGCCAATAAAGTCTCCATATTAAACCAGTTTTTGCAGGAAAAAGGAATTATGATTGTTTTGAGTTTGCTGCTGAGCGCTATTCTGGTTTTAGCTTTTACTCCGGCATTTCGTTCGGTCTCCGATAAGATAGTCACTTTTAGCCTTCTCGGGAACAAATATATGATTTTGATGCTGATTGGAGTTCTTGTAACAGTTCTGGTTTTGTCGGTGGTTTATCCGTCGTTGTATATTTCATCGTTTAATCCTGCCCAGGCAATGAAAAAAACAAGACTAAAAAAACAAGGAAAGGTAGGGGCAAAAAATTTGCTTGTAATTGTTCAGTTTGTTCTGTCGGTAGTCCTTATCAGCAGTACACTAATTATTACCCGACAGCTAAAATACATTAATAACTATGATTTAGGCTACGACCAGGCAAACCTGATTTATATCCCTTTAAACGGCGAGGCCAAAAACAATCATGAATCTATTCGGCAAGAATTGACAGGTATTTCCGGAGTGGTAAGTTTAACCCGCTCCAGTCGCGTTCCTTTTTATGGAGGGAACTCATCCTGGGGATACGACTGGGAGGGGAAAGATCCGGAAAACAGAGTACTCATCTGCTCAATGAATGCGGACAGGAACTATTTTGAAACACTGGGTATCCAGTTTGCCGACGGGAACAATTTCCCGGAGAGTTATTCCGAAGTCCTTGATTATGAAAACACACCATCGCCGCAAGTTATTTTAAACGAAGAATCCGTTCGAAAGATGGGAATAAAAAATCCGGTTGGTAAATATTTTGGACGTAACGGAGGAGAAGAACGAGGAGTGATTGCCGGTGTAGCCAAAGACTTTCATTTTCAGTCGTTGCATAACGGAGTTGAACCAATGGTTATTATGCCTCTGTTTGAAAATCCCGGTTACATTATTGCCAGGATAAACCCGGAAAATTTCACGGAAACGATAAACGAAATAAAAAAGTCATGGGCGAAAGTGCTTCCGCAATCCATTTGCGAAATCAAATTCTTTGATGATAGTTTAGAGTCGATGTATAACTCGGAAGTTAAAATCTCAGCTCTGTTTAAGTATTTCTCTTTTATTGCCATTTTTATTTCCTGCATCGGCTTATTTGCTTTGTCGCTTTATATTATTGAACTTCGCAAAAAAGAAATAGGTGTAAGAAAAGTAAACGGTGCAAAAATTGGCGAAGTAATCTTACTTTTAAACCAGGACTTTATCCGCTGGGTTATAATTGCGTTTATAATTGCTTGTCCCATTGCCTGGCTGATAATGGATAAATGGCTCGAAAATTTTGCATTTAAAACCAACCTTAGTTGGTGGGTATTTTTGATTGCCGGTGCGCTGGCTTTGATAATTGCAATGGTTACGGTTTCCTATCAATCGTACCGGGCAGCGGTTCGAAATCCCGTCGAAGCGTTAAGATACGAATAGTAAAGAAATGAAGAGGCCCCGATTACTAATGATTGACGAACTTCGGTAAAAGTAAAGACTCCATAAAGAAGAATCAAAAAGATTCCGTAAAAATAAGTCAGTTGTAAGTCATCAGAAAGTAACCATTTGACATCAGAGAAACCGTCGTTTAGCCATTCTTGCGACCCGTTTTCAGTTTGGCTTTTACTTCGCGAACCACACGGGAATGAAGTCTATCCTGATATTTTATGAGAAAATCTTCGACAGCCGGCTTGTCATTCTTCGAGAGCTCGCGCAAAGCCCACGACAACGCTTTTACAACTAAATCGTTGCGGTCGTCTATCACCTTTTCACACACCATCAACGTTCGTTTTGTATCGCCTGTTCCACCTTTTGAACGCAGATTTAGCGAAATTGTACAAACCACAGCCGCGCGCCGTAACCAATGATTCCCGCTTTTCAGCCATTTCAGGATTTGAGAATCGGGCAATGTTCCTTCACGCCAGTGCCAGCCCGCAATCATTGTACTGTAGCTATCAACCGACACCCAGTTGTCAAGCGTGTTTCCAAGTTCCAAAATCTGAGCCTGATTTAGTTTGGCAAGAGCTTTTTTATTCTTCCAGAGCAATTCGTATGAAAAAATCTGAGCTTCAAATATTTCTTTTTCAGCAAGTTCAACACACAAACCAATCCATTGTTGCGCCGAAAAATCATACAAAACCTTGCTCCATTCATTAACAATCTTTTTTATTTGAGGTGAACTCACACCCAATCGTTCCATATTGGTTGTAAATCCCGGCACACCTAATGTATTGTGTTTAAATGCGGCAGATTTTTTTAAATCCTCAACCATTAAACTGATTATTTCAGAATTAGTCATTGCCCGATTTTCTTAGATTTCGCTTTTGTAAAAATAAAAAAGATCCGGGAGTTGAGTGGCTTAGCAAATTTCAGAATTTAATTCAGAAAAAGAATTTGGCATTGAAATAAGAATCTTCAGCATTCTGTTTAATCATTTTGTATCCATTTTTTAAAAATTAAGCAATAAATAATCGGGTTTAAGATGTTTATTTTGAAATGTAATTGAAGTATCTCAAAATGGGTTTAGCAAACTTTGATGATATGGATCGGGATAAAAAACTTATCAGCCTGATTTCATGCGACAACCAGTTGGCATTTAAGCAAATATTTGATTTGTACCATGTCCGCTTATTCCATTTTGCAAAAAAGTATTTAAAATCGGAGCACCTCGCAGAAGAAGCTGTTCAGGATGTATTTTTGAGATTATGGGAAAAAAGAAAAGAACTTGGTAAAGTAGAAGACTTTTCTTCCTGGTTGTTTCAGCTAACCCGCAATCACGTGCTTAATATATTGAAAAGGGCGGCAAACGAAAACAGGATTAAAGAGCAAATCAGGAAAACGTTGAATACTTACGAAGAACATATCGACAAACAATTATTTGAAAAAGAAAGCCTTACCATACTTCACGATGTAATTGCCACTTTACCTTCGCAACGACAGGAAATATTCCGGTTATGCCGTTTTGAAGAAAAAAGTTACGAAGAAACGGCCCAAATAATGGGAATTTCGAAGAGTACGGTAAACGATCATATGGTAAAAGCCATGAAGTATATAAAAAATAAGTTCCCAAAAGAAATTTACGAATAAAGCTCGGATCAAAATTAAAACAGCCCCCTTACTATCCGGCAATCCATACCCTTTCTTTACCAAACTTTAATCATTTCGCCCAAATATTACAAAACAATTAAAATGTAGTTTTCAGGCAGATGATCCTGAACAGTCGTTTGTCATTACTGATATAAATGCAAATTAGTCGGATGAAAGACACATTAAAATATCGTGAAGAAAATAAAAAATTACTAAGCCTTTATCTGGAAGGTAAACTAAAAGATAATCAGCTTCAGAAATTTCTGGATTTTTTACAAACCCGGGAGGGGCAGGAGTTGCTGAAACAGGATATGGATAGCGACAGTTTTTCAATAACCAATACATCACTACCGGCAAAACAAAGCGATAAAATCTACAAACAAATCAACCGGCGTATAAAACATACCCAAAACCATTTCAGTTTTATAATAAAAATTGCCGCAACCTTTTTGCTACTCGTCTCACTGGGAACAGGTGTTTATTTCATCTCCCCTCTACAGAACAGGTTTGCCGCTTCAATGGTTGAAGTTACTGAAGGACAACAGGAAATTACCCTGCCCGACGGAACACATGTCAGGTTAAACAAGGGAAGCCATTTAAGCTATTCTTCAGGTATGATGAAGAAAAAGAAACGTGAAGTAATATTACTTGGAGAAGCTTTTTTTGAAGTTGCAAAAAATCCTGAAAAGCCTTTTATAATTAACGCAGACAAAGCGGAGATTAAAGTATTGGGCACGATGTTTAATGTTAAAACAGGACAAAAAAGTAACACGACTGTTGTTGCCGTACAGGAAGGGAGAGTATTGTTTAGCAATAAAAAACAAAAAAAATCGGTCATTCTTACGGCCAACGAGGTTGGAATTCTTGAGGCAGGAGAAACAATCAGGAAAGTTAGTCAGCCTGCACAAAATTATTTTTCATGGTTTGAACATTATCTCGAATTTGAAAATATGCCACTTCCCCAGGTTGTAAAACAACTTGAAACCATTTTTGATACAAGTATTAAATTAACAGATCCGGATTTGAACAATAAATACTTTACAGCTTACATGCATGGCACATCGGTTGACGAAGTGATGACTCAACTGGCCCTTTCAATGGAACTTAAACTGGAAAAAACCAATGGGAAATACTTTCTGAAAAAGTAAAATCCTCCAACATGTTAATATTTAAGTAATTGCAAAATAAATAGTTATGCAAAACAGGATTATTATGCCTTATTAAAATGAAAACGATGAAAAAAAAGTACATTATTTTATTTCTGCTGGGATGGTTCATTTGTCGGGTTCTGTATGCCGGAGAATTGACGCCCTTCCGAAACCAGCAAGAAGAGCAGGTTTCAGAAAAAACAGCCACACTGCAACTGCAGAACCTAACTTATTCCCAGGCGCTGAAAAAGATAGCCGAGACTTTTGAAGTCGGGCTTGCAGTGAATTCCGATTTGATTCCACAGGGAAAGGTAAATTTACAGTTGAAAGGGGTTACTCTCCGGAAAGCTTTGGATCTTTTACTGGAGGAAACAGAGACCAATGCCTTTGTCTCGCCCCAGGGGAACATTATTCTTCGAAAGGACAGCTCCCCTCAAATCCCGAAAAAACAAAATATCAGGGGAAGAGTCAGTTCTACAAAAGGAGAGTCATTGCCCGGGGTAAGTATTATAATTAAAGGAACGTCCCAGGGAGTTGTCACCAATGCAGAAGGCAAGTATTTCTTAACAAATATAGCGGAAGATGCCACACTGGTTTTCTCTTTTGTAGGAATGAAACCACAGGAAGTTCCGGTTTCAGGTCGAACTGTTATTGATATAGTTTTGGAAGAGAACACCATTGGCATAGAAGAAGTAGTAGCAATTGGATACGGTTCGGCCAAAAGAAAAGATTTAACCAGTTCTATTTCTACTTTATCATCCGATGAGTTAAATAAAGGAGCCTATGTTAATCCAATCCTGGCATTACAGGGAAAAGTTCCCGGGTTAAACATCACAAAAGACGGAAATCCCAACGGTGGTACTGCAATTACCCTTCGGGGACCATCAACTTTACGTACCGGTTCTGCCCAATCTCCGTTATATGTTATTGATGGTGTGGTCGACGGGCTTATGCCTGCGGACGATGACATTGTCTCCATTGATATTCTGCGTGATGCCTCGGCCACTGCAATTTATGGTTCGCGTGCAGCAAACGGGGTTATAATAATAACGACAAAAAAAGGACAGCCGGGTTATTCAATGATTAACTATAGTGCATATCTGGCTGTAGAAAGTGTATCCAACAAAATCGATATGCTTTCGGCCAGTGAATATCGTTCATACTTATCAACCAACGGACTAAGTCTTGACCCTGCGGATGACGACGGATCAAGCACCAACTGGTTTGACGAGGTCAGCCGGTTAGGAATATCCCATAACAATAATGTAGCACTTGGCGGAGGCAATAATAGCACAACGTATATCGCCAATATCGACTATAAAGAAAACGAAGGTATTATTAACGGAACTTCAAGAACAGCATTAAAAATGCGTGCAAATCTTGAACAAAAAGCATTACAGGATAAATTAAAACTAGGATGTACTATTTCTGCCCAAATTACAGATGCAAAAACAGTTACTGACGAATTATACCTTGCAATGTGGAACTATCTGCCTACAGTAGGAGTTTTTGATGAAGGCGGAAGTTACCACGAAAACCTTGACCGCGGTTCCAGTAACCCGGTGGCACTAATAGAACAAAACGACTACGATTATAAATATAAAAACTATCTAGGAACTGTACGCGCCCAGTTGAATATTATAAAAGGTCTTGATTGGGAAATGAATACCTCATACAAAAACAACCAAACCAATTATGCATATTACTTAAGTAAAGATTCACGTCTTGCAGAAGGATATAATGGTTATGCCTATCGTTCATCCTATGAAAGCGAAATAAAATCAATGGAAACTTTTGGCACTTATCAGCAAAAAATAAAGGAACATGACTTAAAATTATTATTAGGGTATTCGTGGTATGAAAGTAAAAGCGGGAATGGCTTTGGAGTAAACAGCACCAATTTTGTGTCGGATGAAACCAGTTATTACAACCTGGCCCTGGGCAGTAACTACGATGGTTTTTCTCCTGATTACGATGATACATCCATGGGGACCTTACGCATGATATCATTTTACTCGCGGTTAAACTATGCCTTTAAAGATAAATATCTGCTACAGGCAACAATTCGCAGGGATGGCTCATCGGCTTTTGGAGAAAATAACCGTTGGGGATATTTCCCGGCATTTTCTCTTGGTTGGAGGATTTTGGAAGAGTCATTCATGCAAAACCAGAATATTTTTGACAATCTGAAATTACGCGCCGGATACGGAATAAGCGGAAACTCCCTGGGTTTCAATCCGCTAATCAGTAAACTGCGCTATGGAACCACAGGTAAATTTTATTATGATGGTGAATATATCAATGGAATAGGTCCAACCCAAAATCCAAATCCCGATTTAAAATGGGAACAAACAGGAATGTTAAACCTGGGTCTCGATTTTTCGATCCTTAATGGCAGATTAAGTGGTACCATCGAATATTACGATAAAGTAACCAAAGACCTAATCTGGAATTATACTGTTTCAACAACAGAATATTATGTGAGTTCTCTTACAGCAAACGTAGGAGAGATGGAAAATAAGGGTTTTGAAATCTCTCTTAATGCGACACCTGTAAAAAGCAGCGAATTTTCATGGAACACGTCTTTAAATCTTTCATTTAATAAGAATAATATAAATTCTCTTTCAAACGATGAATTCGAACTCGATTATGTGCATACAGCAAGTATTGGTGACCATGGACAATCGGGGAATTATGCACAAATTATTGAGGAAGGAAAGCCTTTGGGACAATTTTATATTTGGAAATATGCAGGAAAAGATGAAGATGGAATTTCCCAGTTTTACAATGCTGATCGTGAACTAACATCCTCACCATCAAGCGACGACCATTTTTATGCCGGCAATGCCCAACCCAAAGCAACAGGAGGATGGTATAACACTCTTACCTGGAAAAACTTTAGCCTTGATTTGCTGCTACGGGGTGTAACAGGAAATAAAATTCTGAATGCCACCATGGCCAATCTCAATTACCCGGCAGAAGCCACACATTACAATCTGCCCAGAATGACCCTAAAAGAATCGGTTGATGACACAGGTGCGCACTATACATCAGACCGCTACCTGGAAAAAGGTGATTATATCAGGTTAGACAATATAACACTGTCCTATAATTTCAAACTTAATGATTTTATCCTTAAAAAATTAAAAATTTACACAACAGTAAATAACGCTTTTGTGATTACCAGCTACACAGGAACGGACCCGGAAGTTCATATGGGAGGACAAACTCCGGGAATCGATAATGACGATTATTATCCTAAAACGCGATCAGTCATATTTGGGGTAAATGTCGAATTTTAATTCATTACAAAATCAGATATATGAAAACGCATAGAATTATTAATATCGCATATGTTTTAGCCACATTATTACTAATTGGCGGATGTACGAATCTGGACGTTCCGGTAGAATCGGAAATAACAACAGACAATTTCCCTGTAACAGAAGAAGATTTTATTGCCGTATCCGGGCCAATTTACACCAACCTGGCACCTTACTATTTTAAATCTTATTGGTTCCTGCAGGAATTTTCTGCCGATGGGCTAATCCTTACTGCAAATGGAGGAAACTGGTATGACGATGGCCGGTATCAGAACTACCACATGCATACCTGGAATACAGAACAACGTTTTATTCGCGAGGTTTGGGACTGGTGCTATGCTGGAATCAGCTCTTGTAACAGTGTGCTTACGTTATATGAATCGGCAGAAGATAACAATACAAAAGAAATGGCTGTGGCAGAGGTAAAAACCATGCGGGCTTTTTATCATTTTATTTTGATGGACGTATATGGTGATGTTCCCCTGGTGACAACTTTCGGGGAAGAAGTAACCACACGCACTGACCGGACTGAAGTATTTGATTTTCTGGAAGAAGATTTATTAGATGCCGTTAATTATCTAAGCACAATCGTTGACCAGAGTACTTACGGGCGTCCAACAAAATACATGGCTTATGCCTTGTTGGCGAAGTTGTATATTAATGCTGAAATATATACAGGTGAAAACCGGTACAACGATGTAGTCTCAGTTTGTGATGAAATAATAGATTCAGGGAGTTATACCCTTGATGATGATTATTTAGCTGTATTCGATATTGACAACGGCCCTGATATAAAAGACATTATATTTGCCGTCACATACAATTCCGAAGACAGCCAACAGCAATACTGGGCCCGCTACTGGTTACATAAAGCATTGAGAGAAAAATTCAGCCTGCCTTATAATCCCAGTGGCTGTGTAAGGGCACTGCCAGAATATTACGATTTGTTCAACGATGCGAACGACAGGCGTAACGCTATATGGCTAACAGGCAAGCAATACGACTGGCAGGGTAATCCAATTACGATTGAAACTACAAACTCAGGCCTCGATGCCGATTACAGCGGCAATGACCCGGACGGAGAAATAACCTATCATTTGGAATTTACACGAGAAATTGTATTTGATGACTTTGATAAATTTGACACAGGAGATGACCAACTGGGAAAAGCAATTGGTTACCGTTGTAATAAATTTTACCCGGACAGTACATCTACAAGCCGCCAGCAAAACAACGACTGGCCTGTTTTCCGATATGCAGATGTTCTTCTTATGAAAGCAGAGGCAATTCTTCGCGGAGCATCAGCAACACTGGGACAAACTCCGCTATCACTCGTAAATATGGTACGCGAACGCTCCAATGCCGGTGATTTCAATGATATCGACCTCGATGGTTTGTTGGATGAACGGGCCAGGGAACTTTGTTACGAAGGATGGAGACGCAATGACCTAATCCGTTATGGAAAATTTGAAGACAGTTGGGGGTTTAAAACGGACAATGATGTGAATAAACGAATTTACCCGGTTCCGCAGGACGAACTTGATATTAATCCAAGCCTTGGGCAAAATCCGGGATACGAATAGATTTTATTGAAAGTATTAAATTGCCAAAAGAATCTGGCTGGGTAAAATCATTATTCAGCCAGATTTAAGTATTCAAAAATCTCATTAATATTTTGTATGAAAACATTAAAAAATATTTTAGTTTTTGGATTTTTCGTGATGCTTATTGCAGGTTGTTCTTCGAAAAACAGCAACGAATTTTCAGATACAAAAAGTGCAGAGAAAGCAACAGCAAAAATCGAAATTGTAAATCACCGTGGGGCAAACCGCCTGGCACCGGAAAATACATTTGCTTCGGCACGAAAAGCCATTGAAAACGGAGCCGAATTTGTGGAAGTGGATGTGCGCCGGAGCAAAGACGGAGTGTATTATCTTTTACACGACCAAAGCCTGGACTGTACCACTAATGGAACAGGACAAATTTCGGAAACACTATCAACAGTTATCGACACACTGGACGCCGGTAGCTGGTTTAGTTACGAGTTTTCCGGTGAAAAAGTCCCGAGGCTGAAAGAGTATCTCCAATGGATAAAAGGGAAAGCAAAGGTTTATTTCGATGTAAAAGATGCCAGCCTGAGTGAACTAACTGATATCATCAAAAATGCAGAAATGGAAAACAATTGCTTTTTCTGGTTTTCCGATAATAAAATAGCAAAAGAATTTCATCAAAAATATCCCGGTATTGCACTGAAAATAAATGCGTACAGTATAGAAGTGCTTGATTCTGTAAAGGTAAATTATAATCCTCAAATCATCGAATGCTCGGTCGATAATTTATCTGATGAATTTATTGATGCCTGCCATAAAAGGGATTTGAAAGTAATGCCGTGGATCCCGGGGAATGATATGGAAGCTTACCGGATTACTCTTCAAAAAAATGTGGATATGATCAACCTCGATAATCCCGATATCTTTTCGTCAATGCAGGAAAATAACGGCGATTTTAAAGGATATAAACTAATTGCTCACAGGGGAGGCATTACCGAAGGCAAATACAGTGAATATGATCCGGAGTCGATCCGGGAAGCAATAAACCGGGGGTATTACATGCTCGAAATTGATATCCGACAAACCAAAGACGGAATTCTGATTCTTAACCATGATCCTGACTTTAATAAATTTTTTAATAATCCCAAAAAAGTAAAAGAGATGAACTGGGAAGAGATTAAGCAACTCCGCTCGGTCAAAGGAAATTTCCGGCCTATGTTACTGGAAGAACTCGCGCAAATGTGTTCCGGTAAAATTAAATTTATGCTCGATCTAAAGGAAGATAATCCAACAATTGAATACTACCGGAAATTGGAGGAAATACTCGAAAAATATGATCTGCTTACAAATGCTTATTTTATTGATAATGATGCAAAAAAATATTTCCGGGGAAAGGCAAAGTTCAACTTCAGGGTTCATGAGGCAGAAAAGATAAAAGACGAACTCTCACAAGGCAAAAATGTGGCCTGTAACTATTTTCTTTTCGACAATGCCAACCGGATAAATTCGGAAATTGTAAAATGGTGTCAACAGAATTCTATTACAATTGTTCCTTCAGTAAATGATTTTCACTATCGGTATGAAAACGATATGAGGGGGGCGAAAAGGGATATCGAATTTTTGAAAGAATGCGGGATAACTGAATTTCAGATAGATTCTCAATATGACCGGTGGCTCAGGTAAAATGTAATCTTTTGTTCACAAATAAGAAACCATTATAAATTCTAAAATGCTACTTTCACAGCGTGTTAACAAGTATAATCCTTTGATTCCAATCATCAAAGGAGTTATTAAAACAAATTTTACTACAGATGAAAAAGAATTTTTTACTTTTATTCCTGATGGCAAATATTTCATTAAGTATTGTGGCAAAAGAGGATTCAAAACCCGGGCTAAAATTTAAGGATGGTAAATTCAAAATCATTCAGTTTACCGACCTCCATTTTAAATATAATTCTTTTCGTTCCGACAGTGTTTTGGAAATGATGAAAGCTGCAATTGCCGCTGAAAAACCGGATTTAGTAGTAATAACCGGCGATGTGGTTTGTTCCGACGACACAAAAAAAGCATGGCTGGACGTAACGAAGCCGCTGGTAGAATCGGAAGTTCCGTGGGCAGTAACGTTGGGAAATCATGACATTGAGTACGAACTAACCGGCGACGAAATTATGGAAACCATCAGCGGCCTCCCCTACAACCTTACAGAAAATGGCCCCAAAGAAATTTCGGGTAGTGGAAATTATATTTTGAAAGTAGATGGTTCGAAATCAAAAGATACTGAAGCTATTCTTTATTTTATCGATTCACATTCCGGTATTCCCAAAGAAAAAGGAATGGGACGTTACGACTGGATCAAATCGGATCAGGTGCAATGGTACCGTGAACAAAGCAAAAAATTAACAAAGGAAAACGGCGGAACTCCTTATCCGGCGCTGGCGTTTTTTCATATTCCACTTCCTGAATTTAAAGAAGTTTGGGGTAAAGAAACAACAGTCGGAGTAAAAGAAGAATCGGTTTGTTCTCCTGATATCAACTCGGGAATGTACAATGCTTTTTTTGAGTCGAAAGATGTAATGGGGATGTTTGTTGGCCACGACCACGTAAATAATTACATCGGCTGTCTGCGCGGTATTTGTATGGTTTACGGAGAATCGAGCGGACGCGAAACTTATGGCGGCATTGGAAAAGGTTACCGAATTATTGAACTTTACGAAGGCCAGCGCAAATTCGATACCTGGGTTCGCACAAAATATGAACAGGACAGAGATAAAGATATTTGGGAACCAATCCACAATACAGAGAAGGAAGATTTTGTAACTTACCCCGATTCTTTTGCAGAAACGAAATAACGTTCGAGAAACATAACCAATTGACAAAAAGATGGCAGCTTCTATATTTTAGAAAGCTGCCATTTTACTAAACTTACTTTGACACTATGAAATTGGTTTCCCAACTTTTCTCTATTCAGTAAAATTAAGGTTCTACTATTTCCAGATAAACAGTGTCCGATGCAAAGGCGGTAAAAATTCCATACCCATTTTGAATATTTGTTAAAGGCTCATTTAAGGTTCGCGAATCTTGCTGCTGGGTGTTGTACAAATCTACATATTCAGAATTCACTTTATAAACAATAATCTCGTAAGTTCCGTAATCACTCAGCTCATTCAACCATAAAATTGAAAAACTTGTGGGTAACGGCGGCGTATTAATTCCATCCACATCCGGGATATAATCATTCGGATCAATCGTTTTCGGATTATCTGTAATATTTTTCACTGAAACATAATAGTACGAGTTATCAGGATTATCCCACGAAATTTCAACGGTTGCATCCGCCAGCTGTGTTAAGTCCATCAGACTGGTTATCTGCTCAATGTATTTTTCTGATTCCGAAAGCTGCACATTCTGAGGTTTCTGAGGAACCGTGGTTTCTGCAGTAACTTCCTCCTGTCCCTGAACAAACAAAAATGAAATTTCCTGCTCCGATTGAATTGTGATACCCGAATCAGAAAAAGAGTAATGTCCCGGCATATCCGATTTTTCCTGGAGAATAAAATCTGCCCCGTCGATGGTTACATATACTTCAGCTGCAGAAATCAATGTTTCTTCTTCAGAACCCAAATCCTCAAAAGGAGTTATTTCTGAAAGCTTTATATCGAGATCTGAACTTCCGTTATACAAATAAGCCTCCACTACCTGTTGTGTTATGGTTTCCTCCAATTCATCTTCATTTTCACAGGCAAAAAGGACAAGCAAAGCAAACGGGATTATAAATAATTTTTTCATTTTACTTCTTTGGTTTTAAAATTCAATACTGAAAAACAAGCTGGGTGTAAAACCGATAAAATTCACGTTGGTTTCGGCGTAAATATCGTTATCAGAGTCGATGGTAAATTCTTTGTACCAAACGTTTGCCCTGTTATACAAGTTAAAAATTGACAAGCCGAGAGACGCGGGCACTTCACCAATTTTAAAATCGTAAGTTGCACTCACGTCAAGGCGATGGTAGGCAGGTAAACGCTGTCCATTTTTGTCACTCAATACAACGTAATATTGCTCAGTTCCATTCAGTAGAGTAAGCGAATAACCTCCGGCAGGCGCCGTGTAAGGTTTTCCGGTTGCATAAACCCAGGTTCCCGCCAGCGTCCATTTTCTCCATTTGTAACTGTTTACCAGTTTTATTTCGTGGGTTTGATCGTGTAAAGCAGGAAAAGGATGATCCTCAATATCATCAAATCGATGTTCAGTTTTACTCAGCGTATAAGCGATCCAACCGGTATAATTACCAAATTTTTTTTGAATCAAAAATTCTATTCCTTTTGCAATTCCGGTTCCTTCAAAAAATGAATTTGTATAAATATCCTGCAAATCATCTGATGCGGAAACAGTGCTACCTACCCGCGGATTTAACTCCGACAAACCACCCAAATCTTTGTAATACGCTTCTACATCAAACAGCCATTTATCGGCTTCGTACGACATTCCCAGAATGTAATGAGTTGCCGACTGCACGGGAACAATTTCATCGTCAGAAAGAAGCCATATTTCATAACTTCCCTGTTCTAAATCTTCCTGAACACTGCGATTTATAAATTGATTGTAGATCCCCCAGGCAGCTTTTGTTTTCAATCGGGGAGACCACTTAAAAATAGTTTGGATACGAGGCTCGAAATAATACTTTTGGGTAACATCAAAATAATTAACCCGAGCCCCAAATGTAAGATTCACATTTTTTGATAGCGACCACTTGTCTTGTAAATAAGCGGCGTAAATGTTTCCTTTATTGTCCAAGTCGAGTAAAGTAGTATCGTTCAAATCATTTTCGAAACGAATGTTGTTACCCGTAAAATGAACTCCTGCAGCAAGATTATGATTGGCATTTAGTTCATACTCAAAGTCCTGGCGCACGGAAAAATCCAACACTTTGTTATCCTGAATTATTCCAACGAATGTTGTATCCGTTTCATCGCGGGTAACGATAGTTGAAGTCGTTCTGTCGCGGTTGCTGTAAAACTGGGAATAGGACACAACTGTATTGCTGTATAGTTGCGTTCCCCATTTTCGTCCCCACCTCGCGCTCATTCCATGGTTTCCCCATTCTGTAAGGTCGGTTGTGTTGGTACTGATATTCGCACTGGAACCGGATAGTCCTCGGGTACTTGTGTTAAAATCGATTGTATTGTCCAAGTTGTCGCTGCCAGAATAAAATGAAAGTGAAATCACATCTTTATCGGATGGTTTGTACGTTGCTTTCAGGTTCATATCATAAAAATTGAAAACCGGCTCTGTATCCTGTGTTTGAAATCTTCCTGAAGTATAATTCTGCACAGAAGTTTCGTTGCCTGCCATATCAAAAATATCTTCATATAAACCGCTTTTTATTATTTCGGCATAAGAACGGCGTGCAGCAAATAAAACTGATCCTTTTCCCCAAAGCGGAATTTCAGTATAAATATTTGCGCTGATAGAGCTCACTTCCGCACCCAGTTTAAAATCGTTTTCGTTTCCGGTTTTCCCGGTAATTTCAACAACCGACGAAGTACGCCCTCCAAACTTTGGTTCAAAGCCGCCTTTATAAAGCTGCACGTCTTTAATTGCATTGGCATTAAAAGCACTAAAAAAACCATAGAAATGATCTACATGGTAAACTGTAAATCCGTCAAAAAGAATCAAATTCTGATCAGGAGTTCCGCCTCTGACGTAGAGGCCGGAAGAAGCTTCGTTTGTTCCACTCACACCCGGCAACAGTTGCATCGACCTGAAAATATCCTTTTCACCAAGACTTGGCAGCGAAGTAAGTTGCTTGGGAGAAATACTTACCTGTCCCACATTATCTGAAACTTTCATCATATTTCGGCGGGCGGCGACTACAATCTCATCGATATTTTTGGTTTCCTGTTCCATTTCAATAACAACCAAATTCAGCAAATCATCCCCTTCTACACGCACCTGCGCATTTGTGTAGCCTAAAAACCGAACTGTTAGTAAGACTCCGTTTTCCGGAATATTAAAAAGGGTGAAATAACCGTCGGCATTGGTAGTGGTTCCATTGGTTGTTCCTTCCATAATTACACTTGCATAAGGCAATGTTTCTCCGGTGTTCTTTTCTTTAACGATTCCGGTTATACTTTTTTGGCCTGAAGCAGGAAGAAAACCTATAAAGAGGAATGCCAAAATAAAAACTGAAACAAGATGATTATAATTGTATTTAAAGATTATCATTATTTATTATCAATAAATTAGAGGGATTTCAGCGTACAGGCATTTCAATGCCGTGATAGATAAAAAGCACACTATCCACCCAAGATTTAATTTCTATTTAAAAGGGAAATATTTAGGAGAAAAATTTATGACAGGCGATGACGCATATAATGAGTCGACTCTTACTTACTACATTACACTATTTGAAATGGTAAAAAAACACAAAACATTCACATACAAATCAACGACTGTTTTGCGTCATACACCTGTCAATTTCACAACTCTCCTACCACCTGATAAGATTTATCTTCAGGAACAGGTTTGTATAGTACATCATTGTATTCGTAACAAAGTGCTCCCTGAAATTCAACTTCTGCTGCCTCTTTGGGAATCGTTGCAACAACGACCCCAACCGGAGGTTTTGCAACAATATAATTGGCGGAAGAAACATCTTTAACATAAAAAACGCCAGTAGCATAAAAATATACGGAAGGGCCGACGACTACACGTACATATTTGGGCGGCAACACTGCAACTCTGATTCCAACAGGAGGAACAACCTGAACATAAGCACCACTTCGGCTGACATAGAATACTCCAGAGTGATAATAGTACGGACGAGTTTGATAATGAACTACAACTGCATGTCTGGAAATCCTTTTCACAGGAGCCACAACCACTGGCTTCTTTTTATAAATAACGGTTCCTCTTGGCCCTGTCACCACTGTTTTTCGGGGTGTTTTTACAACCGCTCTTTGAGAAAAAGCTTCAGAGCCAACAAGCAAAAAGAAAAATATAAATGCTAAAGAAATACTTGCTTTCATGACATTATTCAAATTAGTTACTTACATCAACTTGACGATTTAAAACATCTCCCTGAGAAACAAAAACAATCCAATCGCAAACGCTGTCATCGCCAAAATCGATGGTTACAGGTTCATCGCTGGCCGAAGTTGTTATTTCTATCACTCCCTCGCTAATAAAATCGCAAGAGTAGCTAATTTGCATCGGTTCAATAATATTGTAAGCATAATATCCTTTTGCTGATGAATTTACCTCAGCAGAACCGGATACAGTAAAAACATCATCAGAAACATCCTGCGTATCGGCGCCTTCAATCCAGGCTCGCTCAACCACTTTCGTTTTTTCAATTTCAACACCATCGGTTCCGGTAAATATCATATCCATTTCTTCGTAAAAAGAAAGCACTTCACCTTCACTGGTATTTTCAAAAGAAATCTCGCCATTTATTGAAAAACCTTCAATATAAAAATCAGCGAAACTTGCACTGTAAGTTGTTCCGAATGTTCGCAGTGTGTCGCTAATGACAATTGCGATTGTTCCCGAGCGATAAAATCCGTTTGCTCCAGTGCATCCATCTCCAAAATCAATGGTAATTGTCTTGGGAAAACCTCTTAACGGTTTAATCGAAATGCCTGCACAATCAGAAATGACAGCTGATTTTTGTTCGGTTGAATAACTCTTTTCAGAATAAACAATCGCCTCGTTAATACTTCGGGTTATCTCTTCTTCAAGCGCTTCGGTAGTTGTGCTTTCGGAAACAAGCTCGAGCGTTTCTTCACTCAATGTTGCACTTGGGTCTGTTTCTTCTTTGGTACACGATGCCACAACGAGCAATACTACCGAAAGAGCTAATATAAAAGGGATATTTCTCATGATGTTTTTACTTTTTAGAATTATTCTGTGTCTGCTTCTTTTAGCCTTTCCAGAGTGATTTCAAGCCGGGAAATCAATTGTTCCCTCATTTGAGCAACCTTCTCTTTTTGAGTTGGTGTTAACACAGCCAGAAGTTCCGCCTTTCTTTCTTTATTCAAAACTTTTGCGTCTTTCGAAGGCCATGATTGCCTGTCTCCTTTTTCAACAATCGGCTGAAGCTTTTGCGCATATTTCAGATTTATCTGATATGCTTTTTCAACCTGAGAATCACTCAATTCGAGTTTTCGTTTCATAATACCGGTAATCACATTGGCACGTGTTTCCGGACTTCGTTTAAACGCCTGCCCAAATTCGGCATTGGGGCTTGGTTTAAAACTATTCAGCAACAGCATTGAACCTAACATCAACGCTACCAATAAAAAACTACGTGTTTTCATTTTTTAAAATTTTACTTTTTACTAAATCCTTTTATTATCTGTTTTCTTCAGACATTTCTTTCATTTTTTCCCGCAACTCACTCTTTTTATCCTGATAGATTTTGAATTGATCTTTGGTGAGAATCTGCTTCAACTCGTCTTCTTTTTCTCCTGCAATTTTTTTAGCTTCCCTCAGTTGATTAAAGCGCCCCTGAATTTCTTTCAGTGCTTCCATTTTTTTTGCATAAACCAAATTCAGCGAATCAATTTTGGGAACCTGTTCCTCGAACAAAGTCAAATTCTCTGTCATCCATTCCGTTTGGAAGCTGGCACGCTCTTCAGGCGTTTTATCGGAATTTGGATTCTGGGCAAAAGCTCCCAGAGTGACTATCGATATAAAAAATGCGATGATTATTTTCTTTTTCATAATGACTAATTTTTTATGTTTTCAAATTTATATTGCAAGGCTGTTTTTACTTTCCTCTTTTCAACCAACAACCGATTGGATATTACGAACTTCAAAAAGATGCAAGGTGTTTGGGAGCTTTCATTTTAGCGGAAGTAGCGGATAAACGATACCGAAAAAGCATGATTCCGGGCATCTTTCAGATAAATGTAGGCCGTATTTTCTTTGGCTACGTCTGCAAACCCACAGGAATACTTAAACATCAACTTGCTAAACGGGAAGTTGAAAGCCATTCCTCCAACGAGTCCGTAATCATATTTCTCGAAGTCGCCATAATTTAACTCGCCATAACCGTAGGAATAGGCGGTTGTTACCGAAAATGTGGCATCAAGCAAATAACTTCCGTAGCCACCAATAATAAAATCGGTAATTCCACGGGTATGAATATTCAATAAAAATGGCATTTCGATGTAGTGCAAACGATAGTTTACCGACTGCTCATTGTAGTAAAAATCGTATGCATAATCAAGCTCGCCCCCTTTTTTTGAATAAAGGAGTTGCGGTTCAAATGAAAAATTTTGCGACAGCGGAAGAAGCAGGGATGTTCCAATATGAAATCCTGGCTGAAAGTTGGGGTCCCCTACCGATTCGTTGTAAAAATTGCTCAGATGAAAACCGCCAACAACTCCAATTTTTGGTGTATGGATGCTATAAACCGGTTTGTAACCAAAATTGGTATAATCTTGTGCTGATGAAGCAAAAGCCGTAAAAACCGATATAATAATGAATGCTATTTTCTTCATTTTCTATTTCTTTAAAAATTATTCATTGTTTTGAATTTTTCGAGTAGAACGGATCCTAGTCGGCCAAACTGATGTTGTTTAAATCGATGTAAAAAGTGTCGCCGTTGTCGAAAGTAACTTTGGCTTCGTCTTCACTCTGAAACTCAACTGTTCCTTTATAGGTGAACTCTACATTTGCAAAACGATAACTTTCGACCAAAGTAAATTCAGCTGTTCCGGCATAAATTTTGTCGGTTTCCTTATCTACCGCAGCATCCAGAACTTCACACTCAAAATCAAAATAATAATCCTGGTTGTAGTAGCCCTGTTCCCACCAGCCTGTTCGGTTGTAAAGTCCGTTAAAAGTTTCCGATTCACTTTCGTTTTCCAGCCCGGTAACATCAAAATCAATGGCAAGTTCGTGGTCGTAAGAATAACGTGGAGCATCAAATGTTTGGCTCGCTGTTGAACTAAACTGAACGCTGTCAACGGTTCCGCAGTTCAGCTTGTAAGTTTCGTTATAAATGTATTCATAACTTATATTTTCTGAATCTGTTTCTCCCTGAATAGTATCCTGGTATTCATAAATGGAATCGCATTCGCTAATTTCCTGAATCTCGTTACTTATCTGATTCATAACGGCGACCATTCCATAAGAACTGTAAGAAAGAGAAAGCGCAACAATTTTCTCGGCATCTTCGGAAGCATAAGAACGATCAAAATAAATCACTTCATCATCGTCATCTTCACAAGATTGAAAACCAATAAATAAACCGAATAACAAACTATATACAATAATTTTAAATTTCATTTTCTTAATTTTTTAATTTTCTGAATAACCAACAACTTCAAACCTTACACCTTCTTCTGTTTCTATTTCCTTGTAGATCACTGTCTGAAACTCGAAATAGACTTTGCCGTCCAGAACATTTTGTTTTGCATCTTCGGGAAGCGCCGGAACAATGGTTCCAACTGGCGGACGAACCACTTTATAAGCGTCGGTCTTTGCTTCCTTCACATAGTAAATGCCGTCGGAATAATAGTATGGATTTACTCCTGCATAACACACGGTGTAGTGAACCGGCAAAGTTGTAACGACTACTCCGGGTAAGGGCCGCGGATACCAGGCAACGGGCCGAACAACAGGAACCCGAACAACAGGAGGCGGTGGAGGAACTGGTCTCACGTAAGGTCGCCTCACAACTACCGCCCCTCGCCGAACAACAGTTACCTGAGCATTCATTTCCATAAAAGCTCCTAATAGGAAGACAACAAGAAAAAGCCTTCGGATTGTGAATTTTGTTTTCATAATTCTTCTGTTTTTAATTTCTAGATACATTGTTTAACTTTCATTGAATTACATGTAAATTCGAATGTTGGCTCAAACATAAAGCAAGGTCGTGGAGGCGGGCATATAAAATCATCAAACGACCGATCGGCTTCTACAAACGGCAGCTGGGCTCAATTTTCATTGTGTTGATTGGAAAAGTGCGTTGATTGAAAGTTTTACATCGTTGGTTTAAGTAGTTGTTGCCAAATTGTTTATTTTAGTAACATTGTCGCATGAGAAAAATTTTTATTCATAGCGCCGTTTGGTTAGTGCTGGTTTACTCCCTGTTTTTTTCGCTAACCGTATTTTTACCTGTAAAATCCGCTGCGTATCGCGCCCTTTCAGGTATTCTTTTTATGGCCGGAATTTTCTATTTTTCAGGTTGGGTGTTGGCAAAAGAATTTCTTATCAAACGAAAAAATCTTGTTCTTTTTATTCTTTTTGAAATCCTTGTCATTTTTGCTTTTTCAGTGCTAAGAGCAAAACTATTAGGATTACTGCCCGGCGATATGATATTTTTCCCTAACCTTCAACTAGAAGGAAGAAAATTGAATCCCGATAATTTTTTATGGCGACGAAGTCTTTTGGAAAACAGCCGTTTTAAGTCAGGAAGACCTGCCTTTTTAATTAGCCTTTTAATGAATACCGTTTTAAGTATTATTGCCGTATTACTGAGTTTGTACGAAAACAAAGACAAAAAGGAAAGGGAAAGCCGCGAGGAATTACAACGCAGTCAGGAAGCACAAATTCTTTATCTGAAATCGCAGGTAAACCCCCATTTTTTGTTTAATACGCTAAATAATCTTTACGGACTTACTTACGCAAAATCAGAGCTGGCTCCGCAAATGGTGCTTGGTTTGTCAGACACAATGCGTTATCTGATTTACGAAACAGAACAGAAACTGGTACCGGTTGAAAAAGAACTCAATTTTATACACAACTACCTCGATTTGGAAAAAATGCGTATTTCAACACCTGAACACATTCGCATTTCAAGTCAGGTGAGTCGGCCCTCGGTTTTTATTCCGCCGCTTTTGTTGCTGCCTTTCATTGAGAATTGTTTTAAACACGGAAGTATTGGGAAAGAAGATGATGGCTGGGTAGAAATTGATATCTGGGATGAAAAAGACCGTTTTTTCTTTGTTTGTAAAAATAATTTCCCTGAAAACAGAAATAAAAAGGCCCCGGGAATTGGACTGGCAAATGTGAAAAAGCGACTCCAACTTATTTTTGGAGAACGCTACGAACTAAAAACCATTACTCAGGACAATGAATTTATGGTTTCGCTGGCGTTTCCAGTGTTTGAAAAAAAGAACCTGTTATGATTCACAAAATAAAATGTATAGTGGTTGATGATGAGCCAATTGCCCGAAAATATTTGGGAGATTACATCACGAAAATGCCGCAGCTTGAATTACTGGCAAGTTACGGAAAAGCCGCTGATGCTTACCCAATTATTGAAAGCGGGGAAGCAGAACTGGTTTTTCTCGATATTCAGATGCCGGGATTGACTGGAATTGAATTTATTCGTACACTTCATAAAAAACCTTCCATAATTCTCACCACAGCTTATTCTGAATATGCCCTTGAAGGTTACGAACTGGATGTAACAGATTACCTGTTAAAACCTGTGGCATTTGAGCGTTTTGCTAAAGCAGTGAATAAAGTGGTTGCCAAGTTTAATCAACAAAATGGCACAACAAACGCTGTTCCCGACGACACCGAAAATCTGCCAGCTGTTTCCCGCGATTTTATTTTTGTGAAAGCGGGTTACAAGTCTGTGAAAGTGGAAATTGCAGATATTCTTTATGTGGAAGGAATGAAGGAATATGTGGTGATTCACACTAAAGATAAAAAATACACCAAGCTCGACCGGATGAAAAACATCGAAACCCAATTAAAAGGCAATGGATTTTTGCGTATTCATAAATCATACATTGTTTCTGTAAAAAAAATTGACGCGATTTATGGAAACACCGTTGAAATTGGCGGGTCAAAATTACCACTCGGGCGAAGTTTCAAAGATGATGTTAATGCTGCACTGGGAATGAATGAATGACAAAAATTCATACACTTTCTGTCAATTTTTTTTACACATTTTTTCCTTCTCAATATTTCATTTCACTATTAATCTGTCACTTACAAAAAAGGCATTGGATTTGAATCAATTGAGAAAATATTCACCTTTATTCAAATATGAGATTCAAAGCTGTTTTAAGAAGCCTTTTCAGATATCGTTTAAACTCTTCGATCATAATTATAAGTTTAGCCATTGGTATAGCGTGTATGAACCTCATCACCATTTTTATTACGCGGGAAAATAATGCCGATGGTTTTCAAAAAAACAAAAAAAATATTTATGCCCTGCAAGCTGACGACCCGTTTCGTAAAGGCGAAAAAATGTATTTTATCCGACAAGGAGCAGCAGAATATATGAAAGATAATTTTGCTGAAGTGAAAGATTTCTGCCGAATTATAAATACAAGTCCGTCAAAAATAAATGCGAATAATCAGGATTATTTTGAAAACAAAAAAACAATTGCCGTTTCATCCAACTTCTTCACGTTTTTCTCTTATAAACTGATTTCGGGGAATCCGGCGCGTGTGCTGGAAACAAAACAAAATGTGGTTATTTCAGATAAACTGGCAATGAAGTATTTTGGAAGGCTGAATGTGATTGGGCAAAAACTTTTATTCCCCGACGGCGACAACGACACAGAAATGTTTATAAGTGGCGTTTTTGAAAAGCCACAGGAAAGCACCCAACTCGACTTTGAAATGGTAAAATTAATTGGAGAAAGTGACTCCCGTGTTTATCTTCAATTGGCTGAAAATACAAATATTGTACAACTGGAAGAGAAATTTGCCCAAAATAAGGAGAACATTCCGATTGTTCACGACGGCACTCCCGGGACACATTCTCTTAAAAGTCTAAAGGCAGCTTATTTTGATACTTCCCGAGGGCAAACCATCGAAACAAGCCGCGATAGAAGCGATTTACTAATTGCGCTGGTTATTGCAGTTATGATTCTGGGAGTTGCACTTTTCAACTATCTTGGTTTAATTAACAACCAGCTCATGGAGAAAACCCGCGAATATTCTATCCGCAGGGTGAACGGAAGTTCCAAAATCAACCTTATCAATGCATTTATGGGCGAAACTTTCATGCTCGTTGGAGTTGCCTTTGCACTTAGTTTGGTTTTAATGATTTTAGCAATTCCATTCTTTAATCAGCTTACTTCTACTTCAATTACATCCCAGTATATTTTTCATTCAGAAAATATCTTTCTTTTGCTGGGTATCCCCGCATTCATTTTGTTGGCTTCTTTCCTTTTTGCATTTTTCAAAATTGGGGTAAGTGTAAAAACAAAAGCTTTAAAACCCGGCAAATTATATGCGGTTAACAAATTTCAAATCCCGGTTTTCAATATTGCTCAACTGGCGGTTTCGGTGATTCTGATTATCGGTTCAATTGTTATTCTGAAACAAATAAATTACATCACAAACAAAAAAATAGGTTTGGCCAAAAAAACACTGGAGGTGAAAGTTCCGAGGCAGTATAAAAATATTTCTCCTGTTTTTAAAGCTGAATTGGAGAAAAGTTCATCTGTGGAATTGGTTTCGCTGGCAAATGCGTCGCCGGTATTGGAACACATGATGATTTTGATGCACTACGATGAAAATGGTGTTGATAAACAATATACTCCGGCGCTTTTTTGGGGCGATGAAAACTATCCGAAAGCCCTGGGAATTGAGATTATAAAAGGTGATAATTTCTCGGAAAATGCAGGGACCAATAAAGGCAAATGCATCATTAATGAATCGTTGGCAGCGCTTTTCCCCGACCAGGATTTAATTGGAAAATATCTTCCCGGTTCAAAAAATGACCTTGTTATTGGCATTTGTAAAGATTTTCATTACGGAAGTTTAAAGGAAGTAATTGAACCGGGCTATGTTTCTTACGGGAGCGGCGGATTTTTCATTATGGTTAAACCAAGTGCAGGTCAATCGCAAGAAGCAAGGGAAGTTGTGGCTAAAATTTGGAAAGAACTTATTCCCGATTTTCCATTAAATATGGAATCGATAAACGATCGCTACGAATGGATGCACCGCGAAAATACCAACTATGCAAAACTGATTGGGGCCTGCTGCATTATCAGCGTTTTTTTATCAATGATAGGATTATTTGCAGTTTCGTTCCACACCAGTCGCCGCAGGGTAAAAGAAATTGGAATACGAAAAGTAAACGGAGCAACTATTTCAGAAATTCTGGCACTGCTAAACAAAGACTTTGTAATGTGGGTGGGCATTTCGTTTGTCCTCGCTATTCCTGCCGGATGGTATTTCATGCACAAATGGCTGGAAAGTTTTATGTATAAAACAAACTTAAGCTGGTGGATATTTTCTTTGGCCGGGATTATTGCTTTAGCAATTGCATTAGTGACCGTTTCCATTCAATCGTGGAAAGCAGCAAGTAAAAATCCGGTGGAGGCATTGCGATATGAGTGATGATTACGCGAGGTAGAAGCACACGGATATAAATAACAAAACCTAAAAAATAAATCGTCATGTTTAAAAACTATCTTAAAACCACCTTGCGTTTTTTAAAACAAAACAAACTTTTTGCCGGAATCAACGTATTGGGGCTCTCTTTGGCACTGGCTGCTTCGTTTATCATTTTGCTGTACATTATAAACGAGATAAGTTATAACAGAGGCTATGAAAACCGAAAACAGATTTACAGGATAGTTAACAACTACCTCGAATTTAAAAATACTATGGCCGGAACACCCTATGTTTTGGCTTCGGCATTAAAAGACGAATTCCCTCAGGTAGAATACGCCACCAGAGCGCAATTTATGCGCGGGTTCAGCCTTAAGCAGAATGAAGAATTTATACCGGTACGTCAGGCAGTGGCTACCGATTCCGAAATATTTGACATATTCAGCCTTAAGCTTACCGGTTCAAAGAATAACATTCTCGATGATCCCAACTCCATCGTATTGTCACAAAAACAGGCTGAGAAATTTTTTCCGGATGAAGATCCAATTGGAAAAGAAATTATTGGTCTTGCCAATGGAAAAGAACAATTATTTGTAGTAAAAGGTGTATTCGAAAATATTCCAATAAACTCAACATTAAGAGCAGATTGTTTTATAAACAGCAGATGGACACTGGAACCCATCAACCAGGCGTTCAGGGTTACCAACGCGGATGTAAACTGGGATTTGGATTTTTGGACTACCTGGGTAATGCTAAAGCAAAATGTCGATCCTTTAACACTTGACCCGCAATTCAGGGAGCTCGAGGTGAAAAATATGGGAGAAAAACCAGCAAAAAAATATGTCCTCCAAAATCTCTCCGATGTTTATCTTCGTTCTGCTGAAGTTATGAACTCCGGTGTTCAGGGGAATATGAAAAACATTCGAATATTCTCTGCAATTGCTTTTCTAATTATTCTGGTAGCGGCATTTAACTACATCATACTTTCAACAGCAGTGTCGTCAGGGCGGGCTAAAGAAATCGGTATTCGAAAAACCAACGGAGCAGAAATCCGCTCCATAAAAACACAATTACTTTTCGAGTCAATTTTCCTTGCGTTCCATGTTTTACCTCTTGCAGTATTGTTAGCCTGGGCAGGCAAGCCTTATGCTGAAAAATTATTTCAGACCAGGCTTTATATTATCGATTCCAACATTGTTGTTTATATATTAATCTATCTCCTTCTCACCATCGTTATCGGATTTGCCTCCGGTTTTTACACTTCCTCTTATTTATCAAGGTTGAATGTCATCAACATTCTAAAAAATACAGCCGCTTCGGGTAAAAGAAAGTCTGTTTTGCGATTTTCATTGATTGTTATTCAGCTTATCATATTTTGCTCATTTATAACGGGAACCCTGGTTATTCGTTCGCAATACAAATTTGCTTTAAAAAAGGATTTGGGATATCAGAATAAAAACATTCTGCTGTTTGAGCTGGGTCGCAATTTCAGGGAATACAGGGCATTTATCGACGAAATAAAAACAATTCCCAATGTAACTATGGCTGCCGGAACAATGCACAGTATTCCCATGCTCGGCTCAATGACGATGATGGTTCCGAATTTCGAAGACCAGACACAAAAAATAAAAGTTGACGGCATGGCTGTTGACTACAATTTTACTGAGACAATGGGGTTAAATATTATTGAAGGAAGAAGCTTTTCTGAAGAATTTGGCAGTGATCTGAATGGAGCCACAATACTTAATGAAACTGCTGTGAAAGATCTGGGGATAGAAGATCCTGTGGGGAAACAGGTAGCCGGGAAAACAATTATTGGAATTGTAAAAGATTTCAACCTTCATTCAATTCACAGCGACATCCCCCCCACAATGTTAACGATGACAGACAAGTATATTCAGCAGGTTGCCATAAATTATGTTCCCGGAACTTTGGAGAATCTTTTACCAACACTTGAATCGAAATGGAAAGAAATGGCCCCGGACCGTACTTTTCAGTACCAAACCATAGAAGACCTGATTGAAAACATCTATTCTTCCGAAAAGAATCTAAGTATTATCATTTCCATTTTTGCTATCTTCTCACTATTCATTGCTGCCTTTGGATTGTTTGGGCTCACTTTGTTTATTGCACGCACCCGTACCAAAGAAATTGGAATAAAAAAAGTACTTGGCAGCGGAGAAAAAACCATTGTTTATTCTTTCCTGAAAGAAAACTTTTTTATGGTGCTTATTGCTACCTTACTTGCAATACCGGTGACATTTTATTTTATGAACAGATGGTTAAGCAATTTTTCGTACAAAGTGAGTATTAATTTTTGGTTCTTTGTTGTTGCTTTTATCATTGCAAGTATAGTAGTATTATTTACGGTTTTGTTTCACTCCTACAGGGCATCGCGGATTAACCCGGTTGAAGCGTTAAAATATGAATAACATACCAAGGTCCGGGTGGAAAAGTAATCGTTCCTGTCAATTTTTTTTACACTTTTTGTCAATTTTTTTTACACTTAGGGTAATACATCAAAAACTATTAAGTTGAAAATCTTTAACTTGCAAAACAGGCACCGGATTTGAATCCCCTGTCAACCAATAAAAGTAGAAATATGAATATTACCGACATTAAAATTGCTTTTCGAAATATTTTAAAAAATAAAATCGAGTCATCAATCAGTATTCTGGGATTGGGAATTGGCCTGGGCTGTATTTTTATTTTGGGAGTTTTAATTATTCACGAACATTCGTACGACCGTTTCATTCCCGACCATAAAAATGTGTACAGAGTTGTTGAAGATACCGATCCAAGAACACCCTATCCTTTAGCGCCGTCAATACAAGATAAAATCCCCGGAATTCATGACTTTTTCCGGTTTTATCAAACGAACCAGGTTCAGATTAAAAACTCCGGCAACCGGGTTATTGAGGAAGACCTTTTCGCTTTTGCCGACAACAACTTCTTTTCCCTTCTGAATACAAAATTCAAATACGGAAAAGCTGCCGTCTCTCCTACCGAAATAGCCATTTCTGAAGATATGGCCAAAAAATATTTTAAAACTCAAAATGTATTGGGTGCCTCTTTGAATGTTAAATTGAAAGACAATTTTCTACCCCTTACAATTTGTGGAGTTTACGAAAATTTCCCGGGAAACTCAACGCTTCACCCCGAATTTGTTGGCAATATAGAACTTTCAGAACAAGTCTTAGGTTTGTCGCAACGTATGTTTGGTGAGTATGGTTCAACTCAAAACGACTATCAAAACTGGGACAACAACTATTTCTACAGCTATCTGTTTTTAAGCCCAGGCACCCGTCCTGAAACGGTAAGTTCAAAGATTAAAGACTTGATGGTTTCGTTTGATGCGGAAAAGTACAAAGAAACAGAATATCGTTTACAACCGGCAACCGATATCTATTTAGATTCCAACAATTTGACAGGAAACATCTATAGCCGGACAGGAAATGCCAACGAACTCAAATATTACATCGGAATTGCACTGGTTATTTTATTTATAGCTATTCTCAATTATATTTTTCTGACCAAGGCAAAAATACTAAGTCGCCTGACAGAAATCGGGGCAAAAAAAGCGTTGGGAGCTTCAAATAATATTATAAGAAAACAGGTTTTACTTGAATCGAATATGATTTCTGCTTTAAGTCTGATGCCGGCAGCAATTATTATTATCACCGGTATTCCTTTTATAAATTCAACATTACAGAAAACTGTAGGAGAAGAAGTTTTTGGGATGTGGCAAACCTGGGGAATGCTCGTTGCTGTAACTTTACTTACCGGTACGCTTTCGGGAATATTTATAGGAACTAATATTTCCAGGACTTCAGCAGTAGTTTTGTTAACCGGAAAAATGCAGCGACAACAAAAAAGCCACAAATTAAACCATTCATTTTTAAGCTTTCATTTTGCCATTTTTATTATTCTTGTTGTAAGTGTTTTTACTTTTAAAAAACAAATCAATTACGGACTCACCAATTTTAAGTCAATCGACCCAAACAATGTTTTGGTTTGTGAGCTAAACAGTCCTGAGTTACAAAAACAGGCACAAGTAATCCAAAACGAATTGGAGCAAAATCCAAATGTAATTTCCACAGCTGGCTCTTCATTTATACCACCTTTTAATGCCTTTCTTCCGATTAAATTAAGAACAGAGGAAGAAACAGTAAGATTCGACGGATTAATTATGGGAAAAGGGATGATTCCTCTTTTGGGAATGGAAATTATAGATGGTGAAGCTTTTGGGGAATTCAAGCAGGATGGCAGAACAAATATAATTATCAACGAATCTACAGCGTTGGAATATGATATTAAAGCAGGTGATTTATTGAACGGATTTACAGTCCGTGGAATTGTTAAAGATTTTAATGCCCATTCGTTACATTCGCTTATTCAACCCATGGTAATACTACAGCAACACCCTGAAAAGATGCGGTTGCTGGCTGTCAAAACAAACGGAAAAAATGACAAATCAATAATTGAAACAATCGACAGACTGGTAAGCCAAATCTCACCCGAGTCGGTATCTGAAGTTACATATTTAACGGACCAGATTAACCAATTTTATGAAAGAGAACAAAATCAGGCCAAACTAATAACTGCATTTTCGTTGTTATCAATATCATTGGCAATAATGGGATTGTTTGGTGTTGTTTTAATCACGATTTCAAAACGAACAAAAGAAATTGGCATTCGTAAAGTAAACGGTGCCAGGGTTACTGAAGTTGTGGAGATGCTTAACAAAGATTTCCTTACATGGGTGATTATAGCCGTTGTAATTGCTGTTCCGGCTGCATGGTACGCGATGCACCGGTGGCTCGAAAATTTCGCCTATCAAACCTCTTTGAGTTGGTGGCTTTTTGCCATTGCAGGAGTATTGGCCCTGGCAATTGCCTTGTTAACTGTTTCATTCCAGTCGTATAAGGCAGCGACCCGAAATCCGGTAGATAGTTTGAGGTATGAATAAAATGTCAGAATCGGGATTTACAAGATGAACAGGATTTAAGAGATGGAGAAAATTGATGACAATTTGACCTACAAAATTATTGGTTGTGCAATGAACATTCACAATACTCTTGGCAATGGCTTTCAAGAGGTCATATACCAAAGATGTTTGGCAACAGAATTAGAAAAGCAAAGTATAAATTATGAAAGAGAGAAAGAAATGCCCATTTTTTATGAAGGTATTGAGGTGGGAAAAAGGAGGGCTGATTTTATAATTGAAGAAAAAGTGATGGTTGAAATAAAAGCCATCATCCAACTTGAAAATGTACATTTAGCTCAAGGATTAAATTATTTGACAGCTTACAATATAAAGAAAGGATTATTGATAAATTTTGGTTCTGCCAGTCTTCAGGTTAAAAGATTATTTAAAAGGAAGTAATCCTAAAATCATTAAATCCTGATTCAGACAATTAACAGCTAAAGATATGATACAATTAAAAAAAATCGACAAGTATTACGACGCTAAATTTCAACGAACCTTTATTTTAAAAGGGGTAAACCTGGAAGTAAAACAAGGTGAGTTTGTAACCATTATGGGCCCCAGTGGTGCCGGCAAATCTACTTTACTTAATATTATTGGATTGTTGGATGAAGCGAGTGCGGGCGAGTATTATTTCTGGGATGAACCTGCCCATAAAATCAAAGAAAAACAAAAGGTGCAATACCATCGCAGCCATATTGGTTTTATCTTTCAGGCCTTTCATCTCATCGACGAACTGAATGTATATGAAAACATTGAAACACCTTTGGTTTACCGAAGTGTAAAAGGAAAAGAACGAAAAGCTATGGTAGCCGACCTGCTCGACCGTTTTAATATGGTTGCAAAAAAAGATTTGTTCCCCAGCCAGCTTTCAGGTGGACAGCAGCAGTTGGTAGCCATTGCCCGGGCAATAATTGGAAGCCCAAAATTGTTGCTTGCCGATGAGCCAACCGGAAACCTGCATTCAGAACAAGGCGAAATGATAATGAAATTGTTGAAAAAGCTGAATGAGGAAGGAATGACAATTATCCAGGTAACACACAATGAAGATTTTGCACAATACGGAACCCGCGTTGTCAAATTAATTGATGGACTCATTCGGGAAGACTATCAGGTAGAAAACAGAAAATGATTTTTTGAAGTAGCAAAAAACAAATCGCAAATATCACGATTGTTGCAGGCCACACTAAATTTGTCGATTTGAATTTTAATGATGTCCTTCAGATTTTGTATCATTAGATTCAAAATACGAAAAATCAGATGCAATGATTCTAAAAGTAGTAATACGAAACCTGTTAAAACATCCTTTTTTAAACCTTGTAAAGGTAATTGGGTTAAGCCTCGCTTTGACAGGAATCGTCTTTATAGCTTTATTTCTCAAAAATGAGCTGAGTTACGACAGCTATCATTCAAAATCGGAAAGGATTTACAGGTATACCATAACCGAACCTGATTTTTTAGGTGGAAAGCATTTTGCCCGAACAATTAATCCCGGCTACATTCCCCAATTAAAAGAAGCAATTCCTGAATTGGAAAACTTCACCCGCCTAATGCCTGTTAGAGGCGGGCTTATAAAATACGACGAAAGATTTTACAACATCAATGAAGCATTCGAATGCGACAGTACTTTTTTCCAGGTTTTTGATGCCAGGCTTTTAATTGGCGATAAACAAAAAGTTCTGGAAAATCCGGCATCAATGGTCGTAACCGAAAGTTTCGCAAAAAAAGTTTTCGGAGATACAAATCCTGTCGGGAAAATATTGACACTGCCGGCTGGCCAGTTTTACGGCGAAACGCAGGACTTCACGGTGCAGGGAATGATGAAAGATTTCCCTTCAAACAGTCATTTCCATCCCGATTTTATAACTACTCCCGGTGCAGATCAGTTCGCCAATTCGTGGGCATGGACCTACCTTCTGCTGGCTGAAAATGCCAATCCTGAAAATGTAAAATCGGGTATTTCAGCCTACTTAAAGAATAACCGGGAGACAAATCCGGAGGAAATGAATACGCAGGTATATTTACAAAAACTTGGTGATATCCATTTAAAATCGCACAAACTCAGGGAAATAGAACCGGCCGGGAGTCTTACAAATATTTATGTCCTGACAATTGCAGCACTTATTTTACTTCTTATTTCCATAAGTAACTATGCCAATTTAAACATGGGAATGGCCGGATTTAGTGCTAAATACATGTTTGTAAACAAACTTTTAGGATCATCAAAATATTCTATTGTCAGTTATTTTTTTATTGAAGGATTGTTTATTGTTGCAGCAACTTCCGTACTTGCCCTGATGATAGCTTTTCCTATAAACTCTCTGATAGCAAAAATGTACGGATTGAATCTGTTAAACGGGAATACATTTTCTGTAGCTGTTATTGTTCTTTTATTCAATTTGTCTGCACTAATTCCTGGCATGACACCTGTTTTAAATTTTGACTCTTCTTCATTCAGAATCAGAACAAAAAGAAATGCTTCTCCGAAAATGGCGAAAGGAAGAGTTAGCAGTGCATTAATTATTTTTCAATACGGATTTTCCATTGCCCTGATTGTCTCTGTAATTGTTATTTCAAAACAAACAAAATACGCATTAAACAGTAGTATTGGAGTAAATGAAGATAACATTGTTTGCTTTGAATCGGTGCACTCAAGCATACAGCAAAAATTTAAAGTTTTAAAAGAAGAGTTGCTGAAATACAATAGTATTGAATCCGTTTCTGCCATGATGGAACCTCCGGGAGGCGAAGCAAACGACATGTTCCCTTTTGAAATGGAAGGTTATAAAACAGATGAACAGAACCAGGAATATGACAGGATCGGCGTATTTCCCTGTGACTATTCCTTTACCTCTATTTTTAATCTGCGATTTTTAAGCGGAGAAAACTTTTCTAAAAAAAACACCGACGCTGACGGTTCAGGCGAATATATTATAAATGAAGCCGCAATGCACCGCTTAGGGTATTCCGAACCGGATAAAATAACCGGCAAAGAATTTAAGTTAATTTTTTCAGCTCCCGGCTCGGGAATCGAAATTCCGGGTGGTAAAATTATTGGAGTGGTGAAAGACTTTCATCTTCAAAGCCTGAAAAACGCTGTTGAACCTCTTGTTTTTTTTAAACGTGAAAATTTATGGCTGATTAATTTAGTGATTTCTTATAAACCTGAAATGCAGGCTCAGGCTTTAAATGATATGAAAACGGTTTGGAACTCATTGTTCCCGGAATATCCTTTTCAGTACAAACATGTAGGTGCCATGTATAAAAAAGTTTATAAAGCCGAACTGTTGCAGGCAAGATTGCTCTCTGTTTTTACAATAATTGCCTTGTTTATCAGTTCCATGGGATTATTTGGCATGGCACTTATAAGCACCCAACGCCGGGTAAAAGAAATTGGTGTAAGAAAAGTAAATGGTGCACGGGTCTCTGAAATAGTTACCATGCTTAACAGAGATTATCTGATGTGGGTGGGTGCTGCGTTTATTATTGCCAGCCCGGTTGCCTGGTACACAATGAACAGGTGGCTCGAAAACTTCGCTTACAAAACCGGTTTGAATTGGTGGATATTTTTAGTAGCCGGGTTACTGGCCCTGGGGATTGCTTTATTAACGGTAAGTTTTCAAAGCTGGAAAGCGGCTACCCGGAATCCGGTCGAGGCATTACGATATGAGTAAAGTATAGATTACCGGTAACAAAAAGATTTGGAACAGAAGCATTGAGAGATGAATAGCTGAAAATAAAGACTCCAGATGTCACACAATTTTTAAAATATTAGCAATCAACACAAAAATCAAAAACTACTTTAAACAAATTTTCATTAAGCTTTTTTTGTTCGCCACTTTAAAATCACCACCGAAAGAGCCAAAATAAACGGCAGGTTAATCAAAAGCAAAACCTTCCATCCCACTGCAAATATAAACCAACCGGCAGAAAGTGAAGCAACTGCCTGTGTTCCAAAAATTACAAAATCGTTTACCGCCTGCACCTTAAACCGCTCGCTGGGTTTATAACATTGCGGAAGTAAAGTTGTTGCTCCGATAAACAAAAAGTTCCAGCCCACACCAAGTAAAATAAGCGATACCCAGTAATTGCCTAAATCCTTTCCGGCAAATGCAATGGCTATACAAATCAAATACGCAACCAATCCGGTTATCATCATTTTAGACAGTCCCAGTTTTTTGATGATCCACGCTGTAATTAACGAGGGCAAAAACATAGCTACAATATGGCTTTGAATAACCCATTTTGTGTGGCTAAGCGAATGTCCATCCATAACGTGCATGCTAACTGGAGTGGCTGTCATTATAAAACTCATGACAGCATATCCAATGGTGGCACTTAATATAGAAACCCAAAACACGCGTTGTTTAAATATTTCCTTTAATGGCCGCTGCAGACTTTCATTGGCTGTTTCCCTAGGGATCGGATTTTTGAAACCTGTTAGAAAAAACATCGCAATCACAAATAATCCTGCCAATAAAATAAACGAACCAGCAAATTCTACTTTTAATAAATCCTTGCCAAAAAGAGCAATTTCCGGCCCTAAAAATGCAGCAGCAATACCTCCTACCAAAACCATCGACGCGGCCTTTGGAATCAACTCTTCTGAAACACTTTCCATTGACGCAAACCGGAATTGCATCACACAGGAATAAGTTGCCCCAAACAAAAACGTACTAAAACAAAACAGATAGAAATTTGAGGCAGAAATAGCATAACTGGCTAAAAAAGCTACAAGTACCGAATATATGCCAATAATAAAAAATGAACGCCGTCGTCCGATTTTGTTCATTAAAAAAGTAACCGGTGGAATTGTAACGGCAGTCCCCACAACAATACTTGCAACAGGTAATGTTGCCAGATTTTCAAGTGGTGCAAGCTGAGCCCCTACCAGTCCCCCCACAAATACCACCATTGAACTTACAGATAAAATTAAAGCCTGAGAAGCGGTCAGAATCCATACATTTCGCGGGAGACTGGTTTTTGTTTGGTCATTCATTCGGTAATCGTTAATGTTCTTATGTTTACTATTTGAAACAGATAACACCAGAACAACGATTAACCTCTGGAGAATGTTCGTTGATATATAATTGCAATAATGATGTCTTGGCAATCAGAGTAAAGGAAAATATTTAAAAATAAAAGTTCTCAACGAACAGACCCTGACATTATTTTTAATCAAATAATCGTCAGATGACGGCGTAATCACATAATTTACTGGTGCATTTAAATCGTCAAATGCAAAAAAATTTCCTTTTGTGAGATGTGGTGAGTTTGAATATTTTATTTCGGCAGTTGCAACTACATTTAAGCCTTTGGTAAATACCAGATCCACTTCTGCCCCGTGATGTGTACGATAAAAATAGATATCAATTTTATTCTTTTTCAATGCGAGAATTTGATTTATTACAAACGATTCCCATGAACTGCCAATAATCGGATTTCCAGCCAGATCTGTAAAATCCGATATCCCAAGCAACTGATGTAAGATTCCAGTGTCTGTAAGGTAAATTTTAGGTGATTTTACCAATCTTTTCTGCATGTTCCATGAAAACGGGTGCAGGCTTTTTAACAAAAATGCTTCTTCGAGGAAGTCGATATATTTTTTAACTGTTGGCGTACTTAATCCCAGAGATTTTCCGATTGCTGTTGCATTTAGCAACTGTCCATTTAAATGGCCCATCATAGACCAAAGGTTACGAATTACGTTTGGTGAAGCATTTAAGCCCAACTGTAACAAATCCCGATTCAAATAGGTGCTGATAAAATTGGCCAGCCATTGTTGAGCGCGGTCCTCGCTTTTTGCCAATAAAGCCTTTGGAAATCCACCTCTAAGCCACAAATCATTTTGTGAAATAGTGTCAGGCGATTCAAGCATGTCGATAGGATATAATTGATGATAAGCAATTCTTCCGGCCAAAGATTCTGATGAGTGCCTGATTAATTCAGGTGAAGCAGAGCCAAGCAACAAAAACTGACCAGGTTTGTTGGCTTCGTCAACCAGAGAGCGCAGCAAAGGATATAAATCTTTCTTAAGTTGAACTTCATCAATTACTACTAATTTGTCTTTGTGTTGTGACAGAAAAAGTTCCGCATTATCTAGTTTAAAGATATCTGAAGTTCGTTCTAAATCCAGATAAATTGAAGGAGTTTGAATTTCTGTTATGATTTGTTTGGCCAGCGTTGTTTTTCCTACCTGCCTGGGGCCTATTATCGAAACTACCGGAAAATAAGCTAATGATTCATTTATATTGTTAATAATTCTCCTTCTAATCATCATTATATTTTAAATTTTCACGGTAAATATACAATTTCATGCGTGAAAATCTAAAATAAAAATTTAATATTTCACGGTTGCAAATTGATTTTATATGTGAAAATCTAAATCAGATTTTATTTTTGTTTACAGAAGAATTTGTAAAAAATCAAATTGAGATAATTTTAACTGCTGATTCTATTCTGGAAATGGTTTCTTCTTTGCCCAGTATTTCGCAGATTACAAATAAATCGGGCCCCAGGTTTCCACCAACCAGGCACAAACGAAGCGGATTCATGATTGCCCCGAAGCTCCACTCTTTTTCATTCATAAAAACGGAAAATGGTTCTTTAATCGACTCTGCTTTCCAATCTTCTATATTTTCAAAAAGCTCGGCAATAGCAGAAAGTTTCCCGGGCGTATCTTCTTTCCAGCGTTTTTTTACAGTTTTTTCATCGTAAGATTCAGGTGCTTCAAAAAAGAAATGACTTTGCTCCCACAAATCAGAAACAAACTCACAACGTTCTTTTACTTCAGCTACAACACGTACAATTTTTTCATCGCTTGCAGCAACACCCTTGCCCGTCAAAACCGGTTTAAAAAGCCGGGCTAATTCCGTTTCTGTTTTTTGCTGAAAATAATGTTTGTTAAACCACTTGGCCTTTTCAGGATCAAAACGCGAACCCGATTTCACCACACGTTCCAGACTAAAAATTTCAGATAATTCTTCGATCGAAAAGAATTCCTGCTCGGTTCCGGGATTCCATCCTAATAAAGCCAGCAAATTGATAAAAGCTTCGGGGAAATAACCATCCTCGCGATAACCTCGGGAAATATCTCCGGTTTTCGGGTCTTTCCACTCCAGTGGAAAAACAGGAAATCCCATCTTATCGCCATCGCGTTTACTTAGTTTCCCTTTGCCAACCGGCTTTAAAATAAGCGGTAAATGCGCAAACCGGGGTTTGGTTTCTTCCCAGCCCAGTGCTTTATATAACAGCACATGCAGCGGCATCGAAGGCAGCCACTCTTCTCCACGAATAACATGTGTAATTTTCATCAAATGGTCATCAACCACATTGGCAAGGTGGTATGTGGGCATTCCATCCGATTTAAAAAGCACTTTGTCGTCGAGACTTTTTGTTGTATTAAACGTCACAGTCCCACGAATTAAATCGTCTTCCGTAACATCCAAATCTTCCGGCATTTTAAAACGGATAACGTAATTATCACCTGCTTCTAGTTTTTTATGAACCTCTTCAGCAGATAAATTCAATGAATTATTGAGATTTTCGCGTGTTCCGATTCCGTAGGAAAAAGTTGCTTTATTTGCTTCGGCTTCCTTACGTAGTGTGTCAATTTCTTCAGGAGTATCAAAAGCAATATATGCCCGGCCCGATTCCACCAGTTGATCTGCATATCCTTTATACAGCTCCTTTCTTTCGCTTTGCCTGTATGGTCCAAAATCACCGCCAATTCCGGGGCCTTCCAACGGATTCAACCCGCACCATTTCAAACTCTCAATAATGTATTCCTCCGCTCCCGGCACAAAGCGGGTTTGGTCAGTATCTTCAATACGAAGGATAAAATCTCCGCCATTTTTTTTTGCAAAAAGGTAATTAAATAAAGCGGTTCTAACTCCGCCCATGTGCAGTGGACCAGTTGGACTTGGGGCAAAACGTACCCGAACTTTTGAATTGCTCATTGCTCTTTTTTTGAATTCGGTGCAAAGATATAAGAAAGCATTTAATGTGGAATGAATATTTATTTATGTCTTTTATCACTCTTTATTTCCACGTCATTCCATAATTTTGTGTTGAACTTTAATAAGTCCTTATATGTACGGAAAAATCAAACAAGATCTGCAAAATACACTGGAAGAATTAAAAGAACAAGGTTTATACAAAACTGAAAGAATCATTACATCTTCGCAAAGTTCAGAAATTAAAGTCGTTGAAGAAAAAACTGTATTAAACTTTTGTGCTAACAACTACCTTGGTTTAGCCAATAACCCTGAAGTGGTTAAAGCAGCACAGGATATAATGACCGACTGGGGTTTTGGTCTTTCTTCGGTTCGTTTTATATGTGGCACACAACAAATTCACAAAGAACTGGAAGAAAAAGTGTCCGAATTTCTGGGAACGGAAGATACAATTTTATACTGCGCCGCGTTTGATGCAAACGGCGGAGTTTTTGAGCCTCTGTTGGGACCTGAATCTGCCATTATTTCAGATGAACTAAACCACGCTTCTATTATCGATGGAGTCCGCCTATGTAAAGCGCAACGTTTCAGATACAAACATTCAAACATGATGGAACTGGAACAATGTTTGGTTGATTCTGCAGCTGCACAATATCGCATTGTGGTAACCGATGGTGTTTTTTCAATGGACGGCGATATGGCAAAACTACCGGAAATTGTTGCGCTGGCTGAAAAATATGATGCACTGGTAATGGTTGACGATTCGCATGCAACTGGTTACATTGGAAAAACGGGACGGGGAACAGCAGAACATTTTGGCTTGCTTGGCAAAATCGATATTATTACAACCACTTTTGGGAAAGCCATGGGGGGAGGAAACGGCGGTTGTACTTCGGGCAGAAAAGAAATCATAGAGATGTTGCGCCAACGCTCACGCCCCTACTTGTTCTCAAATACCCTTGCCCCTGCTACGGTTGGAGCTACGCTAAAAGTTATTGATATGCTTTCAGAATCAGGTGATCTACCTGCAAAAACCATGGCTAATGCAACACACTTCCGAACAAAAATGCAAGCCGCAGGTTTTGATTTGGTGCAAGGAGATACAGCAATTGTTCCGGTAATGATTTATGATGCTCCGCTGGCTGTTAAATTTGCTGATGAACTGCTAAAAGAGGGGGTTTATGTCATCGGTTTTGTTTATCCGGTTGTTCCGAAAGAAAAAGCCAGAATCAGGGTTCAACTGTCTGCTGCTCATTCAACAGAACAAATTGACAATGCAGTTAACGCATTTATCAAGGTTGGAAAAAATTTGGATATAATTTAAAGATCAATTCTATAAAAAGAAATAAAAAGCTGTCTTTCTATTTACAAAAGACAGCTTTTATTTTCAGAATATGATATGTTTCGGCTATTAAAAGGCACTTTCCAGTGTTCTTATTGTCAACACTTCATTTAAACGGGCCTCCGAAATGTTGGTTTTCAAATGGATTCCCACACTCTCCATCGGCAGCAGATCAAAATAATTATCAGAGAAAAATCCTTCTTCATTTCCAATTTGCAGATAAATATTTTTAGCCAGTTTGTCCGTTTTCAAATCAATTGTATAGCCATCGTCATCTTTTTCCAGGGCATATTCAATTTTTGGTGTTGGAACCCTCAATTCCTTGTATGGCCTGAAATAGAAATTGTTTTTTGATATTATCTCTCCATTTTCTCTCAATTCTGCTGAAAATACCAGGTTTTGCAGACTCTTTCTGTAGGTAAACTCCCATCGGTTAACATCAAAATAGTCATCGCTTGAATTGGCCGGAATTTCGACCAGTGAAGCTTCTTCCCAAATTACCTGTCCGTCAAAATCCATCAACCTCAAGTAGAGCTCAGCATTAACCGGTTGTAATCTGTCGTTCACAATTCCTACCCTGAATTTTGCCCCATCAATATACGGACTAACCAAAACCGGTTCAAAACCTTTTTTTACATAATACTGTAAGGCCTTCCATTTTTGGTAATAATCGGTTGAACTCCATGATGCTACCGGCCACACATCGTTAATTTGCCAATACAAACTTCCCATACAATAAGGCATCGCCCGGCGGTGTCCTTCCAATCCAAATTTAATCCCTTCGGCCTGCAAAACATGATTAACATACAAAAACGACTCAAAATCTTTTGGAGTATTGTATTCCTGGTTCATGTAATATTCGATTGTCCCGTTACCAATGGAAGAACGCTGGTGAGATTTCATTACTTCTGAAAAAATATCATAGTCTTCCGGAAGCGCGTATTTCTCAACCGATGCCATTTCGGGAAACGATTGAAAACCATATTCACTCATAAACCGGGCTAAATGAGTTGCATAGGTTTCAAATGGCTCTTTCCCCCACCAAACGCCCCAGTAATGTTCGTCTCCGTTTACCAAATCGGCTGGAATGCCCAGGCCCGAAGAGGGGCTTGATCCCCAGTAACTCCTTTGCGGGTCATATTCTTTTACTACATCAGGTAAAACTTTATGGAAAATATCGACATAAGATTGCCAGATTTTGTCGGCATTTTCTTCACTTTTGGCTCGCTCTGCCTTTTCCCACCCCCAGCCTTTCCAGGCTGCAAGAATTTCGTTATTTCCACACCATAAAGCAATACTTGGGTGATTCCGTAAACGCTTTACATTATCTACAGCTTCCTGTTTTACGTTGTCTAAAAACGCTTCATCGCCCGGAAACATCGCACAGGCAAACATAAAGTCCTGCCACAAAAGTATGCCGGCTTCATCACACAGATCATAAAAAATATCATTCTCGTAAATGCCACCGCCCCAAATACGCAACATATTACAATTTGACTGTCTGGCTGTTTCAACAACCTTTTGATAATTCTCATCACTTACCCGTGGCAAAAAAACATCGTTGGGAATATAATTGGCACCTTTCATAAAAACAGGATGTCCATTCAATTTGAAATAAAATGATTTGCCATCCTCGTCCTCTTCTCTAACCAATTCGAGAGTTCGAATACCAATCCGCGTAGTCTCAGCAAGGTTGAGATCCTCTATTTTAACATTCGCTGAAATATTATATAAATGAGGGTCGCCCAAACCGTTGGTCCACCAAAGTTTAGGATTTTCAATTTGAAAGTCAACCGAATATTTGTTTGTTCCGGCTTTTAACTGAACCTGTGAAGAAGCCAACTGCAGACTATCGCTTTTTACAAAAAGGGTTGCTGTTTGATTTTCAAGCGCTGTAATTTCAAACACGGCTGTAAAAGCTGCAAGCTCTTCCGTTACATCATTTTGAACAATCTGAAGGTTTTCAATTTTCGCCAAATCCCAGGCTCTAATATAAACCGGACGCCATATTCCGCTGGTCACCAGTCGAGGCCCCCAGTCCCAGCCAAAATGATATCCGGCCTTGCGCGTATACACACTTACCTTCTTTCCATCTTCCACCTGTCCGATTTCAGCTAAATCGTTGTCGGAAACCGGGATTTCATAACCCTGTGCGTCGTATTTTTTTATGCCCTCAACTATAGGAGAACGAAGAATAATAAGCAACTCATTTTCACCTTCCCGTATCGCGTCTTTCATGTCCGCTGTCCATTCCCTGAACATATTGTCAGCCTCCAAAACCTGTTTACCATTGACAAAAACGTCAGCATAAGTATCTAAGCCCTTAAAATCAAGTTCTATTTTATCTCTCGCCAGCAAATCTTCATCGGCAGTAAAAGTGGTCTTGTACTCCCAATCTGCTTTGTCAATCCATTGAACGTCGTGTTCATTTAACCGGTAAAACGGGTCTTCTATTTTCCCGTGCGCCATCAAGTCGGTATGAACCGTTCCCGGGACAGTAGCCGATAACCACTCAGTTGCTCCACTTTGACGAAAAAACCAGTCTTTATCCAATTCCGTTTGAATTTTTTTGTTGGATTTTTTGGAATCACAAGCCAAAACTGACATAAATATTATGGTGGTTAAAACGATAATTAAATTTCTGACATTCATAGTTTCATTTGATAATTTTGGAGCGGTAAAAATGTAAAAACAACTTTATTTCAGCAAATAAAAATGTGGATACTATTTAATATTTTTGTAAACAAACGAACCAAACAGATCTTAAAAAAACTGAAGAACAGTCGATCTACAAAGAGTCAGCTACCGATTTTTAGAGGCCGGTTTAACCCACAAAAAAACGGAAAGTATTTACTCCCCGTTCTTTTATAAAATTTTTTCCTATTCTTTATTTTTAAGGGTAGAAATGTTAAAAGGCATATACAATAGACAAACTTTAAAAAGGCCTGTAGCCAGTGGGATAATTCCTATTAATCCCCACCAACTGTCAAAAACAACTCCTAAAATTGCAATAATTAAACCAAGAATTATTCTTAATAAACGATCTGTTGTACTTACATTATATTTCATAGCAAATAAACTTTAGATTCTACACAATTAAAAACAACTCAATAGAACTTTTGTTTTAATCAACAGATAGGTGTTGCAGCAAAATCTATCGTTTCCTGGTAGAAACGTTCAAACTATATCTTAGAAATTCTCCTCCAAAATTGTACATGCTGTTTTAATAAATTCAGGACATTTTTTTTGAAATACCTCGGCTTCAAGAGCGGCATTGGCTCCTTCGGGCGTTGAAATATCAAAACCTGTTAGCACTTTACAGGTTAATGCCCCATGTTTCTCCCGAAACAATTCGTTAAACCTTATAACTTTAGATTTGGTAATTGCTTTGTCGGTTGGATCTGAAGTTGTATGTCCGTGTTTCATCCCAATAACCATGTAGGAACCGGTAACAGCTCCACAGGTTTCTGCGCAAGCCATTCCTCCTCCAAAACCACTGGCAATTTTTAAAGCTACTTTCTCATCCAGTTCCAGTTCAGGAGCAAAAAGAACAAACGTTGCCTGTGCGCAATTAAATTTTGGATACAATCCACTTACCAGATCGGCTTTTTTTGTCATTTTTAATTTAAAGATAATTCAATTTAACATCATAAAAAACCCGATTCGCAAAAAATGAACCGGGCCTTTCAAATATATTGTTTGCTTTTGTCTATTCGCCACGAACAGCCGCAACCCCGGGAAGAACTTTTCCTTCGAGGTATTCCAACAATGCACCACCGGCAGTTGAAATGTATGATACTCCGGGAGCAATTCCGAATTGGTTAACCGCCGCAACCGAGTCGCCGCCACCAACCAATGAAAAAGCACCTTTTTTAGTTGCTTCAACAATAGCAGCACCAACCGCTTTTGTTCCGGCAGCATATGTTTCCATTTCGAAAACACCAACCGGGCCGTTCCAAAGAATTGTTCCTGAATTTTCAATCACTTCTTTCATTTGAGCAACACTTTCCGGACCAGCATCCAAACCTTGCCATCCGTCAGCAATTTCGTTGGCCGCACAAATTTTTGTGTTAGCATCGTTGCTAAATGCATCGGCAGCAACTACATCGGTAGCAATAATCAGTTTTACGCCTTTTTCTTTGGCCAGTTTTTCAATATTTTTTGCTGTTTCAATAAAATCGTCTTCGCAAATTGAATCACCAACTTTTCCGCCGTTCGCTTTTACAAAAGTATAAGTCATTCCACCTCCTAAAATCAGGTTGTCAACTTTGCTCAACAAGTTTTCGATGATGGTAATTTTTGAAGAAACTTTTGCACCACCCATAATTGCAGTTAACGGGCGTTGCGGGCTTTTAACCACTTTATCCAAACTTTCAACTTCGCTTTCAATCAGGTAACCAAACATTTTGTCGTTCGGAAAATATTTAGCGATAACAGCTGTAGAAGCGTGTGCACGGTGCGCCGTTCCAAAAGCATCGTTTACCCAGCAGTCGCCGTTTTCAGCCAGTTTTTTTGCAAATTCCTCGTCACCGGCGGTTTCTTCTTTGTAAAAACGCAGGTTTTCTAAAATCAAAACTTCACCCGGTTTGATTTCGTCAGCCATTTTTTTCACTTCTTCGCCAATACAATCCGGAGCAATTTTTACAGTTGCACCATCAAGTAATTCAGACAAATGAGCAACCAATGGTTTTAAAGAGAATTTATCTTCCGGTCCGTTTTTCGGACGGCCAAGGTGGGACATGATGATAGGAGAACCACCACCTTCAATAATTTTTTTGATAGTAGGAAGTGCAGCCCGCATACGGGTGTCGTCAGTAATTTCAAAATTCTCATTTAACGGCACATTAAAATCAACACGAATGAGGGCTTTTTTGCCTTTAAAATCGTAGCTACTAATAGTTTGCATTTTATTATTTTTTTGAGTTTTTTCGAAAATCAACCAAAGATAAGAAATTAATCTCGTGAAAAACAGGAGTGATTTTTAAGTAAACCGAATTTAATGTTGTAATAAACTTCAAATACCTCAAACTGCGGATAGTGTGATATTGACTTTCGTTTATCTTTTCGTCATTCCTAAATCATGTCCGAATCTCTTTCCAATAATTAAATTGTTGAAACACGTTCAGCATAACGCACTGCAATTTTCGAAAATTGCCATAAGGCTGCCAAATTTCAAACAATTACCAACAATTGTTATCTGGTCTTTGATATTTGGTTATTTTTAACCCATGTTTTTTAGCGACGTAATTGGACAAAACGATATAAAACAACGGTTAATCCGCTCGGTCAAGGACGAAAGAATCAGTCATGCCCAACTTTTTGCCGGCCCCGAAGGCACGGGTAAATTAGGGTTGGCTTTGGCTTATGCACAATATATTTCGTGCCGTAACCGTACGGAAACGGATTCATGCGGAACCTGCCCGTCGTGCCACAAATATCAAAAACTGGCTCACCCCGATTTGCATTTTGTTTTCCCGGTATTTAACTCACCCAAATTTAAAAATCCGGTGAGTGATGATTTTATAAAAGAGTGGCGCGAGATGGTGTTTAAAAACCATTATTTTAATCTTAGCCAATGGCTTAGTTCAATTGACGCCGGAAATGCACAGGGATTAATTTACGAACGGGAAAGCGACTCCATTTACCGGAAGCTGAATCTTAAATCGTTTGAATCGGAATTTAAAGTGATGGTGATTTGGCTACCGGAAAAAATGCACATCAGTTGTTCAAACAAATTACTAAAACTAATCGAGGAGCCGCCAAACAAAACACTTTTCCTGCTCATTTCCGAAAATGAAGAAGCCATAATTTCCACCATTCGTTCAAGGGCACAACTTGTAAAGGTTCCGTTTATCGACAACGAATCGATTAAAAATGCCCTTTTGGAAAAAACAGATGCAGATCCCGGTGTTATACCAGATGCGGTTCACCTTGCAAATGGAAGTTATATCAAAGCGCTCGAATACCTTACTCCGGGAGAGGATAACCAGTTTTATTTTCTGAAATTTCAGGAAATGATGCGGTTTGCTTACTCTCGTCAGGTTCTGGATCTGATAAATTGGGCTGATGAAATGGCTGCAATTGGCCGCGACAAACAAAAATCGTTTTTCGATGCTGCTCTTCGTTTGGTTCGTGAATATTTTATTTTCAATATGAAAAAAATGAATCTTGTTTATTTAAATCGCGAGGAACAGGATTGGGGAAAAAAATTTGCACCGTTTATTAACGAAAGAAACATAATACCAATTTCGAAAGAATTTGAACTGGGCATAAAACACATTGGCATGAACGGAAATCCACGTATTATCTTTCTCGATACAGCACTAAGAATGGTGCGGTTAATAAAAAGATAAATGTCAAATCTCACACATATTCCTTTTTCGGGAGACCTGCGTCCAAAAAAATTCGCTTCTTAAACCAATTTCGTTGTTTGCTTGTTGAAGTAACTAACTATTAACCATTTTATTTCATCATTAAAAACAAAGTATGAAGATTCAAGGAATTGTATGCCCCGTTTCCATTGAGAAAATTGACAGTAAGGTTAGTCGGTTAACTGTTTTTCTTAATGTAATCCTCATGGGATTTTTTATTTATACTAAAAATCCGTTGTTTATTGGAATTGTTGCAGCCGATTATTTTATCAGAGCAATCTGGAAGATGGAATACAGCCCTTTACGTTACATTGCATTTTCAATAATTTCAGCATTAAAACTACCTAAAAAGCCCATCAATCTTGCGCAAAAAGTTTTTGCATCGCGTCTGGGAGTAATTTGTGCCCTTACTTCTTTAATTTTACAACTGCTTGGATACACAACAGGTGCCTTAATTGTAGCCGGTATTTTAATGGCGCTGTCATTTATGGATTCAGTTATGAATTTTTGTGTGGGCTGTATCATTTACAACTACATTGTATATCCGTTTTACAAAGACAAAGACTAGCAGATATCTCCCAAATAAGGGTTTTCGTGTGCAAATAAATGGGCAAATAACTCCCGCCGGTTTAATAAATTCGTTTTAAATAAGTTACATTTCACCGGCAAATAGGTATAATTATTATTTTTGTCCTGTTAGTTCTTTCAGAAATATTGATTTTTGAAATGTTCCGACTTTAAACAGACTCTATGAAAGAATTGGAAATCGATACGATAGAAAGAGGTATTTGCAGCTCCGATCAGTGCGGATGTGCCAAACTTCATGTCAACGATTGGCTGAGCGATATAAAATCAACGGTTCCGAAACAGGATATCATTGAGGTCCGTTTTAAAAATACACGAAAAGACTATTATATAAACGTAAATAACCTCAAGTTGCAGGTTGGAGATTTAGTAGCAGTTGAGGCCAATCCCGGACATGACATCGGAATTATTTCTTTGACCGGAGAACTGGTGTTTGAACAGATGAAGAAACACAAAGTTACGCTCGTCAACGGGGAATTGCGTAAAATCTACAGAAAAGCCAAACCAGTAGATATTGACAAGTGGAAAGAAGCCATATCTCTGGAACACCAAACAATGATACGTTCACGGCAGATTACAGCAGACCTGAACCTGGACATGAAAATTGGCGATGTGGAGTATCAGGGTGACAAAACAAAGGCGATTTTCTATTACATTGCCGATGGCAGGGTTGATTTTCGTCAGTTGATTAAAGTTTTAGCCGAAACATTCCGCATACGAATCGAAATGAAACAAATCGGAGCAAGACAGGAAGCCGGAAGAATTGGAGGAATCGGGCCTTGCGGAAGAGAACTCTGTTGCGCCACCTGGATGTGTAATTTTGTTTCGGTTACAACCAATGCTGCCCGCTACCAGGAAATTTCGCTTAACCCTCAAAAACTGGCTGGTCAGTGCGGAAAACTAAAATGTTGTCTGAACTTTGAGGTTGATTCGTACATAGATGCGCAAAAAGATTTTCCACCTAATCATATTCCTCTTGAAACCGAAAACGGGACATATATATTTTTCAAAGCCGATATTTTTAACCGGAAATACTGGTACACACTCCAGGGGAATGCTCCGGCTTCGCAAGTTGAAGTTCCGGTTGAGATGGTGAAAAAGATCCAGAATCTAAACCGAAAAGGGAAAAGACCGGAGAAACTGATTGTGGAAAACAGGAATGATTTAAAAAAAGAACTCGATACTTTCCACAATGTTGTCGGACAGGAGGACTTGAATCGCTTTGATCGTCCCAAAAGAAAATCGAGAAAAAAGAAAAGACAATACAAAAGGAATGTAAACCGAAAACCAAATTCCCAATGAGAAAAATAAAACACCTGTTTTTTTTGTTCGGTTTAATACTTTTTATTCTTTCTGCCTGCGATAAAAACAAAGTTTTTGAAGAATATAAAACCCTTCCGGAAAAAATATGGAACCAGGATTCGCTGGTTCATTTTAGCTTTCCGGTTGCCGATACGCTTCAACACCACAACTTATACCTCAATATCAGGAATGAGGTTTCCTATTCTTACAGTAATTTATGGCTGTTTATCGAAATTATTCAACCCGATGGCAAAGCAGTAAAAGACACATTTGAAGTCACGTTGGCAGATCCATCAGGCAAGTGGCTGGGAGAAGGTTTCAGCGGTTTAAAAACCTTGCAGACGGTCTATCGCCGCAACGTTTATTTTCCCGTTTCAGGCGAATATAAAATCAATATCAAACAGGGAATGCGTGAAGAAAATCTGAAAGGAATAAGTGACATTGGCTTCAGAGTAGAAAAAATTCAGTGAAGTGGGGAAAAATAAACTTGCAAAATTTGAAGATATGGAGCGTTTTGAACATGTGGTTCAGGCGCCGTACCATAAAGTTCAGAACAACGATTTTTGTCTGAAAGGAAATTGGAACAAAGAATTCTTCAAAAATGAGAATCCGATTGTTTTGGAACTGGGTTGCGGAAAAGGTGAATATACAGTTGAACTGGCAAAAAAAAATTCATCGGTAAACTTCATTGGAGTTGATATAAAAGGTGCAAGGCTCTGGAAAGGGGCAAAACAAGCTTCTGATAAACAACTTAAAAACGTTGGTTTTCTGCGTACCAATATCGAAATTATTTCGCAGTTTTTTGAAGAGAACGAAATTGATGAAATCTGGCTTACGTTCCCCGATCCACAAATGAAAAAAACACGTAAACGACTTACATCAACAACGTTCCTGAAAAAATATAAAACCTTTCTAAAAAAAGATGGAATCATTCACTTAAAAACCGATAGTAATTTTCAGTATATCTACACGCGCGAATTGGCTTATCTGAATAAATTTGAAATTCTGACAGAAACCGACAACCTTTACAAATCGGACATATTAAATGAGACACTGCAAATAAAAACATTCTACGAAAAACAGTGGCTTTCCCGTGGAATTACAATAAAATATATTGCTTTCAGGTTGAACGATAAACCTTTTAAAGAGCCGGATACTGAAATTGAAAAAGATGAATACCGCAGTTTTGGAAGAAGCGCAAAAGATATACATTGAAAAAAATTCCAAATCACAAAATTCAACTAAACTTCAATTTCACTGATCAATTTTGAATTCTAAAAGAAAAAAGAACTATTTTCATTTCTAAATACTCAAGTCCAAAATCTAACAATCCCGGTGATGAGCGATTTTTTTGAAAAAGTTTACGATGTGGTCAAACAGATTCCTCCGGGCCGGGTAACAACTTACGGCGCCATTGCAAAATATTTGGGAACAACAGGCTCAGCACGTATGGTAGGATGGGCAATGAATGCAGCAGGCAGCCACTCTGAATTCGTGCCGGCGCACCGTGTTGTCAACCGAAACGGGCTACTTACCGGAAAACATCATTTTGACACACCAAATGCGATGAAAGAATTGCTCGAAGCCGAAGGATTTGAATTCGAAGAGGACCAGATTATCAATTTTAAAGAGCGGTTTTGGGACCCGGCAAAAGAGCTGGCGTAACGAGCGGACACTATCTGAAAGGTCTCCTGCAACTCTTCCCTTCAATCAATTCATACAAAAAAGTATTTTTTAATCGATTATTTGTAAGTTTGCATTGATTTTAGATAAAAATGAAATTATTTTAAACTAAAGTTCAAAATAATTATTTTTGCACCTTATGTTTTCGAAGTTGGATTTAAATTAGCAGTCAGTTGTTATGGCAGAAATACCACGTAAATTAATCGTCCCCAAAAACGTTACAGATGCATTACGCGAAGTAAAATACCCCGGTAGTAATGAGGATATTGTTTCGCTCGACATGGTGCAGGAAATCCGGATTGCAGGACAGCGTATAAGCTTTTCTCTTGTGTTTCAGAAAAGTAATGATCCGAATATTGAGCAAGTGGTTTTAGCGTGTGAAAACGCCATCAAAAAACATTTGGGCGATGAAGTAGAAATTGAAGATAACATTGCGGTTAAATTTTTGCACGACATGGAACGCCCGATTCTTCCGCAGGTTAAAAATATTGTTGCGGTGGCTTCGGGAAAAGGAGGCGTTGGAAAATCGACGGTTGCGGTTAATCTTGCTGTTGCACTGGCAAATTCCGGTGCAAAAGTGGGTTTGATTGATGCCGATATTTTTGGTCCGTCAATCCCGAAAATGTTTGGAGCAGAAGATATCCGGCCAACAGGTGAAAAAGTGGATGGCCGCGAAGTGATTAACCCGGTTGAAAAATTTGGTGTGAAATTTTTGTCTGTTGGTTTTTTTGTTGATGCAGAAAGCGCGATTATTTGGCGTGGTCCAATGGCATCAAACGCCTTAAAACAATTGATCTCGGAAGGTAACTGGGGCGAACTGGACTACCTGCTCATCGACCTCCCTCCCGGCACCAGTGATATTCACCTTACACTTGTACAATCTGTTCCGGTTACGGGAGCAATAATTGTTACCACTCCGCAGGATGTTGCACTAGCCGATGTTATTCGCGGAACCAGTATGTTCCAGAGCAAATCAATCGATGTCCCGGTGCTTGGCCTGGTTGAAAATATGGCCTGGTTTACTCCTGCCGAACTTCCCGAAAACAAATATTACATTTTTGGCAAAGACGGTGGCAAAATACTGGCAGATAAGCTGGGACTAAAACTGCTCGGACAGATTCCAATCGTACAAAGTATTCGAGAAGGAGGTGATGCAGGGACACCAGTTGCAGCAAATGGAGAAACGGTTACCGGAATGGCTTTTACCGAGCTTGCCAAAAGTGTAAAACATCAGGTACATCTCCGGAATATTCAAAAAGCGCCGACAAAAAAGGTAAAAATCACCCGGAAATAGTTGCGTATCAAATATATAATTGCTGATTTTGAATTGCGGGTTCTATTCTTACTTCTTTACTGCTGAAACAGTAAAAAAATATTATTTTTGTGCCTTTTGAAAATGGAATAAAATCAAAAGAATAGAGGCAATATTCTGATGAAAAAACAGTTTATTCCTAAAGCCAATAAAAAGATCTGTTTGAATAAGCTTTTTTTACATACCATAGGAGTAGTTTTTCTGGTAGCACTTTTTGCAGGTTGTTCAACTGAAAAGAACACCCGTGCCTCGCGTGCATTTCACAATATGACATCGCATTATAATGTTTATTTTAATGCCAACGAAAGTATTAAAGAAGGTGTCCAGCGCATTGAGGACAACATTGAAAACGATTACACAAGAATTTTGCCGGTTTATAAGTCGAGTATTCCCTCATCGGCCAACATGGTTCGTTCCGATATGGATTATGCAGTTGTAAAGGGATCTAAACTGATAGAAGTTCACTCAATCACAAAAAAACCAAAACCAAAACGAAACCGCACAAGAAAATATATTGAATTTGCAAGCCAGGAAGAATTTAACAAATGGATTGACGACAGTTATATATTGATTGGAAAAGCATATTTCTATCAACACAATTTTAGTGCTGCCATCACCAATTTTTCCTATGTGGTGAGAAAATTTTCGGAAGAGGAAACCAAGTATGAAGCTTTTGTATGGCTGATTCGTTCTTATACCGAACTGGAGAGATATATTGAGGCTTCAGAAATCATTCAGGCTGTTCAGGGCGACGACAATTTTCCTAAAAACCTGGAAGCAGATTTGGCGCTGGCTACTGCCGATTTTTATAAAAGACAGGGGGACTACCTGGAAGCGATCAAATTTTTGGAGATAGCAAATTCAAAAATTTTCTGGAAGTCGAACAGGGCCAGATACAAATACATCATTGCTCAGCTTTATGAAGAGCTGGGACAACATGCCAAGGCAGCTGAAGCATTTACCGAAGTGACAAAAATGAACGCCGACTATGCGATGCAGTTTAATGCGATGATAAATGCTGCGGGCGTTTTTTCAGGTGAAGGAGACGCCGAAAAACTCAAAAAAGAATTAAACAAGTTATTACGTGATAAAAAAAATGTAGACTTCAAAGACCAAATATATTTTGCGCTTGGGAACTTGTTTTTTAAAGAAGGTAACCGCGATTTGGCGGTTGAAAACTACAAAAAATCGGTAGCTGCCAGTTTCCAAAACCAGTATCAAAGAGCACTAAGTGCAGTTACTTTGGCCGATATATATTTTGAAGATTTAAACTATAAAGGTGCACAGGCATACTACGACAGTGCCATGATTATTGTTGATGAGACCTACCCAAACTATACTGAACTGGAACAAAAATACCGGAGTTTAACCAATTTGGTCGATAATCTGAATACTGTTGAACGTGAAGACAGTTTACAAAAGGTTGCCGGAATGTCGGAAACAGAAAGAAAGGCTTTGATTGCAAACCTTATGAAGGAGGAGCAGGAAAGGCAGCGGAATATGGAAAATCTGGCTCTGCAGAACAGCAGAGGGTCTAATCGGTCAAGCCGTTACAGGATGGGAATGGGAAGCAGTAGCACCGGTGCCGGCTGGTATTTCTACAACCCGCAAACCGTGTCATACGGAAAAGTCACTTTCCAGCAGCGCTGGGGTAAAAGAGCACTTGAGGACGACTGGCGGAGGTCAAATAAAAATACCATGTCGATTGATGAAATGGATGAGTTTACCGAAATGATTGATTCGAGTCAAATGGTTATCCGGGAAGATGACCCGCTAAAAGAAGAATTTTATACTCAAGACCTTCCTTTAACGGACTCTCTGATGAAAATTTCGAATGAAAAAATCAGGGACGCGTTATACAATGCCGGTAAGATATTTAAATCGGAATTTAGTAATTACGAACGTTCTGCCGGATCGTTTGAAGAACTCAACGAACGTTATCCCCAAAACATTTACCTTCTTTCAGCTTATTTCGATCTTTATGATTTGTATGAACTGATGGGCGACAAACAAAAATCAAATTATTACAGAAATCTCATTATTTCGGAATTTCCCGACAGCAAATACGCGCAGTTCCTTGTAAACCCAAATTATTTTATCGAAATGGAAGCACTGATGGACAGTTTAAACAACTTCTATCAGGAAACATTCAGAAATTATAAATCAGGCAGATACAGGAATGTTATTGAAATGACGAATAACATGAAAAGTCTTAAACCGGATAGTTTGATGCTTTCAAAAATCGACTTTATGGGGACAATCGCGCGTGGAACACAAACCGATGTTCATAATTTTGAAAGTTTGCTAAAAGGTTATATCGAGACTTATCCGAAAGCGGAACCTGCTCCGCTCGCCAAAGAGATTTTGACATTAATTCAGGACAGTACACTGGCCGATTACCAGAAACTGGTGGAGATGGGATACATCAACGAGGAAATTCAAAATGAAGAGTTGCTGCCTGAAAACCGGATGGAAAATGACGAATTTGGCGGCAAATTCACCTACGAAGAAGATTTACTTCATTATTTTGTTATTGCTTATCCGCGCGATGCAGATATCGATCTGAACCGTTTAAAGTTTGATATCGCCAACTATAACATCGACCATTATACAAAAATCGATTTTGACATTGAAACCGAAAATCTGGATGAAAACACTGCCTTCCTGATTGTAAGGGCGCTTGAAAACAAAGAGGACGCATTGATCTATCACGGGGCAATTATTCGTAAAGCAAACGTTTTTAAAACCCTGACCGGAGTCAATTATGTGAACTTTGTGGTTTCTTCTACAAACTACCGGCAAATGATGACTGAAAAATCGATGGCTGACTACTTAAAATTCTTTGTTAAAAATTACAGCCGTTTTATTAAATCGAATTTCAGTGAAGATGAACCTGATGTTTCGCCGGAAGAACTAATGGCAAGAGCACAACGGGAAGAAGATGCTTTAAAAGAACGTGGAAACTTTGTGGTGGTTAATACGGGCGCCGGTTCGATGTTTAATACTGATATTGATACGACTCAAAGTTTTGTACTGGCGGTTAAAGATCCGAAGATGTCGACGCGCCAGGTTATGAATGAATTTTCGCAGTTTAACCGCAATGAATTCAGAGTTTGGAACCTCGCTCTTCAGTTAAAAACAACCAACGATTACCAGTTAATGGTTATTAAGGGTATTCCCTCGTTAAACGAGTCGATGTCATATTTCAGAAAAGTGGTCTTAACAAGGAGTTTGTTTGAGTCGCTGGGAAGAACAACGTACCGGAACTTTTTGATAACAGACGAAAACCTGCAAAAGATGATCGATGAAAATGATGTGGATGATTACATCGAATTCTTTAGAAACAATTACATTCAACGAAATCAGAATTCATCTTCTGGTGCGTCTTCTACCTCAACAAACGAAAGCACACAGGAAACAAGCCGGCAAACAGTTACACAGCAAACACCAATTGAAGCAGAGCCGGAGGAAACCGAAACTCCTTACAACCAAAACATTGAAGGTCCGCACCTGTTTATTTTTGTGATTCCACTGGAAGGGGTAGATAAAGCCGCATTTATAAACGGGATTAGTGAATACAACCAGGCCAATTACGGGAGTGTGTCGCTTACTCTGGAGGAGAAGCCTCTTGACAATTTCAGGGAGATTGTAGCCGTAAGAGGATTGCCGGACAAAGAAACAGCGTTAAAATATTCGGCCAACCTGGTTCAAAATCGTGATTTGTACAAACCACTTGGGGAAGCGAGTTACAGAAACTTCCTGATTTCTGCTGAAAATCTTGATATTTTCCTTTCAGAAAAAAATATTATCGAATACATGGATTTCTACAAGCGCTATTATCTCAACCAGTAATAATTTGGTTAAAGTTTGTTAAGCACATACTTCCACGTCCGTTTTTTTGTTTCTATCTTTAACTGACAATTAATTCAGAAAATATGAGAAAGCCTAGGATACTTTGGGTAGACGATGAAATCGATCTTTTACGCCCGCATATTATTTTTTTACAGGAAAAGAGTTACGAAGTTGAAACAGCCAACAATGGTTCGGATGCTGTTGACAAAGTAAAAGAAAATTTTTACGACATTATTTTTCTGGATGAGAACATGCCGGGAATGACCGGTTTGGAAACGCTGACCGAAATCAAATCGTTTTCGCCCAATGTCCCTGTAGTGATGATTACCAAAAGCGAGGAAGAAAATATTATGGACGAGGCCATCGGTTCAAAAATTGCCGATTACCTCATTAAACCTGTGAATCCAAAACAGATTCTCCTCACACTAAAAAAGAACATCGACCAGAAAAGGCTGGTTACCCAGCAAACTACATCGGCCTATCAAATGCAGTTTTCCCGGATCGGAATGCGAATTAACGACAGGCTTACTTACCAGGAATGGGTCGATATTTATAAAAAACTGGTTCACTGGGAGATAGAATTAAGCAGTTCGGAAGATTCTGCAATGGATCAGATAATCGCCATGCAAAAAGAAGACGCAAATAAAGCCTTTTTTAAATTTATTAAAGAAAACTACCTCTACTGGTTTCAAAAGGAAATAGGTGAACGTCCGCTTCTTTCAACCGACATATTCAAGCATAAAGTTTTTCCCATGCTTGATAAAGGACAGAAGGTGTTTGTGCTTATCATTGACAACCTGCGTTTCGACCAGTGGCGAACACTCAGCACCGTTTTTGAAAATTATTTCAGAACCGAAACGGAAGAATTATACTACAGTATTTTGCCTACAGCAACCATGTATGCCCGCAACGCGATGTTTGCCGGGTTAATGCCGTCTGAAATAGAAAAGATTTATCCTGAATTCTGGGAAGACGATGATAATGAAGGGCATAAAAATTACTTTGAAGAACAATTGCTTCAAAAGCAAATGGAGCGTTTTGGACGTAAAGAGAAACTTTATTATGATAAAGTTTCCGGGATCCGGCTGGAAAAAAGGATTTCCGATAACGTAAAAAGCATCCTCGCAAGCGACCTTTCTGTTATGGTTTTCAACTTTGTAGACATGATTTCGCATGCCCGTACGGAAATGGATATGATTAAAGAGCTGGCCGGAGATGAAAAGGCATACCGGTCGTTGACACTCAGTTGGTTTAACAACTCTTCTTTGCTGGAATTAATCAAAAGTCTTTCGGAAAACGATATAAAACTTGTAGTAACGACCGATCATGGTGCAATTCGGGTTGACAATCCCGTAAAAGTGATTGGCGAACGCGAAACAAATACCAACCTGAGGTATAAGCTGGGAAGAAACTTAAATTATAAAGCGAAACAGGTTTACGAAGTGCGCGATCCAAAACTGGCTTTTCTTCCCACTCCCAATGTGAGTACAAGTTACATTTTCGCCCAACCTACCGACTTTTTTGCCTATCCTAATAATTTTAACTATTACTCGAATTATTACAAAGACACTTTCCAACATGGAGGAATTTCAATGGAAGAAATGATTATTCCTTTAATAACATTGGGTACAAAAAGTTAGTTTACATTTTGTTTTACTACAAAATCACCTTTTTTAGCACCAATTTTTTCGCCTATAACCGGGCATTTTATCATTAAAAGGAAAAACAACCGCGGGTCCGATTCGTCCATAAGCCCCTCGTAATTTCCCATTCCTTTCGAGATGATCAGGTCTGCCGAGTTGTACACTTCTTTAAACTCGCGACTAACCCTGTGAAGAAGCGTTGAAGGGGCATCATCGCCATTACTGATCATTTTCGCAATTTTATCGATTCCAATGTTGACAACTTCTTTGCGGGTCGCATCATTTAAAACCGGCGCTCCGCGAAACGCAAACCAAACGTTTGGATGGTTTATAGTCTCAAGAAAAAGTTTGTCAAGAACAATTTCACCGGAGTTGTCCGCGAGGTATAAAATCGTGCGGGCCTTTTCTATCTCTCTTTTTAATTGCTCTGAATGATCAAACCTAAAATCAGTTGTCAGTACTCTTTGAATGGTTTCATCCACATCAAACTCGTGCGCAGGGCCAAAATCAATAATATTTCCGGCAATGGCCAAACGGAGAGAAAGATTAAAAGGATCATCAGAATTTCGCAGCAGTTCCTGAAAATCTGAATACTTGTTCAGCAAATAAGTATTACTCTCTTCTTTTTCCTTTTGATACGGGTCTTCAACCGTTGAGAAATTTTTTAAACGAGCCAGAATATCTCTGGTTATTTCCGGCGAATAACTATTTTCAAGATCAACACCGGCAATCTTTTTTATCAACTCACTTACCACAGTATTTCGCTCTTTCCGGGGAATTTCAAATTTATCAAGACGTTGTGGCAGCGATTTAACCTGGCAAATCAAACATTCATAATTCATATTTAAAGGCTAAAAACGGAGATCAGAAAACCCCAGACAAAAGTTAATCAAATGAAATCCGTGATTTTCAGATAAAAGTAATAAGAAACTGAAGAATCAACAGTTTAAAACAAAGCTTCAAATTATAAATTCAGGAAGAATTAATTTATTTCCCTTTCATTTGCGCATACAGTTTATTGGCAAAGATAAAATCGTTCACCTTTTTATTGTCTGTTTTGAGGATTTCATGTTTTGTTCCCTCCCAGCCTTTTTCACCTTTTGAAATAAAAAGGACCGACTCACCGATTTCGATTACTGAGTTCATGTCGTGAGTGTTAATTATGGTAGTCATCTGAAACTCTTTTGTCAGGCTTTGGATCAGTTTGTCGATCACTGTCGCCGTTTCCGGATCAAGCCCTGAATTTGGTTCATCACAAAAAAGGTACTTTGGATTCAATGCTATGGCACGCGCAATAGCTACACGTTTCTGCATTCCTCCGCTAATTTCACTGGGAAATAAACTAAATGCGTGTTTTTCAATATTTACGTGTTCAAGGCAAAATTCAACCCGCTCTTTTTTCTCTTTTGAAGACATTCGAGTAAACATATCCAGGGGAAAACGAACATTTCCTTCCACCGAAATACTATCGAACAGGGCTCCTCCCTGAAAAACCATCCCAATTTCCCGCCGCATCCTTTTCACCTCTTTTTCGCCCATTTGAGTGAGATTCCGGTCATTATACCAAATCTCTCCCTTATCAATTTCGAACAAACCTAAAATTGATTTTAGCAGCACTGTTTTCCCCGAACCGCTTCGGCCGATTATCAAATTTGTTTTCCCGTTTTCAAATGTGGCCGACACATTCTTAAGGACTTCATTTCCCTCAAACGATTTATATAAATTTTTAACTTCAATCATGTTAATAACAGGCGTGTTAGAATTAAATCAAACAAGAGAATAAGAATATTTGTATTAACCACAGCGCGGGTGCTGGCCTTACCAACTTCAAATGCACCACCCTGCACATAATAACCAAAATACGCCGGAACTGTTGCTACCAGAAAGCCAAAAAACAGTGATTTAATAATTGAAAAGGTAACATAATAGGGATAAAATAAATAACGAATTCCATCAAGATATTCCGGTACAGTGATAACTCCGGCAATGGGTCCTGTTAACAAACCGCCAAGCATTCCAAAAAAAACGCTTATGATAAAAAGGAAGGGAAAAATAAAAACAACGGCTACAATCTTTGGAAGAATAAGATAGCTGGCCGAATTAACTCCCATAATTTCCAGCGAGTCAATTTGTTCAGTAACCCGCATTGTTCCTATCTCGGAAGTAATGTTAGACCCGATTTTCCCGGCCATTATCAACGCAAGCATGGTGGATGAAAATTCAAGAATCAATGTATCGCGTGTACCGAGTCCTACCAATTCCGACGGATAAAGCGGATTCGACATGCTGTAGGCAAACTGGATAACCATAATTCCACCAATAAAGACCGAAATTACAATTACAATCCCAACTGAGTTTACTCCCAGGTTATCAATCTCGCGGAAAAGCTGTCGGAGATACATTTTATGCCGTTCAGGACGGGCAAAAACCCGCTTTAACATTGTAAAATAGCGACCAACATTGAAAAAAAACTTCATAGCCAAGATTTTGGTTAAAATTACAACATTAATGGTTGAAACAAAATTTTGAAATGGACTAACGGCCGCAAGTTCCTTAAAATAATAATGACATTTTTACGTAATATTCCTATATTTAAAGATAAAAGCAGAAAGATCGTAAAAATCAGATGAATAATAATTACTGTATTATAATGGCAGGAGGCATTGGAAGCCGCTTCTGGCCTCTGAGCCGTAAAATAAAACCCAAACAATTTCTAGACATTACCGGCACAGGAAAAACACTAATCCAACAAACATTCCAACGATTTTCCAAAATAATACCCACTGAAAATTTTTTGGTTGTAACCAGTATTAATTACAAAGATCTGGTAAAAGAGCAACTTCCTGAGCTGACCGAGGAACAAATCCTGCCTGAACCTCTGCGAAGAAATACGGCACCTTGCGCAGCTTATGCCGCCTATAAAATAAAATCAAAAAATCCGAATGCAAATTTAATCATTGCTCCCTCCGACCACTTAATCCTGAAAGAAGAAGAGTTTATCCGTCAGATTGAAAAAGGAATTGAGTTCGTAAAAAGTAAAAATGCTCTGCTTACTTTAGGAATTAAACCCTGCCGTCCGGAAACCGGATACGGTTATATCCAGGTAAAAAGAAGAGAAGAATTTAATAAGCTCGATAATTTATATAAAGTGAAAACTTTCGTTGAGAAACCGGATATTGAAATGGCAAAGGTTTTTATTGAAAGTGGTGAATTTTTCTGGAACTCAGGAATTTTTATCTGGTCGATGTCATCCATCATTTCAGCTTTTGAAACTCATCTTGCTGACATAGCCTCGCTTTTTTCAAGGGGGTTGAAATTATACAATACAGAAGATGAAATACATTTTATAAATAAAACCTATTCTGAATGCCGCGGCATTTCCATTGATTACGGAATAATGGAAAAAGCCAAAAATGTGTATGTCCTCACTGCCGACTTCGACTGGAGCGATTTGGGAACCTGGGGTGCGTTATATGAGCATGAAGATAAAGATACCGAAGGAAATGTAATAAAAGGAGATAATGTATTAATGTACAATGCACAAAATTGTATCGTAAATATCTCCGATGAGAAAGTGGCTGTTTTACAAGGTCTCGACGGGTATATTGTAGCCGAATCAAACGATACACTGATGATTTGCAAAAGAGAAGACGAACAACAAATAAAACAGTTTGTAACCGATGTAAGGATAAAAAAAGGCGATTCTTTGGTTTAAAATTATCTGTTTGGGCTAAACTTTTATAGCAACTGCTATTTTTGAATCGTCTGTACCATAATATAAAAACCACTTCTCCCGGGAAAAAAGTCCTTCAACAAAATAAACTTCGTTTACTTCTCCTACTTTTTCATATTCTTTTTAGAAATGAAAAAACAAAAACGGCAATGATCTTTTCTTTTCTAAGTGAAATCAGATAAATAAAATTAACAAAAAAAACCTGAAAATCCTTTCAAAAAATTGTTTCGCCAACCTCAAAAACTTTCTGTGATTAAAAATGTTATATTTTCTGAACAATTCATTTTTACAGCCATGACAAAATTATTCCTATTCACGATACTCCTTATCTCGATTAATACGTATGCACAACCCCAGGCAAAAGTTAGCGTTGGAGACGAAGCTATCAGTTTCTCACTACAAACCATTGATAAGGAGGAGATTCATCTGAAAAATTTGTATCAGGAAGGCCCGGTGGTATTGGTTGTTTTGAGAGGCTGGCCGGGATATCAGTGTCCTGTATGCACCCGACAGGTTGGAGCACTTGTCGAAGATGACTATAAATTTCAGGATTTGGGTGCAACCGTTTTGATGATTTATCCGGGCCCTTCAGAACAACTGCAGGAACATGCTGAAGAATTCTCTGAGGATTTTCGATTCCCTCAAAATTTTATCTTTACCCTTGACCCGGATTATTCTGTCATAAACAAATATGGCTTACGTTGGAACGCACCAAAAGAAACAGCATATCCTTCAACTTTTGTAATCAATAAAAGCGGTGAAATTGTTTTTGCAAAAGTAAGTCAGTCACATGGAGGAAGAGCAGAAAACGAAGAAATCTTTGCTGCGCTGGAACAACTCAACTAGTCTTCTCATTCATTTCAGATTTAAAGTTACGGCACGTCCTGCTGAAGTCGCGTTCAGCATCTCTTCTGTTTGAAAAAGATTTCGAAATATCCCGACCGTTAAACGGATAAATAACAAGGAAATATATTAAGACTGGCATAATACCAAATCTCAATCAAAAGATATTTGTCACTTTCCATACCCAAACAAAAGAATATAGAAAAAAAATAACGCATTTATAGTGCTATTTGAACATACCATAAATGATATATCTGCCATTAACAACTCATTAACATCTCACAAAACAATGACTGTCAGCACATTATATTAATTTAAGATTTTTTGGTCTTTTATTTATTAAACCAATTAAACGGTTTGAAGTCATAAAGTGTGAAACAAAATTAGAAAACAATTAAAAAAGAGTCATGAGAAAAGTAAAAACAAGTTTGGTATTGTTAGCACTGGTGGTTATTTCCGGTGCGGTTTTAGCGACAGGAAACCTGAAAGTAAACATTGTTCCGGGCGAAAGTGAAAAAGCCGTGGTAAATGTTACAAATGCTGCCCAAAGCCAGTTTGAAATTGAAATAAAAAATGAGAATGGAGATATCGTTTTTTACAAAGAGACAAAGTCACCATCAACCAGTTACAAAAAAGTATATGATTTCTCCATGTTGGAAGACGGACATTATACTTTTACAGTAAAACTGGACAAGGAAATGGAGACCAATATTTTAGATGTTAGTAACGGAAAAGTAAAAGTAGTGAGCGAGAGAAAAGATGTAGAACCGCTCTTTTTGTTCAAAGATGATGAGTTTAGAGTAGCCTACCTGAATTTCGCAAAAGAAAATGTTAAGTTCTACCTGTATGATAATAACACAAATCAACTGGTATTGGAAAAAGATTTAAAATCAGATTTTGCAATTAATTATGGTCTTGATTTTTCTAAAATGAAAAGAGGAAGTTATGATGCAGTTATTGCAGGTGAGAAAAATTTTTATGAATATAAAATCGCAATAGATTAAGTATAGTTTAGTTTAGTTAGGGAAAGATGTAAGGCGAATCCGTTTGGGTTCGCTTTTTTTGTTACAGAGCCTTTTCTTGGCTACTAAAAACTCAACCTTTATGCTTTTCAGATATAATGAATTCGTTACAATTGTATTTTACTTCAGAAATCACTAATCAATTGTATTTCAGTTCAGTTATTTGTAACTTTCATACAAAAATCATGAAATTGCTTACCCTTCTTACGTTTATTCTAATAAGCATTTATTTAACATCTGAATTACCCCAGAAAGAAAACTCTGTTTATGGAACATACAAAATTACCGTTCTTAGTTCTCCCAGAGGAACTATTAGTGCTACCCTAAAAATATGGAAAGATGAACAAGGAATAAATAGAGCTCAGTTTACTGAAGATAAAGAGATAATGGATGTCAACAAGGTTGAAATAGCAGAAAATGAGATTTACATGCTTAGATTTCCGGATGATAATATTGGTGGTCTAAATGCTCTAGGTGAAGAAGAGTGGGAGTTAAAAATTGAAAACAACAAAATTTCGGGCCGTGTCAATTATGATTATCAAGTTACAGGCTACCGTTTAAAAATTGATTAAAAAAACCGATCCCTTCTCGGAATCGGCTTTTATATCTTCTTTGCAGGATGGGCAAATTAAAATTCGCCAAATGCGGCTAAAAACCGCATCACCCTATTTGTTCTTTTTAATTCTCCCTCTCCTTTGGAGAGGGCTGGGGAGAGGCTCCCTATTCTTTATACGCTTCAATTAAAACCTCAAGGATTTTTTTACCGGCAGCGGCAACACTTGTTCCCGGGCCAAAAATCGCAACTGCACCGGCATCGTATAAGAATTGGTAATCCTGGTGAGGAATAACTCCACCCACAATAACCATAATATCGTCACGACCCAGTTTTTTCAGCTCTTCAATAATGGCCGGAACCAATGTTTTATGACCTGCAGCCAACGAAGAAACACCCACAACATGCACGTCGTTTTCAACGGCTTGTTTTGCAGCTTCTTCAGGAGTTTGGAACAGTGGTCCCATATCTACATCGAAACCAAGGTCGGCATAACCGGTAGCAACTACTTTTGCACCACGGTCGTGACCGTCCTGCCCCATTTTAGCAACCATAATCCTTGGCTGGCGACCTTCCATTTCTGCGAATTTTTTCGCCAGTTCCTGAGCTTCTTTGAACTCGTCTTTTCCTTCAATTTCTGATTTATACACGCCTTCAATAGTTCTGATTACTGCTTTGTATCTACCAACAATTTTCTCGCAAGCATCTGAAATTTCACCTAACGAAGCACGTTTTTTCGCTGCGTCGATAGCCAATTCCAAAAGGTTTCCTTTACCTGTTTCAACCGCTTTTGTAATGGCAGCCAACGCATCTTGAACATCTCCTTCATTACGTTCAGCACGCAATTTCTTCAAACGTTCAATCTGCGACAAACGAACAGCTGTATTGTCAATATCCAAAATATCAATCGGATCTTCTTTTTCCAAACGGTATTTGTTCAAACCAACAATGGTTTGTGTGCCACTGTCAATTCTTCCCTGTGCACGTGCAGCAGCTTCTTCAATACGCATTTTTGGAACACCTGTTTCAATTGCTTTTGACATTCCGCCCAGTTTTTCAACTTCCTGAATCAAATCCCACGCTTTGTGAGCCAATTCATTGGTCAACGATTCTACATAGTAAGAACCAGCCCAGGGATCGAGTGAACGACAAATTTCAGTTTCCTGTTGAATATACAACTGTGTGTTACGTGCAATACGTGCAGAAAAATCAGTAGGAAGTGCAATCGCTTCGTCAAGCGCGTTGGTGTGCAAACTCTGTGTATGCCCCAGTGCAGCAGCCATTGCTTCAATTGCTGTACGACCAACATTGTTGAAAGGATCCTGCTCTGTTAACGACCAGCCTGATGTTTGCGAGTGTGTACGCAAAGCCATCGATTTTGGGTTTTTCGGATTGAATTGTTTTACAATTTTTGCCCACAACATACGAGCTGCACGCATTTTTGCAATTTCCATGAAGTGGTTCATTCCGATGGCCCAGAAGAACGACAAACGTGGAGCAAATGCATCTACATCCAAACCGGCTTTAATACCTGTACGGATGTAATCCAAACCGTCGGCCAGGGTGTAAGCCATTTCAATGTCGGCAGTGGCACCGGCTTCCTGCATGTGGTAACCCGAGATTGAAATTGAGTTGAATTTCGGCATGTGCTGTGAAGTAAACTCAAAAATATCGGCGATAATTTTCATGGAGAATTCCGGTGGGTAAATGTAAGTGTTACGCACCATAAATTCTTTCAAAATATCATTCTGAATCGTTCCCGACAACTGTTCCAAAGTAGCGCCTTGTTCCAAACCGGTAACAATGTAAAATGCCATAATTGGAAGCACTGCTCCATTCATGGTCATTGATACCGACATCTTATCCAATGGAATTTCGTCGAAAAGGATTTTCATATCCAGAATAGAATCGATAGCCACACCAGCTTTACCTACGTCGCCGATTACACGTTGGTGATCAGAGTCGTAGCCACGGTGTGTAGCAAGGTCGAACGCAACCGACAAACCTTTCTGACCGGCAGCCAGGTTACGACGGTAAAATGCGTTTGATTCTTCAGCAGTAGAAAAACCTGCATACTGACGAATCGTCCAGGGACGCATTGCATACATCGCTGAATAGGGTCCGCGAAGGAAAGGCGACAAACCTGCAGCATAATTCAGGTGTTCCATTCCTTCCAAATCTTCTTTGGTATAAACTGGTTTTACCGGAATCTGCTCCGGTGTTAACCAGTCTTTTTTGATATTGTTTTTTGCCATCCAGTCGGCGGTGTCCGCTTTTGCTGAACCGGCTTTTATATTTATACTTTTAAAATCTGGTTTCATAATTTTAAGATTTTAGATTCAAGAACCAAGAGCCAAGACTTCAACATCCCGATACTACAAGCTTGTCTTGAACGAGTATATCATTTTTTGAATTTCTTGTAATATGGTTAAAATTTTTTCTAATTTATTTTCTGACAGATAACCAATGTCAGAAGCTAGAATCAATTGAGTTTCCAATTCAAACGCAGAGCTTAAAGCGATATCTAAAAACCGAACAAATTCTTTATTAGAACTTCTTCCGGAACCTTCCGCTATGTTTGATGGAATAGAATATGCACTTCTTAAAATCTGTGAAGTCAAAACAAACTTCTCTTCAGCAGGAAAATCACGTGTTAAAAGAAATACTTCCTTTACCAGAATCCGTGACTTTTGCCAAATTTTTAAATTTCTGAAGTTATGCATTACTCAAGTTCTCTTTGTTCTTTGCTCTTGAATCTTTGTTCTACTATTTTATCCCCAATTTCGTTTGATACGCTTTCAAATCTTCCAGAATATTACTTTTCACGTTAATGAAATTCGTAATACCTTTTTCCTGAAGTTCTGCCATACAAGCCGGAGCACCAGCAACAACCAGAATTCCGTCATCCATTTTTTCAGCAGCTTCCGGAGCAAGGTCAGCGTATTCGTCGTCTGAACTACAAATAACAATGATGTCGGCATTTTTTGCTTTTGCAGCAGCAAGGCCTTCTTCAATTGTTTTGAATCCGTTATTATCGATTACTTCAAATCCTGCAACCGCGAAGAAATTACAGCTAAACTGTGCGCGCGCTTTACGGAAAGCCAGGTTTCCGATAGTCAACATAAATGCAACCGGACGTTTGTTTTTCTCAGCGTAAGCATCTGTTTTACGTCTCAGCAATTCAAAAACCTGAGCTCCACGGTATGGTTTCAGTGTTTCAACTTCTGCGCCTTCAACAGTATAATCAGCTGGAGTGAAAACAGCATCAGCCAATTCTTTTTCCATTTTTTCAGAAAAATTCGGGAACTGATTGGTTCCCAAAACATTTTCGCGACGTAAAGCAATTTTTTGGTCGCGTTTGGAAGCCATTTCCTTTATTTCTTTCTGAATAAATCCTTCTTTTACAGCAGCAACAAAACCACCTTTTTCCTGAATTTCAAGGAATAATTTCCAAGCCTGTTCCGCCAACGAATCAGTTAACGATTCGATATAATATGAACCTGCACCCGGATCTGAGATTTTATCAAAGTGAGATTCTTCTTTCAACAACAACTGTTGGTTACGGGCAATACGTTCTGAAAATTCAGTTGAATCTTCGTAAACCGCATTGAACGGTAAAACAGTAATTGAATGCGCTCCACCCAAAACAGCCGACATCGCTTCAGTTTGCGTACGAAGCATGTTTACATAAGGATCGTAGACTGTTTTGTTGTAGCTATTGGTTTCGCTGTGTGCAACCAATTTTGCAGCACATTTACATTCTGGCTCATAAGCTTTAACTATTATAGACCACAACAAGCGGGCTGCCCGAAGTTTGGCAATTTCCATAAAATAGTTGTTGCTGATACCAAAATTGAATTTGATGTTTTTGGCCACATCGTCGATACTCAAACCAAGTTCAGTTAACTGAGTTAAGTACTCTGCCCCCTGAGCCAATGAAAAAGCCAGTTCCTGAACGATAGACGAACCACTGTTGGCAAACCATTTTCCGTTTACTCCAATTACTCTGAATTTTGGAAGAACCGATGTTTTTTCAACAACAGCTTTCAAATTTTCAAAGGCTTTGTCACCCATTTTACCTTGTAAAACTAGTGCAGCAAGCGGGTCGATTGAAGACGAAGCAACAACTTTTGCATTGTCCCATTGGCCTTCTGAAACATATTCAGCAAAAACCTCAGCACAATTACAATTGTCGCATCCGCAAACAAAATTCACTTCAGCAGCTTCCAGACAAATGTCTTTTAACAAAACTGCCAAATCAGCTTTTGTCATTTCCTTACAACAATCGAAATAAAATCCGAGTGAGGTAATTCCTTTTCCTAAAACGGTAAGTGCTTTTTTATTTGCTTCTTTAAGATCTTTGACAAAAATGTCCTGACGAACGAACCAATCGTTGTTATTTTTGTTGTTACCACGGACGAAAGGATATTCGCCAGGCAAGGTATCTAAATAGTTTAAACTTTCAAGGTTCTCCTGGCGGTAATACGGGCGGACATTAAATCCCTCGTAGGTTCTCCAAACCAGAGCCCTTTCATAGTCTTTGCCTTTTAAATCGGCATTGATTTTTGCCTCCCATTCTTCAGTAGTAACGGGCGGAAAATCGGTGAAAAGTTTTAGTTCTTTTTCTCCCATGTTGAAAATTGTTTAATAAAATCGAGGTGCAAAATTAGTGGATTAAAAAGATTGAGCACAGTAAAGCATGCGGTTTTTTACTGAATATTAACAAATTTCATATAAAAAAAGAAATAGATGAACAACGGATGATTTTTGTCATCTCTTCAACAAAATTTTATTGTCAAACCAAAATTAATACAACAATAAATCTTTTTCAGCTCCACTGTTTTTGAACAAAAGACAAACAAAAATTCTTAACCCCCGTGTTTTCTTTTCACTTCCGCCTAAGATTTCAATAATTAATAAATTTATATATTTGATTTTCGCAATTAATGAATTCAGACAGTAAAATATGGGAAGATTTTAAGAGAGGTGAAAATTATGCTCTCTCCCATATCTATTATCAACATATTCAGCTCCTTTTCCGATACGGAAAAAAATTCTCTGATGATGATGAAATTGTAAAAGATGCTATCCAGGATTTATTTTTTGACTTAATAAGAACCCGCGAAAAATTAGGAGAAACAGACAATATTAAATTTTATTTACTTGCCAGTTTCAGACGTAAGATCATTAAAACTTTAAAAAAGCAGACCTACATCATTGGACCTCCTGATAACAAAACGCTTAATGCAGAAATAGTATATTCAATAGAAAACGAAATTATTGATAAAGAAGAGCTGTCGCAAAAAGAAAAAGCTATACAGGAAGGGCTGAAAAAACTAACAGCCAGGCAGAGAGAAATTTTATTTTATCGTTTTTCCTGCGATTTGGAATACGAACAAATATGTGAAATAATGTCTTTAAAGTACGATTCTGCGCGAAAGCAGGTTTTTAGAGCTTTAAAATCGCTAAAAGAAGTATTATCTGATAAAGATATTTTTATTCTCTTTCTAAATCTTTCTCACCGAACCAGTAAATAACACTTCGTACACCAATCTTCAGACCAAACATTTAGACACTTTTTTAATTACTAAACCATCTTTTTTCGAAAAAAAGCAATTTGTCGATTAATTTTTGAAAAAAAATGTCCACAAAATAAAACAACTGATCTTTCTCTTATATATATCAAATAATACTGTACCAAATTATGGAACCAAAATATCAGCATTGCAACATTTACGAACTTATTGAAGACAAGCAGTTTGTTGCTTGGGTTCTAAAAGGAAGCAAAAATCAGGAGTGGGAAAATTTCGTAAAAGAAAACCCCGGGATGAACGATAAAATCAGGAGAGCACGGGAGATTATTCTTTTATTACGCGATTCTTACGATGTTTTAGATGAAAATTCGGTCATTGACATGTGGCGAAATGTAGAGCGATTTAATTATCGTTATAAAATAAAAAACCGTTCAATAAGATTTCGCAGAGCATTAAGCCTGGCTGCATCTGTTTTGTTAGTCCTTTCCGTTGGAGTTATTGGAAGCCTTTACTTGGCCAACAATAAAGAAAACAACTATCAATTTGTGGCTAAAAATATATCCGAAAAAGATGACGAAGCAAAAGTTTTTCTTCCCAATGGCAAAGAGGTTAAAATAAACGAAGACAATTCAACTATTTCTGTAAATAATAACAACAAACTTGTTATAAACAACCAGGAGATTACCGATATAACTGATAAAGAAACAGAAAAAAAAGGCGAAGTACGTATGAACGAAGTAGTAATTCCATACGGCAATAAATCGGAGATAATACTCGCCGACGGGACAAAAGTTTGGCTTAATGCGGGAAGCCGATTGGCATTTCCAACAAAATTTACCGGAGAAAAAAGAGAGGTTTTCCTGGAAGGGGAAGCATGTTTTAAGGTTACCAAAAACGAACACCAGCCTTTCGTTGTTAAGGCTTCTGATGTTGCAATAAAAGTATTTGGTACCCATTTTAATATTTCAGCCTACCCTTCCGATCCCAATATTGAAACCGTTCTTTTAGAAGGAAGCATTTCTTTAACAAACAAAAAAACACTGGGACTAGGGAAAAATGAAATAATGCTGAAACCCAATCAAAGAGCGGTGTACGAGAAAGAACACAAAGAAGTTGTAGTAAGCGACGAGTCCAATGCAGACATTTATATAGCCTGGACAGAAGGCTGGCTGCAATTTTCGAAAGAAAGCCTCAAATCGGTATTTACAAAACTGGAACGATTTTATAATATCGAAGTAATACTACCTGAAAACTTTCCTTCTTCTGAACTTATTACAGGAAAGCTGGATCTGAAAAATTCGCTGGAAGATGTCCTCGTAGCACTCAGCGATGTTGCCAAAATTGAATACAGAATCAGTAACAACAAAATTTATGTGGATAAAAAAATGAACTTAATGAATAGAAGATAAAAAACCGCATGACGGCCAGGTCACGCGGTTTGTACAAAAAAATCAAATAATAAATATTTAATCTTAATCATTTCAAAATTATGAAAAAAAAGCGAGTTGTATTCCGCTTTTCAAGAGGAAGCATGGAAAAAATTCTGTTAAAAATGAAGTTATTAACGATTCTTTTTTTGTCCACCTTTGTTGTTTCAGCTGCCAGTAACAGCTATTCTCAACAAACAAAATTCAGTTTGAATTTAACAAGTGTTACGATAGCAAAGGTATTTCAGGAAATTGAGCAAAACAGCGAATTTATTTTGCTCTACAACGAAAAAGAGGTTGATGTAAACCGTAAAGTGAATGTAAAAGTAAAAAATGAATCAGTTACGTCTATTCTTGATCAGATTTTTGATGGTACAAAAAATGCCTACCGTATTTACGACCGGCAGATTGTAATTATCGAAAAAGAAAACAACGGTGACATAAGTCCCTCACTGGCTCCGCCTCAAAATCAGGATCCCCAGAAAAAAGATATATCGGGAACGGTAACCGATGAAGACGGACTTCCTATCCCAGGCGTTTCAGTTATTGTCCGGGGAACAACCATTGGAATAACGACCGACATAAACGGGGTATTCAGGTTAAAAGTTCCAACCGAAGCAAAAACGCTACAACTATCTTTTGTAGGAATGAAAACAAAAGTAGTTGAGATGGGAGGAAAAATGCAATTTGACGTAACAATGGAGCAAGATGCCATTGGCATCGACGAAGTGGTGGCAGTAGGTTACGGAACAATGCGAAAAAGAGATGTCGTTGGAGCTATTTCTTCGGTAAAAACCGATGATCTTTCAATTGCGTCAAATTCCTCTATTGGCCACACACTGGAAGGAAAAGCTGCCGGTTTAATGATTCGTCAAAACAGCGCTCAGCCTGGTGGAGGGTTAGACATTCTGATTCGTGGCGGTGCTTCGATTAATGCCAGCAACGCACCACTTATTGTTATTGATGGTTTTCCTATTTCAGAACTGGAACAGCCCGATACGGGAGGAAGATACCAGACCGGAACACTTAGTGTACTCAATTCGTTCAATCCCAATGATATTGAATCGATTGAAGTACTAAAAGATGCAAGCGCCACAGCTATCTACGGTTCGCGTGCAGCAAACGGTGTAATTTTAATCACTTCAAAACGGGGAAAAGAAGGAAAGGCCAACGTACAATATTCAGCCAACTATTCTTTCCAGAAATACAATAACGAATTTGATGTACTTCCATTAAACGAGTGGATGGAAGTAAGAAACAATGCTGCAAGAGAAGATTTTATGTATCAGAATAAAGTGTTTCCTTATGGCGACAAAACCATGGAAGAAGCAATTGCTGATCCTATTGGAGGGCCGCTTCAAAGGCTTTATACACAAAAAGCCATCGACAATGTTGGCCGCGGAACAGACTGGTTGGATCTGGTAATAAGGGATGGTGCAGTACATCAACACAACTTATCTATAACCGGTGGAAATCAGGCAACCAAGTACCTCATCTCGGGAAACTACTACAAACATGACGGAGTTATTGAAAACTCTGCTATTGAGAGATTTTCTTTCCGTACAAATATTGATCAAAAACTTAGCGATTATGTTAATTTGGGTATCAACCTGACTGCAAGCCGTATCAACAATGATAACAGTCAGCTGGGGAGCGATCAATATGAAAACTCAGGAATTATAAGAGCTGCGTTACAACAAGGTCCACATATCAGAGCCATTGATGAAGACGGGAACTATCCACGAAATCCGCAACTTTCCATTCAACCTAACCCATACTCATTGTTGACCATAACCGATGAGGGAAAAATTGAGCGCTTACTGGCTAACGCTTTTGTTGAAATAAGACCGATAAAAGATTTAACCATCAAACTTAATACCGGGTTTGACAGAGGGCTAACCAAACGTTCGAATTATTTGCCGCAAACAACTTTACATGGTGAATTGGAAAAAGGGAAAGCCTCTATTGCCCAAACCGACCAAAATGAATACCTGATAGAAGCAACCGCTAACTACAGCAAAACGGTCGGAGACATTCACAACTTCAGTATACTTGCTGGTGTCAATAGGCAAAAGTCTGATGTAAGCACCATGTCGGAAGGAAATACAAACTTTATTTCCGATGCATTTCTTTGGAACAATTTGGGAACCGGCGCCGGTGTAAAAACCGTTGGCTCTTCACTTTACAAAAACACCCTCGCCTCATACTTTGGAAGATTAAATTACAATATGAATAACAAATACCTGTTTACATTCACCATCCGTACCGATGGTTCCGGGGTATTTTCAAGAAACAACAAATGGGCAACTTTCCCTTCTGCAGCCATTGGCTGGAACATGGCTGAAGAGAATTTCATGTCAGGGATAAAAGATGTGATTTCCCAACTAAAAATAAGGGTAAGCCACGGACAAACAGGGAACGCCGATATTGGTAGTAATGCCTTTGCCGCTTATGTTTCTTATCCGGCATGGCTTGCTCCCGACGAAAGTTTGCTTATCGGTGTTTCTACCGACCGTCTTGAAAACCCGGATTTGAAATGGGAAACAACCACAGAAACCAACTTTGGTATTGACTACAGTATCTTCGATGGAAGAATTGGCGGGTCTTTTGAATACTTCAATAAAGTTATTTCAGACCTGCTGGCCTGGAAACCCATCAATTCCTATCACGAGGTTGATGGTGTGATGTCCAATATTGGAGAAACACAGAGTAAAGGTTTTGAATTAACACTAAATACAGTAACCGTAAAAAAACAAAACTTTACCTGGCGAAGTATCTTAACACTTTCAAAATACAAAGACAACTGGCGGAAGAGAGCTGATGACTGGAAGCCAACCATCTACGAAAGTGACAAAGACCCTATTCGTGCTATGTATTATCGCATTTCGGATGGAATTATGCAAATTGGAGAAACAGTTCCTGCTCAACCCGAACTAAAACCGGGTATGATTAAAATCAAAGACATTGATGGATTTTTGCGGGACGATGACGGAAATCCGATAGTAGATGAAAACGGAAGGTTCCTAAAAATGGGAGAACCAGATGGAATTATCGACGATGCCGATACCAAACTTCTTGGAACTTCTGATCCTTCTCTTATTGCCGGGCTTACCAATATTGTGAAATACAAAAATTTTATTCTGAATTTTCACTTTACAGGAATGTTTGGAAGACAATTGGCAGACCCCAATTATACAGCTTACGGAATTTCTGCTGAGCCTATTTATACTTATGGCTACAATGCACTAAGAACTGTTAAAAGCCGGTGGACACCAGACAATCCTTCGACAACCCAACCCGGTTCATATTATGGTTATTCCCGTTACGGATCTGGTGATTTCTTTTTGGAAGATGCGTGGTTTATTCGTTTACAAACCGTCTCTCTGGGATACGATATTCCAAAAAGACTTCTTGGAAATATAGTATCAGCAATAAATATACATGTGGACGCAGAAAACCTTTTCTGGATTTCTCCCTATGGAGGAGTTGACCCGGAAACTGATTCTTATACTGCAGCTTACCCGAATGTATCTACTTTCACAGTTGGTTTAAACGTTACTTTCTAATTCAAAAAAAGATAAAAATGAATCAAATAAAAATATACAAATTATTCTTGTCATGTTTTCTGCTACTGGGAGTAGTAAGCTGTAGTGATGACCTGATATCAGTAAATTATTCCGAAATAAATCCCAGTATATTCCCGCAAACAGAGGCCGATGTTGAAGCCATGGTAAACGCTTGTTATTATCCTTTACGCGGAGCATGGTCAAATGGTATCCACAGTACTTCAGAACGCGGAATTATGTTTGTTAACGATGCAACAACCGAAATTCTGTACGGAACTTATGGTATTCAATATAATGCGTCGTTACACAACTATGATCCAACCACTACCGATGTTACTTATTTCTATGATGATTTTCATAAAATGATTAGCCGGATGACATTAACCATTGATCGGATTCAGGAATCCAATGTGAGTGACCAGCTGAAGCAAAAAGCCATTGCCGAAGTAAGATGTGCACGCGGACTCCTCGGATATGAATTGTATGACATGTATGGTCCTGTTGCTGTCGCACCACTGGAAGTGTTAAAAAATCCGCTCATTGAAGAACCACTGGCAAGGCTTACGAAAGAAGAAATGGTGAAATTTATTGAAGATGATTTAGTTGCGGCAGCCGAAATCCTTCCGAATCCGGAAGATGCAGAGTACGGCAGGTTTAGCAAAGCACTGGCCAAAATGGTTCATATCCGTCTGGCATTACACGAAAAACAGTGGGGTAAAGTAATTGAACTGGCCGATGATATTATTGAGTACGAATATTTTTCTCTGGATGATGATTACGCCGGAATGTGGGATTTGGAAGCCGCCCGTTACAGTAAAGAAGTAATTTGGGCTGTTCCGTGCGATTACGAAGGAACCAGCGAAAATCAATGGCAGTTAATGGCTCTGCCTTCTAATTACGCTCCAAAAGGAGGCTGGGGAACTGTGCAGAGTACCTGGTGGTTTTACGACACATTTGAAGCGAACGATTCACGGAAAGAAATGCTGATTGCTGAATATACGGGAACTGATGGAGTGACCTATAACAGGAATAATCCGGGAACGTATATGGTTTACGGCCCTATTCCGTTAAAAATAAATGAAGATGCGCAAAGAACAACCGGCGTTTCAACGGTCGATATTATTATTTACCGCTATGCCGATGTTCTATTGTCAAAGGCTGAAGCATTGGTCAACGCTACCGGTACACCAAATCAGGAAGCCTTGGATTTAATAAACGAAGTACGTAACCGTGCCAATCTTGGCAATAAAGAGCTGTCCGACTACAATTCGCTTGATGATTTTAACGATATGCTTTTAACAGAAAGAAGTCACGAGTTTTGGTGTGAAAATGGCCAATACCGGGCCGATTTAATTCGTCACGGAAAGTTTGTTTCAAGATGTCTTGAGGTTACAGAATCAGAATACACCAACGAATACAAAGTTGTATATCCATTCTCTTTAGAAACCATTACAGAAGGAAAAGGGAAATTCATTCAAAACCCAGGTTATTATTAAACTACGTTTTGAACAAGTTAACTCTAACTCTTTAAAATAAAATTTTTTAAATAATGGAAATAGTTAGAAAATTTGGAATAATAATCCTATTAACAACTTTAAATGTTTCATTTTTTGCTTGTGGAAAAAGTGAACCTGTTGAAGGCTCAGAAGAAAATCAAATAACATATGTTTCTTCCACATCTGTAATTACAAATCCTGAACGTGGTTTTTACCATCAGGTTACTGTATTTTCAGAAGCTGAAGAAAGTATGAACCTTGCCTATTTGCAAAATATGAAAAGCCAGAACATCAGTTTAATTCTGGGAATGTACTACCTTGAAAAATTCAAGAACAGTCCGCTAAGCCAGAAAGAGCTTGATTTATTGCGATCTGACTTTTCGAAACTAAGAGAAGCAGGTGTAAAATGTATTCTTCGTTTTGCTTACACTAACACTATGGAGGGAGAGAACGCTACTGATGCGCCTATTGATATAGTTGAGACACACATCGACCAACTGGCTCCTATTCTTCAGGAAAACAGCGATGTTATTGCTTTTATGCAGGCCGGTTTTATTGGCGCCTGGGGCGAATGGCACAGTTCTTCCAATAACCTGACTTCAACAGAAAATAAGAAACGCATTGTTAATAAACTGCTGGATGTGCTTCCGCTGGACGTAATGCTCCAGATACGTACTCCTCTGGCAAAACAGGAAGTGTTTTCCACCAGCGATCCGGTAGATATTTCAATTGCTTTTTCTGATGAAAAAAGAGCCAGGGTAGGACATCATAATGATTGCTTCCTGGCTAGCACAGATGATTACGGAACATATTCCAACATTGAAGCTGAAAAAGAATATATCCATGACGAAGCACTGTATGTGCCTGCCGGAGGAGAAACCTGTCCGCCCAGTGGAATTCAAATGGCCGATTGCTCAACTGCAAGGACAGAAATGGAATATTTACGATGGACATACCTGCATGTGGATTATTACCAACCTGTAATCAACAACTGGGACGATCTGGGATGTTACGAAGAATTCAAAAGGCGTTTGGGATATCGGCTTGAACTCGTGGAAGGTTCTTTTCCAAAAGAAGTTAAAAAAGGAGAATCTTTTTCGTTCAGGTTAAAAATAAAAAACAGTGGGTTTGCTCCGGTTTACAAACATAAAATAACCAGTCTGGTTTTAAAAAATAAACAAACCGGTTCTGTTTCTGAATACGAACTTCAGTTAGATATCAGGGAGTTAAAACCGTCTGCAATAAAAGAACTTAACGAAGAAATTAATTTGAGTGGCACAGACACAGGAGCTTATGATATGTACCTAAAAGTTTCTGATGATTCTGAGAACTTAAAAAACAGACATGAATACTGTATTCAACTTGCTAATCAAAACACTTGGGTTCCGGACGAAGGATTAAACGACCTGCAGTACTCCCTGGTTATTACTAATTAAAAAAATTCAACAAAAATGAAAAAAATAAAATATTTAATACTCGTACTTTTTGCCCTTTCAATCCTTGCTTCAGGTTGCAAAAAAGAAGAAAATGAAACAGCAGGGAAAGCTGTATTTAGTTACGTTTCCGATGGTTTCCAGGTAACATTTACAAATTTTACGTTTGGCGCCAACGAATTTGAGTGGGATTTTGATGATGGCTCCGATATATCAACCCTATCAAATCCGGTACATATTTTTAAAGCCAAAGGTGTGTATATGGTTTCGTTAAATGCTTATACAAACGGGGAAGTAAGTAATTTTACTGACTCGGTAGTAGTAACGGGGCCAAACATTAAAATTGACGGTAATTTTATGGATTGGGACTATGTGGAATACCTGTTTGAGCAGGAAGAGAGCACAGGAACATTAAAATCTATAAAAGGTTATGTCGATGCTGCAAATATTAATTTTTATCTCGAAGGAACAGAAGACATGAGTCTGGCCGTGATGGATATTTATATTGATGCCGACAACGACCCAACAACAGGATACCAGTCGTGGCAATTTCCAATGGGTTCGGGTGCCGATATTTTATGTGAAGGAAACTTTGACCCGGAAAGGCCACAGAATTCTGCGGGAACAATTTACGATTACACCGGAGTTGACGGTGGATGGGGATGGACCGGCAAGATGTCTTTCTCTGAAGGCATGAATTTCTCGAAAATAGCAACAAATAATGGAAACTACGCAATTGAATTCTCTATCTCAAAAGCTGCACTGGGCGATGTTAGCGGAGCAATTTCTTTTGCCTTTTTTGAGCTGAATGCTGGTTGGGCAGGCGTTGGAGAAATTCCTGTTTCGAGCCAGGAAGACTCCAAATTACTGGAATTAAAATTTTAATTCTACCATACTATTGCATGTTATTTCAGGCTACTTCTCCGTGTTATTTGCAGGAAGTAGCCTGAACTGATCAAAAAATACCTATTGCAACTTTCTAAATTATATCGGAAAAGAATTTAGTGCATTCACCCTTCGAAATTGAAACTTGTAAACGATGCCTGTGATACTCAACAAAGAACCAACGATCGACTTTTATCTCTTTATTTTTACAGAGGATTAACCATGTTTTTTGCTTATAACAGAATTTTCACATTTGTTTTCCACCCGAACTTAAAGGAACATTTATTTATGCCATCGGAACACGGTTGCACCATATAAAATGGGAAGGTTTGCATATCCGGGATTTTATTCAACCCTTTTTCATGTTTATTGCAAGAGTGGCAATACCTCTGTCTATCGCCAAAAGAATATGCAGGGGCGATTCCTTAATTCATCCAATTTTTGTGTAAGGATACTTAGTTCAGAAAAATCAGACTTCTCTTTTTTCATGATGAATTTTGTTTAGTTTGCGATTCAATTGTAGAAACTCACCATCGAATATAAAATCAGGAGACCTCTTGTTTCTTCCACGGCGGCAAAAGCCAGAGAAGAAAAGCCAGAATGCAAAAAGGCAGCAGCATCCAGAAAATAGCCATTAAAAATCCTTCACCACCAATTAATCCAAGTTTAAAGCTGGTAAATCCTAAAAAACTTTTCGAAAACAATTGTCCTCCGATTACCACATTCCAGCGCATAAAAAAAATACCCATCAAAATCAAGAGACTAATGATAAAGTAAGCTGTTTTCCTGATTTTCTCCTTGGGTTTATATATTCTGAAAAAACCCAGGGTAAGCAATGGAATAATCGTTCCAAGCAAACCCTGGAGAACAAAAAGTGTGATATTAAGTTTACCATTCACCAGCATGTGCAAAATTTCGAACGATTCTTCTGCTTCATAAATCCGGTGAACCTGGTCCAGGGCTTCAAGTGTAAAATCGAAAACCAAAACATAAAATAAATATTTCCCTACCTCATCCAAACAAGGCATATCAATTTCCACCTTCCGAATCCAGGAAACTACCATGTATAAAAACATAACCAGCGCAATTCCGGAAACCATGGCAGAAAAAAGAAAGATTACAGGCATTAAAACGGTAGACCACCATGGATTTGCTTTTACCGATCCAAAAATAAAACCGACGTAGCCATGCAAAAGAAATGCAGATGGAATTCCGATAACGGTAACAATATAACCCAGTTTTTCATCCCAGGCTACGGTTTTCGGCGACACATCAAAAACCCCCAAAGTGAGAATTTTATAAACTCTTCGCCAGAATCCCTTTTTTTCTTCCGACCATAAAACCAGATCACGACGATAGTCAAACCAGATTTCAAGCAAAAGAACAACCATCAAATACCAGAGGTAAACAAATCCAAAAATTGCCATGGCTGAATGTGATTGTGGCGTTGTCATTATTTCATAGGCCCTGAATGGTTTACCGAGGTGCGACACAAGAGGTAAAATAGCTACAATTAAAAAAGCCAGAGCAGTTAAAAGTGCCAACTGATAGGTTGGTTTTAATACCTTTACTTTAAAAACCCGCTCCAAAGAAGCCAGAATAAATGCCCCTGCAACCAAACCGGTAATGTATGGATAGAGAACAATTAAAATTCCCCAGTGTAACTCTATCTCATTGGGATAAATATAACCATCAACCCGGCTCAGCATTTCGTATAAATGTTCCATATTATCTGACCTCCGCGCTTAATTCGTTATAATAAAGTTTTGATCCCGTATTTAAATGAGGTTTCAAAATCTGGCAATTATGTTTTTTCAGAAAAAGAGAAAGTTCACCGTCTTTATCATTTAAGTCACCATAAATTCTGGCGCCCGTCGGACAGGTTTCCATACACGCAGGTTTCAACCCTTTTGTAATCCTATGGTAACACAACGTACATTTGTCCACCGTTTTCTTTTCAGGATGTAAATACCTGCAACCATACGGACAAGCCTGAATACAATATCTGCAGCCAATGCAGTATTCTTCGTCAACCAATGCGATTCCTTCGGGACTTTCGTATGTAGCACCAACCGGACAAACCTGGGTGCAAGGAGATTTTGCACACTGGTTACACATTTTAGGCACAAAAAAGGTTTTGAAAATTTCATTGTCCGGCACCGATTGGCTGAATCCATCAATTCCTCCATTTGGTGATTCTACTTTTATGGTTCCGTCGTTTTTAATGGTATATTGTTCCACCCAGGAACGAAAATAAAAAGGTTCCTGTGGAACATCATTTTCCAACTTACAGGATTTTGCACACATACCGCAACCAATACACTTTTCAATGTCTATCCCGATTCCATACCATGGGTTTAACGTATCCTCCGGCTCTTTGGCAGCAAATATCAGAACACTAAACGGCTTTAGCCCAGAGGTTGCCAGAATTGTTCCTCCTGCAACAACAGATTTCTTTAAAAACCTGCGTCTCGACTTATTTATTCTTTTAGCTCCCATACGGCATGTGGATTATGACAGTCTATACAATTTTCTCTCTCAGTATGGTGTTCTTGAATATTCACCTGAACAACAGCCTCAATTTTTCTGGCCGAATGCAGATTATGGCATCGGCCACAGTCTTTGCGTGTTCCAGATTTTATAAGTTTAACTTCGTAATCATTGGCATGTTTCGCTCCTGGTCCATGGCAAATTTCACAAGACAAAGATGCATGTGAATCGTTTCTTTGTTGTTCAGCCTCAATATCATGACAATCAATACAAACTGATTTACCGGCATAATGAATTGGAAGATCTCCAATTTCTTCAATAGAATTGGCTCTGTAGTGTCCAAGTTCACCAAATGATTCAGGTATTAAGAAATGACGAATAATCAAAAAAAAGAGAATGAGGGCAGCAAAAAACGGTAATAATGTCTTTAGCTGCGGTGGCATAATTAACTGGTTTAGTACTGCTTTTCAAGTTAAGGAATAATTTTAGTAGGATAACAAATGAGCGAGTGATATAAATCAATCATTATATGGACATTAAACATCCTTATGATATTTAAAAGCAAAATTTATTCTCGCTTACAAACTAAAATACAATTCAATTAATAATTTCACAATTAACAAAATTTAACAATTTATATAAAAAATTAATAATCATATATTTATAGATAAATATTTTTATTTTGTTTTAAATTAACTAAAAAATATTAAACAATATTTTGTTTAGAATTGTCTATATGAGTGTTAAACAAATGAAAATTATTTTCATGGGAAGAAACAGAAAACATAGAAACTACTAAAATTTCCAACAATGAAAACAACTAAAAACATGAAGACAATGAAATCAAGCTCAGGATTTTTACCATTGATCGTATTAATGGGATTACTCGTTTTTACCGCATGTGAAAACGACAACGACGAACCAGTGCCTCAACCCGATGAAAAAAACATTGTTGAGGTTGCACAAGAGGCAGGGCAGTTTGAAACTCTGATTGAAGCTGCCCAAAAAGCAGGACTGGCTGATTTTCTCAGTACAGAAAGTGATTTAACGGTATTTGCTCCAAGCGACGAAGCATTTTCGTCGCTTTTTAGTGATTTGGGCGTATCCGGCTTAGATGATATTGACGCTGCATCTCTTGCTAATATTTTAAAATACCATGTAGTTGCCGGACAAGTCTATTCCGCTGATTTATCTACAGGTGCTGTTCCCAGTTTAAACACAGAATCTCCTGATGGAGAAGCAGTTTCTCTCTGGGTAAATACGGGAGATAATGTAACGATTAATAATGCTGTGGTGACTGCGGTTGATGTTCAGGCATCAAATGGCGTAATTCACGTAATTGATAAGGTAATGTTCCCTCCAACAGTTGTCGATATCGCAACTTACGCAAACGATTTTAGTTCGCTGGTTGCAGCAGTAGTGAAAGCCGATTTGGTTGAAACATTAAGTGCTGTTGGTCCCTTTACTGTGTTCGCACCTACAAATGCTGCTTTCTCAGATCTTTTTAACACACTTGGAATTTCCGGGTTAGATGAAGTTCCGGTTGAAACGCTATCTTCTATTCTTACCTATCATGTTGTAGGCGACAATGTTCTTTCAACCGAATTATCAAACGGAATGGTGACAACTGTTTCAGGCGAATCGTTTGACGTTTCACTCGGCTCGGAGGTTCTATTAAATGGAGAAGCTAAAGTACTTGTTACCGATATTCAGGGAACCAACGGAATAGTACATATAATTGACCAGGTGTTACTACCCGAATAGAATAAAAAGAGTTTTTACAATTAACATTTATAAATTCAGAAATCATGAAAAAATCGTTTCAAAAACTATCATCAGTAGTACTTATTATGGTACTTGGCTTTGGAGTAAGTATGAATTCTTTTGCAACAAAGGATTCCGGTTCATCAACAGTAGTAGAAATTGCCGTGTCAAATCCCGACTTTTCAATCCTGGTGGATGCAGTAAAAAAGGCAGAATTGGTTGAGGCGTTAAGTACAGAAGGCCCTTTTACGGTATTTGCTCCCACCAACGAAGCGTTTAAAAGTCTGTTCACTAAATTGGGAGTTAATGGAATTGAAGATTTAACTGCAGAGCAATTGACGCCAATTTTAACTTACCATGTAGTTTCGGGAAAAGTTATGTCGGGTGACTTATCGAATACAAGTGTAACTACATTAAATGGCAAAAAAATCAAAATCGATTTAACTGAAGGAGTTAAAATAAACGATAGTAAAGTTGTGGCAGCAGATGTTGAAGGGAAGAATGGAGTAATTCATGTAATAGACAGGGTTTTGTTGCCCAACTAAAACATTAAAATACGCCATGAAAATGCCGTCCACAATAAGGTCGGCATTTTTTCTTGTTTACGATTTCTTCCCAAAAGAATACCTGATTCCCCACAAATATCTGAGATTAACATATTCCTCAAAATAAACCTCGGGTGAAAGCTCAAACAAAAATGAAAAACGTTTAAACGATTGAATAGGAAAAACTTCTAAAGCCACAGGAAAACTAAGCCATGCATCTCCTTCATATGGTTCAACACCCAACCCTATTCAGGCGTGGAACTGGTGAAAATCTCCGGCTTTAAAATGATAAAAACAATCCAACTCCAGATCAACATGTTTGAGCATTCCACGGTTGGGAAAAGTCTTTATTTCCGCACTGATTTTTTCATGTATCGGAGCAGATACTCCTAAAACATAGGTTGAATAACCGGTTACTTTTACCTGAGAAAACAACGATATTGAAAATGATAAAAACAAAAAAGTAAAAAAAATTTTACCAACATTCAAAAATAGTCTTCTTGATTTCATTTGTATTGAGAGCTTTTTATTTGAGCTTTTAAAGTTAAAAACATAACTTCAATCTCCGGAAACAAAATATATATTACAAAACATCTCCTCCCGAACATAATAATATGAATAGCCGATAACGAAAGTTTGCAAAAATTAACATTTTGGATGTTTTTTGGATACGATTTGAGTTTACAGCCACAGATTATTTTCCTAAATTGCATCTCCTTAAAGAAAAAGTTGAGATGGACAAGTTGCAGTGGACAAAAGAAATCTTTGGTTCGAAACTGGAATTAAAAAGAGGAAACGAACAGATCGGGAAAATTCAGTGGGAGAATATTTTGAGCTCAAAGGCACAAGCCTTGATAAACGGAAAACTTTTTACACTAAACCGTGAATTTTTCCTGTCGAAACTAGAAATCTACGATGCCAACGATCAGTCGTTACTGGCTACCGTTATGGTTAATTTGTTTAACCCGAAAAGTGACGTTGTAATTAACGGAAAACGTTTCGAGTTGGAAATAAACAACTTTTGGCAATCGCAGTGGTCATGGAAATTTAACGGAGACGAAATCATCAAATACAGTTCAAACGAATTTATCACAAAAGACAAAGGTGAAGTTGAAATTAATTCTCCTATGAATGAGGAGGTTGATATTCTTATCCTTCTCGGCTTATTTGTGCGGAACCAGTTTGTGCTTTTTATGCTTTTAATTTTATTGATCGTATTTTTTGTCATCATATAGAAACAGACGAATTCGTTTACAATTTTCTCACATATTTTTATACTGTTTCCCCATACAATTTAGTTGAATTGTTTCGTTTGATTTGAAAAACAGATCATGAAAAAAGCTATACACTTCATCTTTGTACTCCTTTCAGGCGCCCTTATCTTTTCCTGTAACGAAGAGGCAATTACTACAAGCCCAAATGTAAAACTGGAGTTTTCTGCTGATACAGTTTCATTTGACACTGTTTTTACAACAATAGGTTCAACCACCAAATCTTTCAGAGTAAAAAACCCTGAAAACAATTCGGTAAACATTTCAAACATCAGGCTTGCCGGAGGCGACAATTCTCCCTTCCGGCTGAATATTAACGGAGTGCAAACCAACAACGGTGATAATTTTACTATTTACGGAAAGGACAGCATGTATATTTTTGTCGAAGTAACAGTTGACCCTACCGGGCAGGATTTGCCGATGGTAATACACGATTCCATCGTATTTAATTTAAACGGCAACACACAGGATGTTGATTTAATTGCTTTTGGACAAGACTTCCATCTTTTTGATGGTAAGACAATTAAATCGCAACATTGGCCAAATGACAAACCTTATTTAATTTACAATTCGGTTCTTGTAGATTCAATGGAAACACTTACAATTGATGCCGGGTGCCGAATACATTTCCATGAGGGTTCGAGTTTGTTTGTTCATGGAACTCTGCTCGTAAACGGAACTGCTGATGAGCCTGTAAATTTTTTGGGCGACAGGCTCGAAGAAACATACAAAAATGTTCCGGGGCAATGGGGCGCTTATACTACGCTTAGCAGCGGAAGTATTTATGTTTTTGGCGGGTTACATTTTCTTGCCGGAAGTGTAAACAATCATATTAATCATGCAAACATCAAAAATGCAGAAAAAGGTATACAGGTGGACACGCTGGGTGCTTCAGATAATCCTGTGTTGACTTTACAGAACTCAGTAATCGAAAACATGACACTAAACTGTCTGGATGCGCGAACAACTTTTGTAAAAGCTTCAAACTGTATTTTCGCCAACAGCGGTTCATATACTGTTGCGCTTCGATTTGGCGGCCATTATGAATTTAACCACAACACAATAGCAAACTACTACACCGGTAGTACCCGAACGGTTCCGGCACTCTTTTTAAACAATTACTATGAAATTGACGAACAAACTTTTGGTTTTGATCTGGATGCCGAGTTTAACAACTGTATTGTTTATGGAAATGTTAACAACGAAGTTTCATATAGCATAGCAGAGAGCAGTCCATTTATTGTAAATTTTAATACCTGTTTACTCAACACTCTTTTAAATACCGTTGAAAACGATATGGTTTTTACAAATTCTCTGTTTAATAAAGACCCTCTGTTTGAAGACCCATACGATTATAACTATGCCATTGATTCATTATCTCCTGCCAGAGATATCGGAAATTCCGACATTGCCAATCTTTTTCCTTTCGACTTAAACAACAACTCACGTCTTGCCGACGATGGCCCGGATTTGGGTGCACTGGAGTGGGTCGCGCAGGAAGAGGAATAAAAAAACCGCTCTTGCGTACAAAAGCGGTTTTATATATGTTGAGTAAGCGCCTACCCGATTTAACCCGGCAAGGCAACTTACGGAAAAGCACCAACAAGAGTTGATGCTTGTTACTCTTTGTTTCTATAGATGTTTTTCAAAACAAACACTATTTTGCATTGTAGCATATTGACCAAAATTCGGAATTTGCCGGTAGCCATTCTTTTTATAAAGTCTTACCGCTTCCGGTTGTCTTTTCCCTGTTTCAAGAATACACTTCGAAAATGCAAGCTCCTTTGCCCATTCTTCCAACTCCGCTAAAACGAGTGAAGCGATTCCTCTCCCCCGGTATGCCTCGTGTGTAAACATTCGTTTGACCTCCATCGTGTCCTTGTCATACTTTTTAACCGCCCCACAGGCAACAGGGATTCCATCATCGTAAGCGACTACCACATATTTTATTTTATCAATTTTATTAAACTGATTATAAAAATCATGCTCACGTCCATCCAAAACTGAAAGCAAAGCATCCAAAGAGGAAACCAAATCGATAAAATCCTTATCCCCTGAATTGGTTCTTTGTGCAGTTATCATTCCCAAATATTAAAAAGCTCCCTCACTCCAAGGCTAACGAATCTCTGAACCACTTTTTACCTTTTTGTCAGGTTCCACAATCGACAATGAACCATCTGCATTTTCGGCACACAAAATCATTCCCTGCGATTCAATGCCCCGAAGTTTTTTGGGTTCCAGATTCACCAGGATTGACACCTGCTTCCCAATCAAATCTTCTGGTTTATAATATTCAGCAATTCCCGAAACCACCGTGCGTTTATCAAAACCAGTATCGATTTTCAACTTCAAAAGCTTTTTGGTTTTTGCCACTTTTTCAGCTTCCAAAACGGTTCCAACGCGGATATCCATTTTCCCGAAATCATCAAATTCAATACTATCTTTTGCAGGTTTTGCTTTTGCCTCTGCTAATTCGTTGGCTTTTTTAGTATCCATCAACTTTTTAAGCTGAACTTCAATCACGCTGTCTTCAATTTTTTCAAAAAGTAATTCCGGTTTATTGAGTTTGTGGCTTTCCGGAATCAGATTTGTCCAGCCAAGTTTACTCCAGTCTTGTTTTGTAAAATTCAGAAAACCACGCAGTCTCTCCATACTAAATGGGAGGAATGGCTCTAAACAAATCGTCAGATTTGCGGAAATCTGCAAACAAATATTCAGGATCGTTTTAACACGTTCAACATCCGTTTTATAAACTTTCCACGGTTCCTCATCGGCCAGATATTTGTTCCCTAAACGGGCTAAATCCATTGCATTCTTTAGCGCTTCACGAATCCGGAAACTGTCAAGACTTTTTTCAACTTCAGCTTTTATTGCTGAAATAGATTCGAGAGTCTCTTTATCGTAATTTGTCAGTTCGCCCGGAGCAGGTACTTCTCCGTCAAAATATTTATGTGTAAGAACCAGTGCGCGGTTCACAAAATTTCCAAGAATAGCAACCAACTCATTGTTGTTCCGGGTCTGAAAATCTTTCCAGGTAAAGTCATTGTCTTTTGTTTCGGGCGCATTTGCGGTAAGAACATATTTTAGCACGTCTTCTTTTCCCGGAAATTCCTCCAGATATTCGTGCAACCAAACCGCCCAGTTTCTGGAAGTTGAGATTTTGTCGTTTTCAAGATTTAGAAATTCATTGGCCGGCACGTTTTCCGGGAGGTTAAAAGTTCCCTCAGCTTTTAACATCGTCGGGAAAATAATACAATGAAATACGATGTTATCTTTCCCGATAAAATGTAACATTCGTGTTTCAGGGTCTTTCCAGTATGTTTCCCACTCCGGTGTTAATTCTTTGGTAGCCGAAATGTAACCAATTGGTGCATCAAACCAAACATACAATACTTTTCCTTCCACTCCCTCCACGGGTACCGGCACTCCCCAATTAAGGTCGCGTGTAACGGCTCGCGGCTGCAAACCGCTGTCAATCCACGACTTTACCTGACCATACACATTGGGTTTCCATTCTTTATGCCCTTCCAAAATCCATTCTTTAAGCCAGGTCTCATACTGGTCAAGCGGTAAATACCAGTGTTTGGTCTCCTTCAAAACCGGCTGGTTTCCGCTAATCATTGAAGTTGGATTTATCAGCTCTGTAGGGCTGAGCGAGGTTCCACAGCTTTCACACTGGTCGCCGTAAGCTTTCTCAAAACCGCATTTCGGACAGGTGCCGATAATATAACGATCGGCCAAAAACTGATTATTCTCCTCATCGTAATATTGTTCCGAAGTCTTTTCGATAAACTTCCCGGTATCGTACAGTTTTTTAAAAAATTCAGCAGCTGTTTCGTGGTGAGTTTTAGAACTGGTGCGGGAATACACATCAAACGAAATCCCAAATTTCTGAAACGACTCTTTTATGATGTTATGATATCTGTCAACAATATCCTGCGGAGTTACTCCTTCATTTTTTGCTTTCAAAGTAATAGGTACACCATGCTCATCCGACCCGCCAATCATCAATACATCTTCATTTTTTAAACGAAGGTAGCGGGCATAAATATCAGCCGGAACATAAACACCGGCCAGGTGACCAATATGAATCGGCCCATTAGCATAAGGCAACGCGGTTGTAATCAGTGTACGCTTAAAGTCTGTCATTTTTGAAAAGCTTTAAAATTTCATTTTGGGCAACAAAGATAGTGGAAATTTCTTGTGGTTACTTTTATAAATGAGTCTGATTCTTTTAATTCCTTTAATAAATACTTGTGTCAAACAGTGAAGTTTTTTCAGCTGTCGTTTCTTCTGTTGGTTGAATAATATAAAATTCGTCTGTTGTTTCCTTAAAAACTCTTCCTTCCTGACCACTTGATCCCCAACCAAAAGCAGAGGCCCCATCAGCTCCACAATACCCACTTTTACCGCTGGGGTCTCCTAATCCGCCTCTTCCACCGTTACCACCTGCACCACCACTACCATTAGCGCCACCGGAACCGCCATTATTTATCGCAGTAAATAAGTTTTCGAATACCCATCCGTCTTCGGTAAAATAAAAGTACATATCTCCGCCAGCACCACCGGAACCGCCAAAACCACCACCTCCTCCATTGCCTCCATTGCCTCCGGTTCCTCCCGGTTCTCTGTTTTCCACAGTTATAACATGCCTTTCAACAACTTCAACATAGTAGACTTCATCAACCATCACAGTTTTTTCCACTTCTATTACCTTACCATCTTTATCCTTTGTTCTCGTTTTAACTGTTTTTGCGACTTTTCTGGTACGAGGCTTTTTTACCTTTTGTTCCACAGTTTTATATGAAAACCACACATCTCCGTCAACACCTGTACCACCGTCACCACCATCGCCACCATTTCCTCCTCTGCCCCCATCTCCGCCAACAGAAGAAACTGTAAAACTTCCACCGTCAGGGTTGATAAGATATCGAAATTCCTCTCCCGACTCAAAATTCTCCACAAACACGTAGAGCAAATAACCATTTAGTATCGAATCCATATAAAGATCAGCCCAAACGCCAATATCCGGCCCCTTATAACCGGACTCGCCGTTTTGGCCAAATTCTCCGCTCATCCCATTCCTTCCTCTTCCTCCATCTATTCCGTCACTTCCCGACATTCCTGAAAAACCCCATTGCCCTTTAAAATTCAATTTATAATGATGTTTATAGTCGAGCTTTACATTAAAAGTATCAGCTACCGACTCATTCCGTAACGACTGTACAATAAGTCCGGCCGAGTGGTTCTCAATATTCATAAAATCAGGATCAATTCTGAATTTTCCATTGATAAAACTACCACCAAACGCTGTAAACTGATATTTTTCAGCTTCCGTATTTTTAGCCAGCTTTTTTAAAACCCTGATTTTCCCATTGTCGAATTTTGAAACAATTTCCCCCTTGACAATACTCCCGGGCGCTTTATCAAAATTACTAACGGGGTGAAACACCGCCGCTGTTTCATAGTTAAGCGGAATCAAAATCTGTTGTATAAGTTTTGGGCGTCTTTTTGGAAAAACTTTTACTTCTACATATTTGCCTTTTGAAGGCATCAATCGTTCATTTACGGTAATTTTTCCAGATGAAAATGTTCCCCCGGTGACTTCAACCTCATAATGCCACCAGAACACAAAACCACCTTGCATCCCAAGTGTTTTTCTTATCTTTCCTTTTCGGTGATATGAAGTTACACCGAAATTAAAAGATTCACCGGGGAGAATAAGTTGCTCAGTGTCAATCTCAATTTGAATAGAATCGGGTTTAAAGAAAATTCCAAAAACTTTATTCGCAAAACTTGTTGTTAGCAAGAAAGCTAAAAATAACATTACGAATTTTGTTTTCATCCTGCTTTGTTTACATAACTTACTTTGAGAATTACCAAAAACCATTCCGATGTTCTCAATTTTTTCAATCTATTGGCGTACCTTCGTATTTTTAAAAACATATGGCAAACTTTTCACACATTATTTTCGACCTCGACGGCACACTAACGGACAATACCCGCGGTATACGCAACTCATTGTTGTATGCATTGGAGCACATGCAAATACATGGTTATTCAGAAGATGTACTTGATAAATTTATCGGTCCGCCTTTGCAATGGGGATTTAGTCAGCTGTTTGGACTAAATGAAAGAAACACAAAACTGGCAGTTGAATATTTTCGCGATTATTACAGTGAAAACGGCTGGCACGAGAATGAACCGTATCCGGGCATCTATCAATTGCTCGAAGATTTACATTTTGGAGGTGTTAAAATGTATGTGGCAACCTCGAAGCTTGAAAAATTTGCCCAACAAATCATCGAGCATTTCGAATTCGACAAATATATAATTCAGCTGAAAGGTGCAGATTACGGCGGGCACAGCGCAAACAAAACATCAATCATCTCTGACATTTTAACGGTACACCGGATTAAACCTTTCCTAAATGTTGCTATGGTTGGCGACACGGTTTATGACATTGAAGGAGGGAAAGCAAAGGGACTTACAACGGTTGCTGTAGCATATGGTTTTGGCAAAGAGGAAGATTTAAAAAATGCCAATCCCGATTACTATGTTGAAACCGTTGAAGAGTTGTACGAGGTTTTGATGGGGTAAATTTCATTTCGGCATTTCAATTTTGTAACTTTCCTTTTTTCTCGAAAACCAATGAAAACACCACCCTACATAAAACCAGGTTCAAAAATCCGGATAGTTTCACCGGCCGGTAAAATCGATAAAAAATACGTGCTTCCTGCTGTTGAATGGTTTCAAAAACAAGGGTATAAAGTTGAAATTGGTGAACATGCTTTTTCCCAACATTTTCAGTTCGCAGGCACGGATTCACAACGTTTGGAGGATTTGCAAAATGCTTTTGATGATGCGGAAACCGACGTAGTGTTGTGTTCCCGCGGTGGCTACGGGACTGTAAGAATTATTGACAAACTGAATTTTGAAAATTTTCAAAAAAAACCCAAGTGGCTGGTAGGTTTTAGCGATATTACGATTTTACATTCCTGCCTTAATAAATCAGGTTTTGCAACGATACATGGAGCAATGCCGCGTTACTATTTTGATGAAAACGGAGAACCTGCCGCAAATCTGAATTCGCTCATGAAAATCCTGTCGGGTGAAAAAGTTGCATACTCATTCAAAAACTGGGAACATAACAAGGAAGGAAAAGTTGAAGCAAAATTGGTCGGTGGAAACCTTTCGATTATTTCCAGCTTACAGGGTACGAAATATGAATTGGAAACCGATGGCAAAATTCTTTTCCTCGAAGACATTGATGAATTTTTATATCACTCCGACCGGATGATGCACCAACTTAAGCTCGCTGGTAAACTGGATAAGCTCGCCGGGCTGATTCTGGGTGATTTTACGGATATGAAAGACAACGAATCGCCATTTGGGAAAAATATTCATGAAATTATTTCTGAAGCTGTTCAGGAATTTGAATATCCCGTTGCATTCGGATTTCAAGCGGGCCACGACAAAAAAAATCTGGCGCTCGCTTTTGAAAAAACCTGGCAACTTGATGTTTCTTCTGTAAATTCAACATTAAAACTTCTTTAAATACCCAAGTTTGAACAAATGGTTTCGCAACGTGAAATAGGAGAAAAAGCTGAAGGAATTGCAGAACAGTATTTGGTAAAACTGGGCTACACGATTTTGGATAAAAACTGGCATTACGGACATTTGGAACTTGATATTATTGCCCGTGATGGTGAACAGCTGGTTATTGTAGAAGTAAAATCGCGCAATGGCATCCGTTACGAACACCCGTCGGAAGCTGTTACCAACTCGAAAATGAAACGTATTGTTGAGGCCGCCGATGCATATATCCTCGAAAAAGATATTGATTGGGAAACCCGCTTTGATGTTGTTACGATTATTTTCTTTAATCAGCGGTATGAGCTGGAACATTTTAAAGATGCTTTTTATCCTACGCTTTAAATTTTGATTTCAAAAGGAAAAAATTACTTTTAACCCGTAATTTTAATTTTACAAACATGAATATTGAGGAGTTACGGGAGTATTGCCTTTCATTAAAAGGCGTATCCGAAGAATTTCCCTTTGGTGAAACTACTTTGGTTTTTAAAGTAGGTGGCAAGATGTTTTGTCTCACCAGTTTAGAAGGTGACTTATCGGTAAGTGTCAAAAACGACCCTGAAAAAAACATTGAACTTCGTGAAGAATATCCTGCAATCATACCGGGATACCACATGAACAAAAAACACTGGAATACCATTTCTGTTGATGGCTCGATTTCTGACGACATGATAAAAAACTTTGTTGATGAATCTTACGATCTGATTGTAATGGGGTTGACCCGTAAACAACAACAGGAACTAAAAAATTCATAAACATTTGGAATGAGAAAAGTTGCACTGTATTTTATCCTGATTCTTTTTCTGTCGGTACAAGTCTCGGCACAGGGCAATCAGGAAGAATTTGAAATTATCAAGGAATTAAAACATACTCCGGTTATAAGCCAGGGAAGTACAGGAACCTGCTGGAGTTTTGCCACAACCAGCTTTTTGGAATCAGAAATCATGCGAAAAGGTTTTCCCGAAACTGATCTTTCGGAAATGTATTTTGTATATATGGCATATCTTGATAAAGCTGAAGATTATTTGCTGTATTACGGGAAAAACAATTTTAGCCAGGGGGGACAGGCGCACGATGTTCTAAATGTTTTAAAGGAACATGGAATGGTTACGTTTGAATCTTACCCGGGAGTAAAAACAGATGGAAGATATAATCATCACCAGTGGGCAAGAGATTTAAACGACGATGTTGAAAAGCTGAACAAAAAGAGAAAAAATTTTTTTGCTGCTGACGTAAAACCCGTAGAAAAAATATTAAAAGAGAAAATTGGTAAACTTCCCAATAAAGTGAAAACCGATGAAGAAACTTACACTCCCTCAAAACTTCGCGATAAATTCAAACTCAACGCTGATGATTATGTTGAACTGACCTCCTACAACCATCATCCTTTTTATTCACAATTTGTGTTGGAAGTCCCGGATAACTGGTCAAACGATTTGTATTACAACTTGCCTCTCGATGAATTAATGGAAATTATGACCTATGCCATTAATAATGGTTATACCGTTGCATGGGATGGTGACACAAGCGAAAAAACATTTACACACAACAAAGGAATTGCAGATCTCCCCGAAAAACAATTAGGAAAAGTGGATCAGAAGATGAGACAGGAAACTTTTTTTGACAGAACCACAACAGATGATCATTTAATGCATATTGTCGGCCTTTCAAAAAACAGTTCCGGCCAGACGTGTTTCTACACAAAAAACTCGTGGGGCGCCGACAGCAATAATTTTGGAGGTTATCTTCATATGACTGAAGACTATGTCCGGTTAAAAACAATTGCGATAATGGTTCACAAAAATGCAATTCCCAAATCAATTAAAAAGAAAATTAAATTATAATGCTGGAATTTCAGTTAAAATCAGAGTATATTGAATTGGTTAAATTACTAAAACTACTTGGTCTGGCAGAAACCGGAGGACATGCAAAAATTCTTGTTGAGGAAGGTGAAGTTTCTCTGAACGGAACCAGGGAATTTCGAAAACGAGCAAAATTGCGTAAAGGAGATATTGTTTCAATTTTTGATAAAAAAATCCGGATTATTTAATCCGGTAAATAAAAAAAGCCGGGATTTATTCCGGCTTATAGGACAATTTGTGCGAAACGGAGAAGTTCCATTTAGGACGGAGTTTACTGTAAAAAAAAATCACAGTATTTTGCACGTAAGTAACAAAAGTACTATTTTCAATCGTTTTACACCCTATGATTATCAATTAATTTCGATTATTCTGCGAAATTATAATTTCGAGAATCAACAAAAAAGGGTTTGAAAACAGTCCATAATTGCTTATGTTAAAAGTACAAATCAAGCAGTTAAAAGTTCAAAGTAATCAGCAAAAAACTTAATTATTTTGTATTCCTCATTTTTGAATATGTACATCCATTTGAGGGAAAGGAATATTAAGGCCTTCTTTATCAAATGTTTTATAAACATTTTCAGTCATATCAAAATAGATGCCCCAATAATTCGACGCTTCAGCCCATACACGTACAACAATGTTAACCGAACTGTCTCCAAGTTCAGAAACCGCAATAAATGGCTCCGGTTCTTTTAAAATTCTTTCGTCTTTATCAATCAAAGAGCGCAATACTTTTTTTGCCTTGTCTACATCGTCACCATAACCAATTCCAAATAAAAAATCGACTCTTCGTTTTGGCTCGGCTGAAAAATTCACCATTGACGAAGTTGAAAGTCCTCCATTAGGAATAATAATGGTTTTATTATCCGGTGTTTTTAATATTGTATTAAAAATCTGGATCTCATTAACAATACCCTTGTGTCCCTGAGCATCTATAAAATCGCCTACTTTAAAGGGCTTGAACAGCAAAATCATTACACCACCCGCAAAATTTTGAAGGGTACCGGAAAGTGCCATTCCAATTGCTAAACCCGCAGCACCTAAAACTGCAATAAAGGAAGTCATTTGAACCCCGAGCATTCCAACCACACTAATTATCAGCATGGTTTTCAGGAGTATCCCGATCATACTGTTTAAAAAACCCCGTAAAGATGGGTCCATCTCTCTCTTTTCAAAACCTTTACGTACTGCCTTTTGAATGACTTTAATTATCCACCAACCAATAATTAACGTGATAATAGCACCAACCAACCGCGGGCCATAAAACAAAATTATGTCGTTAAACTTTTCTGAAAAACTTCCAACTGAATCCATAATCTATTGTTTGTTAAATTTTAAGGTAATTTACAAAATTCAATACAATTTTGTTCAATTCCTGACAAACTTATCGTAACTGAATTGTTTTTAATGATTATTGCAGCTTATGTATAAACCGGAAACACAAATTTAATGGAAGCCATTTGTTTGGCTTTTCAAACCGCTGGCTAAATAAAACCTACCGTTCATCTGCCAAAGATATTAGTTCTAATTTATGTTATATCTTTGCTTTATGACTCGATTTAATGCAATTATCGTTGATGATGAAATGAATGTCAGGCAAACACTTGAGATACTTTTACGACATTATTGCCCGGATATAAGATTGTGCGGAAGTGCGGAATCTGCCGCTACTGCCAGGCAGTTATTGAAAGCATTTGAAGTTCATTTAATTTTTCTGGATATTTCAATGCCAAACGAAAACGGTTTCGATTTTATCGCTTCCATCCCAAAAGAAAAATATGCAATTATATTTACAACTGCACACGAAGAATATGCTTTAAAAGCCATCAAGGCCAATGCGATTGATTATTTACTAAAACCCATTAATCCTTCGGAACTTAAAGAAGCTGTTGACAAAGCCACATCGTTTTTAAATCTGCGGCAACAACAAAATAATGTTCAGAATGTATACAGTGAGTCGCTCGAAAACTTACTACAGCAGGTAAAAGGAGAAAATAAGCAGGTAAAAAAAATTACAGTTGTTGAGAAATTTGGATTTCGTATAGTTGAGGTTGATACAATTCGTTACCTGGAAGCCGATAGCAATTATACAATTTTGCATCTTTCGGGCCTGGAAAAAATTATCTCGAGTAAATCGTTGGGAGAGTTTGAAAAAGTTCTGGATTCAAACCAATTTTTCAGAATACATAAATCAAACATAGTGAACCTGAATTATTTAAAAGGATTTTCCAGTTACCAGGGGTATTTTGCCGTTCTTGATGATGGAACAAAACTTCCTATATCAAGAAGACGTTTTAACGAATTCAGGGAATTGGTAGGAACGCACTCAAAATCTATCGATTAGTGAAAAAAGAGTATTTTTTATCCGTTATTTTTATATTGTTCCTCCATTCTGTTTTTGCTGCAAATCCGTTTGTAAAAAATTATACCATCGCGGAAGGACTTCCGACCAATAAAATCATATATGCGTATCAGGATACGCAGGGATTTATCTGGTTTGCCACTGATGCCGGTGTAATTCGTTTCGATGGGACCAATTTTAAAAACTATTCTGTTGAAGAAGGGCTAAGCGACAACATCGTAATGCGAATCAAAGAAGATTCATCGGGAAGACTCTGGTTTATGAATATGAACGGGACTCTGAATTATCATTTTGACAATACAATCTATAATGAAAAAAACGATACCCTGCTCAGCCAGTTAAAAGCCAATTTCTATTTTATTGATTTTTATGAAGACAATGACTCCACGATCTACTTTTATAATTCTATATCAGATATTTATGTTCTAAAAAAGAACGGTAGCGAGGTAAGCAAATTAAATTTTGGTCTTAACAATCAAAGAGACTTGAGTCTGTTTCATTTAAGCAAGTCATTGGATGATAAATTTCTGATGTGGTCGGCGATCGGCATTTATGAATCGGATGTGGTGGGAGACAGTGCATATCTGACTCCGTTCTCCGACTATCTTATAGAAAAGGCTTTTAGAGTGGATAACCAGGAAAAAACGATAGCGTTTGAACGGACGGGAGACGCGAACATCTACCAGGGTAAAAAGCTGATAACCAAACATATTCTACAGTCAAAATCAAAATACGTCAACTCCCTCGCTGTCGATTCTGAGGGACTTTTTTGGCTCGCCACCTATGATAAAGGTTTATATTGTCATGATGGTAAGGAAATCATCTTCCACCTCGATGTTGATCAGACCCAGGGTGTTATGGCAGACAGGGAAGGGAACATCTGGGTTACTTCAGCGTCAGAAGGAATTTATAAGATAAACCGTGAAATTTTAAGGTATCAATATTGGGCGACCGAAAGTTTTGAAGAATCAGGAATAAAATCGCTGGCGCCAACCAACAACGGCAAACTCTGGGCAACCAACGGCAGTTTGTTATATACAATCAGCGGAGAGAAACTAACCCGGATGAATCTTGATCTGGACGAAAATAATCTTTCAAATATATACCACTTCAAAGACAACACATTAATAACAAGCCCGATAGGAGAAGAACTCCATTTAATTGAAGAAACCCTTTACGATGAAAAAACCAATACAATAAAATTCGGCACCCACAAAAAACTTCCTTACAAAGTAAAAAAGTTAGACGTGCCGTCTGACGAAAAAACAATATATTCTTATATTAATGACCGGCTTTTAATTATTGACTATGATGAAAGTCTCAATTGTAAAGTTATCGGGTTAAGAACCGGAAGAATAAATAATGTTTTTGTAAACAAGGACAATCATCTGGTTATCAACGCAGAAAAAAACTACCTTGTTATTGACGATAAATTAAGTCTGAACCTTCCGCTGCAGCCATTCAATGGAAAAACAATTACTTCTCATCTGGCAATCAATAAAAATTATGAAATATATAATATAATTGGTAATCAGTTAATTTTAAGAGATAATCAAAATACTTACGATTTAACAGAAGCTTTCAGAACTCAAATAGATTACCGGATTAAAGGTATTGAATACAATGAAAACGTATTGTTCTTTTATACAACGAAAACTGTTTATTTCATAAAAGATCCGTTAAAAGCAATAAGCCAGAAAGCACTCGAGTTAAGCCGGTTGAATATCGACTTTAATAACATTAATGATATTATATGCCACGATAACAGATTGTATATTGCCTCAGATGATGGACTGGTATCGATACCCATATCTGACTGTGTTAATGCAGTAATCCAAATCCCGCAACCCTATTTTTATAGTTTATTAATAGACGACAAAGAGCTTGCCCTGCACACTGAAGCAATTAAATTTAAAAGCAAAAAAAGTTTTAGTATCAATTTTGCCAGCTTAAATTATTCTTCAACTCCTTCAAATTATTCCTATATGCTGGAAGGAATCGATCGGGATTGGATTAATGGAAAAAATACACAGGTAACCTATCTAAATCTTTCCCCCGGGCATTATACATTTAAACTGAAAGCTCGCAAAAGTCTGGGAGAGTATAGCCCGGCGGTTGAACTTCCGATTATGGTTCGGCCAACTTTCATTCAACGTACAATAACAAAAATTACCATCTTATTTATTCTGCTCGGCGGAGTAGTCCTTATTATCATTTTCTTTTATAAACGAAAAATAAAACAAAAGGAAACAGATAACATGATAATAACGCTTGAACACAAGGCATTACAGTCGATGATGAATCCGCACTTTATTTTTAATGCTTTGGGTTCTATACAACGATATCTTTTATTAAATAAGGCGGCAGAAGCAGGAATTTATCTCTCACAATTCGCCCGTCTGATAAGACAGAACATGAACTCGTTAAAATCAAACTCGATACAAATCGATGACGAACTGGAACGCCTTAGAAATTATATTGAGTTGGAACAATTCAGAATGGATAATAAATTTGATTTTGAAATTGAAATAGATGATGAAATTGACGTGGACCAGGTTGCCATACCTTCAATGATTATACAACCTTTTGTTGAGAATGCTATTTGGCACGGTGTATCTTCTCTTCCTGATAAAGGGAAAATATGGATTAGGATAAAATCATTCAATGAAAAAAGTATTAAGATTACTGTTGAAGACAATGGGATTGGAATAAAACAAGCAAAACCTTATTCACAATCGGACCAAAATTTAAATATGGGAGTTTCTTTAACCAAAAAAAGATTACAACTCATTGGTGACCGCTACGATGTAAAATCAGAGATCATTTCAGCGGAACTGACTCCGGGTGCAAGATATCCAGGCACTCGGGTTGAGATGTTAGTGCCCGTTGTTATATAGTAAAAAACAATTCCGAACAATCCATTAAATAATTAAAGTTAACCACATATCTGAAATTCTATACCATACAATAATTGCTGAAAAAATTACTGAAATTTAGTTGTAATATTGAATCACAATTAATGAAGGTTCTTTATTTGTTTCAAATATCAATTAACTGGATAAGTAAAGACATTACCCCAAATTATTAAGTTCTTTTAAACTGTGCACTCCCCCTCAGTTGTTAAACTTGGATGACTGTTTTCTAACCACCATGGAAATCCACATTACAGTTTACCCAAAAGATAAAAATGTTATTGGCACAGAAGACGTCGAATAGGACTTGAACCGGTTCAACAGTTGAGCCGGTTTTTTTATTTCCTTTATGTTCCGATTTTCTAAAAAAACAACTATTTTTTATTTCCACAGTAACCATTCATGTATTTTACAGGTATTCATATCAGATAAGCAATTTAAAGGAATATATTCCTGAAATAAAGAATGAAAAAACAGTTTAGTGACGAAATGCTGATGAAGAAGTTGGCCGCGGGAGACAAAAGGTCAGCAGGTGTTCTATATGACAGAAACTATAAAAATGTATATGGTTATTTTTTTAGAATGACCAGAAATGCTGAGGCAAGCAGGGATTTGACACAAAATGTATTTGTAAAAATTCTGAAATACAGCCACAGCTGGAAAGATGACAAAGTTTTTGCCTATTGGTTATTTCGGATTGCTAGAAATATTTTGATTGATTATTACAATGAAAAAAGAAAATTCTATGGCGAAGATAATGATCTGGAGGTAGCTGAATTTGATCAGGAAGAGTCAATGCGTGAGCAAGACACAAAAGAAAAGTTCGAGTTTCTGATTGAGGCAATGTCTCAATTACCTCCGGCATACCGCGAAATGATAGAGTTAAACCGATTCCAGGGTTTTTCATACAAGGAAATTGCTGATACAATCTCGTCAACAGAAAATGCGGTGAAGGTGAAAACCTTTAGAGCCATTCAAAAACTAAAAGAAATTTATACTAAAATAATAATTGAATAAGATGAAATGTGAAGAAGTAAAAATAAACCTCCCGGAATATATCGATAAAAAACTGGATAAGGATACAACGGAAAAAATCGGAATTCATATTCAGAGCTGTGAGTCGTGTCGGGAACTTTACTCCGAGTTAAAATCATTTCTGAAATTTACCGATTCTTTCCCTGAGGTTGAGCCGCCGGGAGATATGAAAGAAGAATTCTTAAAGTTGGTTGAGACAAACGACAACTTCAAAGATAAAAGAATAATTCAGCTACCGGATTGGATTAAGGTAGCAGCAATACTGATCATTGGTGCAGGTACATTTATCGCAGGGTATTTTACCGGTTCTGAAAACACTGAAGTAGCTCAATTACAATCTGAACTAAATTCGATGAAAAAAGAAGTTTTGCTTGCAGGGCTGAAAGATTATTCCGGGCCGCAGCGAATCGAAGCTGTTCACAATATAAAAACAATGGGAAATGCAGATGATGCATTGGTAAACGCACTGGTTTATACCATGAATAGCGACAAAAATGTCAATGTACGATTGGCTGCAATCAACACTTTATCCGAAATGATGGATAAAAACCCCGGCATAAAAAATGAGCTCATTCATTCCTTGTCACTTCAGGACAATCCGCTTTTGCAGATCTCATTAATACAAGTTCTTACAGAATCAGGAATTAAAGAAGCAAAAGACAAGATAGAATCCATTTCAAAAGACGAAAATACAAACGAACAGGTCAGGGAATATGCAAAGAGTATGATAAAAACAATCATATAAACACGGGATGAGTGATTTATTGGCCGGCAAAAAATCAACATTCCAAAAAATGTGAAACAAAAAGAAAAAGATAATTATGAAAAAAGTAACCGTTCTATTAGCAGCATTTGTCCTTCCTCTTTTAAGCATGAGCCAGGAGAAATATGAATATTCGCCAAAGGTGAAAAATCGTGTGGAAATTACAAACCTTCTAGGTGAGATTTCTTTAAAAAACACAAGTGAAAACACTATTGTAATTGAGTCCGACGCCAACTTTGAAAAACCCGAGCGGGCTGAAGGATTACAATTGTTGGGAGCAATGGAAGATAATACAGGCCTGGCAGTAAATGTAAGCGAAGAAGATGGAATCGTTAGCATTACCGGGATAAGCAAACAGGTAAGAGACTTTAACTACTCCATTTCAATTCCCGCAGGTATAGCGGTAAGTATCGATTACCACAGCCCTTTTGCAAGCGGCGATCTGGATATTGATTCATATAACGGCAGCCTTGAGATTAAAACGCTTAGCTCGGACGTAAAACTAAACAATTGCAGCGGACCATTTACGGTAAATTCCGTTAGTGGCGATGTTGAAGTCATATTTAGCAATGTAAGCCAGGGAGAACCCACCTCGCTCGCTTCTGTTAGCGGATTTGTTGATGTTTCAATTCCAGCGGGGAACAAAGCAAATATTGAGATCAGCAATTTAACGGGAAATGTATACAATAACCTGAATTTGGAAAGTGCAGGAAAAGAAGACCGTGACGAACGTTCGGAAGGCCTTGGAGCCATAAAACGAAAAGGGAAAACAAGTTACAAACTAAATGGCGGAGGACAGGAAATCTATTTGAAATCAGTATCAGGAAATATTTATTTACGAAAAAAATAGACTACCATGAAAAAAATAATCATCCTTGTTCTGATGCTGATTTTTGGTAACGATTTAATTCATGCTCAAAAGATCGTTAACGAAAAAGTTGATGTAAAAGGTTCAAAAGTAGAAATGAAGCTAAGTTTTGCCGATAATATCAAAATAGAAGCCTGGAAAAATAACTTTATTGAACTTCAGGTTACGGTTGATATCAAAAACAATACATTTAACGACTATTACAGCCTGGAAGTTAAAAACAAAAACGGGAAAACAAATATTGAGGAAGTTGTTGACTTTGAAGGAATCAAAAAAAAGATAGGAGAAAGAGATCAATACAACTTTAATACTGATATTAATTACACGCTAAAAGTTCCCGGCAATCTCGAGTTCAGTCTGAACACAATCTCGGGAGAAATTGAACTGATGGGGTGTGTGGGAGAGATGGAAATTAAAACCGTGAGTGGTTTTATAGACTATTCTGTACCGGAAAGTCATAAAGCAAATATTGATTTATCGACTGTAACAGGAGACGTATATTCAAACCTGGTTTTTGACAACAAACCGCCAAAGGAAATTTCGTGGGTAGGCACAAATCGCGAATTATCATTAAACGGAGGGAATACCGGTGTTGAATTGAAAACAGTAAGCGGAGACATTTTCCTGAGGAAATATTAGAGTTAATTTCTCATTTTACAAAAATAACTGATTGGTGAATTCCGGTCAGTTATTTTTTTATATTCTGCTATCAGTTACCTAACTAAGCAGACCTGACAAAACACTGATTTCCAAAAAAAACAGCGCACGTGTGCTTAAAAATATATAATATTGCTGGCAAAACAAACTGATGGGATCAAGCGTTCAATAAAAAAATTGATTGGCCGAATGTCAAAATTCAAAATTGAAATACAAATCACTCTTCTTTCTTTAATTATTGGTGCCGCTGTTGTAACATCGGGGTATTATGCGTATAAAAGTCTGTCCAACATTGTCCAGTCCATCCACCAGGAAACCATACCGGATTACCAGCTTTTCCTGGTAAAAGATTTAACAGCCGATTTAGCTTCACTTGAAAACAATGCAAGGCTCTATATTCTTACCAATAAAAACGAAGACCTGGCCCCCTATCAAACGCTGCAAAAACAGATTGTTTCAAAAATTGAAGATCTCAATCTGCTTACGGCCGAAAACGAAATTGGTGTGCCGGTGATTGATTCACTCACTTTTCTGGCTTTTCAAAAGATTGAACTGTGGCAAAAAATCCTGAACTTACATCAATCAATGCAGAATGTTGATACAACATCGTTTACAGAAATCTATTCAAAACTTGAAGAGGAAAAATTAGACACGATAAGAACGGAAACGGAAAAAAAAGGGATATTCAGAAAAATATTTGGCGGTAAGAAAACCATTGTTGACACCACCATTGTTAAACGGGAACTTGAACCGGAAGAAATAAGAGAACAAATTCAAAGTCTGGAAACAGAAATAAATGAAATCAGGGAAAAAGGGGAAGAAAAAAATATTCTCGAATCGAAATTGATAGAGGAGAATATGGTAATAGTACATCAGATAAACGAATTGGTTGTATTAGCTGAAAAAAATGAAAGCGACAAACTCATCGCAAAAACCGATGAAGCTGACCGCCTGGCAGAATTAACATATAAACGATTGGCTGGTTTTACCATCCTCGCAGTAATTCTCCTGTTGGTTGTTTTGTTTGTTCTGTTCAATTATCTGAAAAAAATGCGAGACTACCAGCGGGCTTTAAAAAAAGCCAAGTTGGAAGCTGAAAACCTTGCTGTTGCTAAAGAAAAATTTGCTGCAAATGTAAGTCACGAGCTAAGAACTCCGGTAAACGCTATTTATGGTTTAACCGAACAACTCCATCAAAAATCTTTTGACCATACAACCAAAGAACTGGTTTCTGTCCTTTCAAAATCGGCAATTCATCTAAAAAATGTAATAAACGATACGCTCGACTTTTCTAAAATTCAGGCAAACAAGTTAAAACTCGAAAAAACAGATTTTTCACCCGAAGAGATTTTTAAAGAAGTAATCGCTCTTCAAAAATTTGAAGCAGAGAAAAAAAACAACGAGTTAAAATTTGTTTGGTCAGGAGAGCGACCTGAAGCAATAGTTGGCGATCCACTCCGGTTAAAACAAATTCTGATCAACTTGTTGGGAAATGCAATCAAATTTACACAAAACGGAAAAATTTCGTTGGCTGTCGAAACTCAAAAAACAGAAAACAGTTTTTTCCGGTTTAACATCCGTGTAGTTGATACCGGTATTGGAATTTCAAAAGAGAACCTCAACATTATTTTTGATGAATATGTACAGGCAGAAAACACTGAAGGCATAAAATACCAGGGGACGGGGCTTGGTCTTTCCATTGTTAAAAAATTGGTAAAATTACATGGTGGAAATATTAGCGTAGAAAGTACCCCGGGAAAAGGAACAACTATTATGCTTGAAATTCCTTACAAAGAGGGGAAAAAACAAAATATTCCCGGAACTTATTTTGAAACAGTTGAAGTACCGGAGGCCTATAAAAATCTAACATTCCTGATTGCCGATGACACGGAATTCAATCGTTTTCTTCTGAAAGGAATCTTAAAAAAATGGGGGACAAAATTCGAAGAAGTTACCAATGGCAACAAAGTGGTTGAAGCTGCTCTTTTAAATAACTTTGACCTTATTTTTATGGATTTAAGGATGCCGGGCAAAAATGGTTTTGAGGCCACGAAAGAAATCCTTCACAAAAAGCCGGAAGCTAAAATAATAGCAATTTCAGCTTCAAATGAAGAAACTGAAAAACAAAAATGTCTGGATGCAGGAATGCGTGGATTTCTTTCCAAACCTTTTTCCGAAAACACGCTGTTCTCAACATTAAGTTCAATCCTAAAAATTGAGGAAACAGCTAAAAATCCGAACCCGGTTTCGCCGGTAGATATTTCAGAACTGAAAAGACTTGCTGGCGAAGATGACACTTTTTTAAAAGAACTCATCGGGCTTTTTATTAAATCGAGTACAAATGGTTTGGCAGCTATTGAAAAAGCTTTAAAATATTACGACTGGAATACCATCAGGGAAACGACACATAAAATGGCGGTTCCATATAAGCATTTAGACAAAATGAGTTTATATGAAAAAGTTAAAGAAATTGAAAAATTAGCAGAAAAGAAACTAAATATTAATACTATTCGTTCGTTGTTTACTGAAGTTAAAGATGAGACGGAAGAAATAATCACATTTTTAAAAAAATATTTAAATGAAGCTCCTGAATAAAACCTTTTTTTTAACCAACTTTGCATTCGCAGCAAAAATCACGAAAAAAATTCATTAACCGGTTTAAATAAGTAACATGGACGAAAAACCATTTAAAATATTTGTTGTTGAAGATGACGAATGGTATAACAGACTACTGGTACACAATCTTTCCATGAATCCGGATTATGAAATAGAATCGTTTACATCAGGAAAAGAATGTTTAAACAATTTACATAAAGATCCGGATGTTGTAACGCTCGATTATCGCCTGCCCGACATGAAAGGGTTGGAAATTCTAAAACAGATAAAATCGGAAAACGAAGAAATACAGGTTATTTTAATTTCAGAACAGGATGAAATAGAAGTAGTTGTTGAACTGTTAAAATACGGTGCCTACGATTATATTGTAAAATCGAAAGATATTCGGGAGCGTTTGTTAAATACAGTAAACAATATCCGAAAAGGAGAACGACTGAAACGAGAAATAGTAACCCTGAGAAGTGAAGTTAAAAAGAAATATAATTTTGAGAATACGATTATTGGAAACAGCCCGGCTACAAAAAAAATATTCAGTTTAATTGAAAAGGCCACCCGGACAAACATTTCGGTAATGGTTACCGGCGAAACAGGAACGGGAAAAGAACTGGTTGCCAAAGCAATTCATTATAATTCTCAGCGAGCCAACAAGCCTTTTATTGCCGTAAATATGGCAGCTATACCAAAAGATTTAACCGAAAGTGAGTTGTTCGGACACGAAAAAGGAGCTTTTACAGGTGCTAACATCCGCCGGATTGGAAAGTTTGAAGAAGCAAATGGTGGAACACTTTTTCTGGATGAAATAGCGGAGATGGATATTTCACTACAAGCCAAGCTTTTAAGAGCACTCCAAGAAAAAGAAATTGTGAGAATAGGAAGTAATAAGTCAATAAAAACCGACTCCCGGATTATTGTTGCAACCAACCAAAACCTCCAGGATGCTGTTCTGAAAGGAAATTTCAGACAAGATTTGTATTACCGGTTGTTTGGATTATCTATTGAACTACCGGCATTACGCAACCGGGGCAACGATATAATTACGCTTTCGAAACACTTTATAAAAGAATTTTGCACAGAAAATAAACTTCCTGTAAAAAGCCTCACTACATCTGCGGTTGGGAAACTACGCTCCTACTCATTCCCTGGAAATATCAGAGAATTAAAGTCGGTTATTGAGCTCGCCATTACACTCTCCGACAATGAAGAAATTACGGATGAAAGCATTGTTTTAGGAAACGACGCGCTGTTTAACGACAAGCTTGATGGTGAAATGAGTTTGCGCGAGTACAATATCCGCATTGTAAAAAAATACCTCGATAAATACGATAACAATACCAAAATTGTTGCTGACAAGCTTGACATCGGCGTTGCAACAATTTACCGCATGCTTAAAGAAACGAAATAGCCCAAAAAACCAAATTTATTTCTCTTCTTGAACTGTTATCATTTTGATAATACCTTATCATTTTGACAGCTCACCAGCCATCATTCAAAAACATAAAAAGTTAAAAAACAAACAATTACAAAAACACCAATTGCTTGGCACATGGTTTGGCAATACGTGCTGTGTCAAACAAAAATTTAATTTAACGAGGAGGAAAACGTTATGAAAACCGAAAAAAATTCAATGTTAAAATGGATTGTTATTGGAGTGTTTGCTATAGTTGTTGTAGTTGCAGGTATTATAATCTATAACAATAAATCGCATATTGATGAACTAAGCAATCAGAATGCTGATTTGAATATGACCATAGAAGAAAGAGATTCGTTGGTAAATGAAATGGCAAATACTTTCGATGAGATCGAAGAAAACCTGACATTCATCCGTGAGAAAAGAAGTCAACTGGTTTTAGATCAAGCGGAAGGCAAACAAGACCAGAAAAAAGTTTTGGTTGCCGATATTAAATTAATGAATGAAATGCTGGAAGAAAGCAGTAAAAAAATTGATGAGCTGGAAAAACAGCTAAAATCTTCCGGTATTGAAATCAAGTCATTCAGAAACAAAATCGCAAAACTCAGCGAAAGCATTAAACAACAGGATGAGAATATCCAGGTGCTAAAAACAGAGTTGGAAAAACGCGACTACCAGATTGCTGAAATGGATCTTCAAATTGAAAAAATGGACAGCCAAATGGTAGTTATGGAAACCGACCTTGTAGTTAAAGCTGATTCTATTAAAAATGCCAACAATTTAATTGCAGAACAGGACAGTGAATTGAATAAAGCATTCTTTACATCCGGTTCGTTTGATGAATTGGCAGATAACGGAGTTCTTACCAAAGAAGGTGGCTTTCTTGGAATTGGGAAAAGCAAAACGATAAAAGAGGATTTTAACGAAACTTATTTCACTGAACTTGATAAAAGGAATACCAATTATTTTCCGCTTTTCGTAAAAAAAGCAAAAATAATTACTGAACATCCTGATAGTTCATTCCGCTTTATCGAGGAAGACAACCTGATCACTTATCTTGAAATCGAAAATCCGGAGGAATTTTGGAAAGTAAGTAAATACGCCGTAGTTGAAACAAAACAATAATTAAAAACCGGGAATTCCGCCTTAATCGGGTGGATCCCTGTTTTCCCCTAAATACACCTTTTTTTTGAGACTTATAAAAAGGTCTGTAAAATTTCGTCTCTACTAAATATAAGTTGTTGGAAGCAAGTTAATTAATTTGGTATTACCATTAACGTGAATATAAACGCGGAAAACAACGAACTCCGGAGAATCTCCGGAGTTTTTTATTATTGACACTTATTCATATTTAATCTTACTGTGTTTTAAAAACCGAACATTCAGGTAATTTTCATAAATTTATCGGTTAAATTATAAAATTATGGCATTACCTGATTTAGCTAAACTTTACACCGATGCATTCCACAAGAATTGGGACAATTTTGCATTTTCAGATTATGAGGGAAAAGATTTTAAATACAAAGAAGTTGCGGCGAACATTAAATCGCTCCATCTTTTCTACCAAATAATGGGAATAAAAAAAGGGGACAAAATTGCCGTTTTGGGGCGAAATTCAGCAAACTGGGCAACAGTCTTTCTTTCTGCAATTTCGTCGGGTATTGTAATCGTTCCCATTCTTCCGGATTTTAACAAATCCAATACAAATCACATCATCAATCATTCTGAAGCGCGAATTGTAGTTGGGGGAAAACAACTACTTGAAAAGGTTGATTTTCAAAATGAAGGAAGGGTTGAAGCAGTTATTGCTTTGGATGATTTCTCTTTTCATATTGCTAAAGACGAAAATGTAAAATATAAAATGGAAGATGCTTTTGAATATTACAAAAAAAATAAACTAAGCCGGGAAGGATTTCAGTTTGAAAAATGGGACAAAGAAGCAACCTGCGTAATTTCTTACACATCAGGAACTTCAGGTTTTACCAAGGGAGTTATGATTCCTGAACGCAGCCTGGTTTCAAACATTATTTTTGCTCAGGAGCACATGCCTTTACAAGCCGACGACAAAATCGTTTCGTTTTTACCTATGGCACATGTTTACGGATTATTATTCGAATTCTTATTCCCGACAACTTTAGGTTGTCATATTACTTTCCTGAACAAAATACCGTCTCCCGCTGTAATAACAAAAGTTTTTGGCGAAGTAAAACCTCATCTTATTCTTTCCGTTCCACTGATAATTGAAAAGATTTATAAAAAGCGTTTGTTGCCAACACTCCAAAAAACTTCAATAAAAATATTACTCGGCACTCCTCTTGTATCAAAAATAATTCTGAAAAAAATCAGGGAAAAACTGGTTGAAACTTTTGGAGGGCGTTTCTATGAAATTGTCATTGGGGGTGCCCCCTTAAGTGCCGATGTGGAAAAATTCTTTAAACGAATCAACTTTCCTCTTACCGTTGGGTATGGTATGACAGAGTGTGGCCCGCTTATTAGTTATGATGCCTGGAACAAAACAATGCCCTCTTCGGCCGGTAAATTAGTTGACCGGATGGAAGTGCGGATCGATTCAGAGGATCCTTACAATGTTGTGGGAGAAATTCAGGTAAAAGGAGAAAATGTAATGGTGGGATATTACAAAAATGAAAAAGATACAGCAGCCGCATTTACCGAAGACGGATGGTTAAAAACAGGTGATTTGGGCGTAATAGATAAAAACAATTTTATTTATATCCGTGGTCGTTCAAAGAATATGATTCTCGGACCTTCCGGTCAGAATATTTATCCCGAAGAAATTGAAGCAAAAATCAGTAATCTTCCTTACGTTGCTGAATGTGTTGTAATTGACCGCAACGGGAAAATGGTTGCACTTGTGTATCCTGATTTCGAAGCTGTTCAAGCTGATAAAATACCGGAGGCCGATATCCCTAAATTAATGGAAGAAAACAGGAAAAACGTTAATGAAGAGCTTCCAAAATACGAGCAAATAAGCACTTTCGAGATTGTAAATGAAGAATTTGAAAAAACGCCTAAAAAAAACATAAAACGATTCAAATACGTTTAAAAAATGCCTTCTGTTTTGCGAAGGCATTTTACTTCTTCTAAAATTTATTTTCTCATGTGCACATCCACTTGAGGAAACGGAATTGTAACTCCTGCGGCATCCAATGCAAGTTTACCCTCTTCATACACGCTAAAATAAACGTTCCAGTAATCTGCAGGTTTTGCATATGGGCGAACTGCAAGGTTTACCGAACTGTCGGCAAGTTCAGCAACACCAACAAACGGAGCAGGATCTTTTAATACATTTGGATGACTGTTTAGTATTCCCAACAGAATATTTTTGGCTTCCTTTATATTTGATTCATAAGAAATTCCAAAAGTTAAGTCAACACGAATAACACCTTCAGTAGTATAATTAACTATATCGCTACTTGAAACAGCTGAATTCGGTAAGATAACCGTTTTACTTTCCGGGGTAAGCAAAATGGTTACAAAAATGTGAATCTCCTTAACAACACCTAAATGCCCCTGAGATTCAATTAAATCTCCCACTTTAAAAGGTTTAAAAAGCAAAATCATAACTCCTCCGGCAAAATTTGCCAGCGTTCCCTGTAAAGCTAAGCCAACTGCAAGACCGGCCGCCCCGATGATAGCGATAAAAGAAGTAGTTTTTATGCCAACCATTTCGGCTATACTTATCAACAATAAAACCTTAAGTAAAATTCCAAACAGGCTTTTAAGAAAGCCCCGAAGCGACACGTTCACTTCTCTTTTTTCCATCACACGTCCGGTAACTTTTACAACGCGCCGAATTATCCAAAGGCCGACAATTAATACAACTATCGCCATGATTACCTTTAAGCCATAAGCTACTATAAACTCAGAAGCTCTGTTTAGTAAGTCTTCATAATTTTGATTCATGATTATTTTATTTGGTAAAACATAAATCAAATTACGGAAAATAAAGTTCCAATCAAATTTTTATGATTGATTGAGACTATAAAGGACAATTAAACCTATATTTTATTACATTTGAATCTCAACCAACTAAAATTTACTATGAATTCTAAAAAAGGATTTACGTTTTCAAATGATCGTTTGTTATCTCTCGATTTTTTCCGTGGAATGACAATGTTCCTTTTGGTTGCGGAAGGAACAGCACTTTGGAGCGTACTTGTAAAAGACCCGATTGCAGGAACAATTCTTGAACCTTTTTTTGAACAGTTTCACCATCACCACTGGAATGGATTACGGTTTTGGGATTTAATCCAACCCTTCTTTATGTTTATTGTTGGTGTTGCCATGCCTTTTTCATACGCCAAACGCAGAAAGCGGGGAGATCCAAAAAGCAAAATCACAAAACATATCATTCAGCGCTGTATTTTACTCCTGGCATTTGGTGTAGGACTACATTGTGCTTACCGCCGCGAGCTTGTTTGGGAACTCTGGAATGTATTGTCACAATTGTCGGCTACTATTCTGATTGCCTATTTTTTAATGCGATACAAATGGTCGACACAAATTATTGTTTCCATAGGGTTGTTAATTGTTACCGAAATGGCTTACCGTCTTTTCCCTTTGGAAGGTTATAACCAACCTTTTGTTAAAGACCACAATTTTGGAAGCTGGATGGATATGATTTTGATGGGCAAGATAAATCCGGGCGGAGGCTGGGTTGCCATCAATTTTATTCCAACCGCAGCGCACACTATTTGGGGCGTGGTAGCCGGGCAGGTTTTAATGTCGGAAAAAACCGGAAATCAAAAAATTAAACGTATAACAGGCGCCGGTATAATTATTCTGTTACTGGGTTATCTGCTCGACTGGACTTCAGTAACACCGATAGTAAAACGAATCAGTACTTCATCGTTTGTTTTGGCTTCAGGAGGCTGGGCGCTGCTTGTACTTGCCTTCAGTTACTGGTTTATCGATATCAAAAAGATAAACCGGTGGATTTTCCCCTTTGTTATTGTAGGAATGAACCCGATCTTTATTTATTTGTTTTCTAATACAATTGGAGGTCAGTGGTTTAATGATTTTGTTGCCATTTTTACCGATGGAATTTTGACTTGGTTTGGAGCTTCTGAATTTGTTATGAATTTATTTGCTGCACTAACGATTTTGGCACTGGAGTGGTTACTTTGCTATTATTTGTACCGAAAAAGAATATTCTTTAAAATATAAATCAATAAAATTTAATTGTTATGAAAAATACAACCCGCAGGAATTTCCTAAAAACAACAATTGCCGCTACCTCTGGTGCCATGCTGGCTTCTCCCGCCTGGGCAGGATATGCATCAAAATCTCCGTTTAAAATATCGCTTGCCGAATGGTCTTTTCACAGGGCACTTTTTGCCAATGAAATGACAAATCTCGATTTCCCGGTAATTACTCGTGAACTGGGGATGGAAGGTGTTGAATATGTAAATCAATTTTTTAAAGACAAGGCAAAAGATGAAAAATATTTAGCTGAGTTAAAGAAAATTGCAAAAAATGAAGGTGTTGAAAATGTTTTGATTATGTGCGATGGAGAAGGAATGGTTGGTCATCCTGAAAAAGCTGAACGATTAAAAACCGTTGAAAACCACAAAAAATGGGTTGATGCTGCAAAATTTCTCGGATGTCATTCAATCCGCGTAAATGCAGGAAGCAGAGGAAGCTATGAAGAGCAACAAAAGCTGGCTGCTGACGGGCTCAGGATGCTGTGTGAATACGGAGACAGCAAAAAAATAAATGTAATTGTTGAAAACCACGGAGGTCTCTCAAGCAATGCCGAATGGTTGGTTGGCGTTATGAAGCTGGTAGATCACAAACGCGTAGGCACTTTACCCGATTTTGGAAACTTTGTTATCGACAGACAAACCGGCGAAACTTACGACCGCTACAAAGGTGTTGAACTACTTATGCCTTATGCAAAAGGAGTTAGCGGAAAATCGCACAATTTCGATGCACAGGGAAACGAAACTGAATCCGATTTTTACCGCTTGATGAAAATCGTAAAAGACGCGGGGTATAAAGGTTACGTTGACGTGGAATACGAAGGAAGTGAACTCCCGGAAAAAGAAGGGGTTATAGCAACAAAAAAATTACTTGAAAAAGTTTTTGATTCACTTGGTTAAAAAAGTATAAACAAAAAAAGGAAAAGTCACTATTTCATTTTAGTGGCTTTTTTTTATTCATGCCGGCGAATAATTTTGTTGAATTCTGAAACCATAGATAATACCCTTCGTACATTAAAATGGCTTGTATTAATTGCTTTATTTTTTGCCTTGACTTAGAGGGTTGATTGGTTTAATAGTTGGTAAAAAGTAAAAGAAAATTATTAGTTGTTTGTCTTTTAAAAAAGAAAAGCGGTGATTCTCGCCGCTTTTCCTATTATATTATCCGCTATTAATTTTCATGGATAAGATATGCCTTATCTTTTCTGGCGGTAGAAAGGCCGCCATGGAGTTGTCCGGCCAGTTCCTTTCACTCCGCTTCCTTTTTTGTTTTTACCTGAATTTTTATTTAATCCCAAATCAGTTTTTGATGTAAACACAATGCCCAAAGTTATTTGTGTTACAAATGCTCTGTTCCCAACTGCTTTTAAACTTTGCGATTCCAGAACATAATCATAGTTCGGAATTCCATCCAGTTTATCTGTGCCAATAAACGAAGCAGTTCCATCTAAATACAATGAAATTTGTTCATTCAAGGCAAAATCCAGTCCTGCTCCAAATCCATAACATACGGCAGCTTCTTTGGGTTGATCGCTATCTTCAGTTCCGATAGCATACAACACACCTGCTCCTTCTTCATCCCAAACCTCTTCCCAAACACTCAAGTCTTCATAGTTATATTCAGCGCCAACAAATGAGAGCCCTCCAAATGCTTTAAAGAATGGGTTTACACTCCCATCAGGTGCAAAATAATATCTGAAATTCAGTATTAGATTTAATGCTGATGACTCGTAAACTATTGGTTCAGTTACTCTATGTACTATTTCTGGAAAATCCTGTGCCAAAATATAATTGTAATAAGGGGGAATATCATTACTTCCGGAAAATTTCGAAAAATCCAGTTCTATCCCCGTTTCAATATTTGGTGACCATAGCTGCATTATTTCAGCTTCGAATCCTGGTTCAAATGCATGGACAAATTCAGTGGCATTAGGATTTGAAAGATTTTCAATCAACGGATGATCTACTTCATCTTTCCCCACTTCATCATTAAATTTTCCATAATTTACGCCTACGCGATATTTAAGGATTTGCCCAAATACATTGCCACCAACGAGTGTAAGGATTATCAGGGTAAGAATCAATTTACGGTTCATACAGCGTTCATAATTAGTATAATGAATAAATAAATTAAATACTTTTTTACGAAAAACGAAAATTACAGATAATTATTATTTTAACGTCGAACTTTAACTTCCTTTGCTTCAACTACTTTAAATAATTTGTCGGAACGTCGTAATTTGGAATCAACAAATACGGAAATACGCTGACCTTTCATCCCTTCCTCTACCGAAAGCAAATTATATCTGATTTCCTTTACAACAGTTTGCACAACTCCGGTTGTCGGGCCAGTTACAATTATCTCATCACCTACTCTTAAATTATTTGTTTCAAGTTTGAATTCTGCTACCTGTATATTAGTAAAGTAATTTGTACACTTACCAAGGTACAGTTTTCGTTTTGTAGCCTGAGAGCCATAGTTGGCACTCCATTCACCAAGGCGCTGGCCAAGATAGTATCCGTCCCAGAATCCCCGGTTAAAAACCATGCCAAGGCGCCGGTTCCAATCCCCGACCTTTTCTTCAGTAAATTGGTTCTTTTGCCACGCCTCAACTGCTTCGTGATAACACTCAACTGTTGTTTTTACATATTCGGGAGAACGCGCACGCCCCTCAATTTTTAATACAGAAACACCCGCATCAAGAATTTTATTCAAAAAATGAATGGTCTTCAAATCTTTGGGAGACATAATATATTCATTATCAATCTCCAATTCTGCGCCGGTTTCCCTGTCTGTTACCGTGTATGCCCTTCTGCAGGTTTGCAAACACGAGCCACGATTTGCTGAAGAATTCATCTCATGCAAACTGAGATAACATTTTCCGCTAATAGCCATACAAAGTGCTCCGTGTACAAACATCTCCAAACGAACAAGTTCTCCTCCCGGGCCTTTTATTTGCTCCTCTTCAATTTGTTTGTTTATCTCCCAAACCCTGCCTATGTTCATTTCACGCGCCAAGACAACTACATCAGCAAAATGGGCGTAAAACTTCACCGCTTCAATATTGGTAATGTTCACCTGTGTAGAGATGTGTACCTCCAGATGAATAGACCGCGCATACTGAATTACTGAAATATCAGCTGCAATTACGGCAGAAACGCCAGCTTTTTTAGCTGCATCCAGCACTTCGTGCATTTGCTGAACTTCACCATCAAAAATTTCAACATTTAGCGTTAAATAGGTTTTTACTCCGTTTTCGGATGCCGTTTTAACAATTTTATTTAAGTCATCGAGGGTAAAATTATTGGCTGAACGTGACCGCATATTCAAATGCTCCACACCAAAATAAACGGAACCTGCCCCACCCTGAATGGCTGCCATAAGTGATTCATACGAACCAACCGGGGCCATTATCTCAACTCTTCCTTTATCCATAGCAAAACTAAATGCCCCGCAAAGTTAAAATTTTATCTCAATTTATTGGTTAAAAGATTTTTAGTATAAAAAAGTAAATGCAGGCAATCAACCCCCACAAACTCCATTATTTGTGCCGATTCATTTTGTTTGCCTGCATTAACCAAGGTACTAGCCCTTCACAGATATCTAAACAAACCTTTCCCTCTTTTGCAGATTAAAAAGGCCGTATAAAATAAATACAATCATCCCTACACCAAGAAAAATTCTGTTTTTCGATATTAATCCCTGCCAAATTACTTCGTTCAAATTGTCAGGTATTTGAAAAGGATTTAAAAATACATTCCACTGTGTTCTTTCTATTGCGTCCTGAAGTATCAACAAGGCCACACCAATTATTACCATTACAACAGCGGTTCCGTTTCCGTTTTTAATTAACGTTGAAAACATAAAAGCAAGTGCACCCATAAATACTATCGGATACATGAGCTGGTAGGCCATTTCAAAAATATTGATGTCGTATAAAAGCACAGACGCCAACGCGGCAAAAAAGTATATAATGATAAAAATAAGACTAAAAATCATAAGCAATCTTACCAGCCATACTTTATACCTGTAGTTTGGAATTCCAAATAGTATTTCCAGCATTCGTGAATCATCATCGTTCTGAATGCCAAAAACTGTTGGATAAAAAATCAACAGGATTCCGGGAAATATCAAAAGTTGAAAAATAGTTCCTTCGCTAATACTTGCCCTGTTTATAACTGTTTGGATGGCAAAAAACAGAAACACAGCCAATGCAGCAATCAAAAACCATATAAACTTATTGGCAAAAATTATTCTCAGATTATACCGAATCATCTTAATAAATATGATCAGTCGGTTTCTAATATTTAAGTTTTTCATTTGCTTTCAGTTTTAAACGAAATCTTTTAGTAAGCACAAATAAGCATCTTCAAGATGTGGAGGCACGTTTACTGCATTTTCCGCTGGTTTTTCTTTTGCAAGGCAGCGAACTTTTATATTCTCTCCGTCGCGCATGTGGTGAACAATCATTTGTTTATTTGCAAATGTATCGAACTCTTTCGCCGGAATAGAAAAATGCCATACAAAGTTGTCTCCCATTTTGACCATATCGTTCGGCGTACCAAAATATTTGAGATTACCCCTGTTGATTACAGCTACCTGGTTACAGGAACTTGAAATATCTTCTATAATATGTGTTGAGAAAATTACAATTCTTTCCCTGCTCAGTTCAACAAGCAGGTTACGGAATCGTATCCTTTCCCTTGGGTCAAGACCTGCGGTAGGTTCATCAACAACAAGAATTCTTGGCAGATTTAGAAGAATTTGGGCTATACCAATTCTTTGTTTCATTCCACCGGAGAATGAACCTATTTTATCGTCTTTTCTCTCAAACATATGAACACTCTTCAGCACGTACTCCAGGCGTTCGTTTCTTATCTTCGTATCTTTAATTCCTTTCAAAATCGCCTGGTAATCTAAAAAGTCCCATGCGGACATATTTTCGTAAGTACCAAAAGCCTGTGGCAAGTACCCAATTAAGCCCTGCAATTCTTCCCTGTATTTCTGGGTATCCATTCCGTTAATCCATATCTTGCCGTAGCTCTGTTCCAAAATACCACAAACAATCCTCATCATGGTTGATTTACCGGCACCATTCGGACCGAGTAGTCCAAACATTCCGGTTTTTATTTCAAGCGATACGCCATTTAATGCCCTGAACGGTTTTTTTCGCTTTCCAATTATTGGTATTTGCCGTACAATCGTAAAAAATCCTCTTCGTAAACCAGCAAAACGCCCGCTAATCCTGGCAATATTGAGGTTTTTCTTTTGAATGTATTCTCCTGAGGTATATATTACAAGTAACAATAACCAAATTATAGCCACAAAAATCACCATTCCCAGATTATCCCACCGCTTAAAGAAAATAAACAGAAATAATAATGGAGTAAGCCAGTAAATAAGATTTTTAACGACTCGGTTTATTTTAAGATATACAGGTTTTGATGTAGATTCATATTTGTTAATCATCACCTGGTTAAACGGAACGTATAATAAAAACAAATAAAAGAAAACGACATGTGACATTACCCACATCCATAAATTATTTTCCATATAAATAAAGGTGAAATAAACCAGGAAAATAAATAAGGGGAGCTGCCAAACAAGGTCATAAAAATCTCTTATGTGTTTATAATCCTTGGTTAACCCGGCACGTTCACGAATTTTTATACCTGATTTCCATTCACGAACAAATCTGTTGTCCCGATCATAGATCTTAACCAGTCTCCTGATTTTAATTGTTATTGCTTGCTCTTCGTCGATTACTTTTGAACTGGCCTGGCGTAAACTTGTCATAACAAAAGCAGTAATACCGGGAACCGCTATTATCAGTATCATAAAATCGAGTAACTGCCAGATAAAGGTATTCACTTCGAGATAGATGTATATTGAGCCAACAATAAACACAGACAGTTGTCCTATTTTCAAAGGCCAGCTCAATGAATTTATCCAGTCGATTGCATTCTCAAGACCGGCGTATAAAGTCGGGATAAATATAAGTGTGAGTATTGTACTAAACGCTAAACCGCCAATTACTGTAATTGCAAACGGAGCTCCAATAGCACCCACATATTCTGCCTGTCCCATTGCCAAAGGAAACATGGCAACAATAGTTGTAATGGCGGTAATTAAAATCGGACGCACTCTGGAAAGGCCGGCTGTCATTAAAGCGCGAGACTTCCGATAACCTCTTTTACGAAGTATATTGGTATAGTCAATTAAAATAATACCGTTGTTTACAACCACGCCAAGCAAAATAAGAAAACCCATTAATGTATTGGCGTTAAACAAACTGTTTCCGGTAAATATCAATGCAAGGAATGAACCGATAGCTGCCAAAGGAACAGAAAACATTAAGACAAAAGGTGTTGAAAGCGATTCAAATACAGAAGCCAGAATCATCAAAATCAGGATAAATGCAGCTGCAATAAGAAAATAGAACTCTGAATATTGATCTTCCTCATGAACGACTTCTACCGCCACTCCCGACGGAAGTTTGTACGATTCTACGATTTGGTCAATTTCAAGACGGTAAGCTTCCAAAAGATCCTTTGATTGTTCTGCCTCTTCGACAAACTGGTAGGTTACTTCAATCTGTTTTTCCTGATTTACACGCGTAATCCTCGACATCCCTTCATCGTAAATCAGTTCTGCCAGATCCTGTAAATCGTAAGTTGCACCTTCTGAATTACTTATTTGCAACATTCGCAAATCGTCAATCCCTTTATCCGTGTCTTCTTCCTCTTCTCCGTCATCAAGCTTTTCCTTAATAACAATTTCGTATTCCTCGGTCCCCTGCTTAAATGTGGCACCCGATGTAAATTCGCGCGAAAAAGTTGAAAGCTCTGAAGTGATATTTCCTAAGTTAATACCATAATCAGTTAAAAGTAACTGGTTAAAATGCAGGTGAATTTCAGGTTGATTACTGGAAACACTTAACCTTACGCTGCGTATCGATTCCAGATCCTCGATATAATATTCCAGATCTTCCGCAACACCTTTCATTATATCGAAATCTTCTCCTTTTATAATGATTTGTTCCTGATTTGAGCCAATTCCCAAAAAGCGGCTAAAATTCTCGGTTCCGCCACCTCCCATTCCACCGCCGCCGCCACGAAAGCTCGAACTGGATGTAGGTGCAGTTAAACTAATTTCTCCCTGTGATATATTGTCAAACCGATCTTCGACATCAGACTTAATTTCAGCGACGGTTCGATCTGCAATATCTTTATAATCTTCTTTCAAAACAATGGTTAATACCGCTTCATCTTCCTCAATTCTTGAGCTGACATCCTGTTTCTCCTCCAGGTCTTCCAAACGGCTTTCTATTTCCTTAACAACTAAATCTGTCTTTTCAAGTGTTGAACCGGTAGGCATAGTTACATACACCGAGAATTCTGTCTCTTCCACTTCCTGAAGGTTACTAACACTAATTGCCAAAACGACAAATACAGTTATAAAGAAAACTACAATTGCACCAATTACTGTGCCTGCAGGTTTTCTCATACTTGACTTCAGTAAAAGAATATAAATTTGAATAATCCGGTTATTTGTTGTAACCTTTTCATAAAAAATATTGTGCGACGATTTTCCTCTCAGTAAAACGTGCGCTGCCATTGGAATAAGAAGTAACGCAACAAACAGAGAAACCATTAAAGTTGAGATAATAGACACGCCAACGTGATTTCCAAGCAACTGAATCATGTAATCGGTTGAAAACACAAAGGGTAAAAATACAGTTACCGTGGTTAATGTTGCTGCAACAATTGATCTCCAAACCTCCTGAGTTCCCTGAACTACTGCTGTATCCGCATCGTAACGTTTCCCCGAAAGCCGGTAAATATTTTCCAGTACTACAACACTGTTGTCCAGCAACATTCCTATAGCCAGAACCAATCCAACCAATGTTAAACTGTTTAACGAAATATTAAAGGCATAGAAAAGATTAAATGCAGTAAAAACTGAAATTGGTATTGCGAGAGCAATAAAAGAAACAATTTTCAGATTTTTCAGAAACATCCATAATACGAAAATGGCTAAAAGACCTCCCACCAGTGCCAGGTTCATTATCTGGTTAATGTTGTCTTCCATTGTTTCGGCAGAGTTGGTTTGCACAACGATCTCAACATCTTTGACAGCAAGCTCATTGTTTAAACGCTGAATTTCTTCGTCTACAGCATGAGAAAGGTCGATAAGATTGGCCTGGGAATCGGAGACCAGAATCATCGAAACGGCATCCAAACCGTTTACCCTGCTAATCGTTTCTTCTTCTTTTACACCAAAATAAATATCGGCAACATCTTTCAGGAAAATTGGCCCATCGGCAACAACAATATTTTCAATATCTGAAACATTGTCATATTCAGCGGTAACATGCACAAAGTATTGTTTTTGCGAATCATGCAGATACCCGGCAAAAGTACGCGCCGTTGAACTCTCCGAAATAGCCCGTTGAATTTGAGACGGAGTAATATCGTATGCCTCACAGGCTCCAGCGTCGTATGTAACTTCAATGGATTTCTCCTTCCCACCATAAACGGTAACAGAAGCAACTCCATCAATATTTTCCATTTCAGCTGTTATCTCCTCATCAACAATATTCCGAATTCGGTCAGTACCGCCGCTACCCCGGATTTGCACTTCCATAAACTGATTGCTAAGCGACTCCAAATCAACCCTGTTTACGGTTACTATAAAATTCTCATCCAGATTATCGGTAACCTGCTGAATCTTTTCCTGCAGTTTCAGAAAAGTATACTTAAAATTTACATTTTGTTTAAAATTTACCTGGATAGATGCCGTTCGGTTGTTTAAGGAGGATTCCATGCTCTCGATACCTTCCATTGTCCCAATTGCACCCTCAATCGGAATTACTGCCTGATTTTCCATATAATTCGGGTCAACTTCCACCCTGGAATTAATGGATACAAACAGCATAGGGAGTTCGGCATTTGGCATTAACTCAACCTCAAGCCGCTGATAAGAGACATAGCCCAAAAGGGTAAGTCCCGTAAAAAGCATGGTGATGAATATTTTTCTGCTTATGATGAATTTCATGTGCCCTATGATTTTTTAAATTTTACATGAAACACACGGAACCCGCCAACAATATATTTTTCTTTTTTTTGATAATATTTAATTCCGGCTCGTTTCATCCTTAGAATTTATGAAATTAAACTTGCTCAACCGCAGTCTCTTTTTTATTTGTAAACAATCCTTTAAACCTGTCTAATACGTCGTAAACACAAGGAATAACAACCAATGTCAACAGGGTTGATGTAACCAAACCTCCGATAACAGCCATTGCCATTGGAGACCTGAGTGAAGCACTTTCTCCAAAGCCTATGGTGAGCGGCAGCAATGCCAGGATTGTAGTTAAGCTGGTCATAATAATTGGTCGGATTCGTTGCTGACCGGCCAATAAAATTGCATCCTTCCGGTTTACTCCTTCACGTATTAACTGGTTGATGCGATCAACCAAAATAATAGAATCGTTTACAGCAATACCTACCAGCATAATCACACCTATTATGGCCATTATATTCAGGGTTTTCCCTAATAAAAAGAATGTGACTATACTTCCTACCACTGCCAGTGGGATTGTTAACAAAATAGTAAACGGGTGAATAAGTGATTCAAACTGCGAAGCCATTACCATATAAACCAATACAATTGATAGCAAAAGCGCGAAACCAAGGTTCGCCATCGAATCCTGACGTTTTTCTTCTTCACCGGTTACCAAAATCCGATAATTCTGTGGCAGCTCAATTGAGGATGTTGCCTCGCGAATTTGATTAGCCACATGGTCGAGGGCAACTCCCTTTTCCAATTGTGCAGTAACTTTTCCTATCCTGTTTTGATTTCTTCTGAAAATCTCTTTGGGAGAAACTCCATAAGAAATTTCGGCAATTTCATTCAAACGGAACACCTGAGTTCCGGAGGTAATGGTCAATTCGTCAATTTCATGCAATCCTTTTTCAGGAACTTTAATGGTTATATCCTGCATTTCGCCCTCTTTTTCGAGCTCTCCGGCATTCATTCCTTCAAGTTGTTCCTGCAGCTGGCTGATTACTGAGCTTATATCAACTCCATACATTCCGGCACGCACCCTGTCAACTTTAATTTCAACTTCAGGAGCACCATGCTCTATCGAAGACTGGATATTAAACAACCCTGACATTCCTACCATCCTTTCTTTAACCTGAGTTACAATGGCTTCAATTTCTTCCATTTCTTCTCCTCTGACTTCGACAACCACAGGGGCTTCATCTGTTCCAAGAATAGACTTCAGTGCGCTTTCTTCTTGTGTGAATGTAGCCTCAAGTCCTTCAACACCAGATAAAAGTTTATCAAGAGTTTCAATTACAGTCTCTGAAGTAACTGTTGCTTCTTCTTTCAAAATCACCTTAATTTCAGCTGTATTTTCGCCTTGGAAAACGGAGGTCTCATCGCTGGCTATCCCACTGGAAGGGCCTGCATGAGAATATATATTATCCAAATTCTCACCTAAATAATCTGTAAGAATGTTTTCAATATTTTTTACCGTCGATTCAGTTCGGCTCAACTCTGTTCCCTCCTGTAGTTTTAAATCAACTGTAAATTCCCGGGTTTCAGTTTTGGGCATAAATTCTGTACCGATCATTGGAACCAAAAATACTGAACCGGCTACTAAAGCAGTTGCCAAAATGATAACCAACCACTTTGCCTTTAGTATCTTTTCAAGAAAACGACCGTAACCACCTACTTTAACTGATTTTTGTTTCACAGGCATCTTTTTGTTCCTGTAAAACCTGTGATACATCATAGGGATTAAGAAGATGGCTACAAAAAGTGAAGAAATTAACGAAAAAGCCACCGTCCATGCCTGGTCTTTAAACAATTCTCCTGACGCGCCATGCAAATAAACAATTGGAAGGAATACTACGATTGTGGTGATTGTTGAAGCAGTAATTGCCCCACCAACCTGTGAAGTCCCGATTACGGCTGATTCCTTGGCGCTTAACCCGTTTTCGTGGTTTCGGAATATATTTTCCATAACCACAATTGCATTATCCACAAGCATACCTGCTCCAAGCGCCAAACCTCCCAACGTCATTATATTGATGGTGAGATCATTGAAATACATCAAATTAAATGTGGCAATTATTGATATTGGAATTGCAACACTAACAATCAATGTTGTGCCAAACCGGCGAAGGAAAATAAAAAGAATAACAACCGCCAGTAAAATACCAAGCAAAGCTGATTCTTCAACTTCTCCGATAGCCTGGCTAATAAATCTTCCCTGGTTTGTTACCTGGGTTAAATGATAGCCGGGCAGCGCTTTTTCAATATCTGCCAGTGATTCATTGATTTGTTCAACAGCTTTAACCGTATTGTATTTTGTTTCTTTATAAACAGCAAGACCAATACAACGCTCGCCATTAATGTGAACGATATTCTCAGGTTCTTTATTTCCAAAAGACACAGTTGCAACGTCTTTCAGAAAGATAGGAGCCATAGAAACAGTTGCTTCGCCATCGGCAACTTCGCGAACTGCTTTATATCCAACAATTAAATTTTCGAAATCTTCGGTACTCTGGAGCATACTAACTCCCTTAACAATGTATTGCATTCCCATTTCACTAATGCTTCCCCCGGAAACACTGGTATTGAAACTTTGAATACGGGTACTTATCTCGTCCATTGTGAGATCCTGTGCTTCCAAACGGTAAGGATCGGTTTGGATTATTACTTCGGCTTCCTCCTCCCCGGAAAGTTCAACCTCGGCAACACCTTCCAACCTAACCAGTTCGTTACGGATATAATTTTCGGCTGCTTTTCGCAACTCATTCATGTCTTTAATTTCAGAATGAGTTAAACCGATAATCATCACCGGCGAAGTATTTGGATCATGTTGGGTTATTGTCAGCTCATCAATTTCGGAATTTTGGGTGAGTGTATTTAAGGCTTTTTGCAAATCGAGAAAAGCCTCATCCATATCTTTATTCCAGTCATACTCCACGGTTATTTGAGCAGAACCCACTTTTGAAACAGAAGTGACCTGTATAACATCGGACTGGCGAATGGCAAGTGCTTCGATATCTTCCACAAACTGTTTTTCCATTTCTTCCGGGGGCCGCTCTCCGGACTGGACTTCGACAAAAATCCGCGGCGAATTTAAGTCGGGGAACAAGTCAACACCCAGCTTATCGTACGAGATGTATCCCAGGAGGACAACTCCCAGAACGACCATCAGTATTGTAACCGGGTAATTGACAGAAAATTCGGTTAATTTCTTCATGCTAATAAATTTTCTTTGTTACCGGTCACTTTCTAAAGTATAACTTTTACTTTCGAACGATCGCGCAATGTTTCATACCCGTCAATAATCAACCTGTCGTTAACACTTAAACCTTCCAGTACTTCAACCGACTCCTGGTTTTGGAGACCAATGGTCAGCCAACGATCCTCGGCGGTGCTGTTACGCCCCACAACAAAAACATATTTCCCCCGGTTGCCGGTCATAATAATTTCTTTTGGAATTACAATGGTACTGTCTTTTTGTGCAGTAATAATATCAGCCTTAACAAACATACCGGGACGTAATTTTAACTCCGGATTGTCAATTTCAAGAACACCTTTGAATGTTCTTGTTTCAGTGCTGATAATGGGTGAAAGCTCAGATATATGCCCGATTAGTGTATCTTCGCTAAGTGTGTAATTGGTAATCAAAGCTTCCTGCCCAATCTTAACGTCTGAAATATTTTTTTCAGGAAGATTTATTTCGAGATACATTTTGTTGTAACTCATCAAACTAACTACTTCTGTTCCTGATGGAACCAGTGTTCCTGCTGTATAATAAGGAAGGTCAACGATAACACCGCCAAAAGGTGCAACCACATTCATTTTGGCCAGTTGCAGCTGAGCATTTTCGTAATTGTATTGCGCGGTGGTTTTTGATACTTCGGAATTCCGAAGCTCATAAAGCGTTACGCCACCTTTTTCATATAGTGATTTTTGTTTGTTGTATTCATCCTCTGAAATTTCAAGATTTAATTTCGCTGATTCGATAGCCACACTGTTTTCATACTCTTTATCTTCAAGACGGACAATTACCTGGCCTTCTTTAACTCTATCACCAAGTTTAAAAGGTCTACCTGTTTGCGGATTTGTCATCACACGATATTTTCCGCTCATTTCGGTACTTAACGTTGTTTCTGATTTTGCGTTTGCTGTTCCGGTAGTGTTTATAAATTGCATTATACCTCCGAGCTTAACATTCTCTACCGACACCGGAGAAGCCAGTTCAGTGTCAGTATTTTGCGATTGATTGTTACAGGAAATTATCACTGCGACAATTCCCAACATGAATAGTAATTTTATATTTTTCATTTTTGTTTGATTTTTCCTGGTTTATTTTTCTTCATTTATATATAACTCGGTTGGTATAATTGCCTCGTTTGTTTGAAAATCATACAAGCTTTGTATTTTCAGATTTAAAAGTTCAATTTTATAATTTATTAAAGCTTGTGCGTAAGCTACCTTCATTTCGGAAAGCTGTTGCTGATAGAGATTTAAATCCATACCTGTCAGATCACCATTTTCATAACGTTCCTGGTTAATCTCGTAGGTTAACTGTGCATTTGTTTCGTTTTGCCTGGCAATACCAATCTGGTTCAACTGGTTTTGCAAATTACGGAACGCCTGCCGAATACCAATGATAATTTCATTTTGCTGATCTTCGTAATTCAGTTGTTCAGCTTGAATAGCTGCTTCCTGAGCCTGAATTCTGGCCTTTCTTTCCCCCCAGTCGAAAAGTGGAATACTAAAGGAAAGCGCTATTGAAGGACTCTTTGTTGGATTATCGTACACCTGAGTAAGATTTCCGTTATCGCCGGTTATTCCGTATCTTACGTTTAACGAGCCCTCAAATTCGTTTAACGCTTTTGTTTCAATCATGGCAAACTGACTTGTTTCAATATCTATTTCACGTTGCCTGAGTTCCATTCTTGAAGACAAACCATTTTCAATCGCCTTCTCGAGATCAACATTAACCGGATTTGCTTCAACATCAGCCAAAACCAGTATATCTGTATATAAATCCATACCCAGATACAGTTTTAACTGGTCTTTTGCATTTTCAAATGTTACTTCAGCATCCTGAACTGAGGATTTAGACTGGGCTAAGTTTAATTCAGCCTGGTACAACTCTTCTTTAGCTGCCAAACCGGCATCAACTTTATTTTTTATGATATTGTAACTGGTTTGTGTATTTTCCTGTTCGTCTCTGGCAATATCGAGGTTCATTTGAGCCAAATAAACATTATAAAAATAATCTGTTACGTTCCTCTCCAGGTTCAATCTCTGCATAGCGTAACTGATATTGGCATTTTCAAAATTTAGTTCCAGTTCTTTTAACTGAAGTTTTAACCGGTTATATGTAAAGAGAGGCTGATTAAAATTCAGATATAAATTGTTGTAAAAAACTTTACTTTCTGAATCGTTCGCATCAGACAAACTTTTCTGCCAGCCAAACTCATTATTCAAAGAGATTGTACCATCAGTAATTAGAATAGGCTGCGCAACTGTAAACAAACTGCTGGTTTGCAAATTTTCGTTGGTGTACCATTCTGAAACCCTGCTATCGAACATCCTGCTTCTGCTAAAATTGAGTGGATTAACATCTAAAGAAAACCTTGATTTTAAAGCTGCCCGCTGTGCTTCAAGGTTCTTCTGGTAGCGGGTAAGATTAAGCAACGATTGTTTAATATCGGGGCTTTCCGTTTCTGCATACTGCAAAGCTTTTTCAAGTGTTAAAGCCTCCTGTGCTTTTAGTTCCATAAAACTAAAAACCAATAAAAGCCCCAGGATTGCAAGATTGTGTAATACTTTCATTTTTGATTTATTTATTTCTTTGATTTAATTGTTTTAAAGCTCAACTATTTTTACGGCATCAGCAAAAACGACTCTACCCTGCGACTTGTTGGAAAGTTCGACCAGTGCCGTGTCCGACGTGAAATAAAACGCCCCAAGATGGTTCCAGCCTTCATCTGCATTTTGAATACCTAAGGATTGTTCTTCCGGGCCTTCATCTGTATATATAGTAAAATGATACTCTCCCTGCTCACGATCTCTTCCTCCCGGCCCCCTTCTAAAACCTCTCGATTTATAAAGATAATAATACACATCGTAATATCCGGGCTTTTTAACAGGCACATGCCACTTGGCTATTTGGGAGCCATCGCCACTTTTTATATAATATCCGGAACGAACATAAGTGCCGTAAAAATCAGTATTGGTAATCGCGGTCCAGATGGTCGGCGGACGCCAGTTATTCATTCCCTGGTATTTTGATCCTCCTTCTTCTTCATCGATTATCCATTTTTCCAGAAGACTGACTTTCTTGTTGCTTGTTACCTCAAATTGCGGGTCTTCGTTATCAACAACAGTTTCATTAGGCAATGAAGTTTGCACCGGAACATCGGTTACCAATTCACCTTCAAAAGGATTGGCTTTCAAATCTTCTTCAACATCACGGAATCCTTCGGTAATCACCTGTGGAATATTCTGCGAGGTCATTGTATTAATCATAACCATCCGAGGTTCCGAATTCAACAGATAACTTATATCTTTTGTCTGGTGTGGCTCAAGATAAATAAGTTTATTGATTAAATCGTCGCCTCCGGGAGGACCAAAACCGGGGCCTCCACCGCCTCCCAAACGAAAAATTACTTTAACCAGACCCTCTGTGTCAGAAAAATTTGTTGTTTTAAACTTTATCATTGTCCGCATCATTTCACCTGATTTGACCTTAACAGCGGTAATCGGAGAAATCAAAAAGCCAGGTAACTCCTTGGCTTTGAACCAATCGTCCATTATTGGTATCAATTCGATTCCAAATTCGTTTTTAATTCTTTGATCAAAATCTTCAAATGAAATATTTTTAAACCGGTATTCTTTGAGAACACTTTGCAGGAACTTTGCAAATTCTTCCATACCTGCTTCATACTGAATCTTAGAAAAAAGGGCATCTCCCTTTAATTTTATCACATTATCAATGATAGCCTTTTGGTTTACATCGGCCAAAATTTCCTCAAATGTACTGTCCTGCAAAGCAATATTGGCTTTTTCGTCTTCACTGATTCCAGACATATCGCGCATAAATACTGATCTCATGTCCACTTCCTGGTTTTTAAGATAAGCTTCAAACACACGGTTGGTAATGGGCCATGTGTCAGACTGAATATTATTTTGAAAATTGTAAAAAAGTGGGAAAGCAAAATAGGGACTTGCAGTTGTAGTTACTGTTCCTCCTCCTGGGCCACCTCTAAAATCGGTCTGCTCTTCTTCGGTAAATGATCTTAAAAATTGCCCCAAAACGCGCATTTGTATATCCTCCGGGGTTTGCGAACCTCCACGCCCACGATTCCCCCAGCGTTCTATCCTCTTTTTTGAGCCTTCAAAATCTGCGTCGCGTAACATAAAACCTTTTTCAGGCATAAGTATTTGTTCAGGCTGTACATATTCCTGACATGAAGTCCAGGAGCGTGGATAAGTTTTGAACTGAGCAGGTGCTTCAACCAAAGCCAGTCTTTCAAAAGCGTATTCAAGATTATATGTCCTTTCAAAATCCTCAAGCTGCTCGTTAATTATACTTGGAATTGTATCCTTAATTTCGTTAAATGCCTCAGAAAAATAATTATGCCCGTCCATCAGCCAAACTCCATATTCTAAACTATCCATTTCCATTTTCAAATACTCATAATTTCCGATGGCAAGGGAAAGCCGGGTTAATGGATGTTCATTTTCAAACGTAAATTGTCCGGCTGCAACTTCATTAATTTTTCCCTGAGAGATTGCTTGTAACCCGGGAGTTGTATTGACTTTCAAATTGTAATTTACAAACTGGTTATGATTCCAGCTAACATCTTCCGAGCTGTATGTTACTCCTGTTCCCGGATACCAATTCGCTTCGGGTGTTAACAAAACATATTGTGGAGTAAGAAAAGCATATCTTTTATCTACATTTATTACAAATTTTCCATACTTCTCCTGAATGGTTTCTTCATCAATATCAAGATAACAGAGCGCTTCATTAATTTTTCCGGAATAATTAAATTTTATTTTTGCTTCTTCCCCCGGTTGAAGATTTACATTCTCCGAAATAAAAACCAAATGTTTTTCACGACTAAAAGATGTTTCTTTTCCTTTTAATTGAATACTCTCAATTCTCAATCCACTGTTCAAATTAAAAATCAGTTTGTTTAAAGGAACATTGTTTTCATTCTTTATCGTAATATCCGATACAACGTCAATGGTTTCTCCCTGGTGTTTTAAATCAATGGCATTGGATAAAATAACCGGAATCTTCTCTTTCACATACTGGTTATTGAGTTCAACTACCTCTGCACGAAATTTTTCAGTTTGTTTAAACTCATCGACATGCCGATAGGCCAGATAACCGCCTGCTCCGATAAAAACGACACTAAAAATTAATGAAATATATGTCATGGCTTCCGACTGAGGAAGTCGTTTTAATAGAAAAATTGTGAGAAAGATAAAACCAACTCCAAGAAAAAAGTAAATCCCCCTGTGATTAAGTATAATATCGATATTGCCAAAACCAACAATGTCAGAATTTAACATCGGGATGTTATATGCCATGTAATCAAAAAGGTAATAATATTTCGCCTGAAGCAGGAACAAAGTTATTCCGATATACCCCAGAATCAAAACAAAAGTAATTGCCTGGTTACGAATGACACTCATTAAAAGAAAAGACAATCCCATTATAAAAAGAAGGGTTGGAACACTTACCGCTACGAGATAAAAACCATAAGAAATCCAGCTTACCGAAGTTTCCTGGGCCAACATATTAAAAATAAGGGCCATGCCAACAACCACAATGTTTAATACTAAAAATACCTGAAGGTTTCCCCATGTTTTTCCAATAACATATTCGCTGTTGGTCATCGAGCGCATATAAATAACCTCGGTAGTATCCAGCTTTTTGTCGCGCTTTAAAAAATCGGAAGCCAAAAAAACAGCAATTACCGCCTGTGCAACATTCAAAATCAGCAAGTTAAAGTAAGGGATTGCACTTGGAATACTTCGAATGGCCCATCCGTCGCCGCCGCCACCTTCTATTACCATGCCGAAATTTATTCCAAACAACACCAAAAGCGATAAAATACTAAAGATCCTGAAGAACCAGCTTCGGAGCAGTGTTTTACGCTCATATTTGGCAATTGAAAATATATTGTGTAATGAAATCATCTTTCTTAATTATTATCTGTTAAGCATTAGACCACTGGTTTAATTTATTCTCCATAAAATGTACATACGCGTGCTCAAGGTTGGGGGCAATTTGTTCGCCTTCGTAACCATTAATATCTTCAGAAACAACCTGCACTTCCCATCCTGAAGCAACAGGAATAGTTGAAATCACCGGGTATTTTTCATTAATCTCCATATACTCAGTTTCAGTGGCTTTGATGAGCCAGACATTTCCTTCGGCTTGTTTTACAAGCTGTTCAGGTGAACCGGAAAAAGCAAGTTGCCCTCTGTTTAATAAAGCCATATTGTCGCAGGTACTTGAAATATCTCCTACAATGTGTGTTGACAAAATAATCACTACATCGCGGGTACTGATATTCGAAAGCAGATTTCGGAAACGAATACGTTCTTCAGGGTCAAGACCGGTGGTAGGTTCATCAACGATAATAATTTTTGGGTCGTTAATAAGCGCCTGTGCGATTCCAAGCCGTCTTTTCATACCTCCTGAAAGTTTGTTGGCATTTCTATCTCTTGCTTCAAACAGGCCCACTTCTTCTAACATTTGATCTACTGCATTTCTGCGAACCGAACCGTTTTTCATACCGGCTAAACGGGCTGTATAGTCTAAAAATTCGTATGTTTTTAATTTTGAAAAAAAACTGAAATCCTGCGGCAAATAACCAAGCATCGAGCGAATTTCTCTTCTGTTCTTTGATAAATCATAACCATCGAAAGTTACTTTTCCACTGCTGGGTTTCATTAATGTTACCAAAATACGCATTAGTGTTGATTTTCCTGCACCGTTAGGGCCAAGCAAACCAAACATGCCATTCGGAATTTCAAGATTCAGATTTTTTACGGCATAATATCCGTTGGGATAAACTTTGTTCAGATTTTCGATTTTTATATGCACTGCTTAAATCTATTTTGATTAAACACTGATTTGGACTTATAACCAGTTAAATAGTTTAAATTTGGTATCCATTTTTATTGAATTGTTACAGACTGACAACTCAAAAACAGAAGTAAAATAAAAATAACCAAACAATAAACCATTGAGATAAAAATAAAGGGGCATAGATAACAAGTTTATTATTAATACATTATCAAAACAAAAGAAAAAAATTTCAAACAATGCCTTAAGATAACAATTATGATAAAAAAAGCCCCATAAAAATGGAGCTTTCTTCTACAATGCAAACTAACCCTACAGTTGCACCTGAGCAGAATGATTCTTAAACCACTCTCTCAAAACAATTTTGTATTCTCCCTTTTCGGCTTGATTCAGAACAAGCCGCTTCTGTATACTCATTTCATTTCCGAGGTAAATACCATAAACCAATTTATCTTTTTTGTAAATGGAAAGATAAACACCCTTTTGCGCTACATTCAGAAAAGAAATATTTAATTTTTCTCCTTCAATTTCAAAATACGGTTCGTAAAAAAATTCTGCCGGACTGATTTCAACTCCATTGGGGGAGACGCTCAACGCACTGTTTAAACTCCTGTTTCCGTAATTAACACAAACAAAGTAATTGCCCTTTTTTAACTTTGAAAAATCAATCTGCTGTTTGTACCTCGCAGTTCTTTCCCGTAATTTTTTATGGTACACAACTTCTCCCTTCGTGTCCTGAACAGTTAATTCAAACCATGTCGGTTCGGATGATTCAAACTGAACAGAAACTATCTGCTCATCGTTTGCAGTAATGGTCATCTTTGGTTTCTCAGATGCATAACTTACTGCTGACACAAGCATAAAAAGCAATACAAATAATAAATATTTTGTTTTCAAAACTGTTTTCTGTTAATTGTTCTATTATTAACGACTCGAAAAGTCGGGGCTCAGTTACACCTTCAATACAACTTATCGACGAACAACTGCTAACAGATAACAAACAACGTTAAAACTTTAGTAAATAAAATCTCCGAACAGGCATAAAAAAAGGCCCTGCAACCGCAGAGCCCCTAACTAAACTAAACCATTTTCTTATCTATTATTTAACCAGACTAAACGCATATTCATCGTTTAAAGAACTAAGAATAACAGTGTATTCTCCGGAATCCAGTTTTGAAAGATCATAACCTGAACTAACGGCGAAGTTATTTCCAATTTTTGATTTGTAAACCAAATCGCCTTTACTGTAAATAGAAAGATTCAAATTTTCTTTATCAAAATTCAGGTAAGAAAATTTCAAAACATTGTCTTTGTAGTCAAAATAAGGATCAAAGGTCAACTTTGAGTCGCCAACATAAATCCCTTTATGGGCAACTTCAATGTCTCTCGACAACTGAGTGTCATTCACTTTCAGGTTAAGGACATAACTACCATCTTCAAGATTTGCAAAATCAAAAACTTTTTGATAATCGGTTAATGGTTTGTTTGATTCTTTATAATATACCATTGAACCATCTTCAGCTTCGATACTCAGCTCAAAATAAGCTGCGTTTTCATTTGTAATTGCCACAATAGCTCTATCAGCTGTTAATGGAATTACGTTCATTTTCGGTTTCTCAACTGCACTGGCAATTGCTGCAATTGCGAATGCTGTTACTGTAAATAATAATTTAATTGTTTTCATAACCATTCAATTTTTTATTTGTTTAACATGAATGTCAATACAAACATATATGTTTTTCAGCATAGTGTTGTAAAACATATATTAAAATTATCTGAAATAAATGTAAAATTAACATTCAAAATTAACATTGGCTTTTTTATTCCATAAAACACTGATAAACAATACCAATAAAGAAATTTTGCTTTATATCAAAAATCATGCCAAATCAAAAATACACATGTTAACTAATCAATAAATCAAAGGAGAGGATATTCTGGCCATTTTCTAATTTTATGAGTTATTCGCTATATCCACCTAACAAGTGTTATATTTCGCTCTGATTTATTGTGTTTAACAAACCTTGAATAAAACCAACATTAATTATCGTATGCCCAAGGCGCCACAATGGATAAATTCAAAAAAACAAGACACTATTGTTGTTATATTACTTCTCTCTTGTTTGGTCTTCGTTATCCCCTTTACAAATTCAGCTTTCGGACAGGAAAGCCTCAGATTAAGTTATATATATGGTAATATTCATCCTCATAACAGTTTAATTACACCGTTAGTAAAAGAGCCGGTGAAGGGATTCACAGTTGGATATACGTGGAAAAACCACCGCGGTGGAGAGTGGAGACGATATTTTAATTACCCAAACCACGGTATTAGCTACAACTATATGTCATACGGAAATCCTGAAATTCTGGGAAATTCTCATTCTCTTCTATACTATCTTCAGTTTTCTTTTCTACCTAAACGCAAATTTTTCGATGCCGGAATTATTGAATATACGGGGATAGGTTACTTTGAAAAAAAATACGACCCTGCTAACAATCCGGAAAACCAGGCAATCAGTACTCATTTTAATATCGGGGCTACCATCAGATTTTATGCAAGAGTCAGAATAAAGCCAGTTTATATTGAATACTCAAGCGGCTTAAATCACTTTTCCAACGCGTTAATAAAATCTCCTAATTTGGGGATAAACGTTAAGAACAGAAGTATTACCGTGGGGTATGAATTTGAAGATCTTCCTGTTCGCAAAAAAGCTCCAGAAACGGATGGTAACATAAAATCCCGTCATGAATGCTGGATTTACGGGGCTACCGGAATAAAAGAAATTCAAGGAATGGAAAACAAAAACTACTTCCCTGTAAATGCATCTTTAAATTACAGCTACCGCACTTCTGCAGTTAATAAAATGGGAATAGGTTTGGATTTTGTTTATGATCCTTCCATTGAAGACTATGCATATTTAAACTATAACTACACCGGAGAGCCATCTCTAAACTTTAGGTATGGAATAAGTTTACACAACGAGTTTATTCTTGGGAGAGCAGGAATATTTGCTTCATACGGATTAAATCTGCAGATGAACGAGTACTACACGCGGCAACGATACTATAAAGCGGGTGTAAAAGTTTACTTTAATAATTTAATAGGAGTTGTTTTATTGCGGGCAATTCCTTTATTTCGGGCTGATTTGTTAGAATTTGGTATCGGATACCGAATTGCGCCTAAAAGCAAAAAACAATGAACATTAACATCCTGCAACTTCTCGACGGTGCAAAAAAAGCACGGGGACTAACTGTAATAATTGATGTGTTCCGCGCATTTTCAACTGCCTGCTATGCATTTGATTTTGGAGCGTCGAAAATAATTCCGGTTGGAGACATCAATATTTCTTATTTATTAAAAGAACAAAATCCGGATTTTATTTTACTGGGAGAGCGGAATGAACAAAAACCACCCGGGTTCGACTTCGGAAACTCTCCATCGCTTCTTGTTAAAGAGAAAATTGAAGGTAAAACGCTTGTTCATACAACGAGTTCCGGCACACAGGGAATTGTAAATGCAAAAAAAGCGGATGAAATTATAACCGGAAGCTTTGTAAATGCCGGTGCAATTGTTCAATATATCAGGCAACAAAAACCTCGGGATGTTTCGCTGGTTTGTATGGGCTATGCCTGTGAATACCCAACCGACGAAGACACTCTTTGTGCTGAATTTATAAAAAATGAACTAAGCGGGATTTCCAACAACTATAAAAAAATGATCGAAATAATAAAAAAAGGTTCCGGCGCCCGTTTTTTTGATCCCGAAAAACAGGATTGGTCACCAAAATCCGATTTTGATCTGTGTTTAAACCTAAACCGTTTCAACTTTGTATTAAAAGTTGAAAAAGAGAACAATGTAAATTATTTGCGGAAAATTGAAATTTAATACCTTCGTCAACCGCAAATTTATACCATAGTATATATAGTAATGAAAAAATACAATTTTGATGAAATAGTTCAGCGTGAAGGAACCAATTGTATAAAGTACGATGCACGCGACTGGGCGTTTAACACCAACGATGTTTTGCCTCTTTGGGTGGCCGATATGGATTTTAAAACTCCCGATTTTGTTGTTGATGCAATTAAAAAAAGAGCTGATCATGAAATTTTTGGGTATACATTAAAACCTGAATCTTATTTTCAGGCCATTATTGGCTGGATGAAACGGCGACACAACTGGGAAATTCAGAAAGAGTGGGTTTCGTTTAGCCCCGGCGTAGTTGCCGGTTTAACAATGGCCGTTGAAACTTTTTCGAAACCCGGCGACGAAGTGATTGTGCAACCGCCGGTATATTTTCCTTTTTTTGAATGCGTAAAAGGCACCAAACGAAAAATGGTGGAAAATCCGCTAAAGATTGAAAACGGAAGATACACATTTGACTTTGATGACCTAAAAGCAAAAATATCGGGAAAGACAAAATTACTAATGCTCTGCAATCCGCAGAACCCGGGAGGAATGGTGTGGACAAAAGACGAACTTGCAGAACTTTCGACTATTTGTATCGAAAACAAAATCATGGTGATTTCCGATGAGATCCATTCTGATTTGATTTTCAAAAAACACAAACATATTCCATTTGCGACCATTTCAGAAGAGGCAGCCAACAATTCTCTGGTTTTTATGGCGCCAAGTAAAACATTTAACGTCGCTGGACTTTCCTCATCAATTGCCATTATTCCCAATAAAACAAATTTCGCCCGTTATGAGAGAGCTCTGGGTGTAGGACACCTGGGCATGGGAAATATTTTTGGTTCTGTTGCCCTGGAAGCAGCTTATGCTCACGGCGACGAATGGCTGGAACAAATGCTCGATTACCTTTGGGAGAACTATCAACTGGTTAAAGCCTTTATTGAAAAGAATCTTTCAAAAGTAAAAGTTATGCCTTTAGAAGCAACTTACCTTGTTTGGCTTGATTTCACAGAGTACGGAATGAAAGATGAAGAACTTTCGAAATTTATTGTTGAGGAAGCAAAAGTCGGACTAAGCAACGGCGGCCGTTTTGGTACCGGAGGCGACGGTTGGATGCGGATTAATATTGGCTGCCCGCAAAGCATTTTACAGGAAGGACTCGAGCGGCTGGGTCAAGCCTTTGAGAATAAATAATTACTGATCGAGCCACAGTTTAAAATCTTTGGCACGCTCACGACTTACGATTATATCTTCATCGGGTTTTGGTACCATTTCAATTTTGAAACGACTGTTAAACCATGTGTGAATGTTGCGAATAGATTCAATATTTATAATGTATTTCCGGTTAATTTGGAAAAAAAAACGGGAATCAAGTAATCCGGAAAGCTGCTCAATGGAATGATTTACCGGGAATTTTGAATTCTCAAATGTGACAGCAAAAGTCACGCCTTCATCAAACAAAAACCAGGCAATGTCCTCGCTTTTTACAGAGCGATACCTATCACCAACTTTAACGAGAAAACGCCTTTTTACTTCAGCTGCTTCCGGAAATACAATCTTTTTTAACAGATCGTTTTCCGGAGGAAGAAACATCTCCCTAAAACTGCGAAATTTGTCAAGAGCCATTTTTATATCCTGGTAATCATAAGGTTTTACAATGTAATCGATACTATTAACATTAAAAGAACGAAGTGCATATTCATTGTACGCAGTGGTAAAAATAACCGGAACCTTAACTTTTACGTCATCAAAAATCTCAAAACAATTTCCGTCGTTCAGCAAAATATCCTGGAAAACCAAATCAGGAAGCGGATTTTTCCTGTACCACTGAATACCTTCTTTTACCGACCCGATAACATCAAGCACTTTTATATCAGCATCGTATTTTTTCAGCAACTGAACAAGGCGCTGCGCCGTATGTTTTTCATCTTCAAACAGTAAAACTTTCATAATCTGATTGTTTTAACGACGGTATTTTAACAATAAACTCACCATTCTCTGTAATTACTGCAACTTGCTGCATTGAAATGAGTTCATATCTTCTTTTTAGGTTTTTCAAACCAGTTTGTGTGGACGGTTCAGTTTTAAGTCGCGGATTCAGATTGTTTCTTACAATTATAAAATTATCTTTTGTTTCTATAACTATCTTCAAAGGATCCTCCGGATTATATTTGTTATGGTTCACCGCATTTTCAACCAATAGTTGTAAAGTTACCGGTGGTATATATGTGTTTTCAATAAAAGACTTTGTAAGCCGGGTTTCAAGAAAAACACCATTATCGAGCCGGGTTTTGATAAGAAAATAGTAGGAGTCCAGAAAATCGAGCTCTTCGGAAAGTTTAACAAGATGAAATTCATTTTTTTCAATAATATATCGCAGGGTTTTCGACATTTTCACTATAAAATCGGCTGAAAGATCGGCATCCTCATAAACCAGTGAAGAAAGTACACTTAGGCTGTTAAACAAAAAATGAGGTTCAATTTGCGCCTTTAAAGCTTTGTATTGCGCCAGTAGATTTTCCTTCTCCAATTCCTGTGCCTTCAATTTTTCACTTTGGAGATTTCTTTGCGTTTCAAAATAACCGTCGAAACCAAGTATCAGTAGATACAAACTGGTTAAAGCCACTGTTAGTTCCGGATTTAGCAATGCTATCTGATTCCAGTTTTCTGCATTCCCGAACAGATAAACATCACCCAGGCGATACAAATGATTTAAAGAAGCTGAAAGAACAAAGCCTAAAATTCCGTGCAGAGATGTAAGTATAACAATACGATTTACTTCCTTTTTTAGGCTTTTTGTCAAATGATGAAAATAATCATTTAAAAAATCAGCAATCCACCAAATAAGCAATCCATAAGCCAAAAAAAACAGTGTAAACACCAGGCTCCGGATATTTACCTCAAATGGCCCGTGTGGAAATGATTGATCAAAACTTTTAATGACTATCTGAATAAGAAAAACCACCCAAAACCGAAGCCAGAATTTTCTTATTCTATTCATTTAGATTAAAATTTGAACTAATTATTTTTTTGAAACCACAAGATAGCTTTTTCCAATGATTGTTGCAGCGGAATCACTTCAAAATCAATCTCTTTAATTGCTTTTTCTGCTGAATAATAATTCCCGGTACATATCATTTTTGCATTTGTACTTGTTAACTGAACCGGAACTTTAAACCATTTTTCAAGCAGGTCGCCACCATAACCCAATAGTTTTAAAAACCACGAGGGGACAGGTATTAACAAAGGATTTTGCTGCGTAATTCTCATAACCGTTTTAAAAAAATCAACATAAGAAAGATTTTCGCCCGCTAAAAGATAACTCTCCCTTTTTTTGCCCTTCAGCATTGCATTTACAACACCTCCCGCAACTGATTTTGCGTCAACAAAATTTTTTCCACCCGGCGGGTAGAATACAAACCGCTTGTTTACAACATGAAAAAAAATTTCTCCGCTACTGGGTTTTACATCGTTTTCGCCTATCAGAAAAGTTGGATTTACAACTACTGTATCAAGTTCATATTGACCGGATTTATTTAAAACCATTTCCTGTGCTAATAATTTGCTGTACGCATAACCCGAGCTTTTTAGCCACAAAGGAAACGGATTCTTTTCATTTCCCGGAAAAACTTTTGTGCCATTGCCAAAACAGTTTGCCGTACTTACAAAAACAAAACGCGTGATCTTGTATTTTACACAGGCTTCAAACAGAAGTTTTGTACTTTGGACGTTGATTTTATAAAAAGCTTCGAGTTGCGATGGCGTTTGTGTCGTCCGGGCCGCAGCATGAATAGCATAGTCACAATCCTTTACTGCCTTTTCCACATCTGTTTTGTTTGTTATCCGCCCCTTAAAAAATTCGCAATTTAATCCTTTCAGGGCCTCCAGGTTGCTTCCTTTTCGTACCATTGCCCGCACATCGAATTTCCGGTTGAGTAATTCACGAACGATGTGCGACCCCAGCAAACCATTTGCACCAGTAACCAGTACCTTCATTTTAATGCTCCTCCTGCCATTTGGTTTGAAGCATTTATTTCCCTTTGAAGAGAAGATCTCATTATTCTGAGTCTCATCCACACCGGCACTATTTTGAAAACCAGCCAGCTCAATTTGTTCATAAATCCAGGAATAATCAGCTCATCTCCTTTTAAAAGTTTGCGCATACATATTTTGGCTACCAGCCGGGTTTCAAGCGTTGTACTGCGGATTAAGCGACTGTGACTTTCAATCCGCTGTGTAACTTCAGCATTTGTCCGCATTCCCCCGGGATGGGCAACACTCACGACCACTCCTGTTCCTCTCAGTTCAGCTCCCAATCCACGTGAAAATGAATATACAAATGCCTTTGAAGCCGGATAAACGGTTTTAAACGGCATCGGCCCAAAAGAAGCCATACTCGCAATATTCAGAATATACGCTCTGGATTGTCTTCTCAAAACGGGGAGAAGCAGGTGTGTCAACAAAACCAAGGCCCGCATATTCAATAATACAATCTGATCAATATATTCGGTTTTAGCTTCCAAGAACGATTTTGTACCGCCCACACCGGCGTTATTTATTAAAATTTCAATTTCAAAATCACCAATATTTTGTACAAACTGTTCAACTGCCCCAAACTCAGTCAGGTCAGTTTCAAATGTTTTCACCTGAATATTAAACTGTAAAGACAACTTTAGTCCGAAACGTTTAATGCTCTCGCCGGGCAGAGCCGTTAAAATCAGGTTTTTGCTCCTACCTGCACATTCCAAAGCCAGTTCCTTTCCCAAACCTGCGCTGGCGCCGGTAATCAGTGTATATTTTTCAATGTTCATCAGGGGATTTTATTTTTCGGGTTAACAGGGTGAGAGAAATATAATATCCAAGAATCATAGCAAAAATTCCGGTGATAAATCCTCCCAGCAACAATGACAGAAATACATCGGAACCAGCCTCAAAAATGGTCCTGGCAAAACCAATCCCAATCTTTTCCGGCATCTGAAATGCTGATTCTATTCCAAGAATCTTTTTGCCGAGCCAGTAATTAAACGCAAAAACAAAAACTCCGGTTGCCAGATTTGTATTAAAAACCCCGGCAATGGCTGCGGTTTTGTTCAGGCGGAAAAAAGAAGCCAGTGTTGCAGAAATTATTATTTGGAACCCCGGAAAAGGCAACATCCCCACAAACGACCCAAGAGCAAATCCTTTGGCAACCACTTTGGGTTCACCTTTTAAAGAGAACAGCCGTTTTACTCCATTCCGTTTTACAGTTTCTGTTTTCATTTTGTTTCGGCCAGTAGTTTTAACTCGTGGAAAGAATCGATAAATAGTTTCTGGATAACCGGATCCTGGATAAACCGGGGGAAAACCGGTTTGACATAAGAAACGACGCGATAGTCGACTTCAGTAGTTCCGCTTTTATTTGTACGGAATTTCCACTCACCAAAGTAATTCTGCACCCGTTCAACACCATCTTTTTTAGCAAAAAAATTGGGATCTGAATAGACTGAGATAGTTGTTTCATCACTGAAAATACGAACCAAATATCTGGTTACTAAATCTTTTTGTTTAAAGGGCCACGGATAATCCATTAAAGTGTAGGTCACCCAACTGTTTTCATTCAATTTTTTTATTTCACACTTTTTAATTCCCACCGCCCAACAATAATAATTTTCGACTTCGGAGAATTGAGGAAGAATCTCAGCCACATCTGCTTTAATTTTAAATTTGGCTCTCATCTCCCGTGTTTTTACCGTGTCGTTTACTATCCAACGATAATAAATGGAAACGCCCTTGGTTTCCCTGGCGAGCGCCCACTGCCCGGCTTCCTTTGTTTTACTTTCTTTTGCTTTGATATGAACCGGTACAACAATACATAAAAAGAATATAAAAAGTCCTGTTTTCTGTTTAATCATCTTTTATTGTTTTCTGTTTTAACCTCTAAAGTATTGTACATTGCAGGCCTGGAAAAAGGATTTCCTGTGAACCGGCAAATTCCTTTTTAAATCGTATAAAAAGACAACTGAAACGTTTTTATACTTTTTAAGTAAAGACAGAGAATCAGAATGATAGTGCGTTAAGAGGTGTTAAAAAATCAAAAAGGAAAATTAGTAATTCTCTTTTATCCACTGAACTGCTTTCTGCACTTCTATCTGATTCATACAATTAAAATGCTTTTTGGGACATTTATCAAACCCTAGTTTTGAACAGGGCCTGCACTTTAAATCTTTAACTTCGATAATCTTAGAATCGGGGTGAGCCTGGTAAGGATACATACCAAATTCGGGAACGGTATTTCCCCAAAATGATAATATTTTCTTTTTAAAAGCAGTGGCAATATGCATCAGCCCGGTGTCGTTTGCAAGAACCAGTTTGGCAGCACGAACCAACGATGCAGATTCATTTAAACTTAACTTTCCAACAAGATTTAATACGTTTTCGCCGGTTTCTGAATCCACTTCGGTTGCCTCATGAATTTCGTTCTGGCCTCCAAGAAGAATTATCGGAAAATCAACGGCATTACAAATTTCTACTTTTTTGGAAACAGGAAGCCTCTTTGTAAAATAGGTGCCGGCAATTACAAAAACCAAAAAACTCTTTTGAAAAAACTTTGGTAGCTTGTTTTTGTCAAACTGCTCTTTTTCAGGAATAAAAAAATCAAGCCCCTGTTCGTCATTCTGCACATCAAAAACCGAAACTGTATCCAAATACCGATCAACGATATGCCTCTCGGGCAAACGGTTGATTTTAAACTGAATCATCAAAAACTTCTTAAAATTGAGTTTCTCAAAAGAAAAAGCAGGCAATTTTAAACGACTTTTTATCCGGTTACTTCTAAAATTCTGGTGAAGATCAATAATATAATCCAGTTGCTCTTTTTCAAGCTCATCCAATAAGTCATTGATATTTTCATCCAACACATGAACTTTGTCGATGAACGGATTTGAGCGAACAATAGAAGCATGTTTATTTTTGGTAACATAATGAATTTCTGCATTATCTACCTGCTGTTTTAGCCCACGGATTACTGGTGTTGTTAAAACAATGTCGCCAATTGAACTAAATCGTATGATAAGGTATTTAATTTTCCCCATAAAATAAAAAACCCCGAAGATTAGATTCTTCAGGGTAATATAGTAATTTTTCTTTCTTTTAGACCGATTCCACCAACACAATGATTTTATTTGCCTTGTTTTCTACTACTCCACCATCGACTTCAAAGAGCTGTTCTTTCCCATTTTCCTCAACCACTTTTATGGTTCCCTTTTTCAAAGTAGAAATGATGGGTGCGTGATTTTTCAATATCTCAAAACCTCCTTTACTTCCTGGAAGTTGAACGAGTTTTACCTCGCCTTCAAAAACCTTTTTGTCGGGTGTAATAATTTCAATAAACATGTTTATCAAATTCAGGATTAATTATCGGCCAACATGCGTTCGCCTTTTTCAATCGCTTCTTCAATGGTTCCAACCAAATTGAATGCAGCTTCCGGATATTTGTCCACTTCACCATTCATAATCATATTGAAACCTTTAATAGTATCTTCTATTGAAACCAGTTTTCCGTCGAGCCCTGTAAATGCAGAAGCAACAAAGAATGGCTGCGACAAGAAACGTTGTACGCGACGTGCACGGTGAACCACCAGTTTATCTTCTTCCGAAAGTTCATCCATACCCAGGATTGCAATTATATCCTGCAATTCAGTATATCGCTGAAGCAACATAATTACATCTTGTGCGCACTTGTAATGTTCCTGCCCAACAATTTCAGGAGTTAAAATTCTTGAGGATGAATCCAGCGGATCAACTGCAGGATAGATTCCAAGCTCTGAAATTTTACGGCTTAATACAGTCGTTGCATCAAGGTGGGCAAATGTTGTTGCCGGTGCCGGGTCAGTTAAGTCGTCGGCAGGTACATAAACTGCCTGAACCGATGTAATAGAACCGTTTTTGGTTGAGGTAATCCGTTCCTGCATCACCCCCATTTCAGTAGCCAGCGTTGGCTGGTAACCTACTGCCGAAGGCATCCTTCCCAAAAGTGCAGACACCTCGGAGCCTGCCTGAGTAAAACGGAAAATATTATCAACAAAAAACAGAATATCACGACCGCCACCTTTTGAACCATCGCCGTCGCGCAAGCTTTCAGCAATTGTTAATCCCGATAAAGCCACTCGGGCACGGGCTCCCGGCGGTTCGTTCATCTGCCCAAAAACCATGGCCAGTTTTGATTTTTTAATTTTTTCGTTGTCAACTTTGGAGAGATCCCAACTTCCTTTTTCCATGGATTCTTTGAATTCTTCGCCATAATCAACAATATTGGCTTCAATCATCTCCCTTAAAAGGTCGTTTCCTTCACGGGTACGTTCTCCCACTCCGGCAAATACAGAAAGACCACTGTGTGCAAGAGCAATATTATTAATCAACTCCTGAATCAAAACGGTTTTTCCAACACCGGCACCTCCAAACAAACCAATCTTTCCTCCTTTTGCATAGGGCTCAATAAGGTCAATTACTTTTATCCCGGTGTAAAGAACTTCAGTTTCGGTAGTAAGCTCTTCGTATTTTGGTGGTTCGTTATGAATATTTAAACCTTCTTTTGGCAACTGTTCCAATCCGTCGATAGCATCTCCGACAACGTTAAGCAAACGTCCCAAAGAAACCTCTCCTTTCGGCATAGTTATCGGGCTTCCGGTTGAAACTACATCCATCCCCCTTCTCAGCCCGTCGGTCGCATCCATTGCAATACAACGAATCTGGTTTTCACCAATGTGCTGCTGGCACTCGATAATTAAACTATCCTTGCCTTCTCTAACTACTTCCAATGCATCGTAAATACTGGGGAGTTCGCTACCTACCTGTTCGAAACTAACATCCACCACAGGACCAATAACCTGGATGATTTTACCAATGTTTTTAGCCATTTATGTTTAGATTTTATATCGGTTTTTTAACTATCAGTTTTTTCACTGCCCAACAAATTTAGTATTGTTTTGCTTTTTTACAACGAAAAGCCCTTTTTTTTGGAGCAAATTTAACGTTGTTAAAAAACACGTTGAAGCATTTTATTACTCAGGCTTTTAAGCGGATTTTTAAGATCCTCAGATACTTTAAGCTCATCCAGAATTTCCAGTGAATGCAGATAAAATGAATCTATTTTTTTCCGGATCTGTTGCTGAACACCAATCTGATTATAAATGGCTATAACTTCCTTTACTTTTTGTTCAGGAATAAAATCCTCTTTATTTATCCAATAGTGCAGTCTCTCTGATTGTTCCGAATTTGCCATTTCAATCGCTTTTATCAGCAGGAAGGTCTTTTTATTGGCCAGGATATCGCCCCCTATTTTTTTTCCAAAAGTCTCCTGGTTTCCAAACGTATCCAGCATATCGTCCTGCAGTTGAAAAGCCAGGCCCAAATTGATCCCAAAGTCATATAGTTTTTTGGCCATTTCCTCCGGAGCATCAGCCAGCAACGCACCTGTTTTTAAACTACAAGCCAGTAAAACTGCCGTTTTTAACCGTATCATTTCCAGATATTCTTCTTCAGTAACATCCAGACGAGTTTCAAAATCCATATCAAGCTGCTGTCCTTCGCAAACTTCAAGTGCCGTTTTGGAGAACAAACGGGCAACATCAGTAATTCTTGCCGATTCAATTTCGAGCAAGTATTCGTAGGCTAAAAAAGCCATGGCATCGCCCGATAAAATGGCGCCGTTCTCGCTGAATTTTTTATGAACTGTCGGCCTGTTTCTCCGCACATCGGCTTTGTCCATAATATCGTCGTGCAAAAGCGTAAAATTATGAAAGACCTCGATTCCGAGAGCAGCCGGGATTGCCTTTGAAACATCTTCAGAAAATAAATTGTAACTGAGCAAAACCAAAACCGGCCGCAGACGCTTACCACCCATTTCGAGCGTGTAATCAACAGGTTCGTAAAGTCTCAACGGTTCTTTCTTCCTGAGTTCCTGCGTGCGTTTCTGAATTTCGGTATTTATTTTCTCAAGTAACTCTTCAAATGTAAACATACCTGCTACTTCTTATTTTCTTCTTCTTTGTACGATATCTCCAAGTCCTCCAGTTCAATATCTTCTTCCTCGTCGTAAATATGTAATAACGGTTCTTTAAACGATTTGGTTGTAGTTATTCTTTCCAAACTCGCCAGGAGCGAAGGCAGTAAAATCAAATTGGATGTAACCGCTACCAGCAAAGCAATGGAAACCAGAACCCCCAATGCAACAGTCCCTCCAAAACTGGAAAGCGAAAAAATTCCAAACCCAAAAAACAACACAACCGAAGTATAAAGCATGCTCACTCCCGTTTCTTTTAAAGCCAGAATAACAGACTTTCCGATATCCCAGCCGGTTACATTTAACTCCTGCCTGTATTTGGCCAAAAAATGGATAGTGTTGTCTACCGAAATACCAAAAGCAATACTAAATACCAATATTGTGGAGGCTTTTATGGGAATATCGGCATAACCCATTATTGCCGCGGTAAAAACCAGCGGAATTACATTTGGAATAAGCGACATAATTACCATTCTCCAGGAAGAAAACATAATGGCCATAAAACCCGAAATCAGAAAAATTGCCAGCGCCAGACTCTGAAATAAGTTTTTCAAAAGATACTGTGTCCCTTTGAAGGAAGTCACACTTGAACCGGTTACAATAACATCGTAATTATCAGACGTAAATATTGAATCAATATCCGATTTAAAATCAGCATACAATTCTTCCATCCGTTTGGTTCCAACATCTTTCATGCGAATACTTACTCGCGTAATCTGCTGTGTACTGTCCATAAACGAGTGCAGAAGGTTTGCATTTTCCTCACCGGTTTGAGCGTATTGAAGAATAAAATTTTTCTCTCGGTTATTGGGCAAACTGTAATAGTTTTCGCGACCATTATAAAAACCCTGTTTTGCAAATTTCAGCAAATTCAGCAATGAAAGTGAAGAGGAAAGCTCGGGATATTCAGCGAGTCGTGTCTCCAACTGATCGATCTTTCTGAAAGTTGTCATCTGCATCACTCCTTTGGCTTTTTTTGTATCTATCATAATTTCCAGCGGCATCAGCCCGTCGAAATTACTTTCAAAAAATTTCAAGTCAATATATATCGGATCATCTTTGGGAATATCGTCAACCATGTAACCTGAAGTTTTCATCAGAGAAATGCCATAAAATCCTCCGGCAAGAATTATTGTTGTGGCTACGTACACAGTTTTCCGACGATTTTGAGTAATGTTTATCAGCTGCGAGATTATCTTTGATATAAACTTATTATCCAGATGCTTGACATGCTTTGACGAAGGCGGCTCAATAAAACTGAAAATAATTGGAATCAATAACAGAGAAAGAACAAAAAGCCCCATGATATTTAAAGAGGCAATAATTCCGAACTCCTTCAACAAATTACTTTTTACGATAATAAAAGTGGCAAAACCGGAAGCTGTTGTCAGGTTCGTTAAAAACGTTGCATTCCCAATTTTTATGATTACCCGTTGAAGCGCCTTTACTTTGTTTCCGTGGCTTACAAACTCATGGTGAAACTTATTCAACATGTAAATACTGTTGGGAATACCAATTACAATCAGCAGCGGAGGAATCATTCCGGTAAGTAAGGTTATTTTAAAACCAAACAGCGCCAACATTCCCATCGACCAAACCACACCAATTAAAACAATAAGTACCGGAAAAAATACAGCTTTGAAAGAGCGGAAAAATATAAATAAAACGATAATACAAATAGCCAGCGCAAGAACGCTAAAAAAATACAGCTCCTTTTTAATTTGAATGGAATTAACCACACGAATGTATGGCAAACCGGAATAGTGTAATTTTATGTCTTCGTCTTTTTCAAACTGACGACTGACTTTTTGAATGGAACGAATGAGTTTTTCCCGTTCCTTTGACTTCATTTTTTCTTTGTTTACTGTAATCGCAAGCAGATAAGCATCCGTTTCCTTATTGTAAAGAAGCCGGTCGTAAAAAGGTAAACTCCGCAAAACTGTGGCATATTCATCCAGTTCTTTTTGCGATTGCAGTGTATCGGGAAATACCTTAACAACCTCAAACTGTTTCTTTTCAGTATCCTTTACAAGATTGTAGGAATTTGCAACCGAAATCAGGTTTTCCACGCCATCAATTGCTGAAAGCTCGGCACACAACCTTTGCCAGCGATGAAAATGGGCAAGATGAAAAAAATTGGAATCTTGTGTTCCGATAACAATCAGATTTCCTTCTTCGCCAAAAACTTCAACAAAATTTTGATAGTCCTTGTATGCCTGATCCTTTTTGGGAAGTAACGACGAATATTCGTACGACATTTCAACCTTTTGTGCATGATAACCCAAAAAGCCGGTTATTACAACCAAAACGACAAGCAATAAAATTTTATTCCGAAGGATAATGCTGGAAACCCTAAGCCACATACGATCTCATGTAAATAAACAATTTGGCGAAAATAAGACAATTATTCGGATTAATAAAAAGAGATTCCCTGCAATCACGGAAACTTAAATTAACCTCAAATTTTTCTGAAATACTATTTCCCTGAAACTGCCACCAAATGATTCCCCGTTCTGAAAAACAAATAGTTATCGGAAATGGCTGGTGTGGCCATTACGGTTTCGTGCAACTGATTTTCCCTGAGGATCTCAAACTCAGGCCCGGTTTTTACAGAATATACTACTCCGTCGTTGTCGGTTATGTAAATTATTCCATCGGCAGCAACAGGGCACGATGTATAACTATTTCCGCCACCCACCTTCTCAGAATACATTTCTTCCCCCGTAACAGCATTGTAACAGGTAAGTTTACCATTCCAGGCTGCATTATACAAATATCCGTTGTATAATAACATCGTACTCATATACGAACCTCCTCGCAATTTTCCCCATTTTACAAACTCGTTTGAAGTTTCATTTTCATCCAGAGTAATATCACCGCGCGCATTATTCTGAATGGCCAGAATCGGAGAAATCTTTCCATGCGCGCTGTTAAAGTAAACCAGGTTCTCACCAACAATTGGTGTCGGAATTGGAATATCACCACCTCCCGACTGCTTCCACAATTCTTCACCGGTTTCAAAATCGTATCCTCCCCGGTGTTTATATCCGTTAACCGCAATTCGGGCTTTTTCTCCTTCATAATAAACATTTGGGGTACACCATCCCGGGTATTCATCGCGTTTCACTTTCCAAATTTCACCGCCGGTTTTTATGTCGTAAGCCGCCAAAAATGAATTTTCAAAAACATCACATTGAATAATAACCACATTGTCGTGAATCAACGGCGAGCTGGCAAATTCCCATTCAGCACCCGGAACCAAAAAGAAAACCGACTGAAGAACACCAAAGTCCTTCTTCCATTGCAAGTTACCATTCACGTCGTAACAATACAATCCCTCTGAACCAAAAAATGAAACCACATATTCGCCATTGGTTGCCGAAGTGCAGTTTGCATGTGTCGACATCGGATGGCGTTTTTGTTTAGGTATTCCTGAATATGCGGTTTTTTGCCATTTTATCTCGCCCGAATTTTTATCAAAACAATAGGTAATCCAGTCGTGAACGGAGGAATCCTGCACCGGAACGATCGAACCGTAAATTCCGGTAACAATCTTTCCCGAGTCGGCCTGACTGACCGCTGTAGTTATAAAAATATTATCGCCCCAAACCACCGGGCATGAGTTGCCAAGTCCGGGAATAAATGTTTTCCAGGCAATATTTTCACCAGTTTCTGTATCCCATTTTTCAGGCAAATTTGCATTGTCCAAAACGCCGCTGGCGTAATTTCCACGGTACATAAACCATTGTCTCGCCGGATCTGCTTTTTGAGCACAACTAAAAATAAACGGAGTAAGCAGGAATATCAGCAACAGTTTAGTTCTCATTCTGAATGATTTTTGGTTAAATTCAAAATAACAAATAATCTGTCAAATTTTATTATGAGAAGACACTAAAATCAATATTTTTTACCGTCTTCATCTAACATAGGCACAAAACGAACAGGTAATATTTTCTTTTCTTTGATTTTTCCTTTCTTCTTTTCCAACAACACCAACTGTTGGGTATACGACTTGCCAACAGGAATTATCATTCGTCCGCCTTCGGCAAGTTGTTCTTTCAATGGTTCAGGAATATGTGTCGGAGAGCAGGTGACAATTATTGCATCGAAAGGAGCATATTCAGGCCAGCCTTTGTACCCATCGCCTGTTTTGGGAATAATATTTTTATATCCCAGGTCGTCAAACAGATTTTTCGCTTTCCTGGCCAGCGACTCAAAAATTTCTATTGTAAAAACAGAATCACACAACTCGGCCAAAATTGCTGCCTGGTAGCCGGAACCTGTTCCAATTTCCAGGACTTTCTCATTTACCTCCAAGTCAAGAGATTCGGTCATAAATGCGACTACATATGGTTGCGAAATGGTTTGCCCTTCATCAATCGGAAGCGGAGAGTCATTGTAGGCAAGAGCTAAAAATTCCGGATCAACAAATTTATGTCTTTCAACAGTTCTGAAGGCTTTCAAAATTTTCTCATTTGTAATCCCCCTGGCTTCAATTTGTACAGCTACCATATTCATCCGCCGATTTTCAAATTTCTGTGCGTTTAAACCGGCGGAAAAGAATAGTATCAAGAAACTCAAAATCAAAACCTTTAAAACCTTAGTCCTCCAATACCTCCTCATAATTTACTCTTTTCATTTTTCAACGAAAAATTCAGTTCCAATGTTTCCGGGATTTTAACTTGTCAAAACATCCGGATAACACTCGAATGTAAACTCAAGGTTAAATAGGGATGTTTTAGAACATTTTTCGGCCCAAAATTGACATTCATCATCATTTGCATAAAAAATACAACATTATATTTGTCCTATTAAAATTATAGGATTAATAGATTAAAAAATTAATTATGAAAAAGTCGAGCCTTAAATATCTAATGCTAAGCGTATTAATCGCTTCATTTACAAACACTTTAAGTTTTGGCCAACAACAATTTAAAGTCATTCCTTCTGAGAGTAAACTGATAGTCTCCGGAACATCCTCTGTTCACGATTGGGAAATGGAAGCCGAAGAATTTAGTTGCAACGCAACAATCGCCCTTAACGAAAATTCGATTACAGAAATTAGGAATGTGGATTTTACATGTCCGGTTGAGAGCCTCAAAAGCAACAACAAAATAATGAACAATAAAACACAAAAGGCACTAAACAGTGATAAATCTCCTGAAATAAATTTCCGACTTAATAAATCAGTAGCTGCAAACCCCGACAAAAGTTCTTCAGAGTTAAAAGGCCTGTTAACCATCAATGGAACAGACAAAGAAGTTGGGATCAAATTCGCTTATGACAAGGTAGCTCAAAATCGGATAAAGATTAAAGGAGAGGTTCCTTTAAAAATGAGTGATTTTAAAGTTGATCCACCAACAGCTATGATGGGCGCTTTAAAAACCGCAGACGAAATTAAAATTACCTACGAAATTGTACTTGAAAATAAATAACAAACAATTTGAAAAGCTGACCCAATCAGCTGAATTTGATGAATATAAATTTAATTTTTAGTTATGAAAAAAGTAATTGTTCTTTTATCGGCAGCTTTAGTAAGCATGCTATCCCTGGGGCAACAATTTGAAAAACCCAAACTAGAGGCGAGTGAATTCGAGAAGGTGAAAGCAAAAGTTGGCGCTGGTTTTGCACTTCAAATGCAGGCCCTGGATCATGAGGCTCCGGTTGAACTTATCGATTTAAAAAATAATTTCAATTTGCCTACTGCAAATTTAAGCGTTACTGCAGATCTAGCTCCCGGTATTCAGTTGTATATCAACAACTACATGTCGTCACGCCATCATAATGAAGCGTGGGTTGAAGGTGGCTATTTAACCATTGATCACATGCCATTTTTACCGGCCAGCGATAACCTTATGAAATATCTTACCATTAGAGCCGGGGTAATGATGCCCAACTACGGAGATGCTCATTTTTTCCGCAGCAATAATGGTAACGTAATAAACAATCCTTTTGTCGGGAGCTGGATTATGGACGCTTATACAACCAATCCCGGCCTGGATATTTTGTTCCGAAAAGATGGATTTTTAGCTTTGGTTGGGACCAACAACGGACGCGTAAATTACGGACGTGGTGGTAATTTAGGCGAAGATCTTGTTTTCAACTGGAAACTGGGTTATGATAAAAATATCAACGAAGATTTACGTATTCGTGCAACTTTGTCCGGGTATCATGTAGGAGACGGACACAGTGGCTCCTATTTATGGGACGGTGATCGTGCAGGTGCCCGCTACTACAACGTAATGCAAACAGCAGATGCAGAAGGCGACAACTTCCGCTCAGGGCGTTGGTCTCCCGGAAGCGGGCAATCCCAGATGAACAGCTACATGGCCAACGTATTTGTTCAGTTTCATGGCCTGGAAGTTTTCGGAATTTATGAAAACATGAAAGGAGAGAAAAACGAAGCAGACCAGCACTTCACTCAAACGGCAGTTCAGGCGCTTTATCGTTTGGGTAGCTTTTATGTAGGCACTCGCTACAATAATGTAAGCAATAACGACGGTTCTTCTGTTGACCGTACAAATATTGGTGGCGGATGGTATATGACTCCAAATGTTGTGGTAAAACTTGACTATGTGACACAAAATTACGAGGGACCTGCTCACGGATCTATTGATGGTGGTAAATTCAATGGAGTGGTACTGGAAGCAGGTATTGCATTTTAGTAATTAAAAGGTAGTAGAACTGGTTGTCCGGAAATCCCGGACAACCTTTCAATTTTATATTTCGGAATGTTTAACTTTTTGAAATACCAGATTCCAGTTTTAATTCTCTCGCTTGTTCCCCTGTTTATCAATCACGGAAACGAAAAAAGCGGATTGAAAGTGGACGAAAATTGTATAAATTATATTCTAATTCAAGGCTCATCAAACGTTAATCAATTTGAATTTGTTAATTACGACCCTGAAATTAATCAACCTCAAACTCCATATCAAAACGATGAAACATACCAAAATATACAAATCCCCGTAAAAGAATTTTACGGTCCAAACAACAGGATACTTAATGACTTTTTTAATATGGTAAAAGCATCAGAGTATCCTTATATTAAAATTGATATCGAGCCACGAGAGAAAGCTGACTTTGATGAAGCAACCGGACTAACAAACTTTAAAACAAAAATCTCAATCGCCGGAAATACCCGCAATTTTATAATTCCCTGTGCCATTAATTTTTGTGAAGATTCGGAAATGGTTTTAACAGGCGATATAGAATTAGAATTGTCTGATTTTGAAATTGAACCACCCAGAAAACTATTGGGCACTATAAAAGTAAATGACGAAGTTTTTGTTACATTTGCTTTTAAATACGATTTAAAAAAAACATAATCAACTATCTGTTTTGAAGTTTAGTACAAAAACCAGGTATGGTGTCCGTGCAATTCTTGAGATTGCAATGTGTGAGTCTGAAAATGGGATTCTTCAAAAAGACATTGCGCTAAACCAGAATATCTCTTACAAATATCTGGATCATATCGTCACGGCTTTAAAAGTTGCAGGCTTGGTTACAAAAGCCGGAGGCCGAAAAAGCGGTTATATTCTTACCCGGAAACCGGAGGAAATTACAATAAATGATATTCACAACGCCTTTGAACCCGGAGTTTGCGTTGTCGACTGCCTATCGCACAGTTACACCTGCAAACGCGAAGGGATCTGTGCTTCAAAAGGATTCTGGGGACAATTAAACAATAAAATTACGGAATATCTGACCTCAGTAACACTAAAAGATTTGATGGAAAAACAGGTCAAGCTAGACGACATTATCAACTAGTTTCTTCTCACACGCTTTCCCAAAAATTCCTCTTTTTTTCTGATTCCAAACATAAATACTGATTTTTGAAAGCTTCCGCTTTGAATTAATTTTTTATTTTAAGCCCCTTCAAATGAAATATTTAATCTAAAATCAGAATAATGCAAAAGAAGAATCTACTCATTTTCTTATTGGCAGTCTTGCTGATAAACGGGAAAATTATTGCCCAAAACGAATCGGTTACAACAGCCAATTATCGCCTGGCAGAACGCTTTTCTCCCGAAAAAATAAAACGAATGGTTTTTAGTACTTCGGTGGCTCCCAATTGGTTGGAAACCGGGGATAAATTCTGGTATTCTTATAAAACATCTGAAGGCGAATTTTTCTATTTGGTTGATTTAGATAAAAAATCCAAAACAGCCCTCTTTAATATTGATAAAATGGCTGCGATGTTAACCCGAATAACAAAGGACCCTTACGACGGCAAACATCTGCCACCAATAAAACCAAAATTCAAAAAAAACGATACTGTTTTTCAGTTTGATGTTACGAGCAGTCAAGACGAAGAAAAAATAGAAGAAGATTCTTCTGTAAAGCAGGATTCAACCCAAACAGACACCGGCAAAAAGCCAAAAAAAGAAAAGCCAAAAAAGAAAGTTTTTCATTTTGAATACAACATTACGAGCGGCGAATTATACGAACAGGAAGACTGGAAAGAAATAAAAGAGCATCCGTCGTGGGCAGCCATTTCACCCGACAGTTCGTACGTAGTTTTTGCCCGCGACTACAATCTGTATTGGATGGATAAAGAAAACTTTCTGAAAGCATTGGAAGAAGAGGAGGATAAAAAAGACTCAACCATTGTTGAACACCAGCTTACTACCGACGGCGAAAAAAACTATGCTTTTGGTGGCGGTTATACTCCGAAAGAAAATGATGACGAAAAAACCATAAAAAAGGAGAGCGAAAAACGCAAAAATGCCTATATTTTATGGTCACCGGATTCGAAAAAATTTGCATTGGAACGCAATGATAGTCGCAAAGTAAAAGCACTGTGGGTAATTAACGTCTTGAATCAGCCACGTCCGGATCTGGAAACCTACAAATACCAAATGCCGGGCGAAAAAGAAGCGCCGCAAAGCGAACTTTGGGTTTTCGACATGGATAAAAAAGAGGGCAAACAAATTGATGTTTCTGCTTTTGCCGACCAAACCATAAATATTTGCCGAGCGAACTTAAGCAACAAAGACCGGATAAAAGACTACGTTCCGCGCAAATGGCTTTCTGAATCTTCGGATAAAATATATTTCACCCGCACCAGTCGCGACCTGCACGAAATTGATGTTTGCGTTGCCGATATTGAAACCGGCGAAGTTAAACCGCTTGTTGAGGAACGGCTGAATACCTATGTTGAAATTCAGGATCCTCACCTGATTAATAATGGAAACGAATTTATTCACTGGTCGGAACGCGACGGATGGGCACATTTTTATTTGTATGACGGCGAGGGAAATCTGAAAAACCAGATTACTTCCGGCCCGTGGCATTGCGAGAGAATATTAAAGGTTGATGAAAAGAATCGCGTAATGTATTTCACTGCAAATGCGCACGAAACAGATGAGAATCCATATTACGAACATCTTTATAAAGTAAATCTTGACGGTAGTGGATTAACGCTACTCGACAAAGACAACTTTAATCACGATGTTGAAATGAGCGATTCATACCGTTACTTCATCGATAATTTTTCGAGAGTAAACACTACTCCAGCGTCAGAAATCAGAGACAATCAGGGGAAATTAGTAATGCAACTTGAAACTGCTGATTTGAGTAATCTTTTTGCAGCAGGTTACAAATTCCCGGAAATTTTCAAAGCCAAAGCAGCTGATGGAATTACTGATATTTACGGAGTGATGTACAAACCTTTCGATTTTGATTCGACCAAACTTTATCCGGTTTTGGAATACGTTTACCCAGGCCCGCAAACCGAAGCGGTAAATGCCTCTTTTTCATCAAGAATGGACAGAACCGATCGTTTTGCTCAGCTGGGTTTTGTTATCGTAACACTTGGCAACCGCGGCGGACATCCCAACCGTTCAAAATGGTATCATAATTATGGATACAACGACTTGCGTGATTACGGATTGGCCGACAAAAAATATGTACTGGAACAATTGGCTGATCAACATAAATACATTGATATCGAAAAAGTGGGAATTTCCGGCCATTCCGGTGGAGGTTTTATGTCAACAGCAGCACTCCTGCAATATCCCGATTTCTACAAAGTTGCCGTTTCTTCTGCCGGAAACCATGAAAATAACATCTACAACCGTTGGTGGAGCGAAAAACATCACGGCGTGAAGGAGGAAATCGATGATAAAGGTGAATCAAAATTTATCTACGATATTGAAAAGAACTCGGAACTGGCCAAAAACCTGAAAGGAAAGTTGCTTCTGGTAACCGGCGACATGGATAATAATGTTCATCCCGGGAATACTTTCCGCATGGCAAACGCATTGATGAAAGCAAAAAAACGTTTCGACTTTTTTATTATGCCCGGACAGCGACACGGGTTTGGCGATTACACAGAATACTTTTTCTGGCTAAAGGCTGATTATTTCTGCAAACACCTCATCGGTGACTATTCAATTAGCACCGACATTTTTGAGATGCGCCGCGAAACAAAAATGACACCCAGCAAAAAACGAACTGAATGACCGATAAAATAAAAATCTTCGAGGTTTGCGAAACCTTGAGGGTTTAAAAATTCATTCTGATACTACACCAAACTTAACTAAAAAGGATGCTTTCAATAAAGATCGCATCCTTTTCTCCTTCTTGAAATCTACGTTCAACTCTCCCCTTCTGTTGTTATAATTTCTTTACTGCTTTTTCGTTTTTCCACCCAATAATAAACAATGGGCAAAACCATTAAGGTTAAAAGCGTTGAAGTAATCAAGCCACCGATGACCACCGTTGCCAGCGGTCGTTGAACTTCTGAACCCGGACCGGTATTAAATGCCATTGGAATAAAACCTAAACTGGCTACCAGAGCAGTCATTAAAACCGGACGCAGACGATCAGCTGCTCCTTCAATAATTAATTTTTTCAGCTCTCCTTTTTTTTCTTTTCTTATTTGGTTGATATGATCAATCAGAACAATGCCGTTTAAAACCGCCACCCCAAACAGCGCAACAAAACCAATACTTGCAGAAACCGACAAATACATGCCGCGCAGCCAAAGCAGGAAAATTCCCCCCGACAATGCAAATGGCAGGTTCAGCAAAATAAGAATCGCATATTTCATTTTGCCAAAGTTCAAATACAACAAACCGATGATGATAAAAATGGACAAAGGTACCACCAGCATTAAGTGACGCATTGCGCGACGCTGATTTTCAAAAGTCCCGCCATATTCAATAAAATAACCTGCAGGAATATTTGCCTTCTGCATAATTTCATTCTGAAGATTGGCTACATAACTCCCCAGGTCAATATCTTTTATATTGATTCCGACAATCAAACGCCGCCAGCCATTTTCACGCTGAATTTCACGCGGGCCTTCCTGCAAAACAATTTTCGCTACCCGCTTTAACGGAACATAATCGCCATTGGGAAGATGCACCGGCACATCCTGAATTTTATGCAACTGATCACGAATCCCTTCGGGATAACGAACGGCAATTCCAAAACGACGCTGCCCTTCGTAAAGCTGGCTCACTTCCTGCCCGCCAATTCCTGCTTCAATTACTTTTTGAACATCGTTCACATTCAAACCAAACGAAGCCACTGCTTCGCGGTCAATCTCAACAGTTAAATAGGGTTGGCCAACCGTTTGTTCCACATAAAAATTGTCGGTTCCTTCCAACTCGGGCAAAAGCATTGAAATATTCTCTCCAATCTGGCTGAGAATATCCAAATCTTCACCATAAATTTTCACAGCTAAATCCGATTTTACTCCGCTGGTCAACTCATCAACACGCATCGCAATCGGTTGTGTGAAATTATAAACAAGTCCAGGCTCGGTTTGTAAATACGGTTCAATTTGCGAAACAATATCATCCTTTGTTATTCCTTTTCGCCAATCTTCAGTAGGTTTCAAAATAACCCAAACATCGGTTTGGTGAACCCCCATCCAGTCGTTGGCTAAATCGGAACGTCCGGTTTTTGGAACTACTGTCTGAATTTCAGGAATATTTTGAACCAATTTCCCGGCCAGCCAATTGGCATTTTCAATCGATTCATTCAGTGTTACCGACGGCATTCGAACCTGTTCAATAAGAATAGAACCTTCGTCCAGTTCAGGAATAAACTCGGTTCCCAAACGCGTCATCAAAAAAACAGAAGCTGCAAAAATTATCCCCGCAACTGAAGCCACAAGCCATTTTTTATCCATATAAGTTCCCAGCGATTTTGTATAACGTGGTTTCAAAAAATTAATGAGATAATTTTTGCGAACTTTCACACCTTTCCGAAAAACGATAGCCGAAATAGCGGGCACAAAAATCAGCGCTAAAAGCAGAGAACCCAAAACAGCCGCCGCAACTGTAATTGCCATCGGCCGGAACAGAATTCCTTCCATCCCGCTAAAAGTCATAATCGGAACGTACACCATCAGGATAATGAGCACTCCAAAGAAAATGGGCCGCACCACCTGCTGTGCCGACTTTCGTATAATTTCATCTTTGTTTTTGCCCTTTTCTTTTTGAAGTCCGTGTACGATATTTTCCACCATCACAACCGAACCGTCAACTACCATCCCGAAGTCGATGGCTCCCAAACTCATCAGATTTGCAGCCAGTCCAAATTCGCGCATCCCGATAAATGCAAAAAGCATGGAAAGCGGAATAACCATCGCCACAATCAAGGCTCCTGAGATCTCGCCAAGCAAAAGCAAAAGCACAACAATAACCAAAAATCCACCTTCAACCAAGTTAGTTGAAATTGTTTCTGTAGTTCTGCTAATTAAATCCGACTGGTCATAAAATTTTTCAATTTTCACACCTTCGGGAAGGTTTTGATTGATGTTATCAATTTTTTCTTCAATTGCAGAAATCACTTTTCTTCCATTGCCTCCGCGAAGCATCATCACAATTCCGGTTATAATTTCACCTTTCCCATCCTGTGTAACGCCTCCCTGCCGGATTTGCATACCAATTTCAACACTGGCCACATCTTTTATAAATACCGGCTTATTGTTGATGTTGGTGATAATAATATTTTCAACGTCCTCCACTTTATTAATTTGTCCAACACCCCGGATAATAAACTGCTCGCCGTTATGTTCCAAAAAGTTCCCTCCGGAAACACTGTTATTGTTCGCAATTGCATCCAATACTTCCGAAATGCCAATTCCAAACATTCGCAAACGACCGGGTTGAACAACCACATTGTATTGTTTTACAAATCCGCCAAATGAATTAATCTCAGTCACTCCTTTTACAACTTTCAACTGAGGAGCAATTAACCAATCCTGAATTTCGCGCAGTTCTGTAAGTGAATAATTTTCACCCCGAACGACATATTGATAAATTTCTCCGAGAGCTGTTGTAATCGGCCCCAACTGTGGACTGGAAACATCGGGCGGAAGCTCGTCGGTGATCGATTGCAAACGCTGGCTTACCATCTGCCGGGCAAAATAAATGTCGGTTTTTTCTTCAAATTCAACCGTAACCGCTGATAATCCAAATTGTGAAATGGAACGCACTTCAGCAACATCGGGAAGTCCGTTCATCGCAGTTTCAATCGGGTAACTTACTAATTTTTCAACATCGTAAGGTGAGTAGCGCCCTGCTTTTGTAATTACCAAAACCTGAACCGGCGTTACATCGGGTAACGAATTTATGGGTAATTGAATCAGCGAAAAATAGCCGCCCACAGCCATCAGAATAACCAGCGAAAGGGCTACAAATTTCTGCCGAACACTAAATGTGATAATATCTTTAAGCATTTTATTCTCTTTTTCCGGATTATTCTTCAGCAATAATATCGAACCTGGAAAGCGCTTTTAAGCTGAAAACATTGGAAACAGCTACATCTTCGCCATTCTTTAACCCACTATTTACAAATACATACCGATCTCTGATTTCGGAAACTTCGATGGGACGTTTCTCATAAATTCCGTTTCCTTTTTGCACAAATACAATCGCCTGGTTGCCGTCGTAGGTAAGTGCTTCAACCGGAATTGCGATCGTCTCTTTTTGCGAAGAAGTAACAATCGACAAACGGACATTCTCGCCCGGTTTTGGCCAGCCAGCAGAAGTTGGGACAACAATATTAGCAATTACCGAGCGGCTGCTTTCGTCTAACCCGGGATTGATCGATGTGATGCGTGCATTCAGTAAATTTTCCTGTTTCTCCCGTTTTGAAACAGCAACCGAATCTCCAACGGTGATAAGCCGGGCATCATCAGGAGATAAATATGCACGAATTAAAACTTCACGTGTGTCCAACACCCGGGATAAATTTTCAAGTGCATTTACCGATTGCCCCAGTTCCACAAAATTTTTCTCAACAACACCATCAATCGGTGAATAAATTTTTAATACAGGATCAATATTTTCTCCCTTTGTAAAAAGATTGATTTCATGGTCTGAGACACCGACTGCTTTCAGCCTTGAATAAGCTGCACGTGAAGAGGCTGTTGCCCTGTCGAATTCAGCGGTGGCTCTTTCCAGTTCATTTGCAGAAGTTATTGTCTCTTCAACTAGCTGCTTTAAACGCGTTAAGCGATTGGTCTGAAAACGCTCCTCAGCAAATGCCTGTAAATATTCCGAAACCAGATTCCCAAATTCAAGACTTTGAATTTCAAATAATACATCGCCTCTTTTTACCCAACTCCCTTCAAATTTATACACTTCATGAATCTGTCCGTTTATCGGAGTGCTAATAATACTGGCATGATTGGGTGCCTGAAAAACCACACCGGGAGCAACAACCGAGTAATCAATAAAATTATTGGTAACCTGTACGGTTTTTATTGTTAGCTCCGATTGCTCTTTGTCTGACAGTTGTATGAGATTGTTGCCCACGTCTTCTGTTTTTAAAGAAGGAGGCAATTCTGTTTGCTGAGAAACTTCACCAGAATCCTTTTTGTTTTCTGAACCGCAGGAAAAGAATAACACTGTGATTCCAAATAATAGTAAAGCAGTAATTTTATTTTTCATTGTTCCTTTGATTTTTTTCACTAATAGACTAAATCTTCTTCCAGGTATTTTTCGAGGCTAAGCAATTGAAGGTAGTAATCACGCAGGGCGGTGAGGTAACGCTGTTCGCTTGTCAGATAGGTCTGCTGGGCATTAAGCAGGTTTAGTAAATCCACCTCACCCAACTGGTATGCTTTTAAAGTCAGACTCTGCAAAAGAGAAGCTTTTTCTTTCATGGTTTCATTGTACCTCTTAATTATTGAGCGGCTAACAGAGTAATTGTGCCATGCATATTCAATTTGCTTTTTTGTATTGAGCCTTATTTCCTGTTGTTTCCAGCGAATTTCATCCTGCCGTGCCAGAGCGGTATTTATCTTTCCTTTTTGTTCCAGCGGATACCAGATTGGTATTCGAAGCCCCACTTCAAAACCTTTAAAATTATAGCCTGAACCATAATCCTGTTTGTACAAATTCAAACGAATGTCGGGAAGAATGTTACTTTTGGCTTCCTTTATATAAAAGTCAGCGGCCTGCAACTGGTGTTCAGTCGCTAAAAAATCGGGCTGCTTTTCCTGCACAGCGAGCGTCATTATTTGAGAGATCTCAATATCAGATGCCCGAAGCGTATCCGAAAACCCGATGGAATATTTCTGATCTTCAACGGGCAACCCCATGGCATAAAACAATCCATATCTTGCTTTATGCAGTGTCCACTGTGTCTGATCCAAATCATTTTTCGCCTCTTCCAGCCGAAGTTCAGCATTTGCTAAATCAATCCCGTTCCCCATACCCGTTTCAAATTTGGTGTAAACGGCATTGTATAACTCTTGCGCCAGTTTTAACTGATTTTGCATCGAGTTCTGTAAATAAAGCGCGTACAAAACTTCAACATAATAACTTTTTACTTCAGCTTTAATCTCATTTTCTCTCGATTTTATCTGAAGTTCCAAAGACTTTACTTCTTCAGCCAGCGCTTTTAAACGATAAGAAGTTGTAAGCGGAAAATCTATTTCCTGTGAAATTGTAATTCTTCTCTCATCAAAAACATCACCCGGACCGGAAGCAATTCCTTCTTTAAAATAGCTGATCTCGGGCGAAGATATTCCGGTTTCTGTCCGCCAGAGATTTTCTTTTTGTTTTAACTGTGCATACAATTGCTGTAGCTCAGCATTTCTGCCAAACGCCGATTCAACCGCTCCCTTTATGGTAAGCAAGCTGTCCTGAGCAAAACATTGAACAGAAAAAAACAAAAATCCGATTAGAAATATTTTTGGTTTATACATGAATATTTTTTGGTTTTATATTAAGTTACGGAAACAATCCGATATATTAACCTTATGTTTTAAATAAAGTTCAATTATCAAACAAAATCGCTCATTGAAAAATTTGAAGATCCGATTCATAAAAACTATGACACGAATTGATATAAAAACTTGTTGTCTGAATCCAAAAAAATAAATCAAATTACCAAAACAGCCATAAACAACTGTAATCCAACAACTAAAATATAGAATCATTCTCTTTAATAATTTAAATTCATTCATATGTAAATATTTGTATTTTTGCATTTATTATTTCTTCACACACGCTTATGTGAAGAAGAGTCTCCGAGGCAAAAGACCTAAACAATTGTACGGTTTTCTGCCCGATGGGATGACCCGGAAACAGGTTATCCTCCCGAATCAGTCAGAAGGCTGACGAATTGGAAAGGAGTCAGACTACACGAATGATGAATACCTCATCCGAAAAATCTGTCTTCTTTTTAAAAAGTTGAAGTAAAAAACACGTAGATGACAGATATAAAACTATTTCGCTCAATCGCTTTTCTGAAAAAGTTTTTTCAGATTTTGCCCGGCGGCAACACTTCTTTTTGTGAAATTTATTCCGTAGTTTCATTCATCAATTCAACGAACAAATGAACCAATTTGATAAAATTCAAACCACAATCGCGTCACTTCGCTTCATTACGAAAACAGAAGAAATTAATTTGACTGAAGCATTTTCCCGAATTTTGCAGGAAGATGTTGTGGCCGACATAAATATGCCACCGTTTGACAAATCGGCGATGGACGGCTACGCATGTCGTTTTGAGGATGTTGGCCAGCCAATGAGAATGCTTGAAATAATAAGTGCCGGTAGTGTTCCTTCGAAAAAAATCGGGGAAAATGAGTGTTCTAAAATAATGACAGGAGCCGCTGTTCCGGAAGGTGCCGACTGTGTCTTTAAAGTTGAAGACTCCACGCAGCTTGAAGACGGAAAAGTAATTTGCACAAACCCAAAAACAGCAAAAAATATTTGCTATTTGGGTGAAGATTATAAAACCGGAGAAATTCTAATTTCAAAAAGAACAAAAATAAATGAATCGCATTTGGCCGTTTTGGCTGGCGCAGGCTACAGCCGGGTAAAAGTTTCCAGCCTTCCGAAAGTTGCCCTTGTAACAACTGGCTCCGAATTGGTTGAACCCGATCAGGTTCCGCCTCCGGGAAAAATAAGAAACAGCAATGCTTCGCAGGTTTCGGCGCAACTTAAAAAAATGGGAATTGAGGTGAATTACCTTGGTTTGGCTGCCGACGATTATCAAAAGTTGTCGGATTTAGTTAGCAGCGCATTTGAAAAATTTGACATTCTTATATTCACAGGTGGCGCGTCTGTAGGCGATTTCGATTTTATTCCACACATTCTGAAAGAACAAAACTTCACGGTACTTTGGGAAAGGTCGGGATTAAAACCCGGCAATCCAATTACCGTTGCCCAAAAAGAAAACAAATATTGCATCGGACTTTCAGGAAATCCGGTTTCCTCGCTGGTGCAGTTTGAATTTATTGCAAAACCATTGTTGTACAGACTAATGAATTGCGATATAAAGCCAAGAAAAATCAAAGCATCAATGGCTTCCAACTTTCACCGCAAAAAAGCCGACCGGATAGCGGTAATTCCTGTAAAAATAAATAATGAAGGCGAAGTTGAAACTATTCCGTTTCACGGTTCTGCCCATATAAATTCGCTGGTTCTGGCCAATGCATTAATAGAAGTCCCGGTAGGACAACTCGAAATTCAAAAGGGAGATTTTGTTTATGTTAGACCGATATAACCGAGAAATAAATTACCTGCGCATTTCGGTAACCGACCGCTGCAACTTTCGCTGTATTTACTGCATGCCAGAAGAAGGAGTGCCTCACAAAAAACAGTCGGAAATTCTGTCGTTCGACGAAATTACCGAAATTGTAAAAGTCGGCGCTCAACTCGGAATTACCAAAATCAGACTTACAGGAGGAGAGCCGCTTGTTCGAAAAAATATTGATGAACTCGTTAGAAGAATTGCGGAGATACATGAAATTTCAGAAATTACAATGACAACGAACGGCGTACTTTTATCGAAAATGGCGCATAAATTAAAACAGGCCGGGTTGAATCGTGTAAATATTAGTTTGGACACACTGAACCCGGAAAAATTTAAACAAATAACCCGACTGGGAAACCTAAAAGATGTTTTACAGGGAATTGACGCAGCCACTGATGCTGGTCTGGAACCGGTGAAGATCAATTTTGTTCGAATTCCGGGAGTAAATGAAGAAGATGAAGAATCTATCCGGAAATTTTGTGAATCTAAAAATCTGAAGCTTCGTTTTATTCGGCAGATGAACCTCAAAACCGGCGAGTTTTATCCGGTAGAAGGAGGCGCTGGTGGAATCTGCGCCATTTGTAACCGACTTCGTCTAACTGCTGACGGAGAAATTGTTTCCTGCCTGCACTCATCACGACGATTTAACTCCAGAAAATCAGGTGCCCGGGAAGCATTCAGAATGGCTGTAGAAAAAAAACCAAAGTGCGGGGTTGGAACAAAGTCGCACGAATTTTTTAACATCGGAGGATAAATTCAACTTAAAAAAAGAACACATGAATTCACTTTCACATATCGACGACAAGGGCAAAGCCAACATGGTTGACATTTCGCAAAAACCTGACCAGGTGCGCACTGCAAGCGCCGAAGGATTTATAAAACTTCAACCTGAAACCATCAATCTTATTCAACAAAACCTGATAAAAAAAGGCGATGTAGTTGCCATTGCAGAATTCGCAGGAATTCAGGCTGCCAAGGAAACCTCGCGTTTGATTCCACTTTGTCATAACATTGTAATTACCAAAGCCGAAGTAAAAGGCACGGTTCTGGACGACGGAATAAAAATGGAAAGCCGGCTAAAATGCATAGGCAAAACCGGAATTGAAATGGAAGCGCTCACAGCGGTTAGTGTTGCGCTACTCACCATATACGACATGTGCAAGGCAGTGGATAAAACCATGGAAATTGTTTCGGTAAAACTCGTATCAAAAGAAAAGTCAGATGTATGAAAAAGCTGGAAATTATTTCGGTAAATATTTCAGAAAAAAAAGGAATTGTAAAAGCCCCGGTTGAACAGACTATTTTAAATAAAACCGGAATTCAGGGAGACGCACACGCCGGGCACTGGCACCGACAGGTAAGTTTGCTTTCGCAGGAAAGTATTGAAAAAGCGGAGAAACAAGCCAATGCCAAGTTCCCGCCCGGAACTTTTGCTGAGAATCTAACTACCCGGGGAATTGAAGTTCACAAAACAGCCCCGCTCGATCGCTTTGTAAACGACGAGGTAGAAATGGAAGTAACTCAAATCGGTAAAAAATGCCACACCGGCTGCGCCATTGGCAAGCAGATTGGAAATTGTATTATGCCGCTGGAAGGAATTTTTTGCAAAGTGATAAAAGGAGGGATTGTAAAAGCCGGAAGCACTTTTGATTTTGTTCCCTACATTCTGAAAACAAAAATTATCACCTTAAGCGACCGCGCATCAAAAGGCGTTTACAAAGATTTGAGCGGTCCAAAAATCAAGGAACTTTTGGAAAAGCAACTTCAGGAAAAGAACCGTCATTTTTCCATTGAAAACACCATTCTGCCTGACCACAAAGAGCAACTTGAAAAAACAATTCAAAAAGCTGTGGAAGAAAAAACCGACGTTATTTTTACCACCGGCGGCACAGGAATCGGGCCACACGATATTACTCCCGACGTAATAAAACCCATGCTCGACAAAGAAATTACGGGAATTATGGAACTTATCCGTGTAAAATACGGCATGAAAAATCCGAATGCAATTTTAAGCAGAAGTGTTGCGGGAGTTATTGGAAAAACTCTGGTTTATGTTCTCCCGGGAAGTGTGAAAGCAATTAACGAATACATGGCTGAAATTCTCCCGACATTGGAACATTCGCTTCGTATGCTACATGGAAGTGATGCGCACTAAAAAATCCAGCAGGATTCATTTGGGAACAAAAAGGATGTGTAAATTTACCTCAAACTTAAACCGATGAAAAAATTTTTAATCCTTCTAATTTCCATATCATTATTAATTTCCTGCAAGAAAAAAAGAGAAATATCGGAAGAACAATACAATCCTGAGTGGGAAAAAGTATTCCCCGGTATTTGGGAATCAAAGGTAAATCAGCCCGATGAGTTTAACTTGCTTTCTGTTGCCAACAAAAATCCGCGTGCAGAAACTTTAGTAAAAAAAACGGAAACCGACTTCCCTTTGTCAGCCAATGAGATCAAAACATATACAAAAAAAGGAAGAACAGTTCTTCACTTTCCGCTTGAAAAAGGAGAACAGATTTATGGTTTTGGGCTAAATTTTAAAACCGTTCAGCAACGCGGAAGGATTTTGCGTTTGCATGTTGATCATTACGGAGGAAAAGACGATGGAAGAACACATGCTCCGGTGCCGTTTTTTGTGTCGTCGAAAGGATACGGAGTTTTAATTAATACAGCCCGCTACATTGACGTTTATGTAGGAACAGGAGTCCGCGCAGACAGTAAAAATCCTCCCAAAGCGAAGGATAGAAACACGGATAAAAACTGGTCGGCACAACCGTATTCCGACAATCTGGAAATGGTAATTCCTGCTGAAGGAGTTGAAATGATTGTATTTGCCGGGGAAAATATGCTCGATGTAATTCAACGATTTAACTTGTATTGTGGCGGCGGAACACTTCCTCCCAAATGGGGATTGGGTTTCTGGCATCGCACTCCGACTCTTTTTACCGAAGACGATATTCAGAATGAAATTGATGGTTTTTCCGAAAAAGATTTCCCTCTGGATGTGGTCGGACTCGAACCTGGCTGGCACACAAAAGCGTATCCCTGTTCTTTTGAATGGTCGCCCGAACGTTATCCAAATCCTGCTGAGTTTATTAAAAAGACTGCCAATCAGGGGATCAGACTCAACTTGTGGATGAATCCTTATGTTTACCCGGAAGGAAAACTTTATGAAGCGTTGCTTCCTTATGCTGGAACAAATACAGTTTGGAACGGAATTGTTCCCGATTATACAATGAACGAACCGCGTAAAATTATGCAGGAACATTTCAAAAAGTACCAGTTTGATATTGGTATTAGTGGTTTAAAAATAGACGAAGTTGATGGGCACGACCGCTGGCTTTGGCCCGATGCAGCTCAATTTCCTTCGGGGAAAGACGGCGAGCAAATGCGGCAAACCTACGGGCTTCAAATGATGTCGCTGACAGATGAAGTTTTCAGAGAAAAAAATGAGCGTTCCTACGGATTGATTCGTGCCGCAAACGCCGGTTCTGTTTCCTATCCATACGTAATTTACAACGACTACTACGACCACAAAAATTTTATAACTGCCTTGATTAATTCGGGATTTTGCGGAGTACTCTGGACTCCCGAAGTGCGCTCCAGCAAAACGGCGGAAGAATGGCTCCGACGCATGCAAACAACCTGTTTTTCGCCATTGGCAATGATTAACGCCTGGGCCGACGGAACAGAACCATGGTCGTATCCCGAAGTTTATAAACAATGTCAGGACGTCGCCTTTTTACGCATGCAGTTGCTTCCCTACCTCTATTCAACTTTTGCGGATTATCATTTTAACGGAACGCCACCTTTTCGGGCAATGAATCTGGAAGAAGGTTTTGGTTATAACGCAGAAGTGGAGGAAACCAAATTCAATGCTACAAAAAATCCATATTCCGAAGCGGTAAAAAAAGAGGTAAAAGACCAATACATGATGGGAAAAAATATTTTAGTTGCTCCACTTTTTGCGGGTGACAAAGGAAGAGATGTGATTCTGCCCGAAGGAAATTGGTACGATTTTTACACCGGAAAGTTGGTTGGCAATGGAGAAATTATTCATGTGAAAGATGGATTTGAAAACATCCCTCTTTTTGTAAAAGACGGCGGAATTATCCCGATGATTCCAAAAATCAGACAAACCTCTGAATGGGTTCAAAATACTCCTCTCGAAATCCGTGTTTACGGGACTGCTCCCGGCGAATTGGTTTTATATGACGACGACGGTTCAACCTTTAATTTTGAAAATGGAAGTTACACTACCAAAAAGCTAACAGCAACCAACGGAAAAGGAAGTATCGAAGATCTGCACAATTCCGATCAATGGGTTTATGGAGATGTACGTTGGAAATTTATGAACTCAAGCGAAAACTAAAGCCAATTTTAAATCTTCATTAAACAATAAGTTCACATTCGCTTTTTCTTACATCTGTTTTTTGAAAAGTTATTTAGTTTGCACATACAAATCTAGATATTTATATATCTGGATTTTTAAATTAAAAATCAATCAATCAGAAAAAACAGATAAACATGGAAAAAATTCTAATTATAGGAGGAGTTGCAGCAGGAGCCACAGCTGCAGCAAAAGCACGGCGTTTATCGCCCGATGCGCAGATTACCATGCTCGAAGCCGGCCCGGACATTTCATTTGCGAACTGTGGATTGCCCTACTATATTGCAGGCGATATCGACAGCCGCTCCAAACTAATTTTGCAAAGCCCGGAAAGTTTTAACGAACAGTACCAGGTAGAAGTACACACCAATACCCAGGTGAGCAAAATCGACAGAGAAAAAAAGCAAGTTCAAACCATCGATAGCCAGACTGGCGCAAAAAATACGTTTGAATACACAAAATTAATTTTGGCGCAAGGAGGAAAACCCATTCAACCGGAAATTCCGGGAGCAAATGCCGACCATGTTTTTAGTTTATGGACATTGGAAGACATGGATAAAATTGATAATCACCTAAAAAACAACGAGCCCAAAACAGCCGTAGTTGTGGGAGGAGGTTTTATCGGTCTCGAAATGGTTGAAGCTTTAGTTAAACGCGGCTTAAAAGTTCATGTAGTTGAGAAAATGCAACATGTGATGGCAATCTTAGAAGCTGAAACTGCCGGATTTATTACCCGCGAACTGCGAGCTTTCGGCGTTGGAATTCACACTGAAACTGCCGTTACAAAAATAAATGCCGATTCAGTAGAACTGGACAACGCTAAAAAAATAAATGCCGACATGGTATTACTTTCCATCGGTGTTCGCCCAACTTTACAACTGGCGAAAGATGCCGGGTTGGCGATTGGTGAAGCCGGAGGTTTGTTGGTAAACGACAAATTGCAGACTTCGGATCCAAATATTTTTGCAGCCGGAGATATGGTTGAAATAGAACACCGTGTTAATGGCAAAAAAGTTCGTATTCCTTTGGCAGGCCCGGCAAACCGTCAGGGAAGAATTGCTGCGGAAAATGCATTTGGAGGAGAACACAGCTACAAAGGAGCCATCGGAACTTCAGTTGTTCGTGTTTTTGATGCCGTTGCCGGAACCACAGGTCTGTCGCTGAAACAAGCCCGCGCAGCAGGAATTGACGCCGATGCAATTGTGGTTCACAAAGAACACCACACTTCTTACTATCCGGGTGCTGAAACCGTTAGTGTTTTGCTGGTTTTTGACAAGAAAACAGGTGTTGTTCTGGGTGGACAGACAGCAGGTTACAAAGGAGCAGACAAACGTTTGGATGTAGTTGCCACCGCTTGTGCAGCGAAACTTCCGGTTAGCGAAATTGCCGACATTGATTTTGCATACTCGCCACCAATCGGAACTGCAAACGATGCAATGAACATGGCGGCCTATGTTGCAGAAAATAAAATGTCGGGATACAGTCCAAGTATCATGGCTTCGGAACTTGATGATTATTTGGAAAGCAAACAACAGGTAATTGTATTGGACGTTCGCGATGTATTTGCGCATCAGAAAAGCAAAATGAACGGCGCTTACCATTTGCCGTTGGAAATGCTTCAAGCAAATGTGGAACGAATTCCAAAAGATATTCCTATTTTAATTTATGACGAAACAGGTAAAAAAGGTCATCAGGCACTTAGAACACTGGTGGGCGCAGACTGCCAGGAGGTTGTAAATATCTCTGGCGGGCATACTTCATTACAACGTTATGCCATCGCTGCCGGTTTTAAACACATCGATATGGATATGCTTCCTATCGGGAAAAAAAGTATTGGTGAAAAGGTGTTGGAAGAAACCGAAACCAACAAAAACGTTGACACAGCTGAACTAAAAAAACTGGTGGTTGATGTACGCACTCGCGGAGAATTTATGAGTGGTGCTTTCCCTGATGCAATAAATATTCCTTTAGACGATTTGATGTCAGGCAACGGAGAACTGGGGGAAGATATGAATCGTGAAATTGTTGTTTACTGTGCTACCGGAGCCCGTTCAGCGTATGCACAACAAGTGCTTCGTCAACGCGGATTCTCGAATGTAGTTAACGGCGGAGGAATATCTGCAATGATGTCGAGATATTAAAAATTCAAACGATATTTTCTTAAAGAGCCAGTAGCAAAATTGTTGTTGGCTCTTTTTTAGTCGTAACGTTTGAAACAATATTTTCAGCGACTTTACAATTCCTTTTCATTGCCCCAATAACAAACCATATCCCATTTGAATTTGTTACCTTCACAAAAAATTAGTTTTTGTGGCAACAGTTTTACACATAAAAAATATGGTCTGTCCGCGTTGTATCGAAACCGTTGAATCTGTTCTCATGGAAAAAGGTTTTCAGGTGAGATCGATAAAACTGGGCGAAGCCAAGGTTGATAAAGAACCTTCGGCCGAACAAATGCAGGAGCTTTCAACAGCGTTACAAAACAGAGGCTTTGAACTCCTCATTGACAAAAAGAGACAGATTGTTGACCAGGTAAAATCAGAAGTTATCAAACTGGTGCACCACCGTGAAAATGAAATTTTAAATGTCAATCTCTCCAGCCATCTGGCGGGATTGATCGGAGCTGATTACTCTTCCATTTCTACGCTTTTTTCCTCATCCGAAGGAATTACCATTGAAAAATACACCATCCTTCAAAAAGTTGAAAAAGTAAAAGAGTTGCTTTCATACGGTGAACTCACAGCCAGCGAAATCGCTTTCAAAATAGGCTACAGCAGCGCAGCGCACCTTTCTTCGCAATTCAAGAAAGAAACCGGAATGACTCCCGGGCAGTACAAAAATCTGAAAGAAAAAGAACGGAAACCGCTTGACCAGATTGGGAAATAATATTCTCTGTTAATCCATTTGTCTTATTTCAATTACAGACTTGAATCCGCAATAATGTTTGAGAATAGTATCAATCAGGCAAGTATACCCTCCAGAAATTCGAGAGCCTTTTTTGCTTCGGCAGTAACATAAGGTATCTCTCCTGTATTCAGACATTCAATAACAAGCGGACCACCGGTAAAACCTCCCTGCCGCATTCTTTCAAACAATTTAGGAAAATCAACCATGCCTGTACCAGGTGTCACATTCACATCTTTTGGCATCCGAAAATCTTTTACACACATCCCTTTCACAAGGCCATCAACATTAGTAACGTCGTTAACAGGATCTATTTCGCCATTGGAATAGTAATAAATATTACCCGGATCATACCAGAGCGTGAAATTTTTATGCCCAACTTTTGCAATATTCTCACGGCATTGCACACCTGTGGCGTTTGTGCCACCATGAGGTTTCAAGTTAAGAAAAATACCTTTTTCTGCGGCATAATCACAAGCTTCGGCAATTACTTTATAATAACCATCAACATATTCCGGCCGGGAGACACCATTTAGCATTAAACTCGGGCAATTACAAATTACGGCATTGTCAATAAGTTTTTTCAGTGAAGCAACATTTTCGTCAATTGGCTTCTCTCCTTCAAATCTGTGCCCGGATATGGAAATAATCTCCAAACCTCTTGACTTCGCTTCTTCAGCAATTATCGCCGCTTTTTCATCAGTCGTATTCTGATCGATTACCCGTCCCCCTTTTTGAGACATTAATCCTACATATTTAAATCCTGCTTCAGCAATACTATCAAATGCTACCAGATAATCCCACTGGTTCCATGGACGAGTATAAATTCCTATTTGCCAAGGTGAAGATGCTGTACATGCTTTCAGAAAAGCTCCGGCAGTAGTCGCTGCTACTATGCTGCCAATAAAATGGCGCCGCGAAATTAAATTATTTGTGTTATCATTTCCCATTTTTTGAAAGTTGGTTTAAGTGTGTTTATAAATGTACAAATTTTCTATTTAGCAGACTCAGGATTCTGCTTATAATACTGAAATTAAATATTTTCCAAGCGCAAAAGTTTTTCAGGAATTAATAAATCCAAATTAAATCATAGCAAACTACCCTGAGCTAAATGAGTAAAGATGAAATACGAAACTACAGGCAAAAATTCTATGCTGTTATTGAAATATTTCATCAAAAAATCTTACAATTCTTTTCAAAAATTATATAAAATACACACCACTCAATCTACCTACATTTGTGTAAAAAGTTTTTGTAAAATGGAAAAGGTAGTATTGAAAACAGATTTAAGTTGCAAACATTGTGTTATGAAAGTGGAACCAGTGTTAAAAAGTCAAGCCGGAATTATTGATTATTCAGTTGATTTGGAAAATCCGGATAAGCTGGTCACTATTAATTCTGAAGGAGCAAATATTAATTCTGTAATTGAAGGATTTGAAAAAGCGGGATACAAAGCTGAAAAAGTGTAAGTTTGTTACACGCATCAATATAAACATTCTTAATTAAAAGCTGTTTTAGACACAAAAGAGATAATGTTAAAAAAAGCCGTTCATATTGTTTTAGCAAGTCTGTTGTTGGTTTCAACAGTTGGGATGGCTGTATCAAAACATTATTGCAGGGGCGACCTGGTTTCTGTCTCATTCTTTCACGAAGCGCATTCCTGTTGTAGCATGGCGGGTTGCTGCCAAAACGAAAATCATTTCTACAAGGTAAAAGACGATTTTTCATCGCCGGCCGTTTTAGCCGTTCCGCTGCTGGCCGAAATTGATATTCTGGGACAACAGTTTTTTCAGATTGAAACGCTTTTACCTGAAAACAATAAAAATACACAACTTTCTTACTCCGACTCCCCTCCTCCGCTGACGGTTAGGGAAGTACTTGCACGGGAGCAATTATATCTTTTATGAAATTATTATGATAAGTAGTTTGGATTGATTTGTTGAATTCAATCCCTTTCATTTATTATTTGAATTTCATAAGTAACAGATATGCTAAATAAAATCATACGTTTTTTTCTTGAAAATAAATTAGTTACCACACTGGTCTTAATCCTCTTCGTAAGTTGGGGGATTATAACTTCTCCTTTTGGTTGGGACACCGGAGTTCTACCGAAAGATCCTGTGCCAGTTGATGCCATCCCGGATATTGGCGAAAACCAGCAAATTGTATTTACTCAATGGATGGGTCGCTCACCGCAGGATATTGAAGACCAGATTTCGTATCCGCTGACAACTTACCTACTAGGGATCCCGGGTGTAAAATCCATCCGCAGTTCATCCATTTTCGGATTCTCAAGCATTTACATCATTTTTAATGAAGATATTGAATTTTACTGGTCGCGTTCGCGGATACTGGAAAAATTGAATTCGCTGCCATCCGGCCTGTTACCGGAAGGCGTTCAACCCTCGCTCGGCCCGGATGCAACTGCTCTGGGACAAGTATATTGGTATACCATCGAGGGCCGCGACAAAGATGGCAATCCAACCGGAGGCTGGGATTTGCACGAAATTCGTACTGTGCAGGATTTTTTTGTAAAATATTCGCTGAATGCTGCCGAAGGTGTTTCTGAAGTGGCGTCCATTGGCGGTTTTGTGCAGGAATACCAGATTGATGTCAATCCGGATGCGCTGAAGGCATACAACATCCCGCTTCATAAAGTAATGCTGGCCGTTCAAAAATCGAATCGGGATGTGGGTGCCAAAACCATTGAAATCAACCAGGCAGAATACCTTGTTCGTGGACTAGGCTATATAAAAAATGTTGAAGACATTGAAAAAGCCGTAGTTGCAGTTGAAGATAATGTACCGGTACGTATCAAAGATATTGGAGTGGTTAGTCTCGGACCTTCCACACGAAGAGGCGCACTCGACAAAGATGGTGCAGAAGTGGTTGGAGGAGTTGTTGTAGCTCGTTACGGCGCAAATCCGCTGGAAGTCATCAATAATGTAAAAGCGAAAATTGCAGATATCGCCCCGGGGTTACCTTCAGAAGTATTACCCAATGGAGTGGAAAGCCAGCTTACCATCGTACCGTTTTACGACCGGTCAGGTTTAATTTACGAAACATTGGGAACACTGGAAGAAGCGCTGTCACTTGAAGTTCTGATTGTCATTCTCGTGGTTATTATCATGGTGTACAACCTGAGGGCATCATTGCTCATATCAAGTTTACTGCCTATCGCCGTTTTAATGGTATTTATAGCGATGCGCTATTTTGGTGTGGATGCCAACATTGTAGCACTTTCAGGTATTGCCATTGCCATCGGAACAATGGTTGACCTGGGTGTTATTCTTTCGGAAAATATAATTAAACACACAAAAGAAGCATCCCCCGGACAAAAACTGATTACAACGATCTACAACGGATCGGCAGAAGTGAGTACTGCGATTTTAACTGCTGTTTCTACCACTATTGTCAGTTTTATTCCTGTATTTACCATGCAGGCTGCAGAAGGAAAATTATTTATCCCGCTGGCGTTTACCAAAACATTTGCACTGATTGCAGCGCTGATTGTTTCGCTGTTTATAATGCCGGCGCTTGCTCATTGGTTTTTTGGAGCACGCATTAACAGTCAGGCCATCCGAAAATGGGTAAATATCATCCTGATTCCATTTGGAATAATTCTGCTGATTTTTGGACAAATCTGGGGAGGAATGATGATTTTAGCATTTGGACTGGCAGGCACATTAAAAGAAGTTCAAGGTCGGCAGAAAGAAGACCTTAGTCTTGCAGCAGATAACCAAAGCTGGAAAAACCGCTTTCAGAAAGCCGGCAGTTGGTTGCTGGAGTATATTGAAATCGTTATTGTACTGATTGGCGTTACCTGGCTTCTGGCAAAATACTGGCTCCCACTGGGTCCGACAAAGAGCCTCGTGATGAATGTAGTGTTTGTAGCCATACTGCTAACTATTATTTTAGGAGCATTTATTTTACTTGAATATTTCTACAAAAAAATATTAACCTGGTGCCTCGACCATAAAGCAGCATTTCTTTCTATCCCTGCATTTTTAATTATTGTGGGAATAACTATTTGGATGGGATTCAACAGTCTCTTCGGATTTTTGGCCCGTGGGTTTGACAAGGTTGGATGGAATATCCGCACTACTGAAGTTTGGTCAACATTAACACATGAATTTCCAGGCATAGGCAAAGAATTTATGCCATCACTCGATGAAGGAAGTTTCCTGCTGATGCCGACTTCAATGCCACATTCAGGCGTTGATTATAACCGGCAGGTATTGGGTCAGCTCGACATGCTGATTTCCAATATTCCGGAAGTGGAACTGACCGTTGGTAAACTCGGCCGAGTAGAATCAGCGCTCGACCCGGCTCCTATTTCCATGTACGAAAATGTGATTAATTACAAACCGGAGTTTATGCTGGATGAACGCGGCCACCGTGTGCGGTTCAAAACAGACAGCAAAGACAGGTTTATTCTGGCTTCCGGAGACACGCTTTCAAACGAGAAGGCGCTTGAAAAGGGTATTATACGCGAAGATTTAATCCCCAACGAACGCGGAAATTATTTTCGTAACTGGAGGGAAGATATCAAATCGCCCGATGATATTTGGGATGAAATTGTGCGTGTTTCCAAAATTCCGGGCGTTACTTCTGCGCCAAAACTACAACCAATTGAAACCCGGCTGGTGATGTTGCAAACCGGAATGCGTGCACCAATGGGAATAAAAGTATACGGACCGGATTTAACTACCATTGAAGAATTTGGTCTGCAACTGGAAGACATTCTGAAAACAGTGCCTTCGGTAAAAGCCCAGGCTGTTTTTGCCGACCGGATTGTGGGGAAACCTTATATGTTAATTAATATCGATCGTGATAAGATTTCACGATACGGGTTGAATGTGGAGGATGTGCAGCAGACGATTGAAACAGCGGTTGGCGGGATGAAAATAACATCAACTGTAGAAGGCCGCGAGCGGTTCCCGGTCAGGGTGCGCTACCCGCGTGAGTTACGCGACGACCCGGAATCACTGGGAAAAATCTTTATTCAAACACCCACCGGTGCTCAAATTCCGCTAAGTCAGATTGTAAACATTGAATACCAGCGCGGGCCGCAGGCAATAAAAAGCGAGGAAACCTTTTTGGTAGGCTACGTTTTGTTCGATAAAAACGATGGATTCTCGGAAGTTACCGTCGTTGATGATGCACGAAATGCTATTCAGAGACGGATTGACGCCGGAGACTTGGAAGTTCCAGCAGGCGTGAGCTACAAATTTTCAGGAAGTTACGAAAACCAGGTGCGTGCAGAAAAGCGCCTGTCGATTGTCGTGCCGCTTGTATTGGGTATTGTATTCCTGATTCTTTATTTCCAGTTCAAATCGGTGTCCACTTCGCTGATGGTATTCTCCGGAATTGCAATGGCTTTCAGCGGCGGTTTTATGATGCTCTGGCTTTATGGTCAAAGTTGGTTTGTTGATTTTTCCATTTTCGGAACCAACATTCGCGAATTGTTCCAGATGCAGACCATCAACCTGAGTGTCGCGGTTTGGGTAGGATTTATTGCCCTGTTTGGTATTGCAACCGACGACGGCGTACTTATGGGAACCTACCTCGACCAGAGTTTTACCCGGAATCGGACCGATAGCAGAAAAGGAATCAGAGCCGCAGTAGTAGAAGCCGGACAGCGAAGAATTAAACCGGCGGTAATGACCTCGGCAACTACAATTATCGCATTGCTGCCGATTTTAACCTCAACCGGGCGCGGCGCGGATATCATGATTCCCATGGCTATCCCGGCGTTCGGAGGGATGATTTTTGCCGCCATCACCTATTTCATTGTACCGGTGCTATACAGCTACCGTGAAGAACGAAAACTTAAAAAAAATCAGTCATGAAAATAATAACGATACTAATCATATTGATTTCAGGGATAAGTGCTGTACAGGCACAGACACTGGAGGATTATTTCCGGGTGGCTGCCAAAAATAATCCGGGGCTGCAGGCCAAATACAAGGATTTTGAGGCCGCGCTGCAAAAGATTCCGCAGGTAAGTTCACTGCCTGATCCCACGTTTTCTTTTGGCTATTTTATTTCGCCGGTAGAAACACGTGTTGGCCCTCAACGGGCAAAATTCTCACTTAGCCAGATGTTCCCGTGGTTTGGGACCCTGGAGGCTCAGGCTGACGCAGCGTCGCTAATGGCCGACGCCAAATATCAGACCTTTCTGAATGCACGCAACAGACTTTATTTCAGCGTTTCTGAAGCGTATTATCCTTTGGTTGAACTCAAACAGTTGAAAGCAATTGAACAGAAAAATATTGACATTCTGCAATCGTATAAAACCATTGCCAATTCCAAATTTAAAAACGGAAATTCGCCAATGACCGATGTTTTGCGAGCAGATATAATGCTAAAAGAAGCACAAACCAATCTCGGTATTCTGAACAACAGGGAAAAACCATTGCTTGTTGCATTTAACAACCTGCTCAATAGAGATGAGAATGAAACTGTAATTGTTCAGGATTCACTTTTAGTGGAAACGTTGCCCGAAAACTTCAGAAGAGATTCTTTACTAACAAACAATCCCTTACTTGACGCACTCGATTTAAAAAGGAAAGCAAGCGAGGCAAACGAGATTGCAGCGCAAAAACAGGGACTACCGAACGTGGGCTTCGGTCTGGATTATGCGATAGTTGGGAAACGCACCGATATGGATGTGGCAGACAACGGAAAAAACATACTCATGCCCATGGTTTCGATGAGCATTCCCATTTTCAGGAAAAAATACCGGGCAGCCGAAAAAGAAGCACAATTGACGCAGGAAAAATATTCCTACCAAAAGGAGGAAACCATTAATTCGCTTACCTCCGGTTACGAGTCCGTCTGGTTTCAAATTCAACAGCAAAAAGATTTAATCGGGTTGTATAAAGAACAAATTCGTGAAACTGAACAAACTCTGAACCTCTTGTTCAGCGCCTACGGAAATTCAGGAAAAGATTTTGAAGAGGTTTTACGCATGCAGCAACAGTTGCTGAAATATGAAAAAATGAAAGCCACAGCTGAAACGCAGTACCAGACCGCTTTGGCAAAATTAAATTACATCACAGCAAAAACATATTAACAATGAACACAAATAGAAAAACAATAATTATAGTTCTGTCAACACTGGCAATTGGGTTGTTGCTGGGATGGTTGATATTTGGTGGTTCAGAAAGCAAAGCTACCGATGAACATCAACATGAACACAGTGAGGAAGGAGTTGCCGGAGAGACAACCTGGACTTGCTCCATGCACCCGCAAATTCGCCAGAATGAACCTGGTGACTGCCCCATATGCGGTATGGATCTGATCCCGCTGGAAGAGGAACAAAACGGAGATATCGATCCGGCAGCCATAAGCATGTCGGCAACTGCTATGCAATTGGCGAATATTCAAACAGCCGTGGTTGGTTCTTCAGATCCTGTAAAAGTGATTAGACTTGATGGAAAAATTCAGGAAGACGAACGCTTGGTTTTTTCACAATCGTCGCACATTCCGGGGAGAATAGAAACTTTAATGGTGAATTTTACCGGCGATTATGTTCAGAAAGGACAAGTGATTGCATCGGTGTATTCTCCCGATTTGGTCACTGCACAGGAAGAGTTATTTGAAGCACAAAAAATCAAGGACACGCAACCTCAGCTTTTTGAAGCAGCCAAAGAAAAGCTGAGAAACTGGAAGCTGACCGACGAGCAGATTGAACAAATTTTAGCTTCCGGAACTTCGCTGGAAACTTTCGACGTGCAGGCAGACGTTTCGGGTTATGTTACACAAAAAAAGGTAAACACAGGCGATTACGTACGCAGGGGTGAAGTGATTTATGAAATTGCCGATCTTTCTCAGGTATGGGTGCTTTTTGATGTATACGAATCAGATTTGTCCTGGATCAACAAAGGTGATGATGTTTCTTTTGCGATTGAGTCACTGCCGGGCGAAACATTTGAAGGAACCATCGATTTCCTCGATCCGGTTATCAATCCAAAAACGCGTGTAGCAAAGGCACGGATTGTTAAAACCAATAACGGATTAAAGCTGAAACCCGAAATGTTTGTCTCCGGCAAAGTAGAGGCTAAACTGCCTCAAACCGATGCCCTTGTAGTTCCGAAAACAGCTGTTATGTGGACGGGTGAACGCTCGGTGGTGTATGTTAAATCGGAAACCGATCAGGGTGTGTATTTTAACATGCATGAGGTGGAACTTGGTCCTGCTTTGGGCGAAAGTTACGTTATTGAAGAAGGAATTCAGGACGGTGAAGAAATTGCTGTTCACGGTACATTTAGCATAGATGCCGCAGCACAGCTTGCCGGTAAACCAAGCATGATGAGCCCTGAAGGCGGTTCGGTTTCAACTGGCCATAATCATGGCGAAATGAATATGAGCGGAGAAAACACGCAACAGACACCGGAAAAAGTGGAAGCGGTTCAGACTGATCCAAAATTTAAAGTCCAATTGACCGACGTGTATGAGAACTATCTTAAAATGAAAAGTGCATTTGTAGAATCTGATGCTGCAAAAGTTGCTCAGGAAGCTCCAAAAGTGAAAAAAGCTTTAGAATCGGTTGACATGAAATTACTGGTAGGTGACGCTCACATGGCCTGGATGGATCAGTTAAATATTTTAAACAGCAGTATAGAAACCATTCAAAACTCTTCGGACATTGAAGAACAGCGAACGGCTTTTTCAAATTTCAACAATGCATTTTACAAAAGTGTGAAGATGTTTGGATTAAAAGACCAGACCGCTTATTACCAGTTCTGCCCAATGGCTTTTGATAACCAGGGAGGATATTGGCTGAGTGACACGGACGAAATTCTTAATCCATATTTTGGCGATATGATGCTGAATTGCGGTGAAAACAAGGATACATTAAAATAATCTATACAGAGTATTAACCATTTAAAATTCAAAAAGATGAAAACAAAAATTTTAAGTTTAGCAGCCCTTTTTATGATGGGTACATTGTCCGTTTTTGCAGGAAATAAAACGGAAAAAATTAAAGTAAAAGGAAATTGCGGAATGTGTGAAAGTCGTATCGAAAAAACGGTAAAAGGTATTGATGGAGTTTCAAAAGCTGACTGGAATAAGGATACAAAAATACTGGAAGTTACTTTTGACGACGCAAAAACCACTTCCGACAAAATTGAAATTGCGGTAGCAAAAGTTGGTCACGACACGCCTCATCACAAAGCTGACGATAAAGTTTATGAAAAACTTCCGGCGTGTTGTCATTATGATCGGACCGCTGAAAAATCAGAAGAATCGCATGAAGGACATATGCACTGATGTACAAAAAAACTATCCTATTCATCGGGTGACTTTGAGTCACCCGATGGATGAATTAGTTTGACCAACAAAATAACTTACTGTAATCTTGAGGCTGTCCAGGGTTCTGAAACTCCACCCTTCCTAGAAGTTCCATTCATACTATTTTTATCTACCCGGCATCTGTAATTTACCTCGTTACATGTAAAACTAAAAATGTCACCTTCCAATTTGCCCTCAGAAATGTCAAAATATCGCACACCTTTTTTTAGTGTCCCCGACACTGTTTGATAATTTTGGATTAATTTCAATTGCCCCTCGTTACATTTCCAGTTTCCTTCAACTTTGGCAGGCACAATCCACAGGTATGCAAGGTTCCAGGTAATCGATTCGTCTTCAATAATTCTCATTTCATCATACGGCCAGTCCTGCATCGAAAAAGAGTTGGTTATAATCCGTGTTCCCGGTTTGAGTTCGAGCAGTTGGGGACGCAACTTTCGGTTTATTTCCGGTAAAAGAAACATTGTAATTACCGTAGCTTTTGAAAAATCATACTCATAAAAGTCCGCTTTAACAAAATTGGTTTTATCTGCCACGCCCTCTCTGGCTGCTATTCTTTTGGAGTATTCAACCATATCAGGATTAAACTCTACTCCTTCGGCACGAATGCCTCTTTTTGCTGCAGCGATTACAATACGCCCGTCTCCGGAGCCTAAGTCAACAAGGTAATCGGCAGGTGTTAGTTTTGCCATTTCAATCATTGTATCAACCAGTGCTTTTGGAGTAGGATACCAGATTACATCCTTTCCAGCCTGCCCCAGTTGCGGTTGGTAGCTATCTTTAGATGTGTTTTGTGAAAACAAAATCCCCGAAACCAGTAACAATACGATTCCCATGAACAGCGGCGCCAAATAATTCCTGTTTTTCATTGGTTGTAAGTTTTAGTCTTTAAATCTCTGATATAAAATCCTTTAATACCGAATTCACTACATGATAAGTTAAGAAAAAATCAGGATTAATTTGCCAATGCCTATGAATTTTATTTGAAGCTTCTTTATTGAACAGTTGTCCGGAAGTCGACAACTCAGCTTTGAAACATTCACCTGTTGACTGGAGTTCAGCTGGCGTAAATTCGTTGGGTTGTCTCTTTTTTTATTGAGCAGGTGACCGAAAATCACCGACTCAAGGATGGATCCAACTCCCTTCTACTAATGCTATTTCTTCCTCGTATTGTTCGAGCCGGGTGAAAATAATAAAAACAGTAGAGGTTTTGAATTAAGAATTCCCAAATGTGACCTATGCTCACCCGGAATAATTTAAGCCGTATTAACGCAGCAAAAATTTATCTATTTGAAAAAAAATTATCAAATCGATAGCAACTGCCTTTACTCTACAAATAACAACACACACATATACAGCAAGTTAAATCTCCACAATGATATTGGCACTTGCTTTGAAAAAAAGACACCGAAGTCCTGAAACAATCAGATTTCCTTAAACACAACCTGTTGTGTGAAAGCAAACACTATTTATTAATTTAAAAATTCAAAAAGTTATGAAGACAAAAGTTTTAAGTTTAGTTACCCTGTTTATGTTGAGTGTTGTAACAGTTTTTGCTGCCGAAAAAACAGAAACGTTTGAAGTAAAAGGCGGTGATTGTGAAGAATGTAAAACACATATCGAAACCACAACCACCGGAGTGGAAGGAGTTACATCTGCTGTGTGGGATGTAGAAACAAAAGAACTCACCGTTGTATTCGACGATGAAGTAACCACCCTTGACAGTATCGAAATGGCCATCGCTCAGGCAGGAAACGACACTCCCACTTACAAAGCTCCCGAAGAAGCCTATTCGGCGCTACCGGAATGCTGCCAGTATGAAAAAGAGGAGTAGAAACTGCCCCTTAATTTATACCGTCGAACAATTGCAGACTGTTTAATTAAGAGGTAAAAGTAAAACCAATTCAAAAATCAAAAGAGGTTATCTTTTTGAAATAAAATTTATCAAATTGATATACCTCTTATTTTTATCACAAAACTCAAACATTTAGCAAAGAGCACATTACCTGACATTCAATTCTGGTACTGACTTTGAACAGAAGCAATAATAAGCAAATATTCAGGTTAACTTAAAAAGGAAAACTGAATATTTATTAAACTTAATTGTGATGAAAACAAAAGTAATTGGCTTTATAATTGGTTTTATAAGTAGTTTTTTAACGGTTTTTGCCGAAAACAAAACCGAGACGTTTATAGTAAAAGGTGGCAATTGTGATGAATGTAAAATTCACATAGAAAAAGCGGCGCTTTCAGTTTCCGGTGTATCAATAGTTGATTGGGATAGGGAAAGTAAAGAGTTACAGGTGGTTTTCGATGATACCAAGACCGATGTAGATTCCATCCAGAAAGCAGTTGCAAAAAGAGGAAATGATACGCCAAACCACAAAGCAAATGAAGAAGCTTATAACGAGCTTCCTCCATGTTGCAAATACGAATAAGACTCGTTTTGTAATGAAAAAAAACAGGGCTGCTTAATTCAGCCCTGTTTAACTACAAAGCCTTTTAAACCAACATTTACAAATGATTTAAAATGATTAAAATGGATAAAAAATCAGATGGTTCAAAAGGTGAATCTAAAAGCTCAGTGGCAAAACAAAAAACCATACAAATACAAGTAAAAATGGTTTGCAAGGGATGTTGCAAGTACATTGAAAGACTGATACTTGCGATTGAGGGTACTGTGTTTGTCCATTGCAACTACAAATACAATTTGGTGGAAATATGTTTTAATCCGATAAAAACCAACCAGAACGAAATTGAAAAGAGTATTTCTGAAGGGGGATATGATACGTTAAATTATAAACGAAAAATAGAATTTTACACCGATAAACCTAAATGTTGCGAATATCGCGATGAGTTGAATAAAGATGATGATTTCAGAGCATAGAACTGATGACTGGAATAAACTCCCACAAAAAATATATACCCCCCCAAAAAAAAGGGCAACCCAAGATTAGCGGGCTACCCAATTTTAACGAAAACTAATTTTCAGTAAGCTGTCCCAGTAAAATTTTCAGGAAATATTTTTCAGGAACAAGAAAATGCCTTAGCAAAAAGAAATTGTCGCCGGGCAAAATCAAACTTACACTTCTCATTCTGGTATACGACTGCGGATAAAAATTCTGCCAGTCGCTCACATATACCGAAGTTGGATTGGCCGATTCAACATACTCTGTTATAAAAAGAACAACCTTGCTATTACGCATAAATACTTTGATGCTGCTCCCCGAGAACAACTCTGAACATAAAGAAATAACATACTGTCCCTGTTGTGTTTCTTCAAGAAAATCCACAATCTTTATTTCGTCAGACAGTTCCTGGTTTCCAAACTGTATTCGCGCCAGATTTGATTTATGTTCCGGAGCAAAACTATTTATCATCGTTTTCATATTATTCTGATTTTAAAATTTTAAAATATATTTCCCTGAAACAGGAAATTCTGCTTTTATGTAACATTTTACAATTGATGTTTGTGAAAAGTGAGCTGCCCTGAACTGCCAGCCGGAAGATGACGGTAGTTTTTAAGCTGCAAATTTCCAAAAAAACCTCAGACTTGTGAAAACGATGGAGGAGGGAGATCGATAAGAAAATATTGAAACGAATCTGTGAAAAAAAGCGATAAAAAAACAGGGACGTTTTTTACTTTGTATATTGGTGAATGAATATCCGGTGCAGTATTTTCAAAAAATAAGTCGGGCCCGTTAGAATCATTTAAGTCCTGTTCGTCACAAAAACCTGTTTTTAAATAAACAAAATTTTGAATTCCTGGATCAAAAATAGAAATCCCATCTACGTTCCTTTTCTTATCAATATTTTCTCCTGCCTCGCTTTGAAAAGCAAAAACCAATAGAACCAATATTGACAATAATATTTTCATGAATTTTCTGTTACCGAAATTAAAAGTAAGGGTTTAAGTGCGCCGTTGTTCCCTGATTACGTTAATTAGAGTTAAACCACAGATTAATAAAAGTTAAAAATATCTTTTAAAATAATCGGCGACCCATTTTTGAGCTTCATCTATGGTTGTATACTTTTTAATCTCCAAATCGGGGCAACCGGAGATCATAGCTGAAAGATTCCTTCCGTACTCCGGACGAAACAAGCACAACACTTTTTTGCCTGCTTCGATGGCTCGTCCAATTTCGTAACCCACTCCCATCGAAACAATAGTAACTTCGGCAACTAACACATCAGCCGACTGAAGCCACTCCAGATCGCGGTTATGAATATATTGATCAGCGGGTCCGCCATCGCCATTACTTGTGAGACTGGGATCTCCCACATGTTCAGTTAAAACCTCTCCATAATTTTTTAAAAACTCTATTATCTCAAGATACAACGCAGCGTCTTCTCTTCCGCCCCGAATAGAACCGGCAAAATAAATCTTCATCATTTTTCTTTTGAAACCTCACTTATTATTTCTTTCGCAACCGTCGGATTTGTTCCACCACCTTCAACAACAACTCTTGTGCGGGGCAAACTTTCAGGGTAATTTTTCTGAATAAATTCAATGAGTTTTTCACGAATAAAAACCCGTAAATCCCAGGCGGTTGGCGAATCTTTGGCACTCATCAATGCACGAATTTCCACACCATACTCTTTGGCATCGGTAACCTGAAGTACATTTACCTTTTTATTCCACAGAGGAGTACTTTCCAGAAGGCGTGTTTGCTCTTTTCGTAAGGCATCAAACGAAACATGGTAATCGGTGTAAATAAAAACCGTCCCCAAAATTTCAGCTGAGGTACGCGTCCAGTTCTGAAAAGGTTTTTCAAAAAAGTAAGTAGTTGGAACAATCAGGCGTCGTAAATCCCAGATCTTTACTACGACGTAAGTTAAGGTAATCTCCTCAATCCGGCCCCACTCGTTCTCAATAATCACAACATCGTCAATTCGGATTGGTTGTGTTATTGCTATTTGAAATCCGGCAATTACAGCAGCAATAATTCGTTGCGCAGCAAAACCAATTATAATACCTGCAACTCCCGCAGAGGCAAACAAACTTATCCCCAAACGTTTTACATCATCAAACATCATCAGGATGAGTCCAATAGAAATAATTATGACCAAAAAGACAATAATTTTCTCCAGAATATTGAATTGTGTTTGAAACTTCCGCGACCGAAGATTGTCTTCCTTTTCAAGATCAAGATGTTCAACAAAAATTCTTTTAAATGTTCTGATTCCTGCGATAAGCAACCAGGCAAAACTCGCAATTAAGAGTACCGAACCGGAGGTCTGAATAATTTCAAGATCATTTGTATTAAACCAGTTGTATTTCTCAATAAAATATTTAAAAAAAACCGATACCAGTAATAAAAACACAGGCAGTATAAATCGTTTAATATGGCGCATCTTTTTTTGTTTTTTGTTGTTACGGAAAAACTTTTTATATCAATCGAACAGCTAACAGGAAAGGTTGTTGAGTAACAACGCTATTTTTGTCCCGGATTCGACTTAATATGCACATCGCGTTGAGGAAATGGAATTTGAACGCCGTGTTTTCGAAACTCGTCATCGATGGCATATCTTAATTCACTTTTAATATTTTCTACCCAAAAAGTTTGCATTACCCAAAAATACACCTGGAATTCGAGGGCAGAATCACCAAAGTTGTTAAACCGGACAAAAGGTTTTGGGTTTGCCGAAATATTTTTATTCTGGCCGGCGCAATCCAGCAGGATTTTTGTGACCAGCTTTGTGTCTGAACCATAAGCAACTCCCACTTCAACCGAGAAACGGGTGTTATAATCCATCTGGCTCCAGTTTATAATTTTGTCATTTACAAACTGAGAATTTGGTACAACCAGGATGATATCCTCCCGGGTTTTTAATTTTGATGTTCTTAATCCGATGTGAATAACCTTTCCTACAGTTCCATCTTCCAGCTGAATAATATCGTTTATTTGCAGGTTCCGCTCAAAAAGAAGTACAAGCCCTGATGCAAGGTCACTAAATAACTGCTGGATACCAAAACCCACACCAACCAAAAGAGCGGTAATACTGGCCAGTAAAACCGAAACCTTTACACCCGATGTTTCAAGAAGTAAGACAATTACAATAACCCAGATGACATATCTGAGTATCAGATAAATCGACCAGTATGAGCGCCGTTCCTCCTCATTTCGGGCAATAAATCTTTTAAAAATGCTTCGAATTATTTTTAACCCGACAAAGGTGAATAAAAGAATTACTAAAACGATTACGATACTGTCAACAGTGATAATTATGTCTCCATGCTTCCAAATTTGAAGCTTAAGAAATTCCTTAATTGTCATAGCCGGAAATAAAATTAAAAACAAAATAACAAGTTAGTAAATTTCGCAAAAGTTACTTCTGTTTGCTTATAATATCTGTGTTTTTTGCGCGGGAAGCAAACAAAAAAGGGCAAATTCAAATTCACCCTTTCCACCTTTTTAATAATTAAATTATCAGCTTTTGTTAAGCTGTTCTCCCTAAATAATGTAGTGTGTCCTTAACATTAACAAAATTTCCCAGTTCCTGATCGTTAACCGAAATATTAAAAATTCCTTCCAAATAATAGGTGAAAATCTTCCAGTCAACATTGTCAAATTTCAGGTCTTCATCAAAAGATGCATTTAGATTGATGTCTTTTTTCTGTACTCCGGTTTTTCGAAGCACACGATAGAGATTTCTTCTAATTGACTTATCTTCCATGTTTTTCTTGTTTTCTTTCTACAAAAATAAAAAATCGAACAAACGACTTCAAGGGTCAAATATACAAATAATCAGCATATTGCAGACTACTTTAACAGAAATTAACTGGTTTTTACATTGGTTTAATATAAAAAACTGATAAAAATCAGAAAATCTGTCACTTACACTTTATTATCAGAACGTAATAAACTAAAAACTTCCAAATCGAAAAATTTATTGTTATGTCTCTCACCCGCACGCTCGATTCCTTCAAACTGAAAGCCAAGTCTTCTGGGGATTGCTGCACTTTTTGTGTTTCCAACAGCCACTTTTATTTGAATTCGGTTAAGTTTTAATTTTTGAAAGGAATAAGAAATTAATTTTCCAACACAAGAAGTAATAATCCCCTTCCCCTGCATTTCTTTTATCAGCCAATATCCGATTTCTGTCTTCCGGTTTATCCAGTCGGTATCTTTAAAACCAATAAGACCGCCAAATTCCCCATCGACAAAAATGCCAAAAATTTCATCTTTTTTCCGGCTTTCTTTCTGCGCGGTTATGCTCTGAATAAACAACACGGTATCGGAAAGCTCAAGAGTAAAATCAACAAATGGCAACCAGGTTCGTAAAAAGTCCCGATTTTTGTCGATGGCTGAAAAGACATCCTGAGCCATAGAAAGTTTTAATGCTTCCAAACAAACATGATCGCTTACGACAAGGGTTTCCATCAGTTATTTATCGCTTTTAAATCGATTAAAAAAATCTGTTGAACATATGTGGCTGTTCGCTCACACGAAATCAGCAGCGAATCGTTTCCTGTAAAACAGATACCTTCCGTTTGAGCCGAAAATATATCATCCAGTTCCATATAAATTTCCTTGCCTCCAAAAAAACCATTTTCAGTAATATCAGAAAAGACCCACACAATTGGTTTAAAATCTTTGTACCCTACCATGGCCAAAGTCTTTTCGTCGGGACTTATATCTGCCCCGGTTACTAAACCGTTTACGTTAAATGTGTCGGTTAAAGTTAACAAATACTCACCCTCAGTTTTTGGTATTTTATAAACCGATGTTGTTTCGTTAACCCAGTCTTTTGTAAAAATTATAAGCTCCCCGTTAAAATCAGTAATCGCCTCACAATCAAAAGAATTGCTAAGTGGCTGATAATTAAAATCAGTCTGCTCCTTGTACGAAAATTTTATTTCTACAGCTTCTACTGTATCCATCGAATCAATATCGCTCTTTTTTATTTTATATATCTTCAGATTTTTTCTTTCACCATTATTGTTCCCAAAATCGCCAATATAAATATGCTTGTCATCCTGGGCAATGTCTTCCCAATCAACATTTATCGCATTCTCAACCGCAACTTCTTTTTTAATTTCACCGGAAAAATCCAACCCAAAAAGTTTATTCTCTCCTCCGCTATCGTTAAATGTCCATAAAAGATTATTGTACAAAAGTAAACCTGAACTTTCTTCAACCTGCAAAGGAATTTCAGCAATAAAAGACTGGGGGACAACCTTTAAAACAGTTTTTTTATTCTTGTCTTCGGGTTTTTCGGAAACGCTGTTACTTTCTGTTGAGCAGGAAATGAAGTACATTAAAAGAAAGAGCATGGACAAAATTTTCTTCATCTTTTTATCTTTACAACAGTTTTTAAAATTTTTGTTCAATTTAAATAAAATTTAGAAGAATGAACCGATTCCTCCTATTTATGACTGTGACTCTTATCGTTTCTTTATTATCATGCGCCAACGACACAAAAAAAGAAGATGATTTGGTATCAATAAAAACAGATTTTGGTAACATTAAAGTTAAATTGTATAATGATACACCAAAGCATAAAGAAAATTTTCTAAAGCTGGCAAACGAGGGTTTTTACGACGGGTTACTTTTTCACAGGGTCATTAATCATTTTATGATTCAAGGTGGAGATCCTGAGTCAAAAAATGCAGAAGCAGGCGCACGGTTGGGTGGTGGTTCACCGGGCTACAAAGTTGATGCTGAGTTTTTACCCGAAAAATATTTTCACAAAAAAGGTGCTCTGGCAGCAGCAAGGAGAGGTGGACCTTCAAATCCTGAAAAGCAATCCAGCGGCTCGCAATTTTATATTGTGCATGGCGAAATTTTTACTCCCGGGAAGTTGGATACCATGGAAATGATGATTTCGGGAAAACAAAAAAACGAAATTCTAAAACAATGTTTTGAAGCTGCCAACGATGAGTTGCAAAAATACAGAGAAGATAACAACCCGGAAGGTTTTAATATAAGAGTTGCTGAAATAAGAGAAGAAGCTGACAGTATTTTTGAGGCTTCGGCTGAAAAATTTAAATTTACTGATGCTCAGCGCGAAGCTTATACAACTATCGGAGGATATCCTTCGTTGGATGGAGAATACACTGTTTTTGGCGAGGTTGTTGAAGGGTTGGATGTACTTGACAAAATTGCCGCAGTTGAAACCGACAAGAATAACAGACCTTTAACAGATATAAAAATGGAGATGGAATTGGTAAAATAAATTATGGTACGAGTTTTAATATTCATTGTTTTTTTCATTTATTCATTTCAAAGTTACAGTCAGACAAAAATTGTGGAGATATCCACAAATATGGGGAGCATGAAGTTTAAACTATACGACGATACCCCAAAACACCGTGATGCTTTTATTGAACTGGCCAAAGAAGGATATTACAATGAAACTCTTTTCTACCGGGTAATTCAGGATTTTCTCATACAAGGTGGTTCAAAAAGCTCAAAAAATGCTCCTCCCGGGAAACGGATAGGTTACGGAGATCCTGACAAAACTGTTGATGATGAAATTCTTTCAAATCATTTTCATAAAAAGGGAGCTTTGTGCGCACCGCGTCAACCCGACGAGGTTAACCCCTACAAACAGTCCGACATTTCGCAATTTTTTATCATCAAAGGCAGGGTTCATACCGAGGGCGAACTGGATACTATGGAAATAGCTGTCAATCGTCCAATCAGAAATAAAATTGTACAGCAATACATGAACCCGGAAGTGCGCGAAAAACTCAAACAATTAAAAGAAGAAAAAAAAGTCGATGAGTTCAGAAAAATTGCTGCCGATATAAAAAAGAACATCGAAACAGAATATAACCTTGATCCTGAGGTGCTGGAATTTTCAGAAGAACAAAGAAAAGCCTATACAACTGTTGGAGGCTATCCCGATTTGGATGGAAAGTATACTATTTTTGGCGAATGTATTTCGGGATTTGAAACCATCGATAAAATTTCGGCACTAAAAACCGATAAAAACAACCGCCCGTTTACCGATGTTAAAATAACAGTTAGAGTACTGAGCGAATAATATGAAAAATCTTGTCACATTCCTTTTTATTTTACTGATATTGCTTTCCTGCAATTCACAGAAGAAAAAAACTGCCGACAAACCGGAGCCTCAAAAACAGACTCAGACCGAAAACAACGAAGATGCAGTCTGGAAGAAAGTTTTGTCATCGGTGGTAAATATCGATACTTACGACGAAAACAGGATTTTAGAATCAGGACAAGGATTTTTTATAGCTGAAGATTTAATTGCAACAAAATACTCTTTGGTTAATCAGGCCAATAAAGTATGGGTTACTCCCTTTGACGAAGACAAAAAGTACCTGGCTGACAAATATGTTGCTGTTGACAGGATTAACGATATAATTATTTTAAAAATCGATAGCCTCAAACGAAACCCCATCGAACTTTTTGGAGGGAATGCACCCAATTCAGCAAAAACGCTTTATATTTCGTCAAACTCCGGAAAAACACTTCAGCTCTTCACCGGGAAAGTATTAAACCTCACCACCTTGCAAGGTTCCTATGTATACAGGATTACCAACCGGATACGGAAATCGATTTTTGGCACACCAATTTTTGTTTCCAACCATAAGGCGATTGGAATTGCATTTGCCGCAGTGGATAACTTCGAGATGCAAAGCTTTGTTATTCCGTCAACATATATTGCTGATTTGCTAAAAAATAAAAATCTGCCCGCAACTTTGGAATCACTGCGGTCGCATTCAAATAAAGAAATTGCTGTGGAAAACATGAAAATCAAAGGGCTGGTTCTGGAAACCGACATGGGTGATATTACCATTCGGCTTATTAACGAAACACCTGTATACCGTGACAATTTTATAAAACTCACAAAAGAGCATTTTTTCGACAGCCTGCTTATCCATCGTGTAATTGCCGATTTTGGTATTCAGAGTGGAGCTGCCGACAGCAGGTATGCAAAAAAAGGAAACTCTGTGGGTTACAAAGGGCCGGGTTATACACTCCCGGCAAACATTGTTCCCGGCTTGTATCATAAACGAGGAGTGATTGGCTCTCCAAGAAAACCTGATACTCAAAACCAGCGGCGGCGCTCCGAGGGATCGCAGTTTTACATCGTTTCCGGCCGGAAATATATTGACGAGGAACTTGATGAGTTAGAAAAACAAAACGAAATTAAATTTACTGCCGAACAAAGAAGAATTTATAAAACCATTGGCGGCGCTCCACACCTCGATGGCAGCTACACTATTTTTGGCGAAGTAACCTCGGGAATGGAAGTGGTAGATAAAATCGTAAAAGTAAAAACCGACACAAAATGGCGCCCGGTGGAAGATATCAGGCTGAAAAATATCAGGATTCTGAAGTAACCGTTTCTCCAAAAATTTCAGCCATTTCCATACCTTTTTTCAGCCACAGCGTTTGTAACCCTGCCTTTTGCGCACTTAAAATGTTGGGTTCCAAATCATCTACAAAGAGGGTTTCTCCAGGGTTAACTCCTGATAGTTCAATCACCTTTTTAAATGATTCCAAGTCCGGTTTCCTGTCCTGAATTTCATGCGAATAAAAATCTTTCGTAAAAAGTGAGGGAAAATCAATACCATGTTGGTCCTTAAATTCCTTGTGCAGCCTCCGAATATGAATTTCGTTGGTATTACTGAAAAGATAAACATTAAAACTTTTATTTAACTCCTGAACTACTTTCACACGATTTGCCGGAATTTCCTTAATCATCGCATACCAGGCATCTTCAATCTGTTTGTTGGTTGCAAGCGGATTTTTAATAACACGACGAACCTGATTACTAAATTCTTCGGTGGTTACTTTTCCAACTTCCAGCGCATAAAAAATAGGATCCGAATAAGCATGCTTTCGATTGATAACTTCATCATTTAAACCTATTTTTCGAAAGGCCTCAATTGAAGCATCAAAATCAAGATTCAGCAATACGTTTCCTAAATCAAAAATGATGTTTTTTATATTTGTAAGGTCGGGATTCATAATTGTATTCTTTAAGGTTTTGCGAATATAAATATTAAAAAACAGTTTTGTGAAAATAAAAAGTAAACAATATCATACTATATGGTTAAAAGAAAATGATCCGCAAATTGTTCAGGTAATCGACCAAAGAAAATTGCCTTTCTCTTTTGAAATCATGGATTTAAAATCCGTTTCAGATGTTTTTTTTGCCATTCGGGAGATGGTTGTACGCGGCGCCCCGCTAATAGGAATTACTGCTGCCTACGGCATGTATCTTGCTTTGTTCGAAACAGCAGAGAAAAATTTTGAAAACAATGTAAAAGAAAAAGCTAAATTTTTAAAATCAGCCCGACCAACAGCAGTAAATCTGGCTTTTGCAGTGGACGAAATCCTCAGATTTATTCTAAAAGAAAAAGATTCTTCACAAATCATAGAAAAAACGCTGGAGAAAGTTCATTTTCTGAAAACACAGGAAATTCTTTTTAGTGAGAGAATTGGTGAATTTGGATTGGAACTCATTCAAAAAATTTTTAACAAAAAAGGTACAACGGTAAATATCCTGACGCATTGTAATGCCGGCTGGCTGGCTTGTATTGACTGGGGAACAGCAACCGCTCCCATTTACAAAGCTCACCTCAAAGGGATTCCCGTTCATGTGTGGGTAGATGAAACGCGACCGAGAAATCAGGGGGCGCGTTTAACAGCATTCGAACTTTCGGAAGAAGGTGTTCCGCACACTGTTATTGCCGACAATACCGGCGGTCATCTAATGCAACACGGGAAAGTGGATCTGGTGATTGTAGGCAGCGACCGCACAACCATTGGCGGAGATGTGGCCAATAAAATAGGCACCTATCTAAAAGCACTGGCTGCAAACGACAACAATGTTCCTTTTTATGTGGCCCTTCCCTCCTCCACCATCGACTGGAATATTGAAGACGGATTAACAGAAATTCCTATTGAAGAACGCGGCGCAGAAGAAGTCGCGGAAATTGAAGGAGTAAACAAATCGGAGATAAAAACGGTAAGACTGATTCCTGAAAAAAGTAACGTTGTCAACTACGGGTTTGATGTAACACCTGCCCGCCTGGTAAGCGGGCTAATTACCGAACGCGGAATTTGCAAAGCAAATAAACAAAGTATAAAATCGTTATTTCCTGAAAAACAATAATATGACAAAAATCGCCATCATCGGAGGCTCGGGCCTTGAAGATCCTTCCATTCTGAAAAATCCAAATGAAATAAAAATTTCAACTCCTTACGGAGAACCTTCATCTTCATTCAAAACCGGCGAAATAAACGGTGTTGAAGTCGGTATTTTATCACGGCATGGAAGAGAGCATTCTATTACACCTACCTTTGTGAATAACCGGGCAAATATTTGGGCCATCCGCGAGTTGGGTTTTACTCACATAATTGCAACTTCGGCCTGCGGTAGTTTGCGTGACGAAATAAAAAGAGGTGATTTGGTCATCCTCGATCAGTTTATCGATTTTACCCGTTTTCGCAAAACTACTTTTTTCGATTCGTTTGAAAAAGGAGAACTAAAACACACGCCAATGGCAGATCCGTTTAACAACGACTTGAGAAACCGTTTAATAAATGCGGCAAAAGAATTAAAGTTAAGTTATCACCCAAAAGGAACAACCATTTCGATAGAAGGACCAAGATTTTCAACCCGTGCAGAATCGAAGATGTTCAGAATGTGGGGAGCTGATGTAATAAATATGTCTGTCGCTCCTGAATGTATTCTGGCCAACGAACTTGAAATTCCATATGCAACCATTGCACTCAGTACCGATTATGATTGCTGGAAAACCGATGAAGCTCCGGTTACCTGGGAAGAAGTACTAAAAGTATTTAACCAGAATGTAAAAAATGTAATCAGCTTAATCACCAAAACAATTTCATCGTTTCAGCCATTATAAAACTGCTTTTACATACCGCCGCTTTTCTCAGTAAAACATGCTGCTGAACATAAAATTATGTAATAATTTGGCATAAATGTTGCTTGTTTAAAAATACTGTTTTGAAGCTATGAATTTCAATAACCGTTCAGTTAGTTCTATATAATTCAGCCATCAAGCTTCGTTGGCTAAATTCCCAGCGGTATCAGAGAGATACCGCTTTTTCTTTTATATAAGTAGGTAATATGGATTTCAGATTCTATCTTTAAACCCAATTTGAACCAGCTAAAACATGAACAAATCAGCGTACTTTATCTTTTTTCTTTTCACTGCCTTTATTCTCGGGTGTAATCCCGAAAAGCAGGAAAAACCTAACATTATTTTCGTTTTTGCCGATCAATGGCGCGCACAGGATTTAGGTTACATGGGAAATACCATTGTAAAAACACCAAGCATAGACCGGCTGGCAGAGGAAAGCGTAGTATTTAAAAATGCCATTTCGGGCTGCCCGGTTTGTTGCCCTTACCGCGCAAGTCTGTTAACCGGGCAATACCCTCTTACAAACGGCGTATTTTACAACGACAAACCACTTAATCCGGAAGCAAACACCATTGCAAAAATCTATAAAAAAGCCGGGTACGAAACCGGGTACATTGGCAAATGGCATTTAAACGGTCACGAACCGGGAGAAGAAACTTTTGAAGCCCGTTTAAAATTTATACCTAAAGAAAGAAGGCAGGGATTTGATTTCTGGCAGGTGTTGGAATGTACGCACGACTACAACAATTCATTTTATTATGAAGATTCGCCCGAGCAATTAAAATGGGAGGGGTACGATGCCATTGCTCAAACAAAATCTGCCATTAAATATATCAAAGAAAAATCAAAAGGAGAGAAACCATTTTTGCTCATGCTTTCATGGGGACCACCACACGCACCTTACCAAACGGCTCCGGAGAAATACCGGCAAATGTATTCTCCCGAAGATATTGATATTCGCCCCAATGTCCCTGAAGAACTCCGGGAAAAAGCGAAAACCGAGATTGCCGGATATTATGCACACATGGCAGCACTTGACGATTGTTTAAAAGATCTACTTGTCGAAACGGAAAACAGCGGTATCAAAGAAAACACCATTTTTATATTTACCTCCGATCACGGAGATATGCTTTATTCGCATGGCAACGTAAAAAAACAGCAGCCATGGGACGAATCGCTGATGGTTCCATTTCTCCTGAGATATCCTGAAAAATTTGGTGACGGACAGAAAGTAATTGAAGCACCGGTAAACACGCCCGATATCTTACCTACGTTACTTGGATTGTCTGGCATTGAGATACCGGAAACAGTAGAAGGAAAGGACTATTCAAAAATAATTTCAGGTGAGGAGAAACCAGAGAGCGAATCAGTGCTTATTCAATGTCCTGTTCCTTTTCATCAGTGGAATTATGCCAGAGGGGGAAGAGAATACCGTGGTGTCCGAACCGAACGGTTCACCTATGTTCGCGATTTAAATGGCCCCTGGTTGTTGTACGACAATGTTTTAGACCCCTATCAAATGAATAACCTGCTGGGCTTGGATGAATACAAATTTATTGAGTCGGATTTGGATGAACAATTACAGGACTGGCTTACAAAAACAAACGACCAGTTTTTACCCGGAAATGAGTATATGAAAAAATGGAATTACTACTGGGACAGAAATGACAGCATACAGATACAATAAAAAAAGTCACTCAATCCAAAAACTATTGAATGACTTTTAATAAAAAAATGAAATATCTTAAGCGTGCATAAAAACTGGTTTTGTTTCCTTTGCCAGTGCCAATAATTTTTTTGTTTCGTTATCTGTTATTGGCACATATCCATTCATAAATTCCAATGCTTTCAAAAACAATGTATTTTTACCGGGAGGCACTGCAGCGGTTATATTTTTTGAAAGAGTATACTTTAACGCCATTCTCATTACTTCTTCATCCTGAATGGGTTTATACCAAACATTCTTAAATACTTTTTCCTCCCCTTCACCCAATCGGGTCAATGCCATTGCTTTTAAAGCCAATATTCCCATACCACGTTTTTCTGCTTCTTCAAAAACCTGAGGACCAAAGTTTCCGGCATTCCAGCAGGCAAAATTTATCGGAAATAAAATCGAATCAAAATCAAAATTTTTCATTGCCAGCATTGCAGCATCTACCGAGTGAGCAGAAAAACCGAGATGTTTTACTTTTCCCTCTTTTTTGGCTTTCACAAATGTCTCCATCGCACCATTTGCACCAAATACCTGCTCCACTTCTTCAACTGAACTTAACGCATGCAATTGATACAAATCAAAATGATCCGTTTCCAGTTTTCGCAACGAATCTTCCAATTCATTTTGCGCTCCTTTTGCTGTTCTGTCATGAGTCTTGCACGCCAAAAAACAATTTTTGCGATAAGGTTTTAATGCCGGCCCGAGGCGTTCCTGTGCAGTTCCGTAGCCCGGAGCTACATCATAATAGTTCACTCCCAGTTCGTAAGCTTTTGCCACAAGTTCATTGGCAAAATCCTGTGGGTTATTGTTCAGCATTATTCCACCAAAACCGATGACCGAAAGTTTCTCTCCTGTTTTTCCCAATACCCGTTTTGGTAATTCATATGAGGCAGAAAAGTTCTTCCCAAAACTCCGGATTGCAGGAATAGTTAACGCCAAACTTCCAAGAGCGCTGTTTCTTATAAATTTTCTTCGTTTCATTTTAGATGATTCTTTAGGTTTACTAATGTTGATTTCCACTAAGTTAGTAAAATTCTTAATAAATTTGAAACTGCCATTAAACAGTGGAATATGTCAGCAGATACAATTACAAAAAAGCCGGAATATCTTCCGGCTCTAAGCATTTTCCCTATCCTTCATATTTAAAGGACACTTTTAGTTTTGTTCGGTAATACTTAATTTTTCCTTCATGAATATGCATATCCATTTGTACCACTTCCGCAATTCTAAGGTCACGTAAAGATTCGGAGGCCAGTGCTATCGCATTCTGTGCTGCCTTTTCCCACGATTCAGAACTACTTCCGACCAATTCAATTACTTTATAAACACTGTCTGTCATAAGATTTAGTTTTAAGATGAATAATTCAAAAAAATAACCGGGATTTCAATTTCTGCTATTGTGCTCTTTTACGATTGTTTTATTTGAGGGTTTGGAAAGAAGGGATATTTTTAAAAATAGCTTAATTTTGTTCGCTTAAACAAAAAAAAAATGGACTTTCGGGAATTGGTTAATCTACGGCAAAGCGTTCGAAAATACAGCGACAAGCCTGTTGAAAAAGAAAAAACAGAACAATTGATTGAAGCAGTACACATCGCTCCCTCGGCATGTAACTCGCAACCATGGAAGCTAATTATTGTTAACAATCCGGAGCTCAAAAATAAAGTAGCCAAAGCCACATTCAGCAAAGCCATTTCATTTAATAAATTTGCAGTTGAGGCGCCGGTTATAGCTGTTTTGGTAATCGAAAAAGCAAAACTGATTGCACAACTCGGAGGGAAAGTAAAAAATCAGGAATACGCACAATACGATATCGGTATCGCCGCTGACCATTTTTGCTTGCAAGCCGCAGAACTGGAATTAGGAACCTGCATTTTAGGTTGGTTCGACGAAAAGAAAATCAAAAAACTACTCAACATCCCAAAAAAAAGAAAAGTAGGCTTGGTAATTACTTTGGGATACCCGCCTAAAGACTACAAACTGCGCAAAAAAATCCGCAAACCTGTTGAGCAGATCTGCGGGTTCAATACCTATTGATTATTTATCAGGCGAGGAACTGTTTTAAATAATTCCGGGCAGTAAGTATGGCACTTTGAATATCCTCTTCAGATCCTTCAAAAGCTTTGTCTTCTACCTCTATACAAACCGGGCCGCGATATTTTACAGAGGTAAGTGCCGAGAAAAAGCCCCGCCAGTCAACATCTCCCAAACCTGGTATTTTTGGAGAATGATAATCAAGCGGGTAGGCCATTATTCCAACTTCGTTTAATTTATCACGAAAAACTTTTACATCTTTTAAATGAATATGGAAAAGCTTGTCACTAAAATCGTAAATGGGTTTTACCTCGTCCATTTGCATCCAAACCAAATGCGAAGGATCGTAATTCAACCCAAAATTGGGGCTCGGAATTATTTCAAACATTTTTTTCCAAATGGCTGGAGTAGTTGCCAGGTTTTTACCTCCGGGCCATTCATCGCGGGTAAACAACATCGGGCAGTTTTCGATTCCTACTTTTACATCGTTCTCTTCCGCTACCTTAATTACTGCCGGCCACACTTCTGCAAACTTATCCAGATTTTCCTCCACACTTTTCTGCGGATCGCGGCCAACAAATGTATTCACAACCGGAATACCCAATTTAGCCGCAGTGCGAATTACCTTTTTAATGTGTTCAATATAAACATCAGCCTGGCTTTTATCAGCATCCAGCGGATTGGGGTAGTAGCCCAACCCGGAAATATAAACGTTATTCTTTTCCAAAACTGACTTTATTTCTACCGCTTTTTCATCGTCAGTGTCATCAACATTTATGTGTGTAACACCAGCATAACGGCGTTCTGCCTTCCCTTTGGGCCAACACATAATTTCCACACATTTAAACTGATTGTGAGAGGCAAATTCTATTACTTCTTCAAAGCTTTTTTCAGCAAGAATGGCGCTGACAAATCCTAAATCTAACATATTTTAAAAGGTTTACTGGTTTAAAAATCTGATTCTAAAATTACAGCTTTTGTTCAGATCTGTAAAACAAATCCTATTTTTGACAAAATGTTTTGAATCACAATCATCCCCGGGTGAGAACAATCAAACACCAAAATGCACGACAATTGGTTTATTCAGATTTATCTTCAAAAACCCAGATCCCTGAATCAGGATTTTTTTCCATAAAAGTATCTCTGGCAAGAACAGCTTCTCTTTCTGTTGAATAAGTACCGATTGCAACAATAAAAAAGTTCCCTCTTTTCCCCAGAAGAAATGGTTTATAGCCCTCGGCATCAAATTGCTCCATAAACTTATCCACGTTTTCCTGCTCTTTGAAACTCCCGCCAACCAGGTAAAATTTTGACTTTCCTGTATCGGCAACCTCTGCAGGAACGCTCTCTGTTAATGATGAATCCACAGAATCCACCAGTTTTTCTTGTGCTGAATCTTTTACAGCGGTATCCAACGGCGGTACATTTTCCTCCAATTCCGAAGTATTTTCAGCTGTGTCTTCCTGCAGAACAATTTTATAGGATCTGTCAGGGAAAAGTTTATCCTTGCTAAGGTAGAGTCCGGCTCCGATCAACGGAATAAAAATCAACAAAAACCACAGCCAGCTTTGCTTTTTCCGTTTTTCTTCCGGCTGATCTTCCAAAACCAGTTCCTCTTCTTCTTCCGGCTCGGGCTCCTCAATCTTTTCCTGTTCAATTATCTCATCAACCTTTTGGTCTTCGGCAACAGTTTCAGCACCCTGAAAATTCTGACTTGTAACTTCTTCCCTATTTTCCGCGAACTCATTTTCATCCGGTTCTTCAGGCTCCGCAAAAGTCGATTCTATCTCTTTTTCTTCAACTTCTTCTCCGGCAATAACTGCGTCGACAGTTTTTTCATCTTCCGTTTCCGACTCATCAGTCAATTCTTCGTCATTACTCCCGACTATTTCATTTTGTTCCGAAACATCAGATTCAACTTCTCTCTCTTCTTCCGCCTGAATTTCAGGAATTTCAGAAACATGCACTATTTCAGCTTCTTCTTCCTCTTCAAAAGATATCGATTCCAAACCAAATGAATCCAACAGCAGATTTTCGTGAATAGCGGCTTCAAAATCTATCTCATCCCGTTCATTTCTTAAAAGATATCCAATCTCCTCAAGAACTATCTTTTCACCTTTATCGAGCTGATAAATAATATTTTCACGCTCTTTTTCAATTATCCGAAGGGCATCAAAATGCGAAACCGACTGTTTTTTTGAAACATAACCAACCAGCAAACCATCGTTATTTCTAACATTCTGATTAAAAGTTATTTCCTTCGATGGGGGAACAATTTTACCGGTCTCCTTGTCAATCTCTGCCGGTTTATAATTCGAAATAAACGCTCCGAAACCAGGAATGATAACCGTTTCATTATCAAGTAAAAGTTCGTATAAAAAAGGTCCTAAATTCACTTCAATTTGTTTTGGAATGTAAAATTATACAAAACATTTCAGTTGAAATTAAAAAAGCAAAATTAAGTTTCTATAAACCTCCTTTCTTCCCCATAAAAATTGCCCCTGGAGTGTAATTTATTTCCTATTTTTGTTCTTCAAATATTTTACAAATGGCACAAACAATTTTAGTTACAGGAGGCACCGGTTATATTGGCTCACACACAGTTGTTGAACTCCAAAATGCAGGTTTCGAGGTCATTATTGTTGATGATCTTTCAAATTCGGGAATTGATGTTTTAGATAATATCGAAAAAATCACAGGTAAAAAACCTCAATTTGAACAGTTTAATCTTGCAGACACCCAAAAAACCGACGATTTTTTTAATAAAAATCAGAATATTGATGCAATTATCCATTTTGCAGCATCAAAAGCAGTTGGGGAGTCGGTACAAATCCCGTTACACTATTACAGAAACAATCTGGTATCGCTGATTAATATTCTGGATTGCCAGTTAAAATATGAGATTCCAAATATTGTTTTTTCATCGTCGTGTACGGTTTACGGACAGCCCGATGTTTTACCGGTAACAGAACAAACACCACGAAAAGATGCCGAATCGCCATACGGAAATACCAAAAGGGTAAATGAAGATATTTTACGCGATTCGATTGCTGCTTATCCGCAGCTAAAAGGTATTGCGTTGCGCTATTTTAACCCAATTGGCGCTCACCCGTCGGCATTAATTGGTGAACTTCCTTTGGGAGTTCCTCAAAACCTTGTGCCGTTTATCACGCAATCGGCGGCCGGGCTTCGCGGTGAGCTGAAAGTTTTTGGCAACGACTACGATACAACTGACGGTTCAGCTGTTCGCGACTACATCAATGTTGTTGACCTCGCAAAAGCACATGTTGTAGCCATTGAACGTTTACTAAAAGAAAAAAACAAAGCTAATTATGAGGTTTTTAATCTTGGAACAGGTGAAGGATTATCAGTACTTCAGGTAGTAAAAGGTTTTGAAAAGGCAACAGGAATAAAACTGAATTATAAAATTGTTGACCGTCGTGCCGGGGATGTAGAAAAAATTTGGGCCGACACTACTTACGCCAATGATGAACTTGGCTGGAAAGCAGAAAAAGGTTTGGAAGAAACGTTGCTCTCTGCCTGGAATTGGGAGAAACGAGTGCGGGAGATCGAATAAACATTTTTTGAATACAAGAAAGAAGTATTTAGCATAAATTAAAAAAGGTTTTTCCGTTTTGGAAAAGCCTTTTATTTTTAATTGCCTATTTTTGAACGAATTTAAATACCCTTTACAAATGAAAAATTTACTAGTTACAGGCGGCGCCGGATTTATCGGATCACATGTTGTTCGCCTGTTTGTGGAAAAATATCCGGAATATAATATTGTTAATCTCGACAAGTTAACATATGCCGGAAACCTTGCCAATTTGAAAGACATAGAAGACAAGCCAAATTACGAGTTTGTAAAAGGCGACATTGTTGACGGAGATTTTATCCTGAAATTATTTGAGGAAAAACAGTTTGACGGTGTAATTCATCTGGCTGCCGAATCGCATGTCGACCGTTCTATATCAAACCCTACCGAGTTTGTTTATACAAATGTAATCGGAACTGTAAACCTGTTAAACGCAGCCAAGCACATTTGGAAGGATGATTTTTCAGGTAAAAAATTCTATCATATTTCTACCGATGAAGTCTACGGTTCCTTGAGTGATGAGGGTATGTTTACCGAAGAAACCCGTTACGATCCACACAGTCCTTATTCTGCGTCAAAAGCAAGCTCCGACCATTTTGTGCGCGCTTACAACGACACCTTTGGTGTTCCGGCTGTAATTTCAAACTGTTCAAACAATTATGGCTCTTACCAGTTTCCAGAAAAGCTTATTCCACTTTTTATCAATAACATAAAAAATAAAAAGCCGCTTCCGGTATACGGGAAAGGTGAAAATGTGCGCGACTGGCTTTGGGTAGTCGATCATGCCCGGGCAATCGATGTGATTTTCCACAAGGGAAAAATCGGAGAAACCTACAATATTGGTGGATTCAATGAATGGAAAAATATCGACCTCATCCGTGTTATGTGCCGTGTTATGGATAAAAAACTGGGACGGGAGGAAGGTGAATCAGAAAAACTTATAACCTTTGTAAAAGATCGAGCCGGGCACGATTTGCGCTACGCAATTGATGCGACAAAAATTAAAAACGAACTGGGATGGGAACCGTCGCTTCAGTTTGAAGAGGGTATTGAAAAAACCATCGACTGGTATCTGAAAAACGTCGAATGGATGAAAAATGTAACATCAGGTGACTACCAGAAATATTACGAAAACCAGTATTCCAAAAGATAACTGAACAAATATTTTAAATAAAAAAAGAGAGCCATTTGCGGTATCTCTTTTTTTATTCCTGTATTTCCGCTTGAATTTCAGAAAGTTCTTTTTAATTTGTCATGAGGTATAAAAAAGAATAACATGAAAAGGCGAAACTTTTTTAAAACCGCAGCATTAAGCAGCTCTGTTATAGCAGTGAGCGGTTTTGCAGGCTGTCAGCCGGAAAGGCAGGCGAAAGAGACAGAAAGAAATTTTACATTCTTTGATTTCAACGAAATAACCATAGATGACCTTCAGAAAAAGATGGCTTCAGGAGAACTGACTTCGATGGAAATTTGTCAAAAATATCTCGATCGAATTAACGAAGTTGATCCGGTTCTTAAGTCGATAATTGAGTTGAATCCGGATGCACTGGAAATAGCAACTCTACTTGACGAAGAACGGAAAAACGGAACTGTTCGCGGGCCCTTACATGGAATACCAATTGTAATCAAAGACAATATTGACACCGCAGACAAAATGCAAACCACAGCAGGTTCGCTGGCTTTGGAAGGAAATATTGCCGAAAAAGATGCCTTTATAGTTAAAAAACTGAGAGAAGCCGGAGCCGTTTTGCTGGGAAAAACCAACCTCAGTGAGTGGGCAAATTTCCGCTCCTCCAACTCATCAAGTGGCTGGAGCGGCAGAGGCGGACAAGTAAGAAACCCGTTTTGTCTCGACCGAAGTCCCTGTGGTTCGAGTTCGGGAACCGGTGCAGCCGTTTCCGGCAATCTGTGTGCAATTGGTATTGGCACAGAAACCAACGGGTCAATCGTTTGTCCTTCCGGAATCAACGGAATCGTTGGAATAAAACCAACACTGGGAATGTGGAGCAGAAACGGAATTATTCCTATTGCTCACAGTCAGGACACAGCGGGGCCAATGACCCGCACAGTAAAAGATGCTGCCACTTTGTTGGGAGCATTGGCGGAATTTGACCCAGAAGACGCAGAAAATCACTTGGGGAAAGGTGAAATATTTTCGGACTACACGCAATTTCTGGACAAAAACGGATTACAGGGAGCAAGAATTGGAGTTGCCACCAATATGATGGGGTTTAACAAAGATGTAGATGAAATTATAAAACAAGTGTATCGCACCCTGCAGGAAAACGGCACTGAAGTCGTAGAGTTTGAATTTGAAAACAGCCGGAAAACGGGACGCCCCTCATACCAGGTACTTTTATACGAGTTTAAAGCTGATTTGAATAAATACCTGCAAGGTCATTCAAATGCGAAACCAAAAAATTTAGCCGATTTAATAAAATTCAATTCGGAAAATGCAGCGAAAGAGATGCCTTGGTTTGAACAGGAAATTTTTGAGGAAGCTGAAAAAAAGGGTGATTTGAATGAAAAAGAGTACCTGGATGCTTTGGAGGAATCAAAACGTCTGGCAGGCAAGGAAGGGATTGATGCTGTGTTAAAAAAATACAACCTGGATGCAATCATTGCGCCAACAAATGGCCCAAGCTGGACCATAGACTGGGTAAATGGTGATCATTTTGGAGGGGGAAGTTCATCACCTGCTGCAATATCCGGATATCCAAATATTACTGTTCCTGCAGGATACGTGCATGGTTTACCAATTGGTGTATCATTTTTTGCCGAAGCCTGGAGTGAACCCAAACTACTTAAACTGGCCTATGCATTTGAACAGGCTACAAAACACAGGAAAGCTCCGGAATTTGTAAAATCGCTGACATAAAATTTCTGTGATAACCAAAACAACCGGTTGCCCTGATTACAGAAATCCGGATTTCTTTGTGTTTACTCGTTGAAATAACAGACGCTCATTATCTTTGCAAAAAATTTAGGAATGAAAGAAAGCCTTTTTGGAAAAACATTAATTGAACTACAGGAACTTGTGAGCAGTTTAGGATTACCTAAATTTACGGGAAAACAAATCGCTGACTGGCTTTACAAAAAGGAAATTTCATCGATTGATGAGATGACGAATCTTTCAAAAAAAGCCCGCGAGATATTAAATGAGAAATACGAATTCGGACTGATTTCGCCTACAAAAATTCAGGCAAGTACCGACGGAACAAAAAAATACCTTTTCCCTACAATTCAAAATAAATTTATTGAGACAGCAATGATCCCTGAACGCGATAGAAAAACCGTTTGCGTTAGTTCGCAGGTGGGCTGCAAAATGGGATGCCTCTTTTGTTTCACCGCCAAACAAGGTTTCCAGGGACAGTTATCGGCAGGCGAAATTGTAAATCAGATAAAAAGCATTGAAGAAGCAGGAGAGGTAACAAACATTGTATACATGGGAATGGGTGAACCTTTTGATAATCTGAAGGAAGTTTTAAAAAGTATTGAAATCCTGACTTCTGAATGGGGATTTGCCATGAGTCCGCGCCGGATAACGGTTTCAACCATCGGAATTATTCCCGGGATGCTCACATTCCTCGAACAAAGCGAAGCTCATTTGGCAGTGAGTTTACACACCCCTTTTGATAACGAACGTAAAAATTTAATGCCGGTGCAGGTTGCCTATCCTATAGAAGAGGTAATTGCAGAAATAAAACAATGGGATTTTGGCCGGCAACGCCGTGTTTCTTTTGAATATATCGTTTTTGAAAATCTGAATGACTCTCCCGGACATGTAAAAGAATTGGCAAAATTGCTCGACGGATTAAAATGCAGAATCAACCTGATTCGTTTTCACCCGGTACCCGGAACACCCTTAAAAAGTCCTTCAGACAAAGTAATGCAGGAATTTAAAGATGCACTCAACCAAAAAGGAATCTTGACCACTGTACGTGCTTCCCGTGGACAGGATATTTATGCTGCATGCGGATTACTTTCTACTAAAGAATTGGTGAAAAATCAATAATATTTTGACTTTCCAGGGTACAATACTTTTTAAAACAAAATAATCTCATCAATAGAAAAAAGGCAAATTATATCTTTTCTGAAATGCAGTATCAAGAGAAAAATCCATAGCATATTTTACCACTCCTTTGTAATCTTCAATTCCTTTTTCTACTTTATTGGTCTTCAGGTAAGTATCGTTCACTTTTGTGGCAATTTTGTCTACCTTCTCATTTCTCAGAGTCATCCAGTGTTCTCTAATCTCCTTATAATCTTTCCGAACTTCACCGTCCAGCTTGTTTATAATCTCAGAAAATCCATCCAATTGAAACCCCTGGTTTATAAAATACCTCAAAAGCACCAGGTTTCCCGAGTATTGTAATTTTTTGGAGCTACTTTGTGAGCAAACCAGCCAGGCATAAAAATTGGCTTCGGCTTCACTTGTAATCCCAAATTGATGGGCCTTTTCATGTGCCAAAACAAATGGATATTCTACCGGTAAAACTTTACTGTTTACATGAACTTCGCTAAAAAAAGGTCCGAAATACCCGGAAATCCCGGCTTTGCCAAAAAAACTACTGAGACTGATCTTTTTTGCCTTTCGTTTTCCTGCAGGATATTTTAGTTTCAGGGCCGGAGACAGGTTTTTATATGATTCTTCAACCAAACTATCGATTTCGGCTATATCAAAACCTTCAAAATTTGAATATGATTTGTTGGTTTGGTTAACCAGTTTTTCAAAAACGACCAAAAAATATTCAGTGTTTGCTTTTTGTTCATGAATATTCAACCTGGTATTCAAATCAGCACGAAAATAATTGAAACCCCAAAAAACGTAAAACAAAATAAAAACCAATGCAAAAACATTTAAAACAATTTTTCCGGCTTTTACCAATCGTATCTTTTTAAAAACTAAAAGAACGATTAATACAAGAACCAACAAAATCAACAGAAAGTAAAACAAATCGTCGAGAGAAAACGGGAAAAACCAACTAAAAAAGGAAATAAAAGATGCCAAATGAGGATAAATACCCTGGGAATAAGCGAATTCAGTAAAATCAGGCAAACCGGCTAATATTCGAGTTATTGCAAAAACCACAATTGCCAGCACCGGTAAAATCCAACTTTTTATTTTTTGTTTTTTTCTTTTCATTCACGCAGCTAAAAATACCTTATGATAATGAATTCAACAAACTATTGCCTGATTTGTCGTTTTTAAAAAGAAAAATATAATTGTTTACCTTACTCATTTTTGTGTATAATTACCAAATAAAATAATCACAAATGCGGATTTCTTTTGTTTTGCTCCTTTTACTTCTGAGTTGCAGTGCTTACAGTCAGAGCCGAAGTACCAAGGAATGGATAAATTTCGGAAGTAGTCACATCAGCAAATGGATTCAGGTAGCTCCGGGAAAACTGGGCCCCAACGCCTTACCGGTTCCGGAAATGGATTATGCAGAAATCGGAACTCAGTCGGAATTTGAAGCGGGAATTCATTCGCATTTTATGAAAGGCGACACAGCGGTAAATTCTTATCTTGCTTTTCAATGGACGGTTGTTCCTGAAAAAGTGGCTTTCAAATTATGGGGCTTTCCCACGGAAACCTTCCGAATGAATAATGAAATACGCGACGAAAGACAAATTTTTTATGACGACAAAGGCTGGCAAACAAGTGGCGGAGACCTGTGGATTAGTACTTTTATTCAGCTGATGAAAAACCGCGGCAACTGGCCTGATTTAGTTCTGAATTATTCGATGAAAACCACCACCGGCTCAATTCTGCATGCGCGGTACACCGATGGCATGGCGCACTATTTTTACCTCTCGCTGGGAAAAAGCTTTTACCCTAATAATTCGTTTTTTGATGAAATAAGGCTTGCCGCTATGGGTGGATTTTACGAGTGGCAAACCAATAAGGTTGAGATGGCACAGGACGAAGGGCCATTGTTTGAGGCAGGTATTAAAGTAAAACACAACAGCTTTGTGTTGGCGAACGAAATTGGCGGTTATTTCGCTTATGGAGCCTACCATTTTATGGGAGTAAAAGGATATAATAATCCAATAATTTACAGGTTGAGATTAATAAAAGAAGGAAAAAAAATGGACTGGAAGCTGGAATACAAAACCGGTTGGCAGGACTACAACTATACAACATTTAAAATTGAGGTAGCTTATCACTTTACCATCTGAGCGCACGAAACAGTTTGTTTCCAAAAAAATCAAATTATTAAGTTTTTTATGAATGGGAAACTTTTAATCAAATGTTTTTCTATACTTGCAACAAGAACAATTTCTAAAATACCGGCCTTATGCTTAAAAAATCTGCCTTGTTTACTTCTCTTTTCCTTTTTTTGATATCCACAACTGCAACCAGCCAGGAAAATATGGAAAAAACCAAAACGATCCATGAAAAAGCACTAACCGTAGATACTCATTGCGATACTCCGATGGCTCTGTTGGGAGAAGATTTTGATGTTGGCCGGAAAAACAAAGCTCCTCAAAGCCGGGTCGACTTTCCGCGAATGAAAGACGGCGGATTGGATGCGATATTTTTTGCGGCTTTTACCAGCCAGAGGGAACGCACCTCCGAAAATACAGAGGCTGCTTATAAAAGAGCACACGAAATGATTGATTCCACTTACTCCGTTTGTAAAAGGTACAATAGTCTTGCAGAAGTTGCGATAAACTCAAACGATGCAAAACGGATTGAAGGAACAGGAAAACGCGCTATTTATATTGGAATGGAAAACGGATTTCCAATTGGAACCGATATCAAAAGAGTTAAAGAATTCTACGACCGCGGGGTCAGATATATTACACTCAGTCACTCGTCAAATAACGACATCTGTGACTCTTCCACCGACAAGGAGGGGCCGGAACACAATGGATTAAGCCAATTTGGAGAGAAGGTGGTGAGAGAAATGAACAAACTCGGCATGATGATAGACGTATCGCATATTTCAGACAAAGCATTCTTTGATGTTATTGAACAAAGCAAAGTTCCTGTTATTGCTTCGCATTCGAGTGTTCGCAGCATTGCACACCATCCGCGCAATATGACTGACAATATGATTAAAGCGCTGGCAAAAAACGGAGGTGTTATTCAGATTTGCCTGCTTGATGACTATATCAAAGACCCGGACACAACCACGATTCGCTATCAAAAAGCAAAAGAAATCAGAAAAATATTTAATACCACCTACAACACAATGAATAAAACAGAGCAGGATGAGGTAAGAAAACAGTGGCGTGAACTGGGAGAAAAATATCCCAAGAAATTACCAACTGTTGCTGATTGTGTTGACCATATCGACTATGTAAAAAACCTGGTAGGAATTGACTACGTAGGAATTGGAAGTGATTTTGACGGCGGCGGTGGACTGGCTGATTGCCAGGATGTAAGCCAAATGCCAAATATAACTGCAGAAATGATAAAACGTGGCTACACAGAGGGAGAAATTCAAAAAGTTTGGGGAGGAAATTTTTTCCGTGTTTTTGCTGAAGTTGAAAAACATGCCAACTAAATTCTTAAACAAATAAAAAACAAAATCCTTTAACAACTTTTATTAATCTTAAACAAGGTTTTACAGATTATAACTTTTGTTGTCATCAATTAACCCCTGGCTTCAAATATTTAACGCTTATTAAAACATTAAATTTCAAAACATTACCAATTTAGTAAGATAAAAATTAATACAAAATCTTACTGAATCATGAAACAAAAATCTACCTTACTTCTAATCGGATTGTCTTTTTTTATCAGTCAAAGTTTTGCCCAGGAATCGCTAAAAATTGGTCATATTAATTACACCGAAATTGTAATGAAAATGCCGGAAATGGACAGTATCCAGAGAATTCTTAACAAAGAGGCTGAAGAAATAGAAAATGTCTACAATGAACTAATTGAAGAACATGAAAAGAATGTTCAGAAATATGAAGCTGAACAGGAATCTTATTCTGAATTTTTAAAAAACACAAAACAAAAAGAGTTGATTGAAGCCGCTGGTAAAATTCAGGAATTCAGACAAAATGCTGCAGAACAACTTGAAAAACGCAATATGGAACTATTTCATCCCGTCCACTTAAAAATAGATAAAGCTATTGAACAGATCGCCCGAAAGAACCACTATACTTATATTTTTGATATCATTTCGGGAAAAATTGTTTATCATTCGGAAAATAGCATTGATTTAAATTCAATAGTTTTAAATGAATTGTCCATAACTGCAGCTCAATAAGGATACGAAAATTATCGTAGCAATGAGTTATATAGCAGCAAGTACTCCTGTTCTAGTAAATTAATATCGATGTCGTTAGTAGTATTAATACCCTCATAGCCTGTTCCGTGAAATAGATTCTTAAACATAGAGGCCAATATAGTTACATTATTGTTCTTATTTATTTCTCCCGACTCTGCAGCATTGCTAATAACTGCATGCCATATCATGGTTTCAGTTTTATTCCATGCTTTTGCTTTATCTGCAAAATTCGGATAAAAATGAAAAGCCTGTAGATTCAGATTCACCAATGCAAAACTCATATTTGTAATTCCAAGCTCAAATAATTCTTTTTTAAGGTCGGATAACTGCCTGGTATAACTATTAATGAACTTTTTTAGCGTAATTTTCTCTTTATCATCAACATTACGCGATGCCGACAGATTTTGCAGAACATATTTATCTACAACGGAACTAAACATTTGCTCTTTTGCTGGGAAATGAAACAGCAGAGCTCCCCTACTTAATCCAGTTACTTCTTCAATCTTCCTAAGCGAAACATTATTATATGCACCATTCGAAAATAATACAAACGCTTTTTCAAGAATTAGTTGTTTAGTTCTTGCTCCCTTTGAACCCTTTCCCATATCCTGATAGTTATATGGTAAAAATAGAACAATTCATATAAACTTAGGAATAGCGTGTGGTTATATTCATAAAAATTATAATACATTTGCAAACAGTCCATACGGACTGTTTTGTGATTGAAAATATTTAGAATATGAAAACATTGTGGCTTTCTTTGGCTTTTTCATTGATAAGCTTTTTTAGTGTTGCCAATGAAGTGGAACTTTATCTGCCCTTAAATGATTCAAGAGGTAATGATATTCCGATGTTTTGTTGGTATGATTTAGAAATTGAAGAGGGAGTATCGGCAACTTATGATTTTTATTTTGGAACAGACAATGAACCAGCATTTTTTTGAGCACGGATTATATGATGGATACTATATCCTGAATGAGCAACAAACAATAAACACGACAGCAAGTGTTTCTTCAAATGGTGACGCAGTGTATCTCGTGTTTTATGATCAAGAAATTGTGTTTGAGCGTTCTACGAAATATTACTGGAAGAAGGTAGCCAGGATAAGTGATAGGCGAGAAATATCAGGTGAGGTGTTTAACTTAATCACTGCTGTAATCAACTCCCCTGCAAAAAATGAAAAAAATGTAGTCAGTGAAAACCTGGCTGTTTCATTGAATGAAAGTACAGATAATGATGGCGAAACGGACAGTTCAATATATTCACTTATTCCCTTGCAAAAACCAGGTAAATTTATGGAGATGGATAAATTACAAGGAAAAACTTTCCCGATGGGACAACCCAATCCTGACATTGGGTATGCAGACTTTTTCAATGACAAACAACCTGTTCAAGAGCGAACTATAGATGATTTTATAATTGGGAAATACGAAGTTACATGGGCACAGTTTCGCGATTTCCTGAATGCAGTAAAAATTCAATCTGCATCTGCAATGTAGTTATAACTAATTACATTAGAGACTAGCGTATATATTTAGGATGCGACGTAACATTTCATTTAAAATAAGAAAAAAATTTAAAAGACCAGTTTATAATTTTAATACCATATTATGTCAGAAATTACCAACAGATTCGTTTTAAGCCTTTTTATAGGTGTTCTATGTATGTTTAACAGCTTTGCTCAAAACAAAAGTTCAACAACCCATTTGCAAAGTAGTTCTGAGTATTTTGAGATTCCGAAGGAATACATCAACAAGCCCCTTTTATTGATTAACAGAATTACAGGATATCCCAACAAGTTATTTTATTACGGAAGTTCCGGAATGGACGTTGATTATTCGGTTATACTAAAATTTGAAATCGACAATAATCAATTAAAAGTAACGCAGCAACAATATCAAAATAATGTAGGTAAAGATGACATTATCAAAACATCTGTACGAAAAAATCATTTCAATCCCACAATTTGTTACATCCCAATAATATCCGTAAGTGAAAAAAATATAAAAATTAACACTGATGTTTTTAAAAATGATGTCAAAGTATTCTCTCCCATAGACACCGAAACGATTGACAAATATGGATTAAAACCAACATCAGATGATAGCATTGTGATTAATGATATACAATTAAGTCAGAATAGCATGTTGGTTTCACGAACTTTGAATTTCACCTCTCAAAAATCACCCGAGAAACATTATTCCCCCAATATTTCAGTTGAACAGTTATTGGCTTTTAAAATTCTTCCCGAAACCCCAATGGTACGGAGAAAATGGGACCCACGCGTTGGGAATTTTTATCTTTCAACAACAAAATACGATAGTGAAGATGTATTTATAAAAGAAGAATCCTTTATTGAAAGATGGCGTTTAGAACCGGAGAATATAGCCGCTTATTTTAACGGAATCCTAACCAAACCCAAACAACCTATCGTTTTTTATTTTGATGAAAATGTGCCACAAAAGTGGAAAAAATACATGAAGCAAGGAATTTTAGATTGGCTCCCTGTTTTTGAAAAAATTGGTTTTAAAGATGCCATTGAAGTACATGACAAGCCCAAAAATGTACATTGGGATGATAATGACCCAAATTATAATATGATTCGTTGGGTTTCATCAGAGATTCAAGACGCTCAGGGAAATTATATTTCAGACCCAAGAACCGGCGAAATATTAAACGGTACCCTCATGTGGTACCAAAATTATTTTTCGGCTGTAAATGATGATTATTTTGTTTCGGCTGCTGCGGTCGACCCTTCAGCGAGAAAACCTGTTTTACCCGATTCTGTTTTTGGCCAAATTATGAGGAGAACCATGACCCATGAAATGGGACATGCGCTGAATCTTGGGCATAACATGATTGCCAGTTCATCCTACCCAACCGACTCTTTGCGTTCAGGAAACTTCCTTCAAAACTATACCCTGACATCATCAATAATGGACTATGCGAAATACAACTATGTTGCTCAGCCGGAAGATATGCCACTGCCATTACTCTGTGTTATTGCTCCATATGACTATTGGGCTATCGAGTACGCTTATAAATATGTTCATCCAACTGGCGATAATTATCAAATGGAGGTTCCTTTTACAAAGGAAGTTATTGAAGAAAAATTGCAGGATACACATCTTGAATATATGGAGCAGGAATACGGCAAAGCCATGGATCCTACAAATAACACAGGAGATTTGGGCGATAATCCTATCCTTTCCGGAGAGTATGGTTTAAAAAATTTACAACGAATAATGCCACATATCGTGGAGTGGTCGCTTCCTGAAGATGGCGACCCAGCGGTTGTGTTTAGTCGTTACAATCAGCTTGTTAAGCAAACAGATATCATTTTCCGGATTGTTATTAAACTAATCGGAGGTAAAAAGAACCGGCTGGCGGCAAATATGGAGTATATCTCGGAAAGTACTGATTCCCAAGTTGTATCAGCTGCGATGAATTTCATTACCGACAATGTATTTAACAAAATGGAATGGTTGTATAATCATGATTTGGAGAAATTAAGTAATGAAAATTTGTATTTAAAGAGTGTTGAGAAACTTCAAACAAATGCTATAAAAAGAATCTTAAATAAAGACAGATTGTTGCGATTAATTGATTCTGACAACGAGAATAATACAACAAATGCCACCAAGGTTCTTAGAAAATGTAGTGATGTTATACTTACACAAAGCACTGTCGAGCAGATTCCCTTAACTGTACAAAAAATTTATATAAGTACTCTTAAAAAACGAATTGAAGAAACCTCTGATGACCTTATCTTGACCTATTTGCTAAAAAACGAATTGGACTATATAAAAAAGGTAGTAACAAGTAAAATACAAAACGAAAGTAATCCATTGATAAAAGGTTTTTACGCTCAGTTAATTAAATAGTTGAATCAGTCTGCAATAAAACAACAGCATGTTTGCGATGTTGAATTCTCTTCAGGATAATAGATTTACGGGTTGTATCATGAGAACGTTCTTTCCAAGTGAATCTGAGCGTGTGGGTTAAACATAAAAAATTCACTCGCGGAATTACTCATAAGAACATTGAAGTAAATTGGACTATTTTGACTTAATAAAAAAATTAAAATCCAATAATCACCTGACTACTGGATTTTAACTCTATTCGAAGTATATCCGAAGTGGGTTGTACTGGATTCGAACCAGTGCCCCCTACCCTGTCAATGGAGGACGCATAGGTATTTATGTATTGATTATATGGTAGTTTGAAATTATAAAAATCGCAAAATAGTGCATTTTATAGCATCTTAGCACCTCGAAAGGGCACTCCAGATGGCATTCTCCTTAATGATGAATTTTAAAATATGTGATGATATTTATTTTGTCAGAACTGGCAAAAATTGAATTACAAATTATTAATTGATATTCCAGTAATTTGCAAATACTACATAATCATTTTGAAGAGTTTCAATTTCGACTTTTCTGAAATCTTTATAACATTCAAAATGTTTCCCGTTATGGCACCGTTTGTATGATTGACCACTTCCGCAATAACAAGTATCATGCAACCTCAACTTCATATTACCGCGAGCATGGTACAATATTATTTGAGCAATGTTCTTGTAATTCTTCGGCTTCCCTCTAAGGTGCTTTAAGTTTTCCAAAGAACTCAACATTGTATGAAGAAGAACTTGTAAAACTGGCGAATAAATACAAGAAAGAAATTTTAGGAATTACGAATCCAGAAATTGAAAATGAAATCATCAGCCAAATTCCAATGGAAATTCAGTTAACTCAAATTTGGAAGGCAAAGGAGGAATATAAAAAAGATTTCCTCAAAAACAGAAAGGGATGGAAGCCTACCAAAAAAGGGATATTTCAAGAGTTTACTCAATTATGAAAAAAGACTCCAATGAAGACGATGAGCTAATTTATAATTTTATGTTTCCTGAAAGGCATAAGATTTGGGTTCCAAATATGATAACTCATGAAGAAGAATTCCTGTTTTTTTGCAGTAAGAGTTGGTCATTTACCGGGCGAACAGGAATCGCTTGATTGGTTTAAAAAGGAAGGTTTTAAGATACGACCTGTTCATATGGATTTTAAATTACATGATTAGAATTGATTATCGTTCTTAAATGAACAAAATCTTCCCAACTGCCAGCAATGATTAATTCGTTGATTGTTTCCAATAAGCATGGTTATTAGGCCTGTAAAACCAGGTCATGTAAAAAAACATTCCAAATTTCATTATAGGATATTAAATACGGTTTATTAAATTTATTGTTTTTACAAAAATTGATAAAGTTGTTGATTAAAACCAATATTTTTATACTCATCCTCTTCATTGGAATTACTATTCAGGCTTTACCGAATGAAGCAAGCGACAGCACTTTTAATGCCGCAAAAACATACATCAGAAAATCTCAACCAGATGCAGCTATTCCACTTTTGCTAAAAATCATTGAAAAAACTGATTCTGAAGAAACAATTATTAAAGCAAACATTAACCTAGCCGAAGCCTACCGTCAGAAGGTCGTATAAGACTTCAGATTAACGAGATGTCGGCAAAGTACGATCTTCAGATTAAAGAATTGCAGATTAAAGAAATTGAAACCAGCAATAAAGTTGTGAACCAACAAAAAAGATACCTTACCATTATCTTGATAATTGTAATTTTTATCTTCTTTATTACATTAATTTCATTCAATTTAAAAAGAAGAAACAGAATACAAAAAGAAAAGCTGATTGAACAACAAAACCAGCAAATCAAATTAACTCTTGAAACAAAAGAAAAAGAACTGATTTATAAAAACAGGGAATTATCAAAGGCAATATCGAGCACAGTCTCGATGAACGAGACGCTGCAATCAATAAAGACTTTAATCAAGTCTGATGAAAAAAAAGAAGCAATTCGTGCTATAAACAGTACCCTGAATAAAAATTTAAACTGGGAGAAATTCCAAATCTCCTTTAATGAAATTCATCCTCATTTCTTAAATCACTTAAATGAAAAATTCCCAACATTAACACAAAACGAAAAACGACTTTGTGCTTTTCTAAGAATGGATTTAAAAACCAGCGAAATTGCCAACCTGACAAACATTTCTGAGACTTCAGTTAGTAAAAGTCGAAATCGGTTGCGAAAAAAATTGGGATTGGAAAGTGGCTCTGATATTGGATCTTTTCTTAAAGATTTGAATTAAACCAATTTGCATATGTGATTGATAATTGACTTCTTACTTGTGATTGATTTTTATTATTCGGGCTGTCATAGTATTTGTCATAGTATTTTATTCTGACATTTGCTTGATAAGCACTACTTTTAGATTAAAAAATACAAACCCGGAAGTTATAAATGCAAATAGTAAGGAAGATGAGTTTTTACCTTCAGACTTTCTAAATTTCAATTGTTTGCAAATGGTAATTTCTATTTAACCATTGAAAATAATGAAAATTCTGCCTGTATTTTTTATTGCATCTCTAATTTTTATTTTTAATCCGGCAAGAGCACAATACGCAGGAGGTGACGGAACAGTAGATAATCCCTGGCAAATTGCCACAATTAGCCAACTCAATAGTGTTCGTAATAATCCTGGAGACTATTTCGAACTAATCAACGATCTCGATTTTACAGGATCAATATACGACAGTATTAACAGTACAACCGGCTGGTCGCCAATAGGGGACCCCAATGAAAGTAGTACATTTTTTTCAGGCTATTTTAACGGTAAAGGACACGTTATTTCAGGACTTTATATTAACCAGCCTAATACTGAATACATTGGATTATTTAGCTACATTAAAGATGCTATTAAAATTGACAGTGTAATTATTGAAGATTGTAATATAACGGGTAAAGAGCGTGTTGGTGGACTGATAGGCAGATGTGAATATACAGAAGTTAGCAACTGTTATATCAGCGGCAAAATAACAGGAGAAGCATATGTTGGGGGTTTAGTAGGACAAAGTCAGTATCAAACCCTCAGCAACTCCTTTTCTAATGTAGAAATAACAGGAGAATCTATTTCCTCAGCTGGTGGAATTGTGGGATTAGGTTATGAGGCAATTTTTCGCAATTGTTCTTCAACCGGTAATATAACCATGCAAACTTCAGGAAATGCCGGAGGATTATTGGGAGCTGCCTTAAACTGTGAAATTAGTAATTGCTACTCTAACATAAATATAATTAGTGGCAGTATTTTGGGAGGTTTAATTGGTTCAGCAGAAGGATCAACAATAAGTGATTGTTATGCAACAGGAAATATTTTTCGACCAGAATCCTTGCCTGCTGATGATCATTCTAATACAGGTGGTTTTATTGGAGAGATTATTGAATCAACCAGTGTTACTGGTTGTTATTCTACGGGAGTTGTAACCGGGAATAATTCGTCAGGGGGGTTTATTGGGTATATCGATCCTACCTCTACCATCGCAAACAGTTACTTTAACAGCGAGAGTAGCGGACGCGAAAAAGGTATTGGGGAAAATAAAAACAATCAATCTGTAACGGCACTTACAACCGCCCAAATGAAACAACAAAGTTCTTTTCAGGGATTCGACTTCTCTTCCGTTTGGACGATTAATGATGGAGTTACATTTCCTTGTTTCAATAATTTGGATGATAATCCAATAATTCTGGATTTATTATATCCGTTAAATTCGAATGAGGTTAATACCGACACGATTGATGTTGTACAAATGGATGTCGATATCGATTCAATTTATATTGTTGATTATCCTCAGGGAATGACTGTTAACAATAACATTTTTAGTTGGATACCCAACAGCCTTGGCAATTATTACATGACCGTTGTAGTAAAAGATTTAAACGGAACTACTACCAGCTATAAACAAAAGCTTACAGTGGTATCGTATAAAGGTTCTGGCACCGTTAACGACCCCTATCAAATAAGGAGTGTGGAACAGCTTGACAGTGTGCGCAATTTTCGTCGCAATAGTTTTATACTGATGACCGACCTTGATTATACGGGTTATGATAATTCTGATGAAGGGTGGAGTCCTATTGGTAGTCTTGATTATGGTTTTTCTGGCAACTTTTATGGTAACGGACACACTATAAGTAATCTACGCATAAATCGTGAAGCTTCTGACCAGGTTGGTTTATTCGGTGCTATTCTTGATGCCACTATAGATGATTTAAGTGTTAATAATATTGATGTATCTGGGAATAATGATGTAGGAGGAATTGCCGGGTATCTTGAATATTCAGATATAATTAACTGTCATACATCCGGAAACCTAAATGGAATAGGAAATAATATTGGGGGAATTGCAGGCAAAAGTTCATCATCGACTATTGAAGGATCGAATACAATTGGAAAGGTGAGCGGAGAAGATTATCTTGGTGGATTATGTGGATATAGCTCTGAAACCACCATTAGCCAATGTTATGCCGATGGAAATTTGAACGGAAACGATTATCTTGGTGGATTAACGGGTTATAATTTAAACAGTGCTATCAGTAATTGTTATGCCACAGGGAGTGTCTCGGGTGATGAATATGTTGCCGGCTTATCTGCCTATAACGAAAATTCAAATATTTATCTTTGTTATTCTACCGGATATGTAAAAGGCTGCTATACATGTACTGCAGGACTTGTTGGAGGAAATCCTTCAGGTTCCATCACAAATAATTATTACAACAAGGAGACAAGTGGTTATAGTGACGGTTACGGATCGGCACTGACCACCGAAGAAATGAAACAACAAAGTTCTTTCACGGGTTTTGATTTTAATAGTATTTGGACTATCTCTGATGGACAGACATTTCCCCGATTACAAAATGTTTATAATAATCCCATCATACTCGGTGATAGTTCAATTTTTACCAGGGTGAATTATTTATATTCAGATACATTATCCATGATTCCTATGGATAACGATATTGACTCTGTCTATATAGAAGACTTTCCGGAAGGAATGACTTTAAATAACCAGGTGATATCCTGGATTCCCGACAGCCTGGGTACTTTTTATGTAACCATTTGTGCTAAGGACTCATATGGAGCTGTTACAAAATATAATCAAATAGTGCAAGTGATCCCTTTTGGTGGCAAGGGAACTGCAGAAGATCCTTATCAAATCACGAATCTTGAAGGATTGGACTACGTTCGGAATTTTTATCAGGCCGACTACATTTTAATGAACGACCTTGATTTTTCAGGCAGTGCCTGGAGCAGTGAAAACTCTGCGATGGGATGGGAACCAATTAAGGTTTTCACAGGGAGTTTTAATGGTAAAGCTTATACCATCAGTAATTTGTATATCAACCTTAATGCATCCGACAGTATCGGTTTATTCGGAAGGTTGAGCGGTGCAAGCATTGATAGCTTAAGTATATCCAATATTGATATTACAGGGGACCGTGTTTTGGGCGGATTAGCCGGATATGTTGGTTCTTCTAAAATTAATAATTGCAATACTTCCGGAGAAATAAACGGAGGTTATGGTATTGGCGGACTTTGCGGAAAACTCGAGAACAGCACATCCATTTCATATTGTTCTTCTTCTGTTAATTTAGGAGGGGATGAAAATATTGGAGGTATTGTGGGATCAGTAGGTTTAGACGAAGATAGTAAAGTAACAATATCTAAAAGCCATGCAAGCGGAGATATAAAAGGAAGAGAACAGATCGGGGGGCTGGTAGGATATAGCTCTAGAACCACCATTAGTCAGTGTTATGCTTCTGGAAATATTCAGGGGACTGATGGTGGAATAGATACAAATATTGGTGGATTGGTGGGATATTTAAGGCTTTCCCAGGTCGAAGATTGTTTTGCTATAGGTAACGTAAACAAAGAGTCAGAATCATATGTGGGGGGACTGGTCGGTTATTGCGATGGAAGCTCCGTAACTGATTGTTATGCTACAGGTAATGTAACAGGAGAACTTTCAGGTGGTCTTATTGGGGGATCAGATGATGAATATATAGCTTATCCTAGTGAGGAAAAGCAAATATCAACCGTTAAGAATTGCTATGCTATTGGGGAAATAAAGGGAACTAGCCTTTCAGGAGGAGTAATCGGAAGGGCATGGAGTACAAGTTTCGCAAATAACTATTTTAACCTGGAAACAACCGGTCAAACCAAAGGTTATGGATATGCTGATACGACTTTTGAAAGCCAGCTAACGGGGCTTACCACACAACAAATGAAACAACAAGGCTCTTTTTCGGGTTTTAGTTTTGTCAATAATTGGGATATTACCAATGGAAAAACATTTCCACGATTAAAAAATTTGTATGATTATCCAATAGTACTGGGGTTAGGAAAGTCCACTTGCCGGATAAATAATTTATTTACGGATACCATACAATCAGTCCCAATGGATTTTGATATCAGTTCTTTTTTTATTTCTGACTATCCGGCAGGAATGACATTATCCTATTCCACTATTAGTTGGACACCTGACAGCCTGGGTAATTATAATTTTAACATTTGGGCAGAAGATTCACAAGGAACTGTTTCAAGAAAGCATATACAAACCATTAAAGTTTTTCCCTTTCAAGGCGAAGGATCAGAAGAAGACCCTTTTCAAATCACCAACTTACAGGAACTCGATTACATCAGGAATTTTCTCGATAGCTACTATGTGTTGATGAACGACCTTGATTTTTCAGGCAGTGCCTGGTGTGCCGACAGTTCAGCAAGCGGGTGGGAGCCTATTTCCACATTCACAGGGAGTTTTAACGGGAATGGGCATACCATCAGCAATTTGTATATCAACCGTAATGCATCTGACAGTATTGGTTTATTCGGAAGGTTGAGCGGTGCAAGTATTGATAGTTTAAGTGTCTCGAGTGTTAATATAACCGGGAACGGATATTTGGGCGGATTAGCCGGATATGTTTCTGGCTCAACTATAAAGGAGTGCAATACTTCCGGAGAAATAAACGGAAGTAATGAGAATATTGGCGGACTTTGCGGAAAACTCGATAACTATGCAACGGTTTCAAATTGTTATTCAACAGTAAATACATATGGAGGAAGTTTTACCGGTGGATTGGTTGGGTATAATTTGCAAGGAACAATTCGTAATTGTTATGCTACCGGATATGTAAACGGAGATAATTATGTTGGCGGTTTGGTGGGATATAATGATTGGTGCACCATTAATGGAAGTTATTTTTACGCTGAAAATAGTCAGCAAAACAGTGGTATAGGATATGATAAAAATAGTCAAACGGTAACCGGATTGACCAATGAACAAATGAAGCAACAAGGTTCATTCCCCGGTTTTGATTTTACAAACATTTGGGAAATTACCAGTGGAAAAACATTCCCGCGTTTGAAAAATATATATGATTCGCCCGTTATTCTGGATTTTGGCCCTCTATTCTTACTTGCCGACAGTTTGTTTAAAGATACAGTGCCTACAATATCAATGGATTATGAGATAGATTCATTATATATTGAAGACTATCCGGAAGGAATGGTATTAACAGATTCTGTTATCAGCTGGAGACCAGAGTACAAAGGTTCTTATTATGTGGATATTTATGTTAAAGATTCCTACAAAATAATTGTAAAATATAAAAAGAAACTGGAGGTGATTTCTCTACAAGGCTCGGGCACCACAGCAGATCCCTTTCAAATATGGAATTTGGAAGACTTAAATCTTGTGCGCGAATTTCTTGACAGTCATTTCATATTAATGAACGACCTTGATTTTTCAGGCAGTGCCTGGTGTGCCGACAGTTCAGCAAGTGGTTGGGAACCTATTTCAACTTTCACAGGGAGTTTTAACGGGAATGGCCATACCATCAGCAATTTGTATATCAACCGTGATTCATCCGACAGTATCGGTTTATTCGGAAGGTTAAGCGGAGCAAAGATTGATAGTTTAAGTATCTCCAATGTTGATATTACCGGAAGAGGATGGGTCGGCGGATTAGCCGGATTCGTTGATGCTTCTGAAATTAGCAATTGTAATACTTCGGGAGAGATAAATGGAAGTAACGACAACGTAGGTGGCTTATGTGGAAAAATTTCTAATAGTTCGTTGGTTTCAAACTGTTACTCAACCGTAAATACACACGGAGGTAGTTATACCGGTGGATTGGTCGGGTATAATTTGCAAGCAACAATTCGCAATTGTTATGCTACAGGAGATGTTTCCGGAGAAGATAATATTGGTGGCTTGATTGGAGAAAACTATTTTAGTAGTGATATATATACCTGCTATACTACAGGAGATGTTTCCGGGGGAGATAATATTGGTGGCTTGATTGGAGAAAACAATCATAGCAATGTATATAACTGCTATGCTTTCGGAGATATTACAGGTAACGATGCGGTAGGTGGCCTTGTGGGTTATTTCGGAAATTGGTGTGATGTAACTTGGTGTTATTCTTACGGGGTTGTAACTGGCAATACAAGTGTTGGTGCACTTGTGGGATATAATTATAATCACGATTATTCCGACAATAGAATTTCAGAATCATTTTTTAATAAAGATAACAACGGATCGATTCAGGGTGTTGGAGAAGATGAGCCAGCCAACTCATTAGTGTATGGATTAACTGAAGAGCAGATGAAGGATCAAAGCTTTTTTCTAAATGAAAACTGGGATTTTGTTTGCGAAACGAATAATGGAACTGACTATATTTGGGCAATGAATGATTCCGTGAACAATGGAGCACCATTTTTAAAATGGCAAGGTTATCCGTACGAGGATGAACCTCCGGTAATCACCTCAGCATATAACGATACCACAATTTTTGCTGGCCCAGATTGTGAGGTTATTATTAACGATTATACACAGAATTTAACTTATACTGAAAATTGCGACCAAGATGTTGATATTTTGCAAATTCCTTTGCCCGGAACGTTGCTATCAATAGGAACGACTGAAGTAACTATCATTGCCAAGGATGGAAGTGGCAATGCCGATAGTACATTTTTTAATATTATGGTAATGGATACCATAGCACCAATTCCAGATGTGTCTCCCCTTGCCGATTATATCTCGGTCTGTTCCGTAATACAATTACCAGAGCCAACAGCTACAGACAATTGTGCCGGAACAATTACAGGAACACATGATGCAACACTGCCAATTACAGCCATGGGGACAACCGTAGTTACCTGGAGCTACGATGATGGTAACGGAAATACTTCCACTCAAATTCAAAATGTAATTGTTGTTACCGAAAGTGAAGATAATACTCCGCCTGTACCAAATCTAGATACATTGGCTGACATAACAGCAGAATGTGAAGTTTCTGTACTAACACCACCAACAGCCACCGACAATTGTGCCGGAACAGTAATTGGAACACACGATGCGACCCTGCCAATTACAACCCAGGGAACAACCATCGTTACCTGGACGTACGACGATAGCAGCGGGAACACATCCACACAAACCCAGAATGTGGTGATTGACGATGCAACGGCTCCGGTTCCCGATAATGCATCACTTGCTGATGTAACCGCTGAGTGTGAAGTTACCAGCTTAACTGCACCAACAGCCACCGACAATTGTGCAGGAACAGTAACCGGAACGCACGATGCTACCTTGCCAATTACAACCCAGGGAACAACCATCGTTACCTGGACGTACGACGATAGCAGCGGGAACACATCCACACAAACCCAGAATGTGGTGATTGACGATGCAACGGCTCCGGTTCCCGATAATGCATCACTTGCTGATGTAACCGCTGAGTGTGAAGTTACCAGCTTAACTGCACCAACAGCCACCGACAATTGTGCAGGAACAGTAACCGGAACGCACGATGCGACCCTGCCAATTACAACCCAGGGAACAACCATCGTTACCTGGACGTACGACGATAGCAGCGGGAACACATCCACACAAACCCAGAATGTGGTGATTGACGATGCAACGGCTCCGGTTCCCGATAATGCATCACTTGCTGATGTAACCGCTGAGTGTGAAGTTACCAGTTTAACTGCACCAACAGCCACCGACAATTGTGCAGGAACAATAACCGGAACGCACGATGCTACCTTGCCAATTACAACCCAGGGAACAACCCTGATTACATGGACGTACGACGATAGCAGCGGGAACACATCCACACAAACCCAAAATGTGGTGATTGACGATGCAACGGCTCCGGTTCCCGATAGCGCATCACTTGCTGATGTAACCGCTGAGTGTGAAGTTACCAGCTTAACTGCACCAACAGCCACCGACAATTGTGCAGGAACAGTAACCGGAACGCACGATGCTATCTTGCCAATTACAACCCAGGGAACAACCCTGGTTACATGGACTTACGACGATAGCAGCGGGAACACATCCACACAAACACAGAATGTGGTGATTGACGATGCAACGGCTCCGGTTCCCGATAATGCATCACTTGCTGATGTAACCGCTGAGTGTGAAGTTACCAGCTTAACTGCACCAACAGCCACCGACAATTGTGCAGGAACAGTAACCGGAACACACGATGCGACCTTGCCAATTACAACCCAGGGAACAACCATCGTTACCTGGACGTACGACGATAGCAGCGGGAACACATCCACACAAACCCAAAATGTGGTGATTGACGATGCAACGGCTCCGGTTCCCGATAGCGCATCACTTGCTGATGTAACCGCTGAGTGTGAAGTTACCAGCTTAACTGCACCAACAGCCACCGACAATTGTGTCGGAACAGTAATTGGAACACACGATGCGACCCTGCCAATTACAACCATGGGAACAACCATCGTTACCTGGACGTACGACGATAGCAGCGGGAACACATCCACACAAACCCAGAATGTGGTGATTGACGATGCAACGGCTCCGGTTCCCGATAATGCATCACTTGCTGATGTAACCGCTGAGTGTGAAGTTACCAGTTTAACTGCACCAACAGCCACCGACAATTGTGCCGGAACAGTAATTGGAACACACGATGCGACCCTGCCAATTACAACCCAGGGAACAACCATAGTTACATGGACTTACGACGATGGCAATGGCAATACTTCTACTCAAACCCAGAATGTGGTGATTGACGATGCAACGGCTCCGGTTCCCGATAATGCATCACTTGCTGATGTAACCGCTGAGTGTGAAGTTACCATTTTAACTGCACCAACAGCCACCGACAATTGTGCCGGCACAGTAATTGGAACACACGATGCTACCTCGCCAATTACAACCCAGGGAACAACCCTGGTTACATGGACTTACGACGATGGCAATGGCAATACTTCTACTCAAACACAGAATGTGGTGATTGACGATGCAACGGCTCCGGTTCCCGATAATGCATCACTTGCTGATGTAACCGCTGAGTGTGAAGTTACCAGCTTAACTGCACCTACAGCCACCGACAATTGTGCAGGAACAGTAATTGGAACACACGATGCGACCCTGCCAATTACAACCCAGGGAACAACCATCGTTACCTGGACGTACGACGATAGCAGCGGGAACACATCTACGCAAACCCAGAATGTGGTGATTGACGATGTTACAGCGCCTGTTGCGGATGTGTCAACGTTAAGCGATGTAACCGCTGAGTGTGAAGTTACCAGTTTAACTGCACCTACAGCCACCGACAATTGTGCCGGAACAGTAACCGGAACACACGATGCGACCTTGCCAATTACAACCCAGGGAACAACCATGGTAACATGGACCTACGAAGACGGCAATGGAAATACATCTACTCAAACTCAGAACGTAATTATTCATGACACCATAGTACCGTCAATAATATGCGTTGATGACCAAATTTTTACAACTGAAAGTGGCGACTCTGTTTATATTGTTAGAGGGGATGAATTGGACCCATTAACCGTTGAAGACAATTGCAGTATTGAAAAAATTGAAAATAGTTTCAATTATTCTTCAACATTGGCAGGCGCTGAATTTCCTGCAGAGGACACTATTATTACATGGACTGTCACTGATGCATTCGGAAATTCATCTACTTGCAGTAATCATATTTCAGTAGATTATCCGGTTGGCACCAATGAAATATCAGCTGGAAAAATTAAACTTTATCCAAATCCTGCTCATGATATAGTTTATATTCAACACAATAGCCTGCTAATTACAAATGTATTAGTTTTTGATATGGCAGGGAAAATTGTATTAACAGATTACTCACCATCTGAAATTAATGTGCATCAATTAATTAGAGGAATATATATTTTAAAAATAAATCTGAAGGATGATGAAGCGGTCTATTTTAAATTAATAAAGGAGTAATTCTTCATATATAATAATAAAGTGAAGACATAGAAGTATGTTTGTCCATGACAGATTTTTAATATGCATGACGAATTACATAAACTTTATGATATCAAAGTTCGTCGAGATAGGAAGTTTCAGCTTTGACTGGATATGCAACAAAAACTTGCACGGATAGTTAAGTATCATGCTGCTAATTTTCTCTCTTTGGAAAACGATCCAGATAAGGATGAAGTTCTAAATGTTGTATATAAAATTTGGGATTTTTAAAATGATTGTTCTTCTGCTGAAGAAGCTAAAAAAATATTAACTGCTGAAACTATCGATGTTATTAAACTTGTAATTGACTGATTTTAATAGACATTGAATTCTGTTATTACCAGAGAAGATGCATTTATTAATCGTGTTATATCAATGCAACACAGCAACTACAGGACAACATCGAAGCATTATATCGATAGAAAAGACATTGCAACACAGATGGTAAAAAGTGGTTTTCGTGTATTTGAAAAATCAAAATAGGAAGTGTAAAAAAAGACATCACAACTCTGTAATGTCTTGATTATTAAGTGGGTCGTGGCAGATTCGAACTGCCGACCCCATGCCTGTCAAGCATGTATTCTAAACCAACTGAACTAACGACCCTTGTATGCCTTCAAAAATAATAAAAATACGTTATCGTAAAACAGCTATCTAAAAATGCCTTTCGTGTATTTGAAAAAATCAAAAAGGGCACTCCAGTCATAAAAAAAGACACGATATCACTGTAATATCTTGATTATCTTTACAATATATGCTATATCAAACTAAAGGCTCCTACCCTGTCAAGGTAATGCTCTAAACCAACTGAGCTAACAACCCGTACCACAAAAATATAAAAACAAGTTCATTTCTTTTAAGAATATGAACTTGTTTCTATAATTAAATAAAGAATTTTAAAATAAATAACACCGCCAAAACCAGCATTACGATTGAAATATCTTTAAATTTGCCCGTCAATATTTTTATCAGAATATAACTCAACATCCCAAAAACAATACCTTCTGCAATACTGTAAGTGAGTGGCATAAAAATAATAGTAATAAAAGCCGGAATGGATTCGGTGTAGTTATCAAAATCGATGTTCAGAATTGGTGACATCATAAAGAAACCTACCAATACAAGTGCAGGAGCAGTTGCTGCTGCAGGAACCATCGTAAACAGGGGAGCAAAAAACAACGCAACCAAAAACAATGCTGCTGTTGTAAGTGAAGTTAGACCGGTTTTTCCACCTTCAGCAACACCTGATGCGCTCTCTACATACGTAGTAACTGTACTCGTGCCCAACATGGCTCCAAAGGTTGTTCCGATAGAATCTGCAAAAAGTGCCTGTTTTACTCTCGGAACTTTTCCGTCTTTGTCAAGCATCCCCGCCTTTGAGGAAACGCCAACCAACGTTCCAACAGTGTCAAACATATCCACAAAAAGAAATGTAAACAACACAATTAACATATCTGTTGTGAAAATATTTGAAAAATCCATTTTAAAAAGGATTGGAGACAACGACGGTGGAGTATCAATCAAATGACCTTCCGGGAAATGTGTCACTCCAAAAGGAATTCCTGCTATAGTTGCTGCAAAAATACCAATTAAAAGAGCACCTTTCACTTTCAAAACCAACAGAACTGCGGTTAACAAGACACCTCCCAATGCAATTAAAACTGCAGGAGAGCCCATATTGCCAAGTCCAACTAAAGTAGCATCGTTATTAACAATTATACCCGCATTTTGCAATCCAATAAAAGCAATAAACAAACCGATACCTGCAGAAACCGCATGTTTCAGCGAGATAGGAATGGCATTTACAATCAATTCGCGAATATTAAACGCGGTAAGGACTAAAAATATAATTCCTTCGAGGAAAACAGCAGTAAGAGCAAATTGCCAGCTATACCCCATTCCAAGCACTACGGTAAACGCAAAAAAAGCATTTAATCCCATGCCAGGAGCAAGTGCAAACGGCAAACGAGCCACCAAAGCCATTACCAGTGTAGCCACTAAAGCAGAAAGTGCAGTAGCGGTAAAAAGGGCATTTTTGTCCATCCCTGTTGCACTAAGAATATCAGGGTTAACGGCCAAAATATAAGCCATAGTCATAAAAGTGGTTATCCCCGCAAGAATCTCGGTTTTAGCACTTGTCCCGTTTTCTTTTAATTTGAAAAATTTTTCAAACATGATTTATACTTTTAAAATGTATATTTTACTGCCAGTGTCGGCTTCACAGCAAATTCATCACCAACGAAGTTATTGCTAAGTTCGATTTCCGTACCAACCGAGAAATTTTTACATGGGTTATACCACAGTTGCGGTTCGGTTAAGAAACGGAAATCGGTATCAGCTTCACCGTTAAATGTCCAGTCCATTCCTTCTTTCCAGAAATCCGCAAAACCGGTGAAAGTTAATTTACCTTCTGCCATTTGTACGGTCCACACAGCTGTTAACTGAAAAGCTGCATCTTCTTTATTCTTGATGTACTTGTAGTTGGCCTGCAAGGTTAAAATTTTAGAGAAATCAGCCGAAGCCCAGGTACGTTCCACACCTGCCAGCCAGCAATTTTCAATAGGAATCCAAACTCCACCGCCAACACTCATTGTTCCGCCATTGTATTCAACACGTGGCATAAATTTCTGAGTTTCGTTCCACTTAAAAGCACGTGCAATTTCCCAGTACCCCAGGGAAATACCATTGTCGATACCACTCTGGTCCGAACCGTAATCCATGTCAACAAAAAAGAATGTTGATCCATACTTATCGGGACGAAACATTTCAACTGTTGAAGTCAGCATTTTGCGGCCTTCGCCGAAATCGTAATGCAATTGTAGGTTTTGAGCTTTTACTGCGACTATCAGTCCAATAAATGCAACGGTAAAAATTAGTTTTTTCATTCTTTTTGATAAATAGATTTGCCTCGCAAAAATATACAATTTGCCCAACTGGCAAAACCATAAAATTATCTTTCCTCTTTTTTAAATTCAGTCTAATTCATTAAATTACATCCGTTTTAAACCAACTACAATGAAAAATATCAACAGGAGAAGTTTTATTCAGACCGGAGCCAAAGGAGTTGCCGGAGCCATGGCCTTGTCGGGCGGGTTGGCAAATCTAAGTTTTGTCCCGGCGGGAACTGCAACCATTGACCAAGTTGATTTGGGAAGAACGGGATTAAAAGTACCCCGGTTAGCATTTGGAACCGGCTCATTTGGATGGAAAAAAACTTCAAATCAAAAAAAATTGGGTGAAGATGCATTTGTCACTTTAGCCAAACATGGATACGACAGAGGTGTAAGGTTTTTTGAAACTGCCGACATGTATGGCACACATGAATTTGTTGGCAAAGCCTTAAAGAAAGTACCGCGCGAGAACGTAACTGTTCTTTCAAAAATAATGGTATACCAGCATCAGGACTGGTACACTCCTGAGCCATTTCAAAAAAGTATTGACCGATTCAGAAAAGAACTCGATACCGATTATATCGACATCTTGCTGTTGCATTGTATGGTAAATAGCGAGTGGCCCAATGAATACAAACGTTACATGGACGATTTCTCTGAAGCAAAAGAAAAAGGAATCGTTAAACGGATTGGCTTGTCGTGTCACGATTACGGGGCGCTAAAAGTTGCGGCAGAAAGTGATTGGGCCGATGTTGTGCAAGCCCGAATCAATCATAATGGTGCCCGGATGGACGGAACTCCCGGGGAAATTATGGAAATTTTGAATACAGCTCAGAATAACGGTAAAGGTGTAGTTGGAATGAAAATATTTGGGTGTGGAGAATTGGTTGAAGAAGCCGAACGCGAGAAGTCGCTAAAATACGTACTAAAAAGCAACAATGTGGATTGTATGACTATCGGTTTTGAAAGCATAGAACAAATGGACGATACAATCGAACGCATTTCAAGAATAATACATTCATAAATAATTCAAATAAAAACCCCGGTCAGGACGACCGGGGCAATATTGTTTTCGAAATAGGGAAGATAATAACAAAAACAAGGGTCTTATATATTTAAATTCTCCAACAGCCTAAAAAGTAACCCGGGATAGAAACTTTTTTTTAAACATTTTTATCAACAGCCCTGTTTAAAAAATCATTAAAAGGATATAAAACCCTAAAAGACTGGACTATATAATCAACAAAAGAATCACTCAATAATAATTTCGTATCAAAATTTGTTGAAAAGACATAGGATTTATATTTCAAAAGCCCGATGTATTTATGATCTTTTGGAAAACCTTTAGGAGCAGTTTTTAATTTGTGATCATACATCTCAGGGTAGATTTTTTTAAATTCCTTATCCTCAATAATATCCAAAAATTCCTGTGCATTTTCAGCAACGTAATTCCGGATTGCCCGTAACGGTTCGGCCTGAGGCATATATACCCCACCGCCAACAAAACTACCTTTAGGTTCAATATGAAAATAATAACCGGGCCAATCTCCTTTACGCCCACCTTTTGAAATAAAACTGCCAAAGTTGGTTTTGTATGGTCTTTTATCGTTTGAAAAACGAACGTCGCGAAAAATTCTGAACATACAATCTTTGGGACTCAGCATGGGGATTTCAGGGTCAAATTTTCGTATCTCGTTAATCAAAACTTCAGTCATAAAAAGCATCTTATCGCGGCTTTCTTCATAGCTTCCGCGATTTTCATTAAACCACTCACGATTATTATTCCTGGACAGATCTTCAAGATAGTTTAGAATTTTTTTCATTGGTAAATTGAATTTAAATTACTTTTACAACAAACATCTTGTTTGATTGATTAGTAAACTTAAAAAATAACAATCGAATTCTGAACATTACAAAAATTATATTTGCGCGGTTTTTTTATAAAAACTGAGAATTAGATTGTATTGAAACATAAAATCAAAAAAATGAAAAAGGTTGCCTTAATTGTGGCAGGAGGACGTGGAAAAAGAATGAACAGTAATGTTCCCAAACAATTTGAAATCCTGCAGGGTAAACCCGTATTAATCCATACTTTCCAGGCCTTTTTAACCTATGATTCAAACATAACTTTTGTACTTGTGTTACCAAAAATCCAATTCAGCCACTGGGAGACATTATGCCAAAAACACAACTTTAACATAAAACATGAACTTGCAGCAGGTGGTGAAACCCGTTTTCATTCGGTACAAAACGGGCTCAAACTGGTTTCCGATGATTCTATTGTTTTTATTCACGATGGCGTGCGTCCTCTGGTTTCGTCTGTAACCATTGAAAACTGCTACCAAACAGCTTTGCAAAAAGGAAATGCATTACCTGTAATTCCGGTCGTCGAATCGGTAAGAAAAGTTGAAAATGACCAAAATATGGCCGTTAACCGCTCAAAATATTTTCTGGTACAAACACCGCAAACCTTTCAGGCTGAAAAAATTAAAACAGCATATAAAGAATCAAAAACCACCAATTTTACAGATGATTCATCGGCTCTGGAGAGTGCAGGTGAAAAAATACACCTGGTGGAAGGTAACCGTGAAAATATAAAAATTACCTACCCGCAGGATTTAATCATCGCCAGCGCATTTTTAAAAAATCGAAACCAATAAATCGGATTGTATTCTAAAAACTTCGCTTTCCGTAACAAAAAAATCGCTGTTGGTTACCTCTATTTCGCCATTTACCGATTCAAACTGTGAAAACTTTTTTTGTACTCCTAGTTTTGAACTGAAAACAATGTTCAGGCTATTTCAACATTTCAGTTGTCAAATTGTTAAAAATACAAACTATGTAAACGAAATGTACTAAAAAAGTTTCCTGAGTTTATGTTGATTTATAAAGCCATGGAAGAAAAAAAATTACACATATTAAAAAACGTCGGAAATCTCTACTTAAAATTTGGAATCAGGGGAGTAACAATGGATGATGTTGCCACCGAATTTGGGATTTCAAAAAAAACACTTTACCAATATTTTAAAGACAAAGAAGACCTCGTTGCACAGGTTATCGATTATTATCTCAAAAATCCGGTTTTTAAACTCAACAGCGAAGACTCCGGGAATTCAATCGACCGCTATTTTGCACTCAGGAGACATGTGGCCAAAATGATTAAACATTTTAACAATAATCTTGAATATGAACTCAAAAAAACATATCCCGAGTTATTTAAAAAGGTTCATAAGTTTAAACGGGAACGTGTATATAATGACACCATAGAAATACTCCAGGATGGAATTAACGACGGTTTGTTCCGGTCTGAGATTGACTCGGATGTTGTTGCAAAGTTACAGGTAGGAAGAATTCTATGCACATTGAATCCGGAAAATCAGTTTTTCACCGACGAAGAAGTCTCAACCCTGGAACTTTTTGACAAAATGATGGATTATCACATTCATGCCATTTGCACCGAAAAAGGAATAAAATACTACAGAAAACAATTAAACAAAACAAAGGATGAAGAAAACAACTAAATTATTACTCAAACTATTTGCATTTCTTCTGGTTTCCTCTTCGCTCGCAGCCCAAACTCAACAGGGCTCATTTTCGTTGGAAGAGGCCCAGCAATATGCGATGGAGAACTCGTATGTTTTGCATAACACAAGGCAAGACATAACAAAAGCCCAAAAAGAGGTTTGGAAAACCATTACCATTGGATTGCCTCAGGTTTCGGGAAATTTTGATTACACAAAAAATGTTAAAGTCCCTGTACAACCATTTCCGGTCTCCATTATTCCAAAAGAATATTGGCCCGACTTAGGGATTCCTGACGACACACCGGCCGACGGATTATTCCCGCTTTCTTTTTCACCTAAATATAATTCCAATTTTGGAGTTACAGTCTCACAGCTCATTTTTGACGGTTCCTACATTGTGGGGGTTGGTTCTTCGCAAATTTATCTGAACCTTGCCAAACAGGCTCACGAAAAAACCGAGATTGACATTCGGGACGCGGTTGCCCAGGCCTACTATATGGTTTTGATCGGCTTGGAAAACAAAAAAGTAATGGAAGAAAATCTGGAAAATACCAAAAAGTTGTACACCGAAACAAAAGCATACTATGATAATGGTTTTCGAGAAGAACAAGATGTTGACCAGATGCAACTTATGGTTAAAAATGCCGAAAACGAAATTTTAAAAGCTGACCGTGAAATTACGGTTGCCAAAGTGGTTTTAAAATACACCATGGGCTACGATATGGAACAGGAAGTTGAACTTACCGATGATGTGAGAAAATTTCTCAATCCGATTCTGGCAAGTCGCAACGGCAATGGTTTTGATATTTCCGGCCACATTGATTACAAACTGGCGAATACAAATTACCAGGTATCAGAAAAGTTGCTAAAACTTGAAAAAGCAGCTTATCTGCCTACTCTAAGTGGCTTCTACAGTTATTCAAAAATGACTTTTGGGAATAATGCAAATGTGTTTAGCTCAGATGTTTCATGGTTTCCTTCTTCTATGTTGGGACTTCAACTTTCCGTTCCGATTTTTAATTCGGGACAGAAAATGTTTAAGGTTCAACAGGCAAAAATTGATTTGGATAAAGCGGCAACCGAACGTCGTTTGGCCGAAATGACACTTCAAAAAGACTATTTAACTGCCAAAGCCGACATGGAATCAGCAGTGGAGAAACTGGAAAATGACATTGAAAACCGTGATTTGGCAGAAAAAATTCTGGACAAATCAAAAATAAAATTCAACAATGGAATTACAAGCAGCACCGAATTGTCGCAAATAGAAACACAATACATTCAATCACATGGCGCATACATCAGTTCCACTCTGCAAGTACTCCAGGCCGACCTGAAATTGAAAAAAGCAATCGGAAAACTATAACAAAACAAATCAGAAACAATAAAAACAACAATAATGAAAAAGATAGTAATAAGTTTATTTGCAGTAGCACTACTGGCATCATGCAGCAGCACTACTGATGATGTTGAAGCAAAACGTCAGGAACTGCAAAAATACAAGCAACAGCAGCACGAGCTGTCTCAAAAAATTGAAGTGCTTGAAAAAGAACTCGCTTCAGCTGAAGAAGAGGAAGTAATAAAAGTTGAGGTGGCTGAACTTTCACAAAGAGAATTTGAACATTTTATTGAAGTTAACGGAAATGTTGAAGCGGAATATGATATAAATGTCAGCCCTGAATCAGTGGGCGTAATCGAAGCTGTTTATGTAAAAGAAGGCCAACATGTTTCAAAAGGAGAATTACTGGCTAAACTAAAAACAGAAACTCTTCAGCGCTCAATCGATCAACTGAATGTGCAGCTTGAATTAGCCACTACCAATTACAAGCGCCAAAAAAATCTTTGGGATCAAAATATTGGCTCCGAAATGCAGTATTTGCAAGCAAAAACAAATATGGAAAGTTTGCAAAAACAAATTGAGGGACTTGAATCGCAGATTGAAATGTCGGAAGTAAAATCGCCGGTTGACGGAGTAGTTGACGAAGTATTTCAGGAAAAAGGTGATATTGGAAGTCCGCAGGCACCATTTGCAAAAGTAGTTAACATCAACAATGTAAAAATTTATGCCGATATCTCTGAAGCTTACCTCACCAAAGTAAAAACCGGTGACAAGGTAAAAGTATTTTTCCCTGCAATCGACAAGGAAATTGAAACGCCAATCAGGCAAATCGGAAACGTTATAGATCCAAACAGCCGTACTTTCCGGTTACGTTTGGATGTAAACAATTCAAACAAACAAATAAAGCCGAATCTTCGCGCCGTAATTAAAATTCGCGATTATGTTGCCGAAAACGCCATTGTTGTGCCCACGCTTTTTGTAAAAGAAGATTTTAGTGGTGAATATACCTACATCGCTGAAAACAACGCTGGAAAAGATATCGCAAAAAAGGTGTATGTAAGTACCGGTGTAACCAATAATAATATGACTGAAGTAGTTTCGGGGCTGGAACCCGGAATGAAAATCATATCCGAAGGTTACAATCAAATTATGGATGGTTCGGTAATCAAATACTAAACCAAATTAAAAACCATTAACATTATTTCAAATGGTTAAGGAAAAAGAATCAAACATTCAAAATATTCAGCGCAAGTTTAAACCAACCTATCTTGCCCTGAAGAATAAAACTACAGTATACATTTTTACTGCGCTGCTCGTATTTTTTGGGATGTTTTCATACAACCAAATGCCGCGAGAAGCAATGCCCGAAATTGTAGTTCCCTATATTTTTGTTCAAACAATCTACCCGGGAAACTCACCCGAAGACATTGAAAACCTGATTACCAGGCCTATTGAGCAGGAATTGAAAGGGATGAAAGGAATCAAAGACGTTACATCTGCATCGTACCAGGATGTTAGTACCATTTTTATTGAATTCAATACCGATGTTACCATAAAACAGGCATTACAGGATACCAAAGATCGTGTCGACAAATCAAAATCGGAATTGCCCGATGATCTGGACTCCGATCCGCTCGTCACAGATTTTGATCTCTCGGAGTTTCCGATTATGAACGTGAATATCTCCGGTGATTTCAGCATGCGGGATCTTAAAAAATATGCTGAAGTTCTGCAGGACGAATTTGAAAGCTTTAAGGAAATATCAGAAGTAAATATCCGCGGTATTGAAGAAAGAGAAATCCAGATTAATGTAGATCCCTATAAGCTGGATGCCGTTGGTTTATCATTCGACGATATTGCACTTGCAATACAATTTGAAAACCTAACAATGGGAGCCGGCGAATTTACTGCCGATCAAACCCGACGCATCATCCGGACAGAAGGGGATTATAAAAATGTTGAACAGATAGCGAATACAATTATCAAGGTAAACTCCGGTAAACCTGTTTACATCCGCGACATCGCAACCGTGGTTGATGGTTACAAGGAACGTTCGACAATTGCCCGCTTGAATGACAAACCGGTAGTTACACTTTCGGTTACAAAAAAATCGGGAGAAAATATTCTTGATGCTTCTGAAAAAGTACTCGCTTCCATCGACGAACAAAAGGAAATGGGTTACGTTCCCAAAAACCTTGATGTTGTTGTTACCGACGAGTTAACAACCTATATTGAAGATACCATCTCGAACCTTGAAAACAGCATTATTCTGGGAATGATATTGGTTACATTTATTCTCTTCCTTTTTCTTGGATTCAGAAATGCTCTATTTTCCGGATTGGCAATTCCGCTCTCGATGTTTTTGTCGTTTGTTATTCTGCAGCAGACGGGAATCACGCTCAACTCAATGGTTTTGTATTCGCTAATTCTTGCCCTTGGAATGCTTGTAGATAATGCTATTGTTGTGGTTGAAAACGTGTACCGCCTGCATACGATTGGTTATTCCAAAATGGCAGCAACCAAAAAGGGAGTCAGCGAAATCGCATTCCCGATTATTTCATCTACAATGACAACTCTTGCTGCATTTTTCCCTTTACTTATGTGGGAAGGAGTTGTTGGTGAATTTATGAGTATTTTGCCCAAAACGCTGATTGTGGTGTTGGCCTCATCGCTTTTTGTTGCATTGATACTGAACCCGCCATTTATCGCCAATTTTATAAAAATTGATGATATAAGCAGAAAAGCAAATGTAAAACGTGGATTAAAAAATGCCGGTATTCTAACGATAATTGCAATACCATTTTATTTGGCAAAAATTTACTTATTAGGAAATATCCTCATCACCATTGCCGCACTTACGGCTTTGAATATCGTGGCATTCCGCCCACTTGCACGCTGGTTTCAGAAGAAATTTCTGGTATGGCTGGAAAATATTTATACCCGCCAATTGCGACATGCACTCACCGGCTACTGGCCTCTGGTTTATTTTGGAGGCACCATCATTCTTCTTATTTTTTCCATGGGGTTTTATTTTGGAAGTCAGCCACGAGTTGTATTTTTCCCTGACACCGATCCGCAAACCGTTTATGTAACCATGGAACTTCCGATTGGAACATCGATTGAAAAAACAGACGAAGTTTCCAGAGAAGTTGAAGATATCGTAAAAGAAACGCTGAAACCGGTGGAGCACGTCGTAAAATCGGTTACTACAAATGTTGGTGTTGGCAAGGGCGGAATGTTTGAAAATGAATCAAGTCCAAACAAATCGCTGACATCCATTTCGTTTGTTGAGTATAAACTACGCGACGGGCTAAGTACCAGTAAAATCATGCAGGAAATTTCCAAAAACCTGGATGGATTTGTAGGTGCCCGCATTTATGTTGAAAAAGAAGAAGAAGGTCCACCAACAGGAAGCCCAATAAATATTGATGTTTCGGGAGATGAATTTGACGAACTCATTCGAATAACCGACGATTTTGTCAACATGATTGAAGATGACGATATTCCGGGAATTGACGAGCTAAAACTGAATATCAACGTTAACCAGCCCGAAATGCTGATAAAAGTTGACCGCGAAAAAGCTCGTTTATATGAAGTTTCAACACAGGAGATTGGGATGGCCTTCCGTAACGCTTTGTATGGATATGAAGCAAGCAAGTTTAAAGATGGTGAAGATGAATACGATATCTTTATTCGTCTTGAAGAACAATACAGGAATGATGTTTCAACATTAATGAACCAGAAAATACAGGTAAACGACCATAGTATTCCAATTTCTGCGGTTGCTGATTTCGAGTACTCAACCACCTATGACAAAATCAGCCGGATTGACAATAAACGCGTTATTACAATTTCATCCGGTGTTGTTGAAGGTTTTAATGCAAATGAAATCAACGAGCGGATAAGACAGGTTTTACTGGAATACGAAATGCCTAACGGTTACAGTTATGAGTTTACCGGGGAACAGCAGGAGCAGGCTGAGAGTATGGAATTCCTTGAATTCGCATTATTAATTGCAGTGGCTCTTATTATGATTATCATGGTAACACAATTCAATTCCTTTATCAGGCCGGCGATTATAATTGCTACCGTAATTTTCAGCACGATTGGAGTTTTCCTCGGGCTTGGAATTTTCAAAATGGAATTTGTTGTAATTATGACGGGAATTGGGATTATCTCGTTGGCAGGAATTGTTGTTAATAATGGGATTGTACTTATCGACTACATCGATATTACGCGGCAGCGTAAACGAGACGAGATGGGCTTACCTGAGGGAGCTTTCCTGCCTGTTAAAGAGGAAGTTGCCGCTTTGGTTGAAGCAGGAAAAACACGTCTGCGTCCGGTTTTGTTAACTGCAATAACCACAGTTCTTGGACTACTGCCTTTGGCAATCGGGTTGAACTTCGACTTTTTCAGATTATACACACACTTCGACCCGCAATTGACGCTCGGAGGTGAAAGCGTCGCTTTCTGGGGGCCAATGTCCTGGACAGTAATTTTCGGATTAACATTCGCAACATTTCTTACATTGCTGGTTTCGCCGGTAATGTATATGCTAACCATCCGAATTAATTACCGGATTAAAAAATGGACCGGAAATCTTCCAAAGGCAAACAAAATGCAACAACCGACAGAATAATACAAATTAATATACAAAAAAGAGGAGGGCAAAAACCCTCCTCTTTTTTTATAATACTTTATTACCGACTTAATTCATATTAATCACTGTTCCGGGCATAAAGTAGGCAGCATAAGCTGTTTGAGACTCCAAAGCCTCAATTGCTTTTTTAATGCCCTTATCATCGTTAATCGCAGCGCGAATCGAACCTTTTTGGTAATAATAACGAGAAACAATTTCATCTTCTATCAACTCCTTAATTTCATCGCTAAATTCACGTAAATCTTTATCAAGATTGGGTTCCAGTTTTGCCTGTAGCGCTGCAAATTCTTTTTCAGCAAGTTTATAGTATTTTTCATCTTTTGCCGATTTCGTTAACTCTTCCAGAAGCTCTTTTGATTCCGAGTCGTATTCAAAATCATTTTCTTCAACAAAATTTTCAAACTGCTGATAAATATCTTCATTAACTACAAAGTCTTCCGGCCCTGCAATTGACTCGTTCTCACTTGAATATTTAGTAGCAAAATCAAACACCATAAAGTTGGTTATCAGAGCAATGCTCAGGTTGCTTAACTCCTCCGGTTCAATTTTCAAATCGGGGACCACACCTCCACCATCATAAACTTTTCGTCCTTTTTTAGTAGTAAACTCAGAAATTAAAGAATCAGGAATATGTCCTACACTCCCATCCTCATTTCTGTGAGAATAATCAAGAGCCTGAATACAGCGGCCACTCGGAATATAATATTTGGCAGTAGTAACTTTTAATTTGGTATTGTAACTCAAATCACGGGTTGTTTGAACCAGTCCTTTTCCAAAAGTACGTGTTCCAACAATTATTCCCCGATCCAAATCCTGGATTGCTCCGGCTACGATCTCTGATGCCGAAGCTGAATTACGATTAACCAAAACAGCAATATTTATGGTAGTGTCGAGCGGTGCTTCCGTTGCTTTATAAACTTTATCCCACTGCTTTACCTTTCCCCTTGTACTTACAATTTCTTCTCCCTGGGGAACAAACATATTTACAATTCTCACTGCTTCCATAAGAAGTCCGCCCGGATTTGATCGCAAATCAAGAATAAGCGATTCCGGTTTATTCTTTTTTAATTCGAGAAAAGCATTTTTTACGTCCTTTCCACAATTGGCAGTGAAATTGGAAAGACGAATGTATGCGGTACTCTCATCCAGCATACCATAATACGGAACTGCATCTATACTAATCTTTTCACGAACGATATCAACTTCAAAAGGTTTCTTTTCGTACGGACGCTGAATTTTTATTTTTACCGGCTTATTTGCAGGTCCTTTCAACAGGTTGCTTACATCCTCTGTATTCATTTCCTCTGTTGATTTTCCTTCAACTTCAAGTATGATGTCTCCGGCTCTTAGTCCTGATTTTTGTGCTGGAAAATCTTCGTACGGCTCCGAAATAATAATTTTCCCGCTTTGTTTCCCGATTAAGGCTCCAATACCGGCATATTCACCTGTCGTCATAAAACGAAAGTCCTCAATCTGGTCTTCTGAAATATAATTTGTATAAGGATCCAACGACATTAACATATCGTCGATGCTTTCCTTTACCAGTTTATTTGGACTAATTTCATCCACATAAAACATGTTCAGCTCTCTGAAAAGAGTGTGGTAAATATCCAGGTTTTTAGCAATCTCAAAATTCTTCTGATCCTGGGTGAAACTAAAGAAGCCTACCCCTATTACAGCAACGATGGCTGTTCCTATCCAAAATTTTCTCCAATTCATCTCTTTCTTTTTTTGTTCTGAATATTTAAAATCCAGAAATTCACAACAATAATTCGTCAAAAATAAAAAAACTTACCTGATATCCGTCGTCAAATGCCCGATTCCATTACGTTAAAATAAATTAAAACCAGCAATTTAAAATATAACATTGCTCAAAAAATTATGTTTCGGGTTAACGAAAGTTAAAACCTGATTTCTATTAAACCATAAGTTGTAATTGTTGTCAAAAACAACAGAAAACAGAACAATTGATTATTTATTTAAATGATGAAGTTATGAAAACTAAAGTTTTAGGATTATTTATGATTGTTGCAATGTTTCTTGCAGCTAATGTTTCAGCACAAAATCCACAGCAGAAAAATGATTTTCGCAAATGGGATAGAGAGCGCATCGATCGCGACATCAATCCGCGAGGTGAACACCAAAGTTTTTTTACAGATGAACAAAAAGAAACTTTAAAAGAAATGCGTTTGGAAATGGCAAAACAGGTAAAACCGCTCAGAAACGAACTCGGAGAACTCGAAGCCAGGCAACAAACGTTAAGTACAGTTGAAAAGCCGGATATGAATGCCATTTATAAAAACATTGAAAAAATTTCGGATATAAAAGCTGAGATAGCTAAAATTATGGCAAAACACAACCAGGAAGTCCGGGGCATGCTCTCCGATGAACAATTACTAAAATATGATGAAATGAAAAAAAGACAACTGGACTATCATCATGATTTTGGAAAAAGAAACTGGATGGATAGAATGGACAGGAAACGGTTTGAAAAATCATAATACTTATTCGTTAAACACTTCAGGAGCCGGTAATATTACCGGCTTTTTTATTCTTGGTTTACCGGCAAAAACCATACTTTCAACGAAAAAACTTGTAAGCTTCTCGTCATCTGGTGTACATTAGTATCTCATTTCAACTAAGTCAAACAATTAAACAGAAAAATATGAGATCAAAGATTTTCCTCTCGTTAATAGTCATCTTTACCGCTTCATTTTTTTCGTCGTGTACTTTTATGGGGCCTTCAATAAAAGGAAACGGAAATGTGGTTGAAGAAACCCGGGATGTTGGTTCTTTTGACGAAATAAAGGCACGCCGGGGAATGAATGTGTACATTACTCAAGGCAGTACAGAAAAAGTGGTTGTTAAAGCCGATGACAATCTGCTTGATGCTATTGAAACAAAAATTGAAGCAAATACACTTGTTGTATCGATAAATAAGAATATCAGAAGTTCAACCTCGTTAAAGGTTTTTGTAACTGTTTCCGAAATAAATGCAATTACATCTACTGCCGGAAGCAATGTTTATTCTGAAAACACGATTAAAGCAAAAAGTCTGGAACTGTCTACATCTGCAGGAAGCAACATGAAATTAGATGTGGACACGCGAAAACTGAAAGTCTCTGCATCTGCCGGTTCGAATATAAAACTGGAAGGACGCAGTGAATTATTTGCCGGAAAAGCTTCCGCCGGCTCGAACATTAAAGCCGGAGATTTAACCGTTGACGATTGTGAAGCGCGCGCTGGTAGCGGTGCAAATATCTGGATTGATGTCAGGGAAAAACTGGACGGACGCGCCAGCAGCGGAGGCAACGTTTTTTATTCAGGAAACCCAAAATCCATAAATACAGATAGTTCTTCAGGTGGGAATGTCAGAAAAAATTAGCCTTAAGTGTAACTTCCATTATTTTAACACGTCCTTTTAAAAATCATGCTAATACAAAAAAATATGAAAACAATTCAAAAGCTTGCCATCCTTATTTTTGTTGCTGCCATTGGAATAAATGCTTCAGTTTATGCCGGGAATAGTGACGAAACCGAAAACAGAAAAGTAAAAAATTTTAACGCAATAAAGGTTTCAACAGGAATTGACCTTTATATTACAATGGGTAACAGCGAAGAAGTTAAAGTTGTTGCCGACGACGATATTATTGACGAACTGATAACAGAAGTAAAAGGCGATGTCCTTCATATCTATATGAAACGCAATAACAACTGGTTTAACTGGGGAGGTAGAAACGAAACCAAAAAAGCCTACGTAACAGTAAAAGAATTAAATGGGATTGATGCTTCTTCAGGATCGGATGTTAAATCGGAAAACACTTTAAAAGGTGAAAATATCAATATTGAAGCCAGCAGTGGAAGTGATGTGGATTTGGATTTGGTTTACAAAAATGTAAAACTGGATACAAGCAGCGGATCGGATGCAAAACTAACAGGGAAAGCAAAAACTTTTGAAGCAGAAGCAAGTAGCGGCAGCGACATTTCTGCACGTGGTCTCGAAACAGCAATTTGCAGAGTTCGTGTTAGCAGCGGCTCAGATGCCGATGTAACGGTAAGCGAAGAATTGTATGCAAAAGCAAGCAGCGGAGGCGATGTTCGTTATTTTGGAAACCCTAAAATAAAAGACACTGATGAATCAAGCGGTGGCGATGTCAGCCAGAGATAACTCAATAAGAATATTCAAAATTAAGGCGGAGTTTCCCGCCTTTTTTTGTATCCTTTCAATCCTAATAAAAGTTAAATTTGCAGGTTAAAACAGAATTCTTTCAATTATTTACTAAAATTGCATTGATGGACATATTGACAATATTATACATTTTCAATTTTATACGAACGCTGTTTGTAATTGCAATTATCTATTTTGTAATTCGTATCATTTCGCGTTATGTTTTACCCTTGCTAATTGACAAAGGCGTAAAAAATATGCAGCAAAAAATGCAGGAGCAACAACGGCAAAACCAGCGTTCAACCAAACGTGAGGGAGAGGTCACTATCGAAAAAAACAGACGACAAAATAAAAATTTCGATCAGGACGATGGTGAATATATTGACTTTGAAGAAGTAGAATAATTGTTCCAAAGCGAAATTCTAACCCAATCTTTTTTCGCGGCAATCAATTATATTATATTTTTGTCGTTCAATTTGAAAATCGAATAATAAATGGCACAGGAAGATATTTTCAAGAAACTGGTTGCACACTGCAAAGAATACGGTTATGTATTTCAATCTAGCGAAATTTACGACGGGCTTGGCGCAGTTTACGACTACGGCCAATATGGCGTTGAACTAAAAAACAACATTAAAAAATATTGGTGGGACAGCATGGTTCTGCTACACGAAAATGTAGTTGGTCTTGATTCCGCAATTTTTATGCACCCAACCATTTGGAAAGCTTCCGGTCACGTGGACGCGTTTAACGATCCGTTAATCGACAACAAAGATTCGAAAAAACGCTACCGTGCAGATGTTTTAATTGAAGAACAACTGGCGAAATTCGAGGCCAAAATGGATAAAGAAGTGGCCAAGGCGAAAAAACGTTTTGGTGATTCTTTTGATGAAAAACAATTCCGTGAAACCAATCCGCGGGTTTTGGCCAACCAAAAAAAATACGACGAACTTCATGCTCGTTTTGCAAAAGCATTAAACGATAATAACCTGGAAGAGCTGAAACAAATCATTATCGACCAGGAAATTGTTTGTCCTGTTTCAGGAACACGAAACTGGACCGATGTTCGTCAGTTTAACCTGATGTTTGCCACTGAAATGGGCTCAACTGCCGACGGTGCTTTGAAAGTTTATCTTCGCCCGGAAACAGCGCAGGGAATTTTTGTGAATTACCTGAATGTTCAGAAAACCGGACGTATGAAAATTCCGTTTGGAATTGCTCAAATTGGTAAAGCTTTCCGTAACGAAATTGTTGCACGCCAGTTTATTTTCAGAATGCGTGAGTTCGAACAAATGGAAATGCAATTTTTTGTGCGTCCTGGCACTGAACTCGACTGGTTTGAAAAATGGAAAGAAACACGTATTAACTGGCACCGCGCGCTTGGTTTTGGTGATGAAAATTACCGTTTTCATGAACATGAAAAACTGGCTCATTACGCCAATGCCGCTGTAGATGTGGAATACAAATTTCCATTCGGATTTAAAGAAGTTGAAGGAATTCACTCGCGCACCGATTTCGACCTTTCACAACACGAAAAATATTCAGGCAAAAAAATCAGATATTTCGATCCGGAATTAAATGAATCATACGTGCCGTTTGTTGTGGAAACTTCGATTGGTGTTGACCGCATGTTTTTACAGGTAATTTCAGCATCGTATTGTGAAGAACAATTGGAAAAAGATTCACGTGTAGTTCTGAAAATTCCGCCGGTATTAGCTCCGGTAAAGCTGGCTGTTTTGCCGTTAGTTAAAAAAGACGGGCTGCCGGAAAAAGCACGCGAAATTATTGATGATTTGAAATTTGATTTCAATTGCCAATACGACGAAAAAGATTCTATCGGAAAACGTTACCGTCGTCAGGATGCAATTGGAACACCGTTTTGTGTAACTGTCGATCATCAAACCACTCAGGATAATACAGTAACCATCCGTTACCGCGACACAATGGAACAAGAACGTGTTGCCATCAGCGAGATTGGAAAAATTATTGGCGAGCAGGTGAGCTACAAAAATTTATTTGCGAAAATTTAATTGACTTCAACCATAAGGGAAGTCATCTTTTTTGAATAAGAAAAGGATGTACTTCCCCTTTTTTTTCTACCAATTTTGCATTTCGAATTTTGTCGGTAAGTTCAATACTTTCTCTGGCATCGTCAATTCCAAAACCATTTCCATCCAAAATATTCTGATAGGTTACCGTGTGCAAATCGGTAAAACCACCGCTAAATTCAATTTCTTTACCGGCAACATTTATCGACCGGTAAGTTCGCAAGCCTTTTTCTTTTGCATTTTTTGGAAGGTCTTCACAATCGAGACTTAAAAACCAGCGCACATTTGCCTTTTCCAGTTGAAGAAAACCGGCTGCTTTGTGCGGTTCATAAACATGAACATTGTTTTTCTGGACTTTACCAAAAATCCAGTGCAGCATATCAAAAAAATGAATCCCAATGTTTGTAGCAACTCCACCCGATTTTTCAATATCGCCTTTCCAACTTTTAAAATACCACTTTCCACGCGAGGTAATGTAAGTCAAATCGATGTCGTAAACTTTATCCGGGTTATTTTCAATTTCCTTTTTCAGCGCCAGAATTACCGGATGATAACGCAATTGTAAAACTGTAAAAACTTTCTTCCCCGTTTTTTCTTCCACTTTTTTTAAATCATCCAACTCTTTCGGATAAATAACAAGCGGCTTTTCACAAATTGCATTCGAAGAATTTTCGAGAACAAACTGAATATGCGACGCATGCATATAATTGGGCGAACAAATACTGATAAAATCAGTAGAATTCGCTTTTATTCTATTTTGAGATGAATCGTCTTGTAAATAAAATTCCGCTTCTGGAAAATAACTGTCTATTTTTCCCATCACATCAAATCGGTCGGCAGCCCAAAGCAGGTTGTTTCCGGTTTCTTTTATGGCTTTCATGTGGCGCTCGGCGATATAGCCGGCTGCGCCTATTAGTCCAAATTTTTTCATTTATCAAAATCAATCTGCAGTCATCCCTAATCCGAGATTATCTTAATTTTTCTGTAACCAATTCTAAAATTCCTCCTTCGAGTTTATATCTTTCACCCGTTTCCGGGCAAACCAAATCATCGCTCAAAACAGCTCCTGATCGGCTCACCCACCCCTGTTGTTTAGCAGGCACGCCTTTCATTAGCGCAAAAGCTTTTACATCTTTAGTAACAACGGCACCTGCACCAATAAAACAATATTTTCCCAAAGTCAAACCACAGAGAATTGTAGCGTTGGCGCCAATTGTTGCTCCTTTTTTTACAAGTGTTTTTTTGTATTCATTTTTTCGTTCGATAAAACTTCGCGGATTCACAACATTCGTAAAAACCATCGACGGCCCCAAAAAAACATCATCTTCGCAAACTACTCCTTCGTAAACAGAAACGTTGTTCTGAACTTTTACATTGTTGCCCAATTTTACATTATTACCAACGAAAACATTCTGTCCCAAAATACAGTTGTTGCCCATTTCTACAGTTCCCATAACATGGCAAAAATGCCAGATTTTTGAGCCGCTGCCGATTTGAGCTCCGGTGTCAACTACCGATGTTTCGTGAATAAAAGTTTCAGTCATAATTCATTTTTGAAGAATTCTTTAATGGAATCGACAATGTATCTTTGTTGCTCTTCCGTCAACTCAGTGTGCATAGGCAAAGATAGCACGGTTTCCGTCAATTTCTCGCTGTGTGGAAAATCGCCCTTTTTGTATTCTAAAAATTGGTAGCCTTCCTGCAAGTGGATCGCACGCGGATAATAAACCATCGACGGGATTTCTCTCTTTTGCAGAAACGCCTGCAATTCATCCCGCTTTTCTACCTTTATGGTATATTGATGAAAAGTATGCGTGCTGTATTCTGCGCGCGTTGGAATTTGAAGTCCCTCAATTCCCTTTAAATGAAAGTCGTAAAAAGCAGCAGCTTCTTGTCTCGCTTTTATGTGTTTCTCAATGGACTTCAATTTTACTTCAAGAATAGCGGCCTGCATACTGTCGAGCCGGGAATTCAAACCGACCCGTTCATAAACATACATTTCTTTTCGCCCATGGTTTGCAATGGAGCGAATTGTTTTCGCCAATTCATTGTCGTTCGTATAAACAGCTCCGCCGTCTCCAAACGCTCCCAGATTTTTTGATGGAAAAAATGAATTACAACCGATATCTCCAACTGTTCCGGCTTTTTTTGTTGTGCCGTCGTTAAAAAGAAAACCGGTTCCCAGCGCCTGACAAGCATCTTCAACTAAAAAAAGATTGTGCTTTTTACAAAGTGATTGGATTGTTTCCAAATCGGCACACTGCCCAAACAAATGAACCGGTAAAATTGCTTTTGTTTTATCGGTAATTGCAGCTTCAATTTTTGACGAATCGATATTAAATTTATTGGGACAAACATCCACAAAAACCGGCTTTAATTCAAGCAACACCAAAACCTCGACAGTTGAAATAAATGTAAAAGGAGTTGTAATTATCTCGTCGCCGGGATTCAAATTTAAAGCCATAAAAGCAAGCTGCAAAGCATCGGTTCCATTTCCGCAAGAAATAACATTTGTATCCAAATATTCCGACAACTTTTCTTCAAAATCCAGCACCTTTCCGCTCTTTATAAATTTTGTAGAGCGAATAACTTCCTGAATGGCAGCATCGATTTCATCCTTCATCGTTAAATATTGCCCATAAATATCGGACATTTGAATGGTCTGCATTGTCGGCTAAATTTTGTCAGTTATTTTATAAACTGCATTTTACACAAAATTAGTGTTCTGAAAACAATATGTTTCACGAAAACTTTTCTTTTTCAAATTTTGCGAGATAACTCTCATTCCTTATATTATAATAAATTAACATCACAACTTTGCTATCTGCCAAAGTTTATGCAATTTTAGCGCATCATTTTATTTTAATTTATTAAGAAATATCCCACCCATGAATTATAAAACGATATTTACAAAGGTGCTGCCTCACATCATAGCAATTTTGGTAATGTTTATTGTTTCTTCCGTTTATTTCTACCCGGCGTGGGAAGGAAAAACGTTGCAGGGAGAAGATGTAATAGGTAGTTATGGGCAGGGACGGGAAAAACGAGATTTCAAATTTTATGAAGAAAAAGAAACGGTTCTTTGGAATGGGTCTATTTTTGGGGGAATGCCCGATTACATTGGAGCGCCATACAAGGGTGCTGATAATTTAAAACAAGTATACAGAATTCCTCAAAAGTTAGGTGTTCCGAGAGAAGTAGCCTCTATTTTTTGGTACATGCTTGGTTTTTACATATTAATGATAATAGTGGGTGTGTCTCCAAAATTATCTGCCGGAGGAGCAATTGCTTATGCACTTACGTCATATTACGTTATTATTATTCTGGCCGGGCATTTTATGAAAGTGTTTACACTTTCTCTTATCCCGCCAACACTGGGGGGAATTATACTGTGCTTCAGGCGAAAATATCTATGGGGTTTTGTGATAGCATCATTTTTTATGGCGATGATGATTACAATGGCCCATATTCAAATGATTTACTATTTCTTTTTGGCACTACTGATTTTTGGTGCTGTAGAATTGATATACCAGATAAAAGAAAAAACACTTCCTCAATTTCTAAAAACAATGGGAGTGCTTGTTGCTGCAGCGGTTTTGGCCATTGCTCCCAACTACTCGCGGCTTATCAATTACTATTTATACAACGACCAGTCGATGAGAGGCCCGAGTGAACTTACTCTAGGAAAAGAAGATACAAAAGAAACTAACGGACTTGACAAAGACTACATCAATAGTTGGAGTAGTGGTGTTGATGAAAGTATGATGGTTATTGTTCCTAATGTAAAAGGAGGAATGACCAGCCAGATTGGCAGAGACAAGGATTTACTGGAAAAAGCCCCCCGAAACTACAGAAATGTATTTGCAAATTTTAATCAATACTGGGGAGATCAACCGTTTAGTGGCGGGCCAAATTATTTGGGAGTTGTATTTGTTTTTCTATTTTTATTGGGAGCATTTACAATAAAAGACAGATTAAAGCTGCAAATTATGGTACCTGCAGTTCTATTCTTTTTCCTTGCTATGGGAGGTAATTTTTCTGCGTTTACTGATCTGTTTATTTATTATATACCAATGTACAGTAAATTCAGGGCTCCGGTGTCCATTCTGGGAGTTGCAGTAATTTTAGTAAGCTTTCTTGCCATTTTGACTACCAGTAAAATTGTTGCAAGCCAGGAAATACTTGATAAAAAAGCAACGTTCTATATATTCAAAAAACCAAAACCAGTTTATCTTTTGGTTTCCGGTATGATGGCTTTTTTCTTATTATTGAATATTGCATTTCCGCATCTTTTTAACAGCTACATAAGCAATGTGGAACAAAACCAGTTTAATTCACTTCGGAACCAACCCAATGTTGCGAATCAGCTTGACGGAATTATTAATGCTTTGATTGACTTAAGAATAGGAATTTTCAGAGCAGATCTTTGGCGGGCAATTATACTTTTGGCCTTAACTACACTGTTGTTATTTCTTTATTCAAAAAAGAAAATTAAAGCCAATGTTTTTGTTATTGCAGTTGTTACTTTAGCAATTATTGACTTTTGGGGTATTAGCAGACGTTATGTCCCAATAGAAAATTTCTCAAAAAGAAGTTTGGTAAAAGATGTTTATGAATTAACCAATACAGATAAACAAATTTATCAACGTCAACTCAGCTCAGTTCCAGGGTTACAAACAAAATTAGACGAAGCAATAAATCAATTTAAACCGAAAAACGAAGAGGAAAAAGAACGTCTTGAAACATATGTAATAAACAAATACTCACATTATAGGGTGTTCAACACAACACAGAATCCATTTCAGGAAAATGTTACGACAAATGCACATCGTTCGGTTGGCGGCTACCATGCCATAAAACTTCACCGCTATCAGGATATGATTGAGCAATATATCAGTAAGATGAATTTGAGTGCTCTTAATATGCTCAATACAAAATATATTATCACCGAACAAGGACTTCAGGTTAATTCTGCTGCTATGGGGGTTGCCTGGTTTGTTGACTCAATAAAATGGGCAAATAACGCCAACGAAGAAATTCTTGCTTTAAACGATATAAACGTAAAAACAACAGCGGTTATAAGAAGTGAATCAAAAGAGGATGTTCCTTCATTTAGCTCAAATTCAGTTTCTGGTCAAGGTTCCATATCACTTGACGATTATGAACCGGATCAATTGAGCTACACAATAAATTCGCCGGAAGAAAAGCTTGTTGTATTCTCTGAAGTTTTTTATCCTGACTGGAAAGTTTTTATTGACGGAAAGGAAAGCAAGCTTTTCAGAGCGAACTATATTCTTCGGGCAGTTGTGGTTCCCAAAGGCGAACATAAAGTGGAATTTGTATTCCATCCTGACCATTTCTATACTTCGCAAAGAATTTCGCAAATCGCGTTTATTGTGCTGATTGCTGCTCTTGCATTTGCAGTAGGTTGGAGCATTTATTCAAACAGAAAAAAATTAAAACCAGTTAGCAAGAAATAATCAATTGTTGCAGATTTAAGAAAGATCTGAGAATGAAATTTACAATTATAGTTCCGGTATATAACCGGCTGGAAGAGGTTAAAGAATTACTGGAGTCGGCAGAAAATATTGATTTTAATCGTTCTGAGTTTGAGTTTCTATTCGTTGACGACGGTTCGAATGACGGCTTTAATGAATTTATTTCAAGCTACCAATCTCCTTCAAAATTAAAGTTACGTGCTATTTTCCAACAAAATCAAGGCCCGGCAAACGCCAGAAATAACGGGATGGCAAATTGCGACGGCGACTTTATGTTGTTTATCGATTCCGATTGTATGTTGCCGCCTCAATGGCTAAAAGAAATTGACAAAGGAATTGCTGAATTTGGTTTTGATGCTTTCGGTGGGCCGGACACGTTTCATCCTTCATTCTCGCCGCTTTTAAAAGCAATCAATTACTCGATGACCTCTTTTATTGGTACAGGAGGAATTCGGGGCAATAAAAAAAGTGTCGAGAAATTCTATCCGCGAAGTTTTAACATGGGAATTTCGCGTGCGGTTTATGAAAAAATTGGGGGAATGCGACTTCGGTATTACGGCGAGGACACTGATTTTTCTGCTCGAATCGACGAGTCTGGTTTTAAAATGGGCCTCATTCCAGATGCTTTTGTCTATCATAAACGACGCACCAGTCTGACAAAATTTTTTAAACAAATTAAAACGATTGGAATGGCCCGGATTAAACTGGGAACCATGCATAAAAATATGCTAAAAGTAATTCATCTGCTCCCGGCGATTTTAATTCTTGGCCTCCTGCTTTTAGTAATTGTGACACCTTTTCTTCTTACATTCACAGGATATTTATGGAGTTTGGTCGGAATCGGATTTCTGGGGATTTGTTTACTTGCTTTTTTTCAATCGTTTCGAATGTATAAAAGCATAAAACCTGCTCTTTTATCCATCGTAACTTTAAATATCCAGGTGTTTGCGTACGGAGTCGGCTTGCTTCAGGGAATCTTTAAATTTATAATTTTGAAAAAAGACTAATCTTTTGAGGAATCGAACGGTCGGTAATCTCCTTTGTTTTGAAGAGAAAAAAAGAAAGACGTAAATGCCAGCCAGACATGAATTAAAACCGTTGGAATAAATCCAAAATACCTTTTCATTATCTCAAAACGCTCTTTTAAGCTGGCTTTGTGATTTTGGGTAGTAGCTCCCTCTTCCAGATAACGCGACAAGATCTGATGCGAATTTACCACCTTTCTCGCTTTTTTCAGCGATACAAGCACCCATTCAAAATCGGCAGAAAACCTGTATTTTTCGTTATATTCAGGAGCGACACTCCTTCGAACCAAAACCGACTGGTGACAAACCATCATTCCTGTAAAAAAGCTTTTCCATGTCAAATTCTCCGGAGCCTTTTTACGACGCATTCCCAAAATATTACCATCTTCATCAATCAATACCGTCTCTCCATAAATTACATCCGTTTCTTCGTCAATTTTCTGAATAAATTTATCAACTGCAGTCTTTTCATGAATCTGGTCGCCAGAGTTCAAAAACCAAATAAAATCACCAGTTGCAGCTCGCAAGCCTTTATTCATGGCATCATAAATACCATCGTCTTTTTCTGAAATCCAGTAGCTTAATTTATCAGCATACTTTTTAATCACATCCAAGGTACCATCAGACGAACTTCCATCAATAATGATATATTCAATATTATCGTTTGTTTGCTCCAAAACAGAAAGAATCGTTCCTTCTATATGTTTGACATCGTTAAAAACAATGGTTATAATGGATATTTTAGGAATTGCCATTTTACGATCTTAAATTATTCTTTTATAAACCTCTAATGTTTCGGCAGCGGCCTTTTCCCAAGAAAATATTTTTAACCTGTTCTTCCCTTTTTCTACAATCTCATTTCTTTTTGATTCGTTTTCAATTAGCTCTTTAACTGAACTTAAAATGGAATCTGTATCGTCGGGTTCAAAATAAACAGCACTATCTCCGGCAATTTCAGGGAAGCAACTTCTGTTACTCAAAACCACCGGGCAGTTATTCGAGAAAGCTTCCAATATCGGCATACCAAATCCTTCATACAACGAGGGAAACACAAAACACAACGCATTCTGATAAAGCCACTTCAGTTTAACATCCGAAAAATTTACATATTTAATATTTGTTTCCACTCCAAGCTTAGTGAACTCAATAATTTCCTCCTTATTAAATGCTCCTCCACCAATACAAACCAAATGAATATTTTGTTTTTTTAGTAATAAACTTACCGCCTTTACAAAAATCAGAAAATTTTTATACCCCCTTCGCGAACCGACATATAATATATAACTTTCAGATTCTAAATCAATTTGTTTCTCCGGATCCGACATTGTTTCAGTCAAAGTCTGATTTACTCCATGATAAACAACATGGATCTTTTCAGGTGAAATATTATATAATTCAACAATATCTTTCTTTGTATTTTCTGAAACAGAAATAATAGCATCTACAGATTCAAAGCATTTGAGCTTGTTTTCCCTTTTTGCAAAATCATAGCTTTTAAAATACTCCGGAAATAAATCCACTGTCAAATCATGAACTGTTATAACACCTGGTTTTTTATTCGCTTTTGTAAAATAAGGATCGAAATAAGTGGGATGAAAAACATCGAAATTTCCTTTCCTGATCTTTCTTTTTGAAAAGGGAATATTTAGTCTGTTCATTGCATAACGTTTCCCTACAAAATTCCTTCCCTGGAAAAAATGAATCGCTTTCTGGTTTAATTGTCCCAGAAATTCGCTATTGGATACTGTTACTGAAAAATCAACATCATTCTCAACGCTAAAAATCTTATATAATTCTACAAAATACCTTGAAACCCCGCCATAATCCTGGTAACTAAAAGCCTGATGATCAAATAGAATTTTCATCTTCAACCATTATTCATTTTTGAACGCATGTCCCGATGATCATCCCACATGCGCGATTTGAATCTACTTTCAAAAATAAAAAAATCAAGAAGTTTTATAAAAACCCGGCCTACAAAAAATTTAACTTTTACTATCACCCTTTTATTTTTAAACATTCCCTTCTTATGAAAAATATGAAGTTTATTTATTTTGGAATATTCGAGTCCAAAATTATTCGCAATGGTTTTGAGCGTCTTTTCTGAGTAAAAAAAGATATGTTGTCCTGCTTCAGGCGCAAAGTACCACCACTCATTAGTTGATTTATAATTTAAACGTGGTAACAAATCAGTAGAAAAAATAAAACAGTCTGTTTTCTCAAAAATCTCGTTTAGTGTTTCCATCGGATCTTCCAAATGCTCCATCACCTCAAAAGCAAGCATTGCATCTGCTTTTGAATGTCCGTCATATTCAAAACCACGCGCCAACAAATTTTGCGAAAACTTATCGTACCATAAGGCATTAACGCCTTTGTCCCGTAACATTCGTGCCAATATTCCATATCCTCCACCATAATCAACAACCTTTATTTCCGGGTTAAAATAGGTATTAAAAATTATCATTAACTGGTTACACGTATTAATATTGCGAACCATTATTCCGGTATCAGTGCGGACAATCGACTCAGAATAAGCTTCATTCAGCCAGAAAGGTTTATCAATAAAAATGCATTCACAATTCTTACAAACCCAATAATTTGCAAAATATTTCCCAAGAATTTGTCCTGACATTAACATTGAAGTTTCACTTCCACAAATCTTACACTTGACATTATTATTTCCCATCGAAACACTACAATTTTATAATGAAAGCAATCATCGAAAACAATTTACTGCATTTATTGCCATAAAAGTACGAAAGCTCTGTCTATGCTATTAATATCAAATATAAACATATAATGTCAAGACCATGAAATAATTTTGGCATGTTTGGTAGGATTTTTTTAATCGTAGCAATAAATTGATCGAGGTACTGTAGATATTTCTATACGTTCGTTACATTTTGTTTAAAAACCTACAACCTCATTTTTCTCCCCTTAAAATATAAATAATTCTCCAAAAAAAGTTGTACCCCCTTCTGTAAAACTTTTGCTTAAAAAACAAATACATTTCATTATTTATCCGATCATATTCTTTCACATCTTTACTCGCTTTCAGGTTATTCATATACATTTCATTATCAAACTTATGAGTATTATTTAAATGAGTACCACTCCCATCTGCCCCAATATTTTTTATAAGTGTATATTTAGGATATACACAATATTTCCCTTGTTTAAAACAAGCATAAGAGAATCGAATAGCCCAGGAATCAATTAATCCTAAATTTTGTTTTAAAAGCATAGGAGTCAAATCTGTACCTCCCTTATTAAAGTCTTTAATTTTTTTATTTGAGCGAATAAAAGAATTGAAATCTTTAACCTCCCAATCTACTGATTTCCATCTATTTTCCCAGGTTGCCCAACCCCATGAGTTAGTCCTATAGTTAAGAAATACATCATTATTGATAATGTTTGTATTTTTTAACTTGGGAGTATATCCGGAGATTGAAAAAATTATGTTTGAATCTTCATATTGTTTCAAACAATTGTTCATATATATCAAAAAAAAGGGAGATATTAAAAGATCATCTTCAAGGACTATTACATTACCGTATTTATTAATAATACTGTTTACACCTTTGATTACAGAATTTGCCAATCCATAATTAAACTCTCTCTCAATTATTGATATTTTTTTAAATCCTTTGATCGAATGAATATAATTTCGAACCTTTTCTACATCGGTTTTATCATTTTCATCTTTATATCCATCGGAAAATATGAATAAATCTGAATCTTTGGCTAAAAGACTATTTTGTAGCGCCTGAACAGTTAATTTTATGTGAATTGGACGATTATAACAAAAAACAACGATAGGTGCTAATCTTTTATCCATGATACAAAAATAATGATGTTCGGGATGAACAAGCATAAAAGCTGTACCCTTTTGTCTCCAAAAATGATGAAATTTCATTAGATGGATTATAGCGGTCAATAACACCTGTCTCAACCAATACAACTTTGGGTTTATATTTATTCCAATCAACAGTTTTTAGTACCAGCAAATCCATTCCCTCTATATCAATACTTAAAAAATCGATATTTGCCGGAGCGTATTTATCTAAAACTCCTGATAAAGGGTACACTTTAACTTTAATTTGTTTTTTTAATTTATATTTATTTCTTCTTTCATCAGCAATTTCTTTAGAAAAGGTATTAAGTGCTGTTTCCCCAAATACATAATAAGTCAATTCTCCTTCTTTGTCAGCAATTCCCAACTCTAAATTGGTATCTCTTCTTCTAAAAAAGTTAAATAACCTCATGCTTCCAGGCATAGCATCTATATTTATTCCTTTCCATCCCTGACGATAATAATAGTAGGTATTTGAAAATCGTTTGGGATGGTGTGCCCCAACATCAATATAAAACCCCTTCTTTTTTTTAAAAAAAAGTTCTTTCATCAACATATCTTCACCTTCTTGCGAAAATGATCGCGAATAAGAAAGATTGAACAACTCACTTATCTTAATTAATTTTATTTTCCATCTATTCATACTTCTATAACATTTTCGGCACAAAATTATTTCTTTATTACTGTTTAAATACAGACAAAAATTTAAATCCTATTTGCAAAAATACATTTATGATTCATAAGGATCCTATTTTCTATCTCTGTTTATAAACACTGAAAATCGATATCCTCTTATGCAAACATATAAATATTAGTAATCCAACTGAATCAGACATTAAAACAATTTGTTGTATTTTATAGATCTGAAAGATTTATTTACTTGTTTATAAAAAATACGTTAGCAAAAAATGTACGCCCCAACGGGGTCGTATCTGCAGCTTAACCAATTTTTCCCGTAAACATCAGATGCCTTCCGTATCTGATAGTATTTTTTTAAATGCCGAATTCAATAAATTACAATTTTAGTTTAAACTGTTACGATGAGCACGTGGATACTCACACATGAATTTCAAAAACAACAAAAGGCAAAATACAGTAATTTCTTTTTTAAATTTTAACTATATAAGTTTGCAGCAAATATTTGACTTTAGAATGAAAAAAATATTGATTTACGGTCTACAGAGGAGTGGAACAAATTATTTGGAAACTCTATTAAAGAAAAAATTTAAAATAAAAATACTCAATTGTAAAAAGGAGCGTAATAATCCTCTGCACAAACATTTTCGCCTGTATAACAACAAAGATTTAATTCCCGAGAAATCATTTTACAACAGTCTTTATTTTGAAGATTTTAATGAATTTAAAAAAGCTTTAAACACAATTGAGAAGGTTGATGGATTTATTATAATAACAAAGGATCCCTACAGTTGGTTAGTTAGTTACAACGAATGGGCTAATAAATGTAATTGGACCAGAGGCTCATTCCATTACATTGAAGAATACAATTATTTTTATAACAAATGGATGGAATTTTCTCGTGAGGACAATAACGTACTATTTATTAGATACATAGATTTGATTAATTCTCCAAATGAGTCTATAAATAAAATTGCAAAAAAAATTAACTTAAAAAAGAAATTTATATTTATAAACAAGAAACTAATTGTTAAAAAAGTGGCTCAATCTTCAAAATTTGATCAAAAAAGATTAACCTACTATCAAAGAAAAAAGTACCTAAAGAAATTTAACGCAATCGAGATAGATGAAATTAATAAATTATTAGATGAAAAACTATTAGATTTTTTAGGTTACTCAAAAGAGTATATTAACTAAAAATTAAAAAAACTTCTTACCTGTTTTAACTCTTCGCTAACCGGAACGACACTAAAGAAAACAATTGAAGCTAAAACGATTCCCCCTCCTCTAAGAAACAAATCTAAAATTAACATTTGCTCAGGAATAAATCGGATTAAGAAATACAATATAAAGTAAAAAACTGCCACAATTAAAAAATTATAATTAAAGGGTTGTAGTTTAAACTTTTTAAACAGGAAAATAAAACGCATTAAATTATTCAGAAATAATGCAGCAGCAATTGCAATTGCTGCTCCTGTAATTCCCCATAACGGAATTAGCGAGTAAAGAAGTATTAATACGATTACAACCAAAATTACTATAAATACCAAAGCTACTCTGTAATACTTTGAATATTGAATGATTAATCCGTTGGCTCCGGTAAGCATATCAATTAAATAGCCCAACCCAATAAAAAATATTACCCATTTGGATGCAGCGTAGTCCGGCCCCAAAATTGTTAAAATATTATCAATATTTGCCCAGATTCCCAAAAACAAAAAACCACCAATAATAAACTGGTTCAAACAACTTTTATAATACAAATTTCCAATTGTCTCCACATCATTTTCTTTCCAGGCATCTGCGATCAATGTTCCGGTTATTTTTAGCAAAGGTCGTGAAGGTATAATTACCAAAGTTCCGAAATAAAATGCGATGGTATAAACTCCAGTATTACTTAAATCAAGTAATTGATTTACTACTATTTTATCAATATTAAATACAATCATTGATCCCAAGCCACCCACAATTGAAAACAAAGCAACATCGATCATCTCTTTTCTCAGCTTTGGGGTAATAAATCCTGAAACCGGCCGTAGATTTAGTTCTCCCTTCCTCCATAAAAATATCACCAGAATGACTGCTTTTGCAGAAACAGCAATCATATAAGCTATTATTAACTGCTGAAAACCGATTAATTTAAAAACATACAATATTACCGAGAGGAAAATTAAAAATCGCTGTAAAAATTCCTGTAAAAATGTTCCAAAAACTGCATTGTAAAGCAATTTAAGGTAGCTATCAAGGGCATTAAATAACAAAAACGAAAATGAGATAGGTATTATAAGATCTACATACTCTGCAAACAGAGCTGACTTTTCTATATTATTATCTATAAGTGAGTTACGATAAAAAATAAAAAATAAAAAAAACATAATAAAACCAACCATCTGAGGAATAAGATTAACAAAAAGATATCCGTTGTTCCCGCTGGATTTATCCCGAAAGTAAGGGAAAAGCCGATTGGTAACGCCATTCATCCCCAAAGAAGATAAACTACTTGCGATAGTAGAAATTGCAGCTAATAACCCGAATAAGCCTACAACTTCAGGCGTTAGGTATTCTGTATACAAATAAATTGTTGTTACAAAGCCAACAACCACACCAAGGTACGACCAGATTGAGCCTTTTATTGTTTGTTTTGCAATGATTCCCACGTCAGATAATTCCGAATTAATTTATGCGAAAGTATAATTTAAATATAATTTCCTTTATTTTATTACTGAAAATATTTGAAAAGTGAAATTGAAGTTTCAGCCTGTAACAAATAAATGGATACGAAATTGAAAAAGGTTAAAAAAGAATTTTTCTGTCAAAATGTCGTAAAAGTAGCTCCCAATCTTTTGGGAAAAATTCTCGTTCGAAAATTTGATAACAGAACAATCAACCGTTACAAAATCACCGAAGTAGAAGCTTATCGCGGAACTGAAGATTTGGCTTGCCACGCTAGTAAAGGAAGAACGGCCCGAACAGAAATTATGTTTCATGAGGGAGGTGTAATTTATGTCTATCTCATTTACGGAATGTACTGGATGCTAAATATTGTGACGGGGTCTGAAAATGATGCGTCAGCAATTCTCATTCGTGGATTAGAAGGAATTTCCGGTCCGGGAAGAGTTGGGAAAGCGCTTCAACTGGACAAATCCCTTTATGGCGAAAATCTTTCATCGTCTGAAAGGATATGGATTGAAGATTCCGACGAAAAAGTGACTATTCATGCATCTCCCCGGATTGGAATTCAATACGCGGGAGAACCATGGATAAGCAAACCGTGGAGATATTTTATCAGCGATTAGTTTTTCCCGATTACAAACCGATCATACAACCAAAGAAAAACAACTGCTCCAACTGCAACTCCGGCGTATATCATCCAAATATTTGCGGGATGATAGTTGTTCCATAAAAAGTTGGTGAGCTCTGTTCCCTGCAGACCAAGCTTTTCAGACGCCATTTCAACATAATCATTTTTTGTCACTTCTTCTGAAATCTCCGGCAAAGAAATTCCCCTGCTGGTTACCTCCTCTTGCAACAAATAGATTTTGTCGGCAATTTTTTCATAAACACCACCTGAAAGCCAGCCCGCCAACTGATGTCCGGCTGCAATCGGGAGAAACGAGGTACCCATATAAAGTGCCTTTTTATCTGGTGGTGCAATTCTTCCCACATATTCGGTAAATTTTGGCGAACTAGCCATTTCCCCGAGAGCAAAAATCAAAACACCAAGTAAAATTAACCAACCGCTTTGATTTGAAAACATTAATCCAAGGCCACCGGCTAAAACCAGGATTCCTCCCATCATAGCGGCTAACGGTCTAAATCGCATTACAAATGCCGAAACCATTAGTTGAAAAATAATAATATAAAACGAGTCCATACTCGACATTGTAACCGCAGTAATTGTTCCTTCGCTCGTCCCAATCGATTCTGCCAACCATGGCCAAAACGAGTGAATACCGTTATAAACCACAGATGTGTCAACCCACTGATCGATAAAAACAGGAAACGAATAATACAACTGATTAAAGGCAGTCCAAAACAAAATCATTATTATGAGAAACAATACATATTTCCAATTTTTAAGCGTGGTAAAAATATTTACAAATGCCTGTAAAATATTGTCAAGTAATGATGAATCGCCTTCTTTAATAACCGGTTCACGAAAGAAAAACAGAGTAATAAGATAGTTTACACCAATTGCCATAATTGACATATAAAATACATAGTCCCATGTTTTTTGCATTAAAATACCGGCAATAAACGGCCCGATAAATCCTCCTATGTTTATCATCATATAAAAAATGCCAAACCCGATTGATGATGTTTCATCAGTTGTAGTGCGGGCAACCATGGCCGAAATAATGGGTTTAAAAAAAGCGCCGCCCACACAAGTCCATACAAATGCAAAAAACATCCAGCCGAAGGTATCAAAACTCTTAATCATGTAGAATCCTGAAACATAAAGTGTAAATGAAAGAAACAGGATTTTTTTATACCCAACTTTGTCGGCAATGGCACCTGTAATTACGGGCAAAAAATACAACAACATGGAACCTGTACCCATGATCACTCCTTTTTGTGCCTGCGTCAATCCTAAGGCCCCTGTGTCTTTTGAGTTTACCAAATAAAGCGCAAAAGCAAGATAAAATCCGTACCAGGCCCAGCGTTCAAAAAGTTCAATGGTATTGGAAGCCCAAAAAGTTGTATTGTACTTTTTCATTAAAGAGATAAAACCCATATTCTCAATTTTTTTTGATGAAGGCGGAAAGGTAATAAATATGAAAGAAAGGAAACTGTAAAAAATCAGGTCAGAATACTTTTTTTGAATTTTAGTGAACTAATCCCTGACTTTTTAATATTTCGCCAGCCTCGGTAAGTGTTTTAATATCTTCCTCCGGAAATCCTCCGTCAGGCAGCGGTCCAACATTCATCAAAAGGTTAGCATCCTGCGCCCAGGTATCTTTTACTATCTGCAACAGTTGTTCCGCTGTTTTATGTTTCCCGTCATCCTGTTTGTTGTAACCCCAGGCATGATTTTGAAGCGTGTTGCAGATTTCTTTGGGTTTGTTCTTATTCTTTTCAAAAACCGTCTGAGCAACTTCAAATTCAGAACCTACTTTGGCGCCTGCATTTCTTTCGGGTGCTGAAAAATCTTCATCGCCGTTGGCACCTTGTTTAAATGAAATAAGCGCATGAGGGCTCAGCTCCCGGATGAGTGCATAAGTTTCTTCCACCGGAAAAAGGTCAGGCCGGTGATATAATCCCATTATCGGATCAAACCAAATACCTGCAATGGTTGGATATTGTGTTAACAACTCTTTCACCTGCGCATGAACATAATCCACATAAATTTTAAAATCTTCATCTTTTTGAAATTTATACTCCGCCTGTGGTTCTTTATAGGCAGGGCGTGCATTTTGCCAACCCGCTTCACGCGAATAAAAATAGGGATGTTTCCAATCGGCGGCATAAGAATAATATAAAAATATACCTAACCCCTTGTTGTTGCAGGCCTCTACGAGTTCCCCAATTAAATCCCTTCCACAGGGAGAATTTATACTGTTAAAGTCGGTCTGCCCGGTTTTAAAAAGACAAAAACCATCATGATGTTTTGATGTGATTGTAATATATTTCATCCCCGCTTTAAGCGCAAGATCAGTAATAAAATCAGCATTAAAGTCAGCGGCAGTAAACGTTTCCTTTAATTTGGCATACTCAGCTACAGGAATTGTATCTCTCAATTGCACCCACTCTCCTTTTTCAAGTTGAGCATAAAGTCCATAATGAATAAACATACCGTATTTAGCATCGGTAAACCATTTCAAATTGGCTTGCCTCGGATTTTCAAGATACTCTTTTGAATACGATTCCAAATAATTGGGAACTTCCTTTTTCTTCTGCGAACAGGAAACAAGTGTAAAAGTTGTAAAAAACAAAACAACAAACAGTTGGATATTTCTTTTCAATTTAAAATTATTTTAGGTTGAGTTAAAAAATCAGGAAAAAGAAAACAAAAAAATTACAAATTGAAGTCTTCCAGGAAAATTGTCATTAATATAATTACCATAATGATAACAAATAACATGATAAAAAAACCTATGACACCTATTTTAAACCCTTGTCTGATTTTAATTTCCCTGGTTACTGAAATCATATGTTCGATTGAACGTAACAAATTATGAGGTGCCTTTTCATTTTTTATGATATAATCAGCCGCACCCATCCGCATAATTTTTACCGCAACTTCAACTTCATTTTGAGCACTTAAAAAGATAAAGTCAATTTCCGGATGATCTTCTTTCACTTTTTTCATCAACTCAAGACCATTAATTCCTTCAAATGAATAATCCAAAACAATCAGATCAGGCTTTAAATCTATCATTTTCAAACACTCTTCGCCGCTTTTAAATGTTTTAATGTTTTGGTATTTTTTTGATTTTAAATAACCTACAATTAAATCCTTATAAACCAAACTGTCTTCTACGACAAAAATTAGCGGATTTTTTGCTTTTTGCATGTCACCTGATTTTTACTTTAGCTTCTGTTTAAAAGTACTATATTTTTTTCAGACTGCAAATCATTAACTACTTAACCAAACAATAAAATAGCTCTTTTACCCAGACATAAAAAATTAACGCTTAAATGTTTGGTTTAGTCTTTCAAAATCGTGTATATTTTAAACCAATTAATTTATTATGAAATATATTGCTGATTTACATATACACTCTCACTTTTCAAGGGCAACAAGCAAAACACTCACACCGGAATATCTGGACTATCATGCAGGATTAAAAGGAATTAAAGTTGTCGGTACGGGGGATTTCACGCATCCCGGATGGCTTGATGAGTTAAAAGAAAAAACCGAACCAGATGGAAATGGCCTTTTCAAACTTAAAAGCAATTATAAACTTGAATCTCCTCTTGGCAATAACGATACACATTTTTTGCTTACCGCCGAAATCAGCAACATATACAAACGTGGCGGAAAAGTAAGAAAAGTACATAATGTTGTTTTAGTCCCCGGTTTTGAAGAAGCAGAAAAAATAAATCAACGACTTATCGATATCGGAGGTAACCTTACATCCGACGGGCGTCCAATTCTCGGGCTCGACTCCCGCGATCTGCTTGAAATAGTTCTGGAATGCGGAGAGAACAACTATTTTATCCCGGCACATATTTGGACTCCATGGTTTTCGATGCTGGGTTCCAAATCAGGTTTTGATTCGCTTAAAGAATGTTTTGCCGATCTTTCTCCACACATTCATACCATTGAAACCGGACTTTCAACGGATCCTCCAATGAACTGGCTTTGCTCTTTTCTCGATAATGTTACATTGGTTTCCAATTCTGATGCCCATTCGCCCGACAGATTAGGGCGAAATGCCAATGTTTTCAATACGGAGCTTGATTATTTTTCGTTGGTGGAAGCGCTAAAAACCGGTGACCCGGAAAAGTACCACGGAACCATTGATATGTTTCCGCAAGAAGGCAAATATCATTACGACGGACACAGAAAATGCAATATCTGCTGGGATCCGGTTGAAACATTAAAACACAATGAAATCTGTCCGGCATGCAAAAAACCGGTAACCGTTGGAGTAATGAACCGCGTGATTCAACTTACCGACAGGGAAGATATTTCAGCACGTCCCAACAAATTGCCCTTTAAATCGATAATTCCACTTCCTGAAATTCTTTCAGAAATTGCCGGAGTGGGTGTAAAGTCAAAAAAAGTTGCGGAGGAATATTCGCAAATCATTCAAAAACTGGGGAAAGAACTCGACATTTTGCTGGAAATGCCAATTGAAGAAATCGAGAAAAAAACATCAAAAACATTGGGTGAGGCTATCCGGAGGATGCGCAATCGCGAAATTATCATCCGGGAAGGTTATGACGGAGAATATGGTGTTATTAAAGTCTTCAAAAACGGTGAGGCTAAAAACTTCGAAGCTACAAATGCACTTTTTCACATAGAAAAACCTGCGCCTCCTGAAAAAAGAGCGTTGATAAATTTTGATTTAAAAGGAATTCAAAACCTCATTCATAAAAAAGCAGAGTTAGAAAATCTGGCTGCAGAAAAAGAGCAAAAATATAAAACTCAAAAAGCACAACAGTCAACTTTCGACAATTTAAACACGGAGCAATTCGCTGCGGTTCAGCACATTGAAGGCCCCTCTTTAATTATTGCCGGCCCCGGAACCGGCAAAACAAAAACCTTAACCGGCAAAATTGCATGGCTGATTGGAAATCATCATACAAAACCAGAGGAGATACTGGCTATTACGTTTACAAACAAAGCCGCCGGTGAATTAAAAGAACGCCTTGAAGCAATTTTAAAAAGTAAAACTCAGTCGGGTGAAGTTACAGTTTCAACATTTCATGCTTTTGGGCTTGCTATTTTGAAAGATTTTAATGTGGAGTTCAACCGTAATGCAAATTTTATTCTTGTTGATGAAAACCTGAAAAGAGAAATTATAAAGTCAATTTCCAAAGAAAAAGGAAGTGAAGCAAAAAAACTCTCGGCAGAGATTTCCAAAATCAAAAAAGGAAGCCTGCCGGAAAATCCGTTTTTTAAAAAGTATGAAAACGAATTACAAAAACTAAATGCTTTTGATCTTGACGATTTGATTGAAAAACCGGTTCAGCTTCTTTCTGAAAACAAAGAAATAACAAAAAAACTAAGAGATAAATATCAGTTTATTTTTGTTGATGAATACCAGGATACCAACGATACGCAATACAAATTGCTTCGTTTGCTGGCCCCCGACTCCAACTCAAATTTATGTGTTGTGGGTGATGCTAACCAATCGATCTACGGATTCCGCGGTGCAAATTCGGGTTATATCTCAAAATTTTCGGAAGACTATCCGAAAGCCAAAATCTTTCGTCTCACCAAATCATACCGCTGTTCTCAAACCATTCTAACAGCTTCGTCAAATGTAATCGAACAATCCGGCCTTTTGGAAGGACTAAATGAAGGCGTACAAATTTCGATTTCGGAACAACCTTCCGGCGCTGCCGAAGCCGAATTTATAGCCCGTCAGATTGTTGATTTGGTCGGTGGTGTAAGTTTCTTTTCCATTGACAGTTCAGTAGCACAAGGCGATAAAAACGACACCATTGGCAGTTTGTCTGATTTGGCAGTTTTATGCCGCACGCGCAATCAGTTTGAAGCCATCACAAAAGCGCTGCGCGATCATCATGTACCCTACCAGGAAGCAGGAACCATACCCTATTTTCAACAGGAACCGTTTCAAAGTTTTACAGATATTACCGGTGCATTTTTGCTTGATTCGTTTGAACAGGCAGCCCTTGTTTTTAAATTGAAAAAGAAAAATATTTCCCAACTTCAGTTTGAATTGGTAAAAACGCAGTTAAAAAAACCGGATGTAAATTCCTTTCTCGACTTTGTTAAAAAAGAATATTTTGACAAAGAAGAAATTCACCCCAACGAGTGGAAACGTTTTATCAACCTCGCAACGGAGAAAAAATCTGTTTCTGAATTTTTACAATTTCTAAAACTGGGATTGGGAACCGATGCACACAACAAAAGCCTGGAAGCCGTTTCGGTAATGACATTACATGCATCAAAAGGACTGGAATTTGAATGTGTTTTTATTCCCGGTTGCGAAAAAGGACTACTTCCCTATACGTTATATAAAGATGAAGTGGATGAAGATGAAGAAAAACGACTGCTATACGTGGGGATGACCAGAGCAAAAAAATTACTTTACCTCACCAATGCAAAAACGAGAACCATCCGCGGAAGAAAATTTAATCTTCCGAAAAGCCCTTTTTTAAATTCAATCCAACAGGAATTGCTTATGCAAATAAAAAACAGACCTCCCCAAAAAGAAAAAGAACAGGATAACCAACTCAGTTTATTTTGATTTTAATGGAATGTTAAAACTTCATCTTAAAAATCCTGTGAAAAACCTTTTGTGAATTTACGAACAATGAAAATTATCTGATATTTGTATTTTGGAAATTGAAATTTTAAGCAATTTATCATGTTACTGGCAATAGATGTAGGAAATACAAACATTGTTTTTGGAGTGAACGAAAATAATGAATGGAAAAATCATTGGCGCATTCAAACCGACCACTTAAAAACCGCCGATGAATACGAAGTTATTTTCCGATCGTTATTAAACGGTGGAAAAATTTGTAATACCAACATTACACAAATTATTCTGAGCAGTGTTGTACCATCGCTTGTACATCCGTTTTCAGAAATGCTAAAAAGTCTGTACCCCGAATCAAAACAAACGGTAGTAAATCCTGATATATACAAGAAGTTGCCCGTGAAGGTGCTGAATCCTTATGAAATAGGGGCGGATTTGGTAGCCAATTCCGTTGCTGCGTTTCAGAAATACGGCAAATTAACTACTGTTATTGATTTTGGTACAGCACTTACTTTTACCACAATCGGGAAAGACTCGGAAATCAGGGGGGTCGCTATTGCTCCGGGATTAAATACAGCGGTAAGTGCGCTTGCGGGAAAAACAGCCCAGTTACCACAAATTCATCTTACTCCTCCGCCTTCGGTTTTGGGCGAAAACACCATTCATGCAATACAGTCAGGTATTGTTTTTGGATACACCGGTCTTGTTGATTCTATTATTGAAAGAACTGAAGAAGAACTAAACGAAAAACTGCATGTGGTTGCTACCGGCGGTTTGAGTTCTGTTGTTGCGCCACTCACAAAAAAAATAAAGACCATAGAGCCGCTTTTAACACTCGATGGTCTTTACCATATAAATTCATTTGTTAGTGAAAATTAATTTCCGGCAAACAAAACGTTGCCGTCTTTTTAGCGCTCACTATAATTGGTTCAGTTCATATCAATAATTTCGAGCAGTTCATCCAAATTGGGTGTAAGAATAATTTCTGTTCGACGGTTCATCTGGCGGCCTTCTGCTGTTTTATCAGGCGAAAGCGGTAAATATTCACTTCTCCCTGCTGCTATTATTCTTTTTGGATCGATTTGTTTATTCTGAGTCAGAATTTTTGTAACGGCAGTTGCACGCATTACACTTAAATCCCAGTTGTCTTTCACTGCTCCGGAACCATGCATCGGAACATCGTCTGTGTGTCCTTCTACCATTATATTAATGTCGGGATTTTGTGCCAAAACATTACTCAGTTCTTTTAAAGCCTGCTGCCCTTTGGGATCAACATCCCACTGTCCTGTTTTAAAAAGCAATTTTTCTTCCAGCGAAACATACACTTTTCCATTTTTTTCATGAACTGTCAACCCGTTGTTGTTAAAGCCAACCAGAGCATCCATAACCTTTTTCTTTAAATCCTGAACAGCCTGTTCCTGTTGAGCAAGTATATTCTGCAACTCTATAAGCTTAGCATTTCGTTCTTCCAGTTCTTTTTCCGCCGCCCGCAATTTGTCTTCCCGACTATTCAAATCACCCCGGGCTTCCTGTAATTCAGCTAAAAGCTTTTCAATCTCAGCAGAACTTCCCGAATTTAGAGCCTCCATTTGCTTTTGAAGATCATCTACGTCTTTTTGTAAAGCGCTGTTACTTTGTTTCTGAACATTTAAATCATAAAGCGCTTCCTCCAGCTGACTCCGCAATTCTTTATTCTGCGAATTCAATTGTTCTACCCGACTCTTTAATTCAGCATTGGCAGCCTCCAAATCCATTTTGTTACGTTTTAGCTGCTCATTCTCTGTTGTAAGCCTGTCTTTGGTTTCATTAAACTCTTTTAAGGAGACACATGAAGAGATAAAAATAATCAGACTGCCGAGTAACAATATCTTTTTTCCTGTTTTCATAGTTTTGTCATTTTATTTTTTTGATAAAATTACTTCTTTTACAATGTAGAACAAATAAGATTTAAATCTCTTTTGAACAAACTGTTGTTTAGGATTTGTTATATCTTTGACGATATTTTTTCGCAAATATGGATGAAATAAAGGGGAGAATACTTGAAAAAATAAATAACCCGGAAGAACTCAAAAAAGTGAAACTTGAGGAACTTCCGGTAGTTTGTGATGATTTAAGAAATTTTATTATTGATGTTGTTTCGACAAACCCCGGGCATTTTGGGGCCAGCCTTGGAGTTGTTGAACTTACCGTAGCCTTGCATTATGTTTATAACACCCCGCATGATCTTTTGGTTTGGGATGTTGGACACCAGGCTTACGGGCATAAAATTCTGACTGGTCGCCGGCAAACTTTTATCACCAATAGAAAATACAAAGGATTAAGTGGATTTCCGAAAAGAACAGAAAGTGAATATGACGTTTTTGGCGTTGGTCATGCATCAACTTCTATTTCGGCTGCATTGGGAATGGCGGTAGCTTCAAAGATAAAAGGAGAAAAGGATAGAAAGATTGTTGCCGTAATTGGCGACGGAGCCATGACAGGAGGGATGGCTTTCGAAGCCCTGAACAACGCAGGAGCAGGAAAATCCGATATTCTTGTTATTCTGAATGATAACAATATGGCAATCGACCCTAGTGTAGGTGGATTCAGCCAGTATTTGTTAAACATTTCAAAGTCGCATTCATACAACCGATTTAAAAAAGATGTTTGGGAAGGATTGGGTAAACTTGATGGCTTTGGACAAAAAACCCGCCGGTTTCTTCAAAAAAACCAACATGCCCTGAAAAACATAATCTTAAAAGAAAACAATCTTTTCGAGGCATTTGATTTCAGGTATTTTGGCCCGGTTGACGGACACGATATTGTTTATCTCACAAAAGTTTTAAAAGATTTAAAAGACATTCCCGGACCCAAATTGTTACATGTTATCACAAAAAAAGGAAAAGGCTTTAAGCAAGCCGAGATCAACCAGACCAAGTTTCATGCTCCGGGGCTTTTTGATAAAGTTACAGGCGAAATATACTCGTGCGACTGTCCGATTGATAAAGCACCTAAATTCCAAAATGTTTTTGGTGAAACATTAGTCGAACTGGCCGAAAAAAATAAAAAAATTGTGGGTATTACTCCGGCCATGCCAACCGGATGTTCAATGAACCTGATGATTGAAAAAATGCCTGATCGTGCATTTGATGTGGGAATTGCAGAGCAACATGCCGTTACTTTTTCGGCCGGATTGGCAACCCAGGGAATGGTTCCGTTTTGTAATATTTACTCCACTTTCATGCAACGTGCCTACGACCAAATCATTCACGACGTAGCCCTGCAAAAATTACATGTTGTTTTTTGCCTCGACCGCGGAGGTCTTGTTGGAGAAGACGGGCCAACCCACCACGGAGTTTTCGACATTTCATACATGCGTTTGGTCCCCAACATGATTATATCTGCTCCAATGGATGAAATTGATTTGCGTAACCTGATGTATACTGCCCAGCTTGATGATATCGCTCAGCCATTCTCAATTCGTTATCCGCGTGGTTGCGGAATAAAACCCGACTGGAAGAAACCATTCGAAAAAATAGAAATCGGCAAGGGTCGCGTATTATCCGAGGGTGAAGATATTGCCATTTTAACCATCGGAAAATCAGGAATTTTTGCACAGCGGGCAGTAGAAAGTCTTTCCGGGGAAGGAGTTTCAGCAGCACATTATGATATGCGTTTTGTAAAGCCACTCGATGAGGAAATATTGACGCAGGTATTCAAAAAATTTAAAACCATTATAACTGTTGAAGACGGGACAGTTAAAGGTGGTTTTGGAAGCGCTGTTTTGGAGTTTATGGCAGAAAACGGATTTTCAAACCAAATAAAAATTATGGGTATCCCCGACCGGTTTATTGAACACGGGACCCCGGAAGATTTATACAAAGAATGTGGTATTGATGCAAAAGGAATAAAAACTTCAGTCCTGGAGATCCTGAAAAAATCATAATTACAGAGTGGGCCCGTTCAGTAAAAAATCCTGTTTTATCTGATATAATATTTATATCTTTCATTCGTTTTCAACTATTGAAATAAAAACGCTTTGTATTGGATATTTATTTAAAAAGAAAACGCGGCAAAATTTTGCTGCTTGTTGTGGCAGTAATAATTGGCGTTGCCTCACTACTCTATACCAACTGGCTTTCAGGGAAAATGGCTCAGGAAGAGCGAAAAAAGGTTGAACTCTGGGCTGAAGCGACAAAACGATTTGTTGACAGCGGAAGTGCAACGGGGTCATCGTCCGATTTCCAAAAATTAAATTCTGCTTATTTAACATTTATAAATGAAATTCTGGAGCAAAATACAACCATTCCAATTATTATTGTAAATCCCGATGGTTCTTTTAATAACGATTTCAACATCAATTACAAAAAAGAAAGAAGGGAACAAGTTCTTACAAAAGAACTCAAAAAAATGAAAGACTATTCTCCCCCTATTCCAATAAAACTTTCAGAAGAGAATACACTTTTACTTTATTTTAGTGAGTCAAATATTTTGCGCAACCTTCGTTATTATCCGTTGGTTCAGCTTGTGGTAATTGTAATATTTATTTTGGTGTCCTACTTTGCTTTCAATGCCACACAAAAGGCAGAACAAAATCAGGTTTGGGTTGGCATGTCAAAAGAAACAGCCCACCAGTTGGGTACGCCCATTTCATCTTTAATGGCCTGGATTGAATTGTTGAAATTACAGAATGTTGACAAAACCCTGATTGGTGAGTTTGAAAAAGATACGCAGCGACTGGAAAAAATAACCGAACGGTTTTCCAAAATCGGTTCTAAACCGGAATTGCTACAGCAAAATCTGGTTGAAGTACTGAGCTCAACCGTTAGTTATCTTAAAACACGCTCTTCAGGCAAAGTTAAATTTGAAACTTCCTTTGGCGAAAACGATTTTATTCTCGCTCCTTTAAATGCAGCCCTGTTCTCGTGGGTGATTGAAAACCTTTGTAAAAATGCCATTGATGCAATGGATAACAACGGCAGAATTACCATTAATATAAAAGAAAAGGAAAACACAATAAACATCGATGTTTCGGATACCGGCAAAGGAATTCACAAATCGCAACACAAAACAGTTTTTAATCCCGGGTACTCAACAAAAAAACGGGGCTGGGGGCTTGGACTCTCGCTGGCAAAACGAATCATCGAAAACTACCACAGTGGCAAAATCTTTATAAAATCATCTGAAATTGGAAAAGGAACCACTTTCCGGATTGTGTTGAATAAGTGAAACTTGCCAAAACAAAGCTAATTTTTCATTCAATTTTAACTAGTCGGAAATAATTCTTTGAATTTTTCGGGTGTTTATAAAAAATTTATACTTTTGCAACACTTTTTTCGAGCCGTGAATTGGAAAACAAAATATAACATTGCTTTTAAAGGTCTTTCTGAAGGCGAGCATAAATTTGAATTCCAAGTTGACGGTAGGTTCTTTGAACACTTTGAAGGTAGCCTGGTTGATAACGGTGAGGCAGAAATAAAAGTAACTTTGGAGAAACGAAGTGCTTTTTTGAAACTTCACATTAAAATAAAAGGTTGGGTAGAACTCGTGTGCGATCGGTGTCTGGACAATTACCAGCAAAAGATAAAACACAAAACAGAAATTTTTGTGAAATTCGGGGAACAGGAGTTTGAAGACGGAGAAAATGTTATTTGGGTTTTACCCGAAGAACATCATATTAGCCTGGCACAAATTTTTTATGAATATATAATGTTAAGTATTCCTTTGCGGCATGTTCATCCAAAAAATGACGACGGAAAAAGAGAATGCAACAAAGAAATGCTAAAAAAACTGAAAGATTATATGAGTTTTCCGGCGGAGGAAGAAGAACAACAACAAATTGATCCGCGTTGGGAAGCATTACGTAAATTAGGAAATAATAATTAAAATTAAAATACGATGGCACATCCGAAGCATAAAACGTCGAAATCGAGAAGGGATAAAAGGCGTACGCATTACAAAGCTACGCTCCCGACGCTAGCAACTTGTTCAAACTGTGGAACCACAGTGAAATATCACACCGTTTGCCCGGAGTGTGGATACTACAGAGGCAAGCAGGTTATTGAAAAAGAAATTGCAATTTAAACCAGGTACAATACCTGGTTTTTTTATTTTTCGAACATAAGAATTAATTGTTCTGGATAAACTTAATTATTTGTTAACCTCTTTGTCTGTCACACCCCTGTTTCATTGCATAAACAGCATATTACTTCTATATTCACCCAGATTTTTTTGAAACAATTTTACAACAATGCGCAGAACAAAAATCAGGGCAGCAATTACAGGAGTTGGAGCTTTTTTACCCGATTATAAATTAACAAATGACGAAATAAGTACCATGGTTGACACATCCGACGAATGGATAATGCAACGCATCGGTATAAAAGAACGCCGTATTTTAAAAGAAGAAGGAAAAGCAACCAGCGATATGGGTGCGGCGGCAGTAATGGAATTGCTTGAAAAAACAAATACTTCTCCCGGCGAGGTGGATATGTTAATGTGCGCCACCATTACACCCGACATGCCATTTCCGGCTACTGCAAATATTATTGCACACAAAACCGGGATTCACAATGCCTGGAGTTTTGATTTAAACGCAGCCTGCTCGGGGTTCATTTTTGCACTGTCCACCGGTGTTCAGTTTATCGAATCGGGTCGGTATAAAAAAGTTATAATTGTTGGGGCCGACATGATGTCTTCCATTACAAACTACAAAGACCGCACAACTTGTCCATTGTTCGGAGATGCCGGTTCCGCAGTTTTGCTCGAGCCAACAATTGATGAAGTTGGTATTATTGATTATATCAATCGGGTTGACGGACTTGGGCGGCACCATCTTCACATGAAAGCAGGAGGTTCGTTACGCCCGGCTTCCTGTGAAACAGTAGAACGAGACGAGCACTTTGTGTACCAGGAAGGACAGGCCGTTTTCAAAGCAGCAGTTTCAAGCATGGCCGATGTAGCTGTTGAAATAATGAAAAAAAATAAACTAAAATCTGAAGATGTGGCATGGCTGGTTCCACACCAGGCGAACATGCGTATTATCGATGCCACAGCGCGCAGAATGGGTGTAAGTAAAGACAAGGTGATGATCAACATTCAAAAATACGGAAACACCACCGCTGCAACAATACCACTTTGTTTATACGATTATGAGAATCAACTAAAAAAAGGCGACAATATAATTCTTGCAGCCTTTGGTGCAGGATTTACCTGGGGAAGTGTGTTCCTGAAATGGGCCTATAGTCCTCCTGTAGAGAAATAACACAAAACTGACCTTCTTCCGGAAAAAAAGAAAATTACTTTTGGAGCCTTTACAAAATTTTGTAATTTCAAACGCCAAATTTTCCCCTTAAAGAAGTTGTAAAACCAGTACTTTAAAGAGAAATTATTAAATGATTCTAAAAATGGCTAAACAAACCACTAAAACCTACGGAGAAGTACCATCCCAAACAATAAATATTATTAGTGAAGGAACTGTAATTAAAGGCAATGTTTCAGCATCCGGAGATATACGCATTGACGGAACACTTGAAGGAAATGTTATAGCGAAGGGAAAGTTGGTTGTAGGCCCTCAGGGGAAGATAACAGGTGAAATAAATTGCACTAACCTTGAAGTTTCAGGATTTATAAAAGGCAAACTCAAAGTTCTTGATGTTTTAAGTATGAAATCGACAGCTAAAGTATACGGAGACATAGTTATCGGAAAACTTTCTGTTGAACCGGGATCAATTTATATAGGGAACTGTAATATGGGGGGAGAAAAACCTGCCTATGAACAACCAAAAACAAAATAAACCCAAAAAGAAGTTAGATAACTTTATTCGCTATTCCAGCCTGGGGTTCGAAATGATGGCCATCATCGGAATTTTTACATTCCTTGGCTATAAAATTGACCAATGGATAGAAAATGAATTTAAAGGATTTACATTGGGATTAATGGTATTTTCAGTTATAGTTGCAATTATTTACGGAACCAGAAACCTGCTAAAAAAATGAACACCAGTTTAAAACGATTTATTGTAAAAATACTCACCTTATCTGCGGCTATTGTACTAGTTGGCTGGCTGGCTTTTTCACTTTTTATTCCACAATACTATTTATCAGTTTTCCCGTATGCTTTGGTTTTCTTTTTAATTGTTGCCATAGCTGTGCACACCTATCAGTTAAAACTGGCAAAAAAGGATATAGGGAAATTTACACGAAGTACCATGTTGGTCACTTTTTTCAAATTGATCGTCTATTCGGTTTTTGCAGTTGTATATATTGCCAACGACCCGGAAAATGCGCTCGTTTTTGTAATTGCCCTGTTTTTCCTTTACCTTGTTTTTTCCTTTGTTGAAGTTTCAGAAATCACCCGGATTTCCAAAAGAAAAGATACCTAAATCAGATGTCTTTTTACCATAAGCTATTAAAAATCATTGACTCCTGTTGTCGTTTTCCTGATTTTTTCTGAAGGCTTGCACATAACTCACAATTTCATTTACAACTTTCAGTTTTTTTTCCAGAACATCCGGTCTTATAATCTCCGGAACTCCGTTATTTATCTTGCCTATTTCAGGATCTAAAAAGCTATAGGTATAAAATGTATTGATGAGTAATTCGTCCATTTTAAAAAGCTGGTCGTAAGTTATCACTGATTTTATCACCAACTCTTTGTTTTTTTCATTTTCAGGATACATATTAATAAAATACCAGAAAGCCGGTTTCAACTCCTCTTTTTGAATAAACTGAATCGCCGGTTCCCAGGAGTAAATTTCAGGATAGATGGTTTTTCTGTAGGCCTCATCGTCGAGCACCTTCAAAACCTCCTGGCTTACAATTAAGGAATCGCCTTTTAACTCCAGTCCTTTTTGATTAAGATCAATTAACCATTCTTTAATAACATTTGAAGCGATATCGTTTTTCTCCTCCTTATTGTTTTGCCCAAATAAAACATTGGTAGCAACAAAAGAAAGAAAAAAGAAAATATATTTTAACATATGTATTATTTTACAAATAAAAGCTGCCCAAAAGTTTACAATGAAAACTTTTGAGCAAGCTGATTTTACTGCTATTTCTCTATCACTATTTCTCCGGCAAGTATTTCAATTTTTGACTCCAGTGCCTGTAAACGATCTTCTGATTCTTTAAAACGCTGTTCGTACTGTTTAAATACATTCAAATAATCTCCGTTATGCACTCCAACAACCGTATTTACCATCTTGGGACCACTGGCAGTATTTGTTTCCCACGACCTTCCAACAGCCAGTTTAAAATCGTCAACCGTCATTTTTTTCGGATTGACAGCAACGCCATATCCGGGAAATTCTCCCTTTGCAACGATATAATCTCCGTTTTGTGCAGGCCCTATAATTTTAACCGGAATTTGCCCCATAAATGCTACATTATTTCCAAGATAACTTTTGCCTTGCCTTTAGGAAAAAATTCGTCGCTTGTATTTAGGTAAACATTTCTACCCACATACAAATCCTTATCGATCTTCGTGCTGTCACCGGAAACTGCCAGGTTGCCTCCCAAAACCAATCCGGAACCTTCAGGAGTCACCAGTTGACCATCGGCAGTAATACGTAAACGCTCAATATTATTGGTAACAAAAACAAGGTCGGCATCATCGGTTGTACCCAGTTTATCTTTCTCCGGGTCCGATTTCAAGTTTCCAAACAAAGACCAGTTTTGCGAAGAAACACCGGGTTCGGCGCTTTTTAAACTACTTCCCTGATCATAAATAATTTCGCTTGCCGTTTTTGAATGTAGAGCATAGGGAACTGACAGAAACTGCTCGGTTCCCATATCAATCCATAAAGAACTTTCACTCTTTTTCACCTTAACATTTAGAAAGTGAGGATATTCTCCCCAGAAAATTGTATCAAAATCATATCCGGCATCATTTTCCCCTGTGCCAATTATCAGAACAAACATGCCGTAATTGTTGGCGGTTACCTGGTGGTTTCCAATCCAAACAACTTCTCCCTGTATATAGTCTTTCAGAATTGTTATTTGAACATCTAAGAACACATTTTGATAAAGATTCCCACTATTATCCCGGGCTTCTGCCTGATATACAATCCCTTCAGGCGTTTGTGCAAAGGCATTAAAAATCATAATACCCAAAACAAATACGAGTATAAATTTTTTCATATTGGTAAAATTTAGGAAGTTTATAATTGATTTTTTATCGACTTTTCTGAACCTTAAAAACTTTCATAACCTTTTCATCTTCAGGCAACACAAAAATGAGATAAGTACCTGAAACGAGATATTCCAAATTGAGTTGAATTGTCTGTCCTTTCAGTACCGACCAGTTATTTTGAGAATAGACTTTTTTCCCATTTATATCCACTACCTTGATTTCAACTTTCATTTCTTTTGCAATCTGAAAATCAAGGCTCAATTCGCTGGTAAAGGGGTTCGGATAAGAAGTGACATCCCACCCAACTTTGTTTATTTCGGCAATTCTATTATCGCCGAATGTTAACGAATGAACTTCTCCCAAGCTCCATCGGGAAATATTCACGGCATTAAAATTTTGGCTTGTCCCACTTGTGGCCATCATTTTGGAACTTAAAACAATATCCTGACCATAGGTCACAAGAGAACACAGAAACATCAGAAAAAATACTTGAAATCTCATAATGTTGGTTTTTTTAAAATTTTAATTTTTTGCGTCCTTTCTCTTTTCCGCAAGGCAATTCGCAACCTCATCAGAAAGCTTTCTGGAAATATTAACTTATGATACAGCGTTGTATAACTGCTAATACCAAATTTATGAAACATCCAGGTATTTGGAAAAGAAACAGGTATGACAAAATCGAGAAAGTTAAATACTACATAAGTTCAGTATTATTCAAATAGTTGAAGAAATTTGACTCCTTGCGCAGACAACAATTGCAGTAATTTACACAAAAGTCTTAAAGAATGCCGTAATATCAATGCTGCCTTCCAATCCTAATTTTTTTCGCAAACGGTTTCTGTTTTTACTTACCGATGTTTCTGAAATGTTCATAAGATTTGCAATTTCACTCGTCTTCATATCCATTAGTAAAAATGCACAAAGTCGTTTCTCATTTTTTGTTAACGCCGGATATCTCTCATTTAAATGGACAAAAAAAGCAGGATAAACTTCATTAAAAGTTACCTGAAACTTCTCCCAGTTCAGATTTCTGTTCAGGGTGCCGTTTATAGCCTTTATAGCTTTCCCATTCGAATCGGGGTTCAGCAGCAATTTGATTGACTTTAGTGTTTCATTTATGGAAATTGTGGCAGAAATAGCCTCTGAAAGTTCCCTGTTTTTATAGTGCAATTCTCTTTCCTTCGCGTCGAGGCTTAGTTTAAGGCGTAAGTTTTCCTGTTCTGTTAACTTTTCTTTTTGAATACTGTTCTTTCGCTTTAAGTAAATAGTAAGCAATGTGATAACAAAAGTAAATACCACAATTATAAGAATAATAGACAAATACTTCTTTTGTTGAGCAATTATTTTCTGGTTAGCTTCAATTTCCTTAATCTGAAATTCCTTCGTTTGCAAATCATACTTGGCCGACATTTCGTTAATCTGAAACCTGATTCGGTCTTCGTAATAGGTTTTTTGCATACTCCGGGCTGTACCCATAGCCTCAAAAGCATTTTTATAGTCTTCCATCATTTGATATACATGTGCCTTATTCAAGTATAAGCGCATGTAAAGATTTTTATTTAAATCTTCTGAAAACAATTGAAATGCTTCTTCATTTACTTCAAGCGCTTTATCGTATTCATGAAGATCGATATATGTTCCACTCAGATTAATAGCTACATTTATAGCGTATTCATACATACGCAAATCAATAAAATTTGTATAAGCTTTTTGACAATAGTCCAATGATCTTTGTAAATCCCTTTTTGTCCGGTATGCATATGCAATCTCATTTTGAGATGTAGCAAGCAAATTAATATTTCCCGTTTGTTCTGCAAGTTTTATGCAACGTTCTGAATAATAAATGGCACTGTCTTTTCCATGCAATTGCCTGTCTTCGGATTCATTGTACAAAGCAGCTATCCGGTTATAAGCAAAGGCTAAATCATCATCAGCCAATTTGTATTTTTTCAGAATGAATTTAATCAGATCAATCCCTTTTTTATACTCTTTTTTCTGGCGATATGCTTCAGCAAGATTGATATTAGCTTTAATTATAGTTTCATCATATCTACTGCTATCTATGAGATGTATTAAAAGCGGAATTGCAGCATCGGGTTGTGATTTTCTAATGTAATTTTTTGCCATATTGATAATGCTGTCACCAGGTGAGTTTTCTGCCGGTAACACATTTGCCCATTGAATAAAAACTAAAATGGAAATAAAGATTTTTAGCACATCTACATTTTATTACACCCAGCAAATTTAATAAAATGGGCACAAACAATAACTATCATACTCAGTTTTACATAACACAAATGATTGTAAAATTATCCGCAAAACCTTCAGCTTTTATGACTATTTAATTGAAACAATATGTAGCGTCATCAAAAAAAACACCTAAAACATTTTCTTTAACATATCTTTTTAAATCTAGTTTTTCGACATTGTTAATTCTTGTTGGAAAAAATTAAATTTTCATAGACGGTAAAAAAATTCTTTTAAATTTGTGGACACTTGACAAACTGGATAAAACTATGCTGAAAACCGCGAAGATATTTGGGATATTTCTTGCCTTGTCAGTGATTTCTTCTGTGCCGGCTTTAGCGCAACATGCAGAAGAACATACAGCACATGCGGAAGAATCACATGGTGATGGCTCTCACGAAGAAGAATCGTTTAACGCCGGGGAATTTGTGATTGAGCACGTTTCCGATGCACACGACTGGCATATCGTTTCGTTTGGCGATACGCATATAAGCATTCCGCTGCCAATAATTGTTTACAGCAAAAAACCGGAATGGCACGATGGCAAAAGTTTTCATGTTTTTATGTCATCCAAATTTCATCACGGCCATGCGGATTATAAAGGATTTCGTCTTTCACAAACCGAAGAAAATAAAGGAAAAATTGTAGAGCTTGACGAACAAGGGCAGGAAGCAGGTAAACCTACTGATATTTCAATTACCAAAACAGTTGCCGGAATATTGGTTTCGGTTGTTATTTTGATTTGGGTTTTGCTTGCCGTTGCTTCATCAGCAAAGAAAAACAAAGGGAAAGCTCCTTCAGGATTACAAAATGCTTTGGAGCCAATTATTGTTTTTATTCGTGATGAAGTTGCAAAGCCCGCTATTGGTGAAAAGAAATACGAAAAATTTATGCCATTTCTTCTCACTGTTTTCTTTTTTATTCTGATCAACAATTTTATGGGTTTGATACCTATTCCGCCATTTGGTGCAAATGTAACAGGTAATATTGCTGTAACGATGGTTTTGGCATTATTCACTTTTGCAATTACTACCATTAGCGGAAACAAACATTACTGGAAAGAAATTTATAACCCGGATGTACCATGGTGGTTAAAATTTCCTTTGCCATTAATGCCGATTGTTGAACTATCGGGAGTAATTACAAAACCGTTTGTTTTGATGGTACGACTTTTTGCCAACATGATGGCCGGTCATATGATTGTTACGGTTTTTGTGAGTCTGATTTTTATTTTCGCCAGTTTATTTAATGCTGGTGTTGGATTGGCTGCAAGCCCGATATCAGTTGCATTTTCAGTGTTCATTTTAATGCTGGATGTACTGGTTTCGTTTATACAAGCTTATGTTTTTACACTGTTGTCGGCACTCTATTTTGGAATGGCGACAGCAGATCATCATTAATAATTATAAAAATTAAATGCTATGTTATCAGCAATTTTAACTGTATTGCTACAAGCGGCCGCCGGTGCAACCATCGGTAAAATGGGTGCTGCTTTGGGAGCTGGGTTAGCTGCAATTGGTGCAGGTATGGGTATCGGTAAAATCGGTGCCAGTGCTATGGAAGCTATCGCCCGCCAGCCCGAAGCCAGTGGCGACATTCGCTCTAACATGATCGTTTCTGCAGCGTTGATTGAAGGTGTTGCCTTCTTTGCTGTGATCATTTGTGCACTCGTTATTTTCGTTTAGCAAAAAAAATGGGCAGCCATCCCCGGGATTGCCGGGGATGCAGTTGCCGCAACTTTAAAAAATTAAAATTATGGGCTTAGTTACACCAAATCCCGGCACAATATTTTGGATGATTATTATTTTCGGAATTGTGCTTTTTATTCTCCGGAAATTCGCCTGGAAACCAATTCTGAATGCGTTAAAAGACAGGGAAGAATCAATTGCCAATGCATTAAACTCTGCCGACCTCGCTCGTAAAGAGGTGGAAGGTTTAAAAGCAGATAATGAAAAAATTATTGCTGAAGCCCGCAGGGAAAAAGATGTAATCCTGAAAGAAGCAAAAGAAATAAAGGAAAAAATTATTGCTGAAGCAAAAGAAAAAGCCGGTGCCGAAACACAAAAAAGTATCGAACAGGCACGCCAGCAAATTCAAAGTGAAAAAACAGCTGCCATTAACGATATTAAAAAACAAGTAGCCGAATTGTCGGTAATTATTGCGGAAAAAGTGATAAAAAAAGAATTGGGCAATAAGGGCGAACAGGAAAAAATGGTAGATGGTTTAATCGATGAAATTAAGCTGAATTAATCCTATGGACCAAAGTGCAATTACAGTAAGATACGCCAAAGCTTTTTTTGAACTGGCAAAAGAAAAAAACCTCCTCGAACCGTTAAAAGCAGATATTGAGTTGGTTGCTTCCGTCGGAGCAGATTCTGCCGATTTTATTCTTTTGCTGGAAAGCCCAATCGTAAAAACATCAAAAAAAATAGAATTGATTACAGCAATCTTTCAAGGGAGTGTAAATGAACTTACACTAAACTTTCTTAACCTGATTGCAAAAAACAAAAGAGAAGTGCACATTCCGGGAATTTGCAGAAATTTCCTTGCACTCACCCGGAAAGATCAAAATATAAAATCTGCAATACTAACAACAGCGTCGGAAATAAGTACTGATACAGTCGAAAAAGTTGAAAAGCTGATGGAAAAAGAACTAGCGGCAAAAATAGAGCTTTCAACGCAGGTCAATCCCGACATTATTGGCGGAATGATTTTGCGACTGGATGACAAACAATATGATGCCAGTATTGCCACGCAGCTTAAAAAAGTGAAGCAGACATTATTGGAAACTGAATTAAAAAATTAACCGAAAGCGTAAAAAAAATATAAAATGGCAAATATTAAACCTGCTGAAGTATCCAAGATTCTGAAACAACAATTGGAAGGCTTCAAATCGGAAGCGGAACTTGAAGAAGTTGGAACCGTTTTGGAGGTTGGTGATGGAATTGCACGTATTTACGGGCTTTCAAACGTAGAAGCGAACGAAATGATTGAGTTCGACAGCGGAATGAAAGGCATTGTTTTAAACCTAGAAGAAGACAATGTAGGTGCGGTTTTGTTGGGTTCTTCCGAAGAAATTAAAGAAGGTGATACTGTTAAAAGATTGCAGAGAATCGCTTCAATCATGGTTGGAGAAAATCTTCTTGGACGTGTTATCAACACAATTGGAGATCCGATAGACGGAAAAGGTGCCATCCAGGGTGAATTATTTGAAATGCCGCTGGAAAGAAAAGCGCCTGGAGTTGTATTTCGTCAGCCGGTAAAACAACCGCTTCAGACAGGATTAAAAGCCATAGATGCCATGATACCAATTGGCCGGGGCCAGCGTGAGTTGATTATTGGCGATCGCCAGACAGGAAAAACAGCTGTTGCCATTGATACAATTATCAACCAGCGCGAAAGTTTTGAAAAAGGGAACCCGGTTTACTGTATTTATGTGGCTATCGGACAAAAAGGTTCAACGGTTGCCAATATTGCATCGACGCTTGAGAAACATGGTGCCATGGACTATACAGTAATCGTTTCAGCAACTGCATCCGACCCGGCGGCTCTTCAGTTTTATGCCCCGTATGCGGGTGCAGCCATTGGTGAATATTTTAGGGATACCGGACGCGATGCTTTAATTATCTACGACGATCTTTCAAAACAGGCCGTTTCCTATCGTGAAGTTTCGTTGTTGCTCCGTCGTCCTCCGGGTCGTGAAGCCTATCCGGGTGACGTGTTCTACTTACACTCCCGTTTGCTGGAACGTGCCGCGAAAGTTATCGAAAGCGATGAGATTGTAAAAGATATGAACGACCTTCCTGATTGTTTAAAAGACAAAGTAAAAGGAGGAGGCTCGTTAACTGCACTTCCAATTATTGAGACACAGGCAGGAGACGTTTCTGCATATATTCCAACGAACGTAATTTCAATTACCGACGGGCAGATTTTTCTTGAATCAAACCTGTTTAACTCGGGTATCCGTCCTGCAATTAACGTAGGTATTTCGGTTTCGCGTGTGGGTGGTAGTGCGCAGATTAAAGCAATGAAAAAAATCGCCGGAACATTGAAGCTCGACCAGGCTCAATTCCGCGAGCTGGAAGCTTTCTCAAAATTTGGTTCCGACCTTGACGCAGCTACCATGCGCGTTCTCGACAAAGGACGCAAAAACGTAGAAATACTAAAACAAGGTCAGTATACTCCGATGAAAATCGAACAGCAGGTGGCAATAATTTATTGCGGAACAAAAGAGTTGCTGAGAAATGTACCGGTTGAGAAAGTAAAAGAATTTGAAACTGACTTCCTCGAAATGATGGAAATGCAATACAGAGCAACTTTAGATGAATTAAAAGAAGGGAAGTTAACAGCCGAGGGTGAGGAAACCATCCGCAAAGTGGCGGCTGAAGTTGCAGAAAAGTTTAAAAAGTAATTAAGTAACGGAGTGAAAGGGTTATTGAGAAAATGAGGATGTAAAACCTCAGTTGCTCAATAACTCAAGAACACATTCACAAATAAATTATGGCTGGTTTAAAAGAAATACGAACAAGAATTGCATCGGTAAAAACTACCCGGCAGGTAACGAGCGCAATGAAAATGGTTTCGGCGGCAAAATTAAAAAAGGCCCAGGATGCTATTTTACAAATTCGTCCGTATGCCGAAAAACTGCATCAGATTTTAACTTCATTAAGCGCCAGCCTCGAAAATGTTGAAGACTCGGTTTATACACAGGGGCGTAATCCCGAAAAAGTATTGGTGATTCTCGTTTCATCCAACCGTGGTTTATGCGGCGGTTTTAATACCAACATTGCTAAAAAGGCCATTGAACTGGTAAAGACTAAATACAGCCGGCAACTTCAGCTCGGTAAGGTTGAGTTTATCTGTTTAGGGAAACAGGGAGAACGCCAGTTAAAACACCGTGGAATGAAAGTATCGGGAAATAAAAATGAAATTTTTGATGAACTGACTTTCGATAATGTAAACGAAATTGCTTCCGAAATAATGAAAGCATTTGCGGATGGAAGCTACGACCGCATTGAACTGGTTTATAACCAATTTAGAAATGCAGCTGTTCAGGTTCAGACCAGCGAACAGTTTTTGCCGGTTGAAATTGAAGAGGACGATGAAGCACAAAATACCAACTTCGACTTTATTTACGAGCCTTCAAAAGAGTACATCATCCGGGAACTGATTCCGCGTTCATTAAAAATACAGTTTTACAAAGCACTTCTCGATTCAAACGCTGCAGAGCACGGCGCCCGTATGACAGCCATGCATCAGGCAACTGATAACGCAACAGCACTTCTCGGCGACCTTACTTTACAGTACAACAAAGCGCGTCAGGCAACTATTACAAACGAAATTTTGGAAATTGTGAGTGGTGCCGAGGCATTAAAAGGATAAAAAGACAAACACCAGATATACAAGGACTATTTCTTTTTGAAATGGTCCTTTTCTTTTTATAAACTACTTTTTACGTCCAACAATTACCACATTGGTTGCAGGTTGAAAGCCAAACTCCAACGCCTTCTCCCTGAATTCTTCAATTTGTGACTGCATTTCTTCAAATTCAGGTCGCTCGCTGATTGTTTCAAGCTTTTGTTTCATCTTTTCCGTCATTTTGTCAAGTGCGCCTTTCTCTTCAATCAAATTAACCTCTCTTTTGTGTTCAAAGAAAAACTGGATTGAAATTCCTGCCTGCCGGATAATCTGAAGAATTTCCTCCTTTCTGAAGGTTTCACGATGACTAACACCGGTCAACCTGTCAATGCGACTGCGAAAGTGATGATACATTTTTTGGACTTCCTGTGCCGGATTTAAATTATCGCTAAACAATTCATTTATAATAATCCACCCCTGTGGCTTTACTACACGTTTTATCTCCTTTAATCCTCTTTTTACCTTTGGCAGGTGGTGTAAGGCCATTGAAAGGCTGACTACATCAAAGTAATCATTTTCAAAATAAAGCTCTTCTGCCCCCATTTTTTGAAATACGATATCGGGAAAACACTCTTTTGCTTCTTTTAGTGAATTTTCATCAGGATCAACACCAAAAAATTCTGCCTCAGAAAATGACTTCTTCAAAACCTCAATAAACTTTCCGGTACCTGTACCAATGTCCAGGACTTTCTCTACCTTTTTGTCGTAAAAAAAATTTCGTAAGGCCTCCATAAAATTTCTTTTAAATTAAAAGTAAAAATGCCGACAGAGCTGTCACAATAATTACTGCCGTGCGGTAAATATCTTCAGATAATCTTTTTACCAGCTTAATACCAAGGAATGCGCCAAGTGCAATTCCCGGCAACATCAAAATATCGAGGGTTAAGGTATGCCAGTCTATCGTCTTCCACACAAAAATATGCAAAGGAAATTTTGAAAAATTGATAATTAGAAAAAACCATGCGCCAGTGCCAATAAAACTATTTTTGGGAAGATGCATAGCCAGCAGATAAATGGCAAAAATAGGACCTGCCACGTTCCCAATCATAGTTGCAAAACCGCCCAAAACTCCCATTGTTGCAGCAAACCACCAGGTGTCAGGGAATAGATTATTGCCTTTTTGTCTGTCTTTCCAAATCATCAAACCGATACAGACAAAAACCAAAATCGCAATAATATTCTTAAACCATTCATCATTTACCACTTTCCCAACCCATAGGGCAATTCCTACCCCGATAAATGCCCAGGGCAACAGTTTCCAGAGATATTTCCATTCGGCATGCCTGTGGTAATAACCAACTCCAAACAAGTCAGCCATCATAAGCATGGGTAATAATATTCCTGTTGATGCCTTTCCGCCAAAAATAATTGCCAGCGTTGGAACAACAAGCATCGAAACACCCGGAACACCAACTTTAGACATCCCTACAAGTACTGCGCAAAAAGCCAGTAAAAACCATTGGATTATTGTAAAGTCCAGTTGTTCTATCATAAAAAAAAGTTTGGAGTCCAAAAATATGGAAAATAATATAAAATAGCCGGCTTTTATACCGGCTATTCATGCTAACAGAAAACAAAAAACAAGTTCGCCGACTGACGAACAAAAGCCAAGTTTGTAAACTTGCCTGGTTCTATATCAGCCTTAGATATCTAGATATTTAAATAAATGCAAAACTAATGCCACATTATTTGCAACAGTTAAGGAATGTTAAAAAAGGAGCCTGCAATTAGGGATTTTTAATTTTTCCTAAAATATCTTATTCTCCAGTTCAAGAAGTTCATTCTCATCTATTTCACCAAACCATTCAGCAAGTTTATTTCGGGCGTTTTGCTTTACTTCAGGTGTTATATTGGCAGAAATCTGAGAAAGGGCAAAAATAAGAACCCCCAGATCATCAGAATAACCGATGATAGGCGTTAAATCAAAAATTCCGTCGGTTGGCAAAATAAAATACCCCAGCGCAGCAGCAATAGTAAGTTTTGTTTTCACCCCCACACTTTTGTCTTTCATTACATAAAAAAGCAACAAAACACCATATACAACCTTGGAACCGGCTGATTTTGAAAACTTCTTTATTTTTTCCCAGAGCGACTTTTCAGAATAATATTTAGAATACTCGTTTTCCATTATTTTAGGCTTGCATTTGTAAAGTCTGGTTGATAACTCCCATACATATCAACGATCTTATCAAGAATTTCGTTTACTTCCGTATTGGTTTCTGCAGTGAGTAATTTTATTTTCAGTTCGCGGAAACCAGGCAAGCCCGGAAAATATTTTGCAAAATGACGACGCATCATCAAAATCCCGGAGCGCTCGTTGTCTTTCCACTCCAGGTTCATTTTCAACTGCCCGCGCAGAACATCAACTACTTCAGCAACAGTTGGAGGCGCCAGGTTCTCTCCTGTTCTAAGATAGTGTTTTATTTCTTTAAACAACCAGGGTCTTCCGATAGCTCCGCGGCCAATCATCAAGGCATCAACATCGGTCTGTTCAAGAAATGTCCGGGCTTTTTCTCCGCTGTTGATATCTCCGTTTCCTATAATCGGAATAGCGATTTGCGGATGATTTTTTACTTCACCAATCAAAGTCCAGTCTGCGGTTCCGGTGTAAAGTTGTTCCCGGGTCCTGCCGTGAATTGCCAGAGCCTGAATCCCCGCATCCTGTAAACGAAGTGCCGCTTCAAGTACTGGTTTATCACTTTCGCTCCATCCTAATCGTGTTTTTGCAGTAACCGGAACCTGAACAGCTTTTACAATTTCTGTGGACATTTTCTGCATTTTGGGCAAATCTTGCAACAGTGCCGCACCGGCTCCGTGGCGAATTATCTTTTTCATCGGGCACCCAAAGTTGATATCAATAAAATCAGGATTGAATTCCTCAGCCACCTGAGCAGCACGAACCATTGAATCGATATTGTGTCCGTATATTTGTACTGCAACCGGTCGGTCAAAATCAAACAACTCCATCTTTAATTTTGATTTTTCAACATTACGCACCAAAGCCTCTGAAGATACAAACTCGGTATACATCACATCAACGCCAAACTTCTTGCACATCCAACGAAATGATTTATAGGTTACATCTTCCATTGGAGCCAAAAAAAGCGGCACTCCGTCAATTTCCAAATTTCCTATTTTCAATTGCTCTCCCATAGCTGCAACAAAGGTAATGAACTCGTTAAATCCTATCCCTTTTCCCTGGTTGAATTAAATAACAAGTTCATTGAAAAAAAATTCAGATAACTAAAAAAACAGGTGTTCGAAAAGAATCTTTGTTCCGATTAAAGCTAAAATTATTCCTCCCAAAACAATCGATTGGTGACTCCGTTTTGCAGGAATATTTTTCCCAAAAAGCATTCCCAACATAGAAGCAATAAAGGTAACACTTCCGATTACGATCACAGGGAAAAGAATAGGCATATCCAAAAATCCAAAACTTAAACCAACCACCAGGGCATCAATGCTTGTTGCGACCGAAAGCCCGATTAAAACGCGTATTCGGAAAGGATCAAAATTTTGAAGTCTCCCGTTGGGTTTGAGGCCTTCAATAATCATCTTTATTCCAATAAAGATAAGCAGCCCAAAAGCTATCCAATGGTCAAAACTGGATATCAGATTTTTTACTCCGGTTCCGATTAACCAGCCAATAACAGGAAAAGTACCCTGAAAAAAAGCAAGTGAAAATGCTACCAGGCAAGCTTGCTGAAAACGAATTTCTCTTTTCATCAGACCACAGGAAACCGAAACAGCAAATGAGTCAAAACTTAGTCCTATTCCTATAAGTAAAAAGGTGATGAGTTGTTCTATTGTCATACCAAAAACAAAGGTGCAAAAATAAGATTTTCAAAGCGACTAGCTAAATACATCCTGGCGTTTTGTAAAAAAATCACCTCTTTTGTTATAATTTAGGAAGGAAATCGTCCATATAATCAGATGACTGCTGAAGAGTTTAAAAATAAGGTAATACCATATTCGCGAAAACTATATCCGATGTTAAAACGGATATTGAAGGACGAGGAAGAAACGCAGGATGCTTTGCAGGACTTAATGGTAAAGCTGTGGAGTAAAAAAAACGAGTTGATAAAATGCTCAAATTTAAACAGCTACATTATAACCGTAGCAAAAAACTACAGCTTCGATTTGTTGAAAAAAAAGCGCCCGTCGACCTTTGGAGAGAACGAAGAATATAAAATATTAAATATTGAATCGACAGAAACGCAAGCTGATACAAAGGAAAAATACGAACAGGTGCGCAAAATAATTGATGATTTACCTGAAAAATACAAGACAGTGATCCAAATGCGTGATATTGATGGATTTAGTTTTGAGGAAATTCAGGAATTTACGGGATATGAGATACCCAATATCAGGGTAATACTGTCAAGAGCCCGGTTAAAAGTAAAACAGGAAGTAGAAAAAATTTACGATTATGAAAACGGAAGAGAAAGACAAATTGCTCGACAAATATTATAACGGCGAAACGACAATCGAGGAAGAGCGTTGGTTAAAAACCGAAATTCTTCTGGAAGAAAATCAAACATCAGAGCAGGATATTTTTGGATTTTTCAATTCAGAAAGCTCTGTTCCTGAAGATTTGGAAAAAGTAATTTTTGACAAAATAGAGCAAACTGCGCAACCCAACAAAATTGTTAAAATGCGTTGGTTTAGGCTTGCATCAGTTGCAGCAACCATAGTCATTCTGTTAACCGCCTATTTGGGCTACCGCGAAATTAGAAACACAAAATTAGAAAACGAATTTTTGGTAATGGAGCAGGCTCTGTATCAGGTTTCGCAGAACATACAGCCAAAAGAACAGGAAGACATGCTGATACTTTGGGTAGGAGAAGATGCAATAATAATAAACTAAAAACAATCGTCATGAAAAAAATTATGATTTATTTATTTATGGTGGTACTAGCGCTACCTGCGCTGGCCCAAAGAGATAATAACTTCTTTGCACAACTGACAAATGAATATTCAGATCAGGAAGGTTTTAGCGCCAGTCTGATAACCAAAGACATGTTTGATCTTTATCTGAAAAAGAAAAGTATTGACAGTGAGTCGTCGGCATTTGAAGCGATTAAAAACCTGGATAAAATTGTGGTGGTTTCACAAAGTAACCTAAACCAGAGTTTCACCCTATTTGCCGAAGCAGACGATAAACCAGAAAAGGAAGACAAAAATTCCCTGTCGGAAGGCTTGTATCAAACCATTTTGAACCACTACAAAGATGGAGATTATACTTTACTGAAGACTGAAAAAAGGATGGGAGAAGAGGTGAAAGTCTATCTAAGAAAAAATCAGGATAAAATTGAATCACTGGCTGTTTTAACCCAATCCAATGCAAATACCAGTTTGATAGAACTTCAGGGAAATATCAATTTAACTGCGGTTGCCGACTTAAACAAAGCACTCAATTTACGCGGCCTTGAAAACCTCTACAAAATAAATAACAACAGCGGAGCAGCAGTTTATTTCGGCCAAACTTCCAATGTATACTTTCCGCAGGAAAGATTAGAACAAATGGTCGCCCGACAAAAAGAATTAATTGAAAAACAACAGTTTTTCTCCGATGAACAACGTGCAAAAATTGAAGAACAGGCGCGTGTTCAGGCACAAAGACAAATGGAAATGGCAGAAAAATACCGGGAAATGGCAGAGAGATATCAGCGACAACCCGTATTTCTGAATTATCCCGGCGACAGTACAGAATACTTTCTAAACGGCAAAAAGGTTGACGCCAAAGAAATAAAACAACTGGATAAAACAGATATCGTAACCATTGATGTTAAAGCAAACAAAGACGAGGATATTACAACCGTAAAGATTAGAACGAAATAAAATAGAACAACAGTGTAAAATAGAAATGGGCACCGGAAATCCGGTACCCATTTTTTATTTCCAGTTTATAATCCTACTGCTGCAAAAATTTTGAATATGTTATAATCAGTTGTATTCCTGTTTCACTCGTACTTCCTTTTAAAACAACCCTTTTCGCTTCGCTGTTCTTAGCGGCTGTTGTCAGCTTAAATCCAAAATTTCCAACTTCTCCATCTATTATTTGCTGCAAATGTTGCGTAACATTAAAACGATAGGTGTAATCCAGAGTATCTAATACACCGCCATAAAATGCGGGGCTAAAGGAGTAATCTTTGGGAAGGAACTCCTGTCCCGTGCTATCAATAAAAGTAAATAAAAGCTGGTTTGGGGCAGGATAATTTTCCAAATCAGATTTGATGGTGTCAACCTGAAAAACAAGTTCTGCTTTGTTAATCGCGGTATTTACCGAATCTTGCCAAAGTGAAAGATTATTGATATCAATCTTTGATTCAAGTCCCCCCGCTGTTTGGATATACAGCAACGAATCTTCTATCCCCGAATTATTCAAACTTCCAAAAAACGGAGTTCCTGAATAGTCGTGCTCAATATGATTTACCCGCGCGCTAAACTCTGTAACAATATAAGGCATATTTAAGGTATCGGGCTCTTCTGCATTTTTGTTTTCTTCATTGTTGTAATATACAACCACAGCCGATCCCTGAAAACTGTCATCTGAAGCTGCTTCCAATGCCAGAATTGCTCCCTCTGCATCAGTTAATTTTTCGGTTTCAATATACAGTCCTTTAAAATAATTCAGAAAAACATCATTACTGCTCATGTCTGCTGAATCTGCATCTATCAGCTTATCCGCCAAAGAAATATCCAGCGGTACCTTTATTACCTGGTAAAATGTATCCGTCTCGGTTGAATCAAGTGTTATTTGAGGAACAAAATCCAGTTCACCAATAAGTTGGTCGGAAGCCATACTTTTTAAATCCACATTCTGGTAATAGGGGTAACTTGAATTGCCCCCCGGCCCGTCTTCCTGATCGGCATACAGATTTTCTTCCAACTCGTAAACTCTGACTTTCTGAGTTGTTACCGTATCTCCAAAAATCTTTCTGTAGTATAAATACAAAAAAATGGAATCTGCTTCGGGCGCTTCGCCAAAATCAGGATAACCAACCAGTCTGAATTGTGTGGCAAAATCAACGGTTGTATTTCCAAATACAGGATCATTAAAACTTCCAAATAAACTTTTAGGCGCTCCGTCAGTGCGAATTGAATCTTCTCTGATGGTATAGGCACTAATATCGTCCTTCAAAATCGTATTTTTAACCGAAATTAAATCTGTAGAAGGTAATATCTCCATTCCAAGCTCGTCATACTTTTTACAATGTGTAAAAAAAAGGCTTGTTAAGAACATTACAATCAACAGGATAAGGTATTTATTTCTAGATTTGGTTTTCACGTAATTCCTTCATTAATTTATTTGCAATTTGGCTTATTCAAAAAGTTACACAAACGTATAAAAAAACAAACGATGGCAACAGGTAAATGATTGTATATTTGATTTTTTTTAGATAAAATTCAATCTTTTAACACTTACACTTTATCGTAAAATTCATTATACGCATCAATGTAAGTTTCTTTGGGTTGGTAATTGAGAAACAATTTATTTGTTGATTGAATATATTTTTCAACGTTTTCGTTAATATTTTCAGTACCCTGTACAACCGCATCCGAATAATCTATTGCCATTTTCGAAACATTTTCAAATGTGGGATCATCAATGGTCTTTACATCATCTGCAGTAATTCCTTCCAGCAACAATTTATTGTTAAAATTAGAATTTAAAGTTTTCTTAAAATCGTCATTATAAACTGAATATACCACTTTTGAATTTTTGAAAAGCGGGTCGTTATAATAATATTTTTTTATGTACAACGGAACGAGCGAGGTTAACCAGCCGTGGCAATGGATAACATCAGGTGCCCAGCGCAACTTAATCACTGTTTCCAAAACACCACGGGCAAAGAATACTGCACGTTCATCATTATCTTCAAACTCATTTCCTTTAGAATCTTTTAACACATGTTTGCGTTGAAAATAATCTTCATTATCGATAAAATACACCTGCATTCGTGCAGCCTGTATCGAGGCCACTTTAATTATCAGCGGGTGATCGGTATCATTTATTACCAGGTTCATTCCCGATAATCGGATAACCTCGTGAAGTTGGTTTCTACGTTCGTTAACACAGCCGTAACGCGGCATAAAAGTTCTGATTTCCCTTCCTCTTTCCTGAACTCCCTGTGGCAAATATCGGGATATCTCTGACATTTCAGTTTCAGGTAGGTATGGGGTGATTTCTTGTGAAATATAAAGGATCTTTTTCTTTTCCATTGACCTGTATGCGCAGTTTATTACAGGCTGCAAAGGTAATAAAAATATCCTGAATATTCAATTCAGACGCTTTATCCGTGTTACCAGGGTACTTGTCTGCATCCTTTTCTTGATATATTCCGGATTAATTTTATTTACTTTGCACCGTTAAATTTTTTGACGAATGAAACTGGTTAAAACAGTTAATGATTTACAGAAAGAACTGCAGCAATTAAGGATGACCGGAACGGTTGGCTTTGTTCCTACAATGGGTGCTTTGCACAAAGGACACATATCGTTGGTTGAAAAAGCGGCAAAAGAAAACCCGGTGGTTGTTGTAAGCATTTTTGTGAATCCAACCCAGTTTAACGACCCAAAAGATTTGGAACGCTATCCGCGCGATTTGGAAGCCGATTTAAAGCGGTTGGAAAAATCGGATATAACTTTGGTTTTTGCGCCTTCGGTTGAGGAAATGTACCCGGAAAATGATACACGGAAATTTGATTTTGGAATGTTGGAAACCGTAATGGAGGGAGAGCATCGGCCCGGGCATTTTAATGGTGTTGCACAGGTGGTGAGTAAACTCTTCGGGATGGTAAAACCCGACAAAGCATATTTTGGGATAAAAGATTTCCAACAGGTTGCCATTATTAAAAACATGACAGAACAGCTCAACCTGACGGTAGAAATTGTTGCCTGCCCCATTATTCGTGAAAAAAGCGGGTTGGCGATGAGTTCCCGGAATGAATTGTTAAGTTCCGAAGAAAGAAAAAATGCGGCAGTTATTTCAGAAACATTGTTAAAAGCCAAACAACTTGTCGGTCAAAAATCCGTAAAAGAGCTTACAGAATGGGTTATTGAAAACATCAACAAAAACCCGTACCTGTCTGTTGAATATGTAGAAATAGTTGATGATAAAAAACTTCAACCCGTTGGTAACTGGGAAGAAGAAAATAGAATAGTTGGCTGTGTTGCAGTATTCTGTGGCAAAGTCAGATTAATTGACAATATTGTTTTGAATTGAAAGGACAAGGTCATGCAAATTGAAGTTTGTAAATCGAAAATACATAAAGTAACGGTTACCGAAGCCAACCTGCAATATGTAGGCAGTATTACCATCGACGAAGATTTGATGGATGCCGCTAACCTGATTGAAAACGAAAAAGTGCAGGTGGTTAATATTAACAACGGCGAACGTCTGGAAACATACATTATAAAAGGCGAACGTGGCTCAGGTACCATTTGTCTTAACGGTCCGGCAGCACGTAAAGTAGCTGTAGGGGATGTGGTCATCATTATTTCCTACGCTCAAATGGATTTTGAAGAAGCCAAAACCTTTAAACCCTGGCTGGTTTTCCCTGATACAGAAACCAACCAGATAGTGTAAAATGTATATTACAGAAAGAAAATTTTGAGTATCTGGCAGGCAAAAAGGCCAGCATTCACATAGTATCCGTCAAACCTTTTTGAATATTTTTTACAAACATCCCATCATAACATAATTCGTCTTCTGCATTTATATCCGTAAGGTAACAAACCACAAACCCTATGGTCAGCCTGAAGCGTAATTTATAATCCGGTTTTGTGTTTATTTTTTTGTTTAGCCGGCAATCGAAGATATGCATTATTGTATCCATTTCGCTGTAGGCAATAATTTTGCAGGAAGCATCTGTTAATTCCGTAAAATTACTTCCTTTTTTGCCTGAGCGGGCTTTGGATGGATATTCACGATGCTTCGGCAAAATTTCAGCCCTTACAGGGGAATGCCGGCCATAAGCAGCCTATCCCCTGCAATCAGCATTTTTTTATCCCAACTTATTTTTTCAATTCTTTTTTGTACGAGGTTGTATACTCACACTGGCGCAGATTTGCAAAGTCGGTATTTTAAAACTCTTTTATCAATCCTATTGTAAAGCCCAATTCACTGTCTTCTTCTGTAATCAATGGTTTGTTTAAAACGACTTCAAGTGTTGTGTTAAATGGAATGTAAGTTGATGAAAGACTTAAAACCTCGCCAAGAACAAAAATATTCCTGCCGGGTTCAAAAATTTCAATAGCAAGTGTGGAAAGGCTTCCGTTAAACGTCAATTTTTCATAGTGTTTGGCACAGTTGTATTTTCCACTGATGTATCCGCCATCCTGGTATTCATTTCCCCGTTGAAACGACATCCAGCCGGAAACTTCAGCGCTTAGTGTGTGTACCGATTTCGATAGATTTTTAATAAAATTCCAGTCCCAGGTAACAATAGGTTGAACCCACGAAAGCTGGCGAATGGTTTCGCTGTACTGGTAACTTACAAAGATATTTCGTGAATATTTAGGGAAAACTCTCGCTTCGGGCGATGAAAATACCAGGCTGTCGGTTTTTACCGATTCGCGGGTGTTGTTTACGCCGCCAATTAAATAAATCGGTGTCAAACCTTCAATATCGTGCGCATAATAAAAGTACAGGCTCCAGGGCTCGCCAACTGAAAAAGTGGTGCTAAATTCTGCAGTTGGTACTTTTTCTGTAAAAAGATTGGTTGGATCGAGCCACTGCGATTTTAACGATACACTGGTTTGTGCAGTTACATTCAACGATAAAAAAAGTGCAGTTACAGTCCCGAAGACAAGTTTAATATAAGTTATAAGTTTCATAGTTGGTTTTATTCATAAAGACCGTAAAATTAGCAAGATTCCCAAACCCGGCAACTTTCACAGCATTATACAGTTATCCAGTCAGGCTCGGGTTGAAACTACATATTTAAAAGCTGCTTTTTATTTTATTTGGCTGTAATTTTTGTTTTAAACTTACTCCATTTTGTAGGTTTATAACATAGCTGCCTGATTTTTTTGATTTATACCGATCGCGTTTTCCGGCTAAAGTCCGGAAATTAACGTTTTTCCAATATTTAAAAATCGGACAGTAAAACAAATACAAATACGAGCTTCAGTGCGTTCTTTCAACCGAAAACATATTGGCCGTATCCACAAATCGATCTTGACTTCAATTTGTCCTGACAGGGTGAGGCAGACTGAAGGGAGTGAAATTTATCTCTGCCAATCCTGTTTCAACCAAAATTACGCTCCAGAAAAAACTTTTCATCATAATCTTTCTTGTTCTCTGCTTTAGTTTTATACTTTTGGGAATTTTTAAGATGGATACAGATATTCAGACAAAGATATTTTCCGGCTTTCAGGATTTTAAAGCACTTGTAAAAAAGTGGAAAGCAGATAACGAAATCATTGTATTTACCAATGGCTGTTTTGATGTTATTCACCACGGGCATGTTGATTCGCTGGAAAAATCGGCTCAACTGGGAACCAAACTGATTGTAGGGTTAAATTCCGATGAATCGGTAAGACTGTTAAAAGGCTTCGACCGCCCGGTAATGGATGAAAAGGCCCGCGCCATTATCCTTGCTGCTTTTGGTTTTGTTGATGCTGTCATTCTTTTTTCTGAGGAAACTCCCGCAAAGTTGGTTGCGCAAATCAATCCCAATGTACTGGTAAAAGGGAAACAATACGAAGTTCATGAAATTGCCGGACACGACACCGTTTTAAAAAACGGGGGAAAAGTAATTACACTTGATTTGGTGCCGGGAGTATCAACCAGCGATATCATTCAAAAAATAAAAAGTCTGAAATAGACAACTTGAAGAAAAGAGATACCTTTGTGCAACGGAACGTTTGGCAACACAAAGAGAAACAAAGCTATGCCGGCAACAAAATCAATATACACGTGCCAGAACTGTGGTTTTCAATCTCCAAAATGGATGGGGAAATGTACCTCTTGTGGCGAGTGGAATACTTTTGTGGAAGAGATAATCGAAAAAAAGAAAAGTGCCGCAAAAGTAGCCGCCCGGCATTTGGGAAACCAGCCGATAACACTGGAAAACATTCAGGCGGCAAAAACGCAACGGATTGTTGCCGGAATTAAGGAATTCGACCGTGTACTTGGTGGCGGAATAGTTCCCGGCTCGCTGATTCTTTTGGGCGGTGATCCGGGAATCGGAAAATCGACACTGGCCCTGCAGCTGGCACTCAAATTAAACAAACAAAAAATTTTATATACATCGGGAGAAGAGAGTCTGCAACAAATAAAACTTCGTGCCGAGCGACTAAACAATAGCAACAACAATTGTCTTTTTCTGAGTGAAACTTCACTGGAAAATCTGCTCGCACATTCCGAACAAATTCAACCCGATGTTTTAATTATCGATTCCATTCAAACCATTTCCACAGAAAATATTGAATCTTCACCCGGGTCAGTTTCACAGGTTCGTGAGTGTACGTCGGCCATTTTGAAATTTGCAAAAAAAAGCGGAGTTGCAGTTGTTCTTATTGGTCATATCAATAAGGAAGGAAGTATTGCCGGCCCCAAAGTGCTGGAGCATATTGTAGATACGGTTTTGCAGTTTGAAGGTGATACCAATTACATGTACCGGATTTTACGTTCGAACAAAAATCGCTTTGGCTCCACCAACGAACTGGGTATTTTTGAAATGCGCAGTGACGGATTACGGGAAATTACCAATCCTTCAGAGCAACTGATTTCAAAAGTAAGCGACGATGTAAGTGGCACAGCCATTGCCGCCACGATTGAAGGAATTCGCCCTATTTTAATCGAAATTCAGGCGCTTGTAAGTTCAGCTGCCTACGGAACACCACAGCGCTCATCCACCGGATTTGATTTACGCCGGCTAAATATGTTGCTGGCGGTTCTGGAAAAACGAGCCGGTTTTAAACTCATTCAAAAAGATGTGTTTCTGAATATTGCCGGCGGATTAAAAATAAACGATCCGGCTACCGATTTGGCTGTCATCTGCTCTATTCTCTCCTCAAATATCGACATTCCCATCGACCATAAAATTTGTTTTGCGGGCGAGGTGGGATTAACAGGCGAAATTCGTGCTGTAAACCGAATTGAACAACGAATAGCCGAAGCCGCCAAACTGGGATTCAAAAAAATCATTATCCCCTCACTAAACAAAGGATTTGATACATCCGGATTTGGAATTGATATTGTAAAAACCAGCCGTGTTGAAGAAGTCTTCAGAAGTATTTTCGGATAAAATAGCTTTTTTTAACGATTTGAATATTGAAAAGTCAAGGAACAATTTATAATTTGGCCCCCTGAATGAAAAAGAACATCATCATAATCATCTTTACAATTTTGGCTTTTGCAGCCTGTGACGAGCCAACGGTTGAAAAACCCGAAAATTTGGTCAGAGAAAACCAAATGATTGATATGCTTATCGATGTTCATCTTGCTGAAGCAACCTATTACAGCCGCAACCGGCAGGATTCAACGATTAAAAACACAACATCTGCTGATTTTTACTACGCTATTTTAGATAAATACCAGGTTCCGGATTCTGTTTTTGAAAAATCGCTTATATTCTATCTTAGCAAACCCAAGAATTTTGAAAAAATGTACCGGAAAGTACAAAGCCGGTTAAGCGAAATGGAACAGGATTTATCGGGACGTAAAAACGAATTGCTTGAATTTGAGGATGAAAGATAATTCGCCGTGAGGAAACTTTCTGCTACATATATTTTCCCCGGAAATAATGCACCTGTAAAAAACGGAATTCTGGTTTGCGAAAACGACGGAACAATTATTGAAATTCAGCAACAAAAGGAGAATCAGCCGGAACAGGCAGGTCTTGAGTTTTACAGTGGTATTCTAGTACCGGGTTTTGTAAATACCCATTGCCACCTCGAACTTTCGCACATGAAAGGTGTAATTCCCGAAAAAACAGGTATCAGCGATTTTGTAAAAGACATCAACCGCTTACGCCATAACGAAACAAAAAATCAGGAGGAGATCGTTCGAAAGACCGACCGAAAAATGTGGGCCAACGGAATTGCAGCGGTGGGCGATATTGCCAATTCATCGGTTACGATTCCAACAAAGCTAAAAAGTAAAATCCAGTATCATACTTTTGTTGAATCATTTGGATTTCATCCGTCGCGGGCGGAGAAATCGTTTTCAATCGCACAAGAGGTAAAAAATCATTTTACTAAAAACGGGCTGTCAGCGTCAATTACTCCCCACTCACCTTATTCGGTTTCCAAACCCCTTTTTAAAAAAATACGGAAAGACGCAGCAACTGAAAAAAGTATGCTGAGTATACACAACCAGGAAAGTAAAGCCGAGGAACAATTCTTTGTCGACGGCACAGGTTCAATTTTACATCATTTTAAAAATAACCTCAGAATAGATACTTCCTTCTGGAAAGCCACGGGAAAAAGCTCCATTTCCTCTGTATTAAAATATTTGCCCGAGGAAAACCATCTTCTGCTTATTCACAACACATTTACAAAAAAGAAAGATATTGAGAACCTGAAAAAGCACCGCTCGCTATCCAATACTTTTTTTGTTCTTTGTCCGCTTTCAAATCTGTACATCGAAAACCAACTGCCACCGGTAGAACTATTTCAAAACGAGAATCTTACTATTTGTCTGGGAACCGATAGCCTGGCTTCCAATCATCAGCTTTCTGTTTTCGCAGAAATGCTTACTATCCAGGAAAATTTCCCGGGAATACATTTGGAAGAAATCATCCGGTGGGGATGTTACAACGGAGCAAGGGCACTTAAAATGGAAACACAACTGGGAAGTTTTGAAACAGGGAAGAAACCCGGAATTAATCTGATTACAGGCATCGATTTCAAGCACATGAAGCTTACCGGAAAAAGTAAGCTAAAAAGACTTGTATAGGAAAGTCTGAGTTGCAGTTCGCGGGAAAAAAATAACTCTTCTTATTCGAAAATCGGAATTCTTCAGGCTATCTTTGCGAAAATTTTTAAAATGGCTACTTTTCTTTTTGATGAAATCATTTTTGGGCCGGTAAAAAGCCGGCGTCTTGGTGTTTCGCTCGGGATCAACCTGATGCCTACCAATACAAAAATCTGTTCTTTTGATTGTATTTATTGCGAATGTGGTCGCAATCCCAAAAAACGGGAAGAAAAAGCGAAACTGCCCCCTCGTGAAGAAGTGAAAAAAAGACTCGCCGAAATGTTAAAAAAAATGGTAGCTGAAAGCCAGTTGCCCGATGTAATTACATTTGCCGGAAACGGAGAACCAACACTTCATCCTGAGTTTGCAGAAATAATTAACGACACCATTGAACTGCGTAACCAGTTTACACCAAATGCAAGAATTGCAGTTTTATCAAATGCCACCATGCTTCACAAAAAACCGGTATTCGGGGCGCTGAAAAAAATAGAAGACAACATTCAAAAACTCGATTCGGCATTTGAAGAAACCATTGAACAAATGGATTGTCCACAGGGAAACTTCAATCTGAAAAAAGTAGTGGAACAACTCACTGACTTTAAAAGAAACGTAATTATTCAAACCATGTTTATCCGGGGCAGCTACAAAGGGAAAACCATTGATAACACTACTGAAAAAGAGGTTTTGGCCTGGATTGAACTGCTCAAAAAAATAAATCCCAGGCAGGTAATGATATATACCATTGCCCGGGATACACCGATCGATACCCTGGAAAAAGTTTCGCTTACCGACCTGAATCAAATAGCTAAACAAGTGGAACAAGCCGGATTCTCCGTGCAGGTTTCCGGATAATTTCTACAAAATATTTGTAACGAAAAGACTAACTATAAAGTCGTGCGGTACCACTCCGAGCTGCGGCCCAGCCAGCGCATTCCCCCAACAAAACCCTTTAGTTTAAGCAGATCGTCGTTTTCCATCCAGCCGTAACAATCATAGGTATTTCCCGATTTTGGATCATAAATTGTTCCTTCTTTCCATTCTTCCTTTTTGGCATTGTATTCAAAACCCTTTAATATCTGCAACCCAACAATCGAACGATCACGCAATTCCGGTTCCGGATTTTCCTTATCTTTTGGTGGTTGTCCGTTTTCATACTTTTCGGGAATCATATAAACTATGGTTCCGATATATTTCCCATCCTTCTTTTCAACTTCAATTTTTGTCGTTTTCTCATCGTTCCACCAAACACCCAGAATTTTATCGGCATCCTGCGAAAATCCGGCGATAGCATACGTTGCCAGTAAAAAAAGAACAATTAACTTTTTCATACGTTAAGCTTTTTAGTTTACAATAAATTTCCTCTATTTTAAAAGTAAAGTCTATAGCTGAAATTGAACATTTTAATGGAATAAATATATAATTATTTGAAATTCAATTGGTAAATTTCCACGTCTTTTTTGAATTTCACTAAAAATACCAAAATGCGAACACTAAAACGAATTTTACTGGGTCTGCTGATTTTAATCGTCATTGTTGTTGCAGCCGGATACATTTTGTTAAAGAGTATGCAAAACGACGCCCTCCCCGACTACAACCGGGATTTAATACTTTCCCGACTAACTGACAGCGTATCCGTTTTCCGCGATGAAAATGGAATCCCGCACATTTTCGCACAGAATGAAAAAGATTTATACCGCGCTGTTGGATTTGTAATGGCACAAGACCGCTTATGGCAAATGGATTTGTTACGAAGGGTTACTCAGGGCCGGTTGTCTGAAATTCTGGGGAAAGATCAGATAAACACTGATTTGTTGATGCGTTCGCTCCGCATCCAGGAAAAATCGGAAAAGATACTCCAAACATCGTCTCCTGAAATCGTTGCTGCACTGGAGGCCTTTTCCGAAGGATTTAACTATTTTATTGAACGAAATCCTCTACCCCCCGAATTTCGTGTTTTAGGGTATCATCCGGAATATTGGAAGCCTGTTCACTCCATAAACTTAATTGGTTATATGGCCTGGGATTTAAGTTCCGGCTGGAATTCTGAAATATTTCTGCATAATATCAAAAAAGAAATAAATCCCGAACAACTGGCAGAACTGATCCCTGATTTGAAAAACCAGCCCACAGAAGTTTTTCCGGATTTTACACTCCCTGAAGAAAAAATTGCTGAAACCTTACTATCTGCCAGTGAAAACCTGGAAAAAATGGGCATTGAAATTTTTCACGGAAGTAACAACTGGGCGGTTTCGGGCAAAAAAAGTAAAACAGGCAAACCGATTCTGGCCAACGACATGCACCTCGGACTTTTTGCGCCGGGAATATGGTATCAAATCCACCAGAATATACCGGGAAAACTGAATGTCACCGGTCTGGCCATCCCGGGACAACCATTTATAATTGCCGGTCATAACGATTCAATTGCCTGGGGAATGACCAATGTAATGGTTGATGACCTTGATTTTTATACCGAAAAACTGAACGAAGATTCAACAAAATATTTATTTGACGGCGAGTGGAAAGACCTTATCATTCAAGATGAAGTTATAAAAACCAAGGAAGGCGATGAAATTCATGAGACTTTAAAATTTACACATCGCGGGCCATTGGTAAACCGTTTTAAACACGAAAAAGAAACTCCGCTTTCCGTTCGTTGGCTTGGAAATGAAAAGAGCAATGAAATACGAACTGTTTTCCTGTTAAACCGGGCAAATAACTGGAGCGACTTCCGCGATGCCGTAAAGACTTTTATTTCGGTGAGCCAGAATATTGTTTATGCCGATGTAGCAGGAAATATCGGCTTACAATGCAGCGCCGGTATTCCTGTTCGGGAAGGAAACGGCATTCAGATTTACCCCGGCGACAGCAGCAAGTACGACTGGAAGGGCATTGTACCTTTTGAAGAACTTCCTTATGAATTAAATCCTGAGCGGGGTTATGTTTCTTCGGCAAATAACAAAACCGTTCCGGATGACTATCCCTATTACGTCAGTCACTGGTTTGCCGTGCCCAATCGGATAAACCGAATCAGGGAAATGTTGCAGGAAAAGGAAAAGGTGGGAATTGAAGATTTTGAAAAAATGCATGCCGATTACAAATCAAAAAAAGCGGAAAAATTTACTCCCGTTTTTCTTGAAGCATTAACTGCTGCATCGGATTTGAGTGAAACAGAAAAAGAGGCTCAGAAAAAACTCGCATCCTGGAATTTTGTGCTGACACGGGAAAGCCAGGCAACATCGGTTTTTGAGGTATTGTACCAGAAAGTATGTGAGAATCTGGTGAAAGACGAATTGTCGGAAGAAAGTTTTAAAGCGATAAAAGGCCAGCGATCAATGCTTGAAAACCTGATGTTAAGCATTTTATCAGGCAAAAAATCGGACTGGATTGACGATAAAAACACCACAGAAACCGAAACCTTTAATGATATAATCGTTCGCTCTTTTAAGGAAACGGTGGAAGATCTGACTGCTCAGATTGGAAACAACGTGGAAGAGTGGAACTGGAGCAAAATTCATACTTTTACCATGAGCCATCCTTTGGGAGTGGTCGGTGCTCTGGACAAAGCATTTAAACTCAATCGCGGACCATACGGAGTTCCCGGAAGTTTTCATACGGTAAGCCCTTTTTCCTATTCCTATAATAACCTGTACAAGGTAAATCACGGGGCTTCTCACCGCCATATTTTTGAAACAGGGAACTGGGATGCTTCCAAAACCATTATCCCGACGGGAACCAGCGGAATTCCTTCCAGTGACTTTTACCTCGACCAATTGGAAAGATATTTAAATAATGAATACCACGCAGATCCGTTTTCAAAAACCGAAGTTGAAAAAGCAGCAACTTATAAAATGAGTCTAAAACCGGAATAATACACTACACGATATCATAAAAAGATTTTGAGCCTGTCGAAACCCGGCAGGCTCTTTTTTTGTTCAAGAATAAAAGACAGCTTATGAACATTCAAAAAAGTATATTACCTCCCCCAATATACGTCGTTTCAGGAGGGCGCGGACTTGCCGGAAACAATATGGTACAATCATTACTTATCCAATATCCGGAGAATGACATCCCGGTAGTTATTGTTCCACATGTTTCTGACGAAGACCAGATTTTTGACGTGGTAATGCAGGCCAAAACCGACGGAGGCTTGATCACGCATACTATGGTAAACCCTGAACTCCGGTCAAAAATAAATGAACTTTGTAAAGAGTTTAAAGTCAGAGTCGTCGATTTTATGGGAGATTTAGCCAACTATCTCGATTCGTCTCTGGAAGTGGAACCACTAAAACATCCCGGCCTGTACCGCGAAATCAACCAGCAGTATTTTGACAGAATCGATTCGATTGAATATACACTTTCACACGACGACGGTATGAGCCCCGAACGCCTTCAGTCGGCAGAAATTATTCTGACCGGTGTTTCACGTGCGGGAAAAACACCGCTAAGTATTTACCTGGCTATGTATGGCTGGAAGGTTGCAAATGTTCCGCTGGTTAACGGCATTCAACCACCTGACGAATTATTTAAAGTGGATCCGCAACGCGTTTTTGGATTACACATCGGGGTTCATCAGCTCATCGCCCACCGAAAAAAGCGTCTCCTGAGCTGGAATAATCACCAGGATGAAAAATACATCGATGAGAAATCAGTAAGAGAGGAAATACGAAATGCCATGTTTGTTTTTGACAAAGGCAGTTTTACGGTTTTAAATGTAACAAACAAACCCATTGAAAATACAGCAAATGAAATTTTGAATATCATGTCGAAACGCTTTTCCTACCGGGGCCGAAAGCTGGAATCCCCCTACCATGATCAGGACAAAACGCACTAAATTTTCACAAAAATATTTACCCTCCGCAAGTTTTGTTTTGTTGTTGTGTCTTACCTCAAAATAAAGAACAATTGTAAAAAAAGACACAAATGAAAAACAAATTTAGCTGGCGGGCATTTATTAGTTTCGGACTAAGTTATTCGTTTATTGTAATCATTGTTTCCGGAATTATTTTATACGTGGCTCCTCCCGGGAGGTATGCCCACTGGGTAAACTGGGAAATAGCAGGACTAACAAAAGAAGGCTGGCAGGCTTTACACACTGTTTTCTCTTTCAGCTTTGTAATTTTATCCGTATTTCATCTTTTTACCGTCAACTGGAAAGCATTTCTTTCCTACATAAAATCAAAAACAACAAGCGGACTGAATAAAAAACGGGAATTCATTTTCTCCTCAGGTCTGTTTGTGATTTTCTTCTTTGGAATTCTTTTTTCGCTTCCCCCTTTCCAGTCAGTAATGGATGCAAGCGAATATTTTACAGACTCGTGGGAGAAAGCTGAAGAAGAGCCACCAATTCCACATGCCGAATTACTTACTTTAGCCGAACTCAACGGACAACTAACAAATATTACGCTGGAAGAAATAACCAACAATTTATCGCGACATCAGATTAGCTTTAGCAATACAAACCAGCAAACATTAAGTGAAATTGCAAAAATTAACGGCACTACTCCACTGGAAATTTACAGACAAATTACCCGAAAACCGGAATCGCAAAGACAAGGATCGGGCATTGGAAGAAAAACCATCGAGGATTTTGCCCTGGAGTTAAACAAAGACGCTGACGATGTTTTAAAGCTGCTGAAAGAAAACCGGATAAAAGCAGAAAAAGGCCAAACATTGCGCGATATTGGCGATAACAACAATATTCCACCGCGTGATATTTATGACCTGATTTCAAAAGAATAAAATCCCGAAGTTTTTTATTCAGCAAAATTAAGCTAATTTAAAAGATGTTTTTTCTGAATGACAGAAGCCGAAATCATAGAAAAACTTCAAAACGGTAGCGAACAAGCGTTTAAAGAGCTGGTTGACAAATACCAGAAACTGGTTGTAAATACCTGTTTTGGAATGCTGCATGATAGAGATGACGCCGAAGATGTGGCGCAGGATGTTTTTATCGAAGTTTTTCGTTCTGTTCAGAGCTTTCGGGCCGATTCAAAGATTTCGACCTGGTTGTACCGAATTGCTGTAAACCGCTCACTGAATTTTATCCGCGACAATAAAAAACGAAAGAGGTTTCAATCGTTTGATGATGCAGTAAAATCAAAAAATGCCATTTTTGAAAAATTTACTTCGGGAGACAGTGATGATGCTGATTTTAATCTTGAAAATAACCAGAGGGCAAATATGTTACATGAAGCAATTAACTCGTTACCCGAAAATCAGAAAGTAGCTTTTTCACTTAATAAATATGAAGACCTGTCGTATAAGGAAATTTCGGAAGTAATGGACCTTTCAGTTTCATCAGTCGAGTCATTAATTCACAGGGCTAAAAAGAACCTACAAAAAAAATTATATACCTGCTACAAAAAAAAGTGTATTTAGGTGCAAGTTATAACTCAGAATTGTGTCATATAAACAACAAGCAAAAAATGAAATGCAAGACAATACATAAAAATTTAGTTTTCTTTCTCGAAGGAGATTTACCGGAAATAAAGAAAAAGCAAATTGAAGCTCATATTTCAAACTGTGACGATTGTTCAGCGTTTGCCCAAGACTTGAAAAAAACGCTTGGGATTATCGAGAAAGAAAAAACAACAGAAATAAATCCGTTCTTTTACACCCGGTTAAAAGCTCGTTTGGAATCTCAGGCAGAACCTGCAAAAATCCCATTTTGGAAACCGGTTTTGGCTAAGGTTGTTCAACCGGTATTTTTCTCGATATTACTGATTGCCGGAATTTATACGGGCTTTAAAATTGCTACTCCTGTGCAGGTAAATACTGCTTCAGTACATTATACATCCGAAGAGATTTTTCCATATCTGAATGAAATGCAGTCGGAACCGATTGAAGAATTTTTAATGGAGTAAGCAATGGCAAAATCAAATAAATACAGGATTCTGATTTGGGCAATTGTCATTCTGCTGGCAACCAATATCTCCATGGGATTTTCATTTCTTTATCATAAAATGCAGGATAAAAAAGCGATGGAACAGACCGAAGAGGTAGCAATTGAAATTCCGGCAGAGCGACGTACGCGTTTTTTTAGAGAACAATTAGACCTGCGTTTTGATCAGATGGACACATTTCGTGAGTTAAACAGAAACTTTAATCAGAAAGCCTGGCAAATTAACCACGACCTGGAAACCCTGAGACATGAAATGGTTGAAGAAATGGGGAAAGAAAGTCCGGTCCAGACAAAACTCGATTCCATTTCAACACAAATAGGAGAATTGCATACCAAACTAAAAAAAGAAACCATTGCCTATTATCTGGCTATGAAAAACGAATGCGACGAACAACAACGCGAAAAACTGAATGAAATTTTCATGTCGGTACTGCAGAAAAATGAAGACGTTAAATTACCAAAATATGGTAGAAACAGATTAAATAGAAGGTAAAACAAAAAATTCAATTTAAATTTTAAAATCATGAAAATTAGCAAGTTACAAAAATTTGCCTGGGTATTCCTTGCCCTCGCATTGGGAACAAGCACTCTTTTTGCTCAAGGGTGGAGAAACGGAAACAGAGCATTTGCTCAGAACAACGAAAAAATTACCTGTTTAAATTATCTTTCCGACTTAACAGATGAGCAGGTTGAATCAATTACAGCACTGGAGAACAAACATCAGGAACAAATGGATGTGTTGCGGGATAAAAGACGCGCAACAACAAATTGGGATGAAAAAGATATCATCCGGGAAGAAATGTTGGAAAATGTAGTCGGACATCGCATGGAAGTAAAAAAATTACTCACTGAAGATCAACAAAAAGAGTATGAACTTCTTCAGTTACGTGGAAATAATTATAGAAATCAACGGATGGCTTATCAGCGTGGAAACGGTGCCGGATATGGAAACCAGCAGGGTTTTGCAAGAGGAAACAGAGGAGGATCCAGAGGGGCCGGATATGGAAGAGGATATTACAGAAATTGTCCGAGGTTCAATTAAACAAACAACAGACAAAAGTTATCTCCCCATGTAATTCAATATTATTCAAATAAAAATTAATGTTATGAAAATCAGAAAACTATTATTTGTCGCCTTTTTGGCAATCGCCTCAATTCTGTTTGTATCTTGTTCAGAAACAATCAGTCAGGTAGAAGAAACGCTGGCAACAGCCGATGAAGAAAAAAGTAGTGAAATAGCACTCGCTCCGGGCGACAGTTGCACTTTCTCAGGAGACTTAACAGATGCAGAAATTGCAGGACTAATGGAAATGCGCGAAGAAGAAAAACTGGCCCACGATGTTTATTCTTCCTTTTTTGAAACCTACGACTATGTAATTTTTGATAATATCTCAAAAAGTGAATCTGCCCACACCAGTGCCGTTTTATACCTGATGTCGGGTTACGGACTTGAAGATCCTGCAACAGATGAAGAAGGTGTTTTTTCAAATCCGATCTTTAGCGAATTGTTCGCATCACTAACCGAAGATGGTTCTGCGGGTCTTGTTGAAGCCTTAAAAGTGGGCGCATTTATTGAAGAGTTCGATATAAACGACTTACAAAACCATTTAGAGGAAACTCAAAATGAAGATGTTATCAGGGTTTACTCTAATTTGTTACGTGGCTCTAAAAACCATCTGAAAGCTTTTACTTTTGCATTATCGCGCCAGGGCGAAACATATACTCCTACTGTAATTTCGGAAGAAGAATACAAGGAAATTCTTGAAGAATCAAACACTTCAGAATGGACTCCGGGATATTACTATTACAATTCCAACGATTCTACAACCTGTGATGGAACCGGACCCGATTTTTAGTTCATTTAAAAACAGAAAACCAGAAAATCCCGGATTTACATCCGGGATTTTTTTATCCTATTTTTTATAACTTGTGAAAGATTTCCACAATCAACCTCACAAAACCTGTCCGTATAATACACATAACACTTTCAGTCAAAGAATGGAATAATCATTTTAGTATCAGGCATGTAACCCCAAAACACCATTGTTCAACTCTCTCTGGCATAGTCTTTTATTATTTCTGTTTACTGAGAAATTTTTATAAACTGAAAATTAAAGAGTATGGGAAATATTTTTACTCCCGAGTTTTGGGAAACATTTGCAAAAAGCTTAACCAGTTGGATTGTGTCGGAATTACCTTCACTTGTAATTCTGGTTATACTACTAATTATTTCGTTGCGTGTCGGATTTTTTATGGTTCGAAAATTAAAATCCGTTCTCGCCAAAAAAACCGTAAACAGAAAAGAAGAGCCCAACCTGGAAATAGAAAAACGCCTAAATACACTTATGGGAATCGTAAAAAAAGGTGTCGCCATAATCGTTTGGTCTATTTTTATCATGATTTTCCTCAAAAAAATAAATATTGACATTGCTCCCATATTAGCTGGTGCTGGAATTATTGGCCTGGCAGTTGGGTTTGGTGCACAGGAATTGGTTCGCGATTTTATTACCGGCTTCTTTATTTTGCTTGAAAACCAAATCAGAACCGGCGATGTGGCAATAATTAACGGAACCGGGGGATTGGTAGAAAAAATTGAACTCAGAACAATTACTTTACGCGACCTCTCGGGTGTGGTTCATATTTTTCAAAACGGAAAAATCAATACGGTTTCCAACATGACTAAAGATTGGTCGGCTATGGTTTTTGATATCGGTGTCGCTTATAAAGAAGACCTAAATAAAGTAATGAAGCTGATGAAGCAGGTTGCCGATGGAATGATGGAAGAAGACGCATATAAAAACAATATTCTTGAACCCATGGAAATTTTTGGGTTAGACAGTTTTGGCGACAGTGCTCTTGTTGTAAAAGGACGTATTAAAACCAAGCCCATTCAGCAGTGGACAATTGGCCGTGAATACCGGAAACGCTTAAAAGAAACATTTGATGAACACCGGATTGAAATACCATTCCCGCATCAAACCATATACTGGGGAGAAGAGATTGAACCGTTAAAACTCACTATGGAAAAAGCAGAAGATAAAGCAAAAGAAACAAAATAAACAGGCGTTATCGTCTGCTGAAAAGGCCGCAAGTTTAGTAGCTGTTGGGTGTCTAATCAACAAAGTAAAATTCATACAAAATGAAACGATTGGCACTACCCGACCTGCTTAAAGGATTTGCGGTCTTTTTAATTGTTCCGGTTCACATTCTCGAACTTTTTATTGACTATCCGGGGCGTGAAAGTTTATTTGGAAAAACGGTTTTGTTTTTGGGAGGGCCGGTTGCCGTTCCTGTTTTTATGATCGTAATGGGTTATTTTATTGCCCGCAATAAAAAACCTTTAGCCAAAAATTTACTAAGAGGAATAAAAGTTTTTGCACTTGGTATTTTGCTAAATATCGGGCTGAATTTTCACTTGCTTCTGAAAATAAAATTTGCGGGATGGCAAATCAATCCCAGGGAATATATTTGGGGAGTTGATATTTTATATCTCGCCGGACTGAGTATTATTTTTCTTTCGTTTTTAAAACCCGTTAAAAATAATCGCGGACTGATTTCACTTGTATTGGTCTTTCTGATTACCGGCATTACCGGCTTTTTGAATAAAGAATTTATGACAACAGAACGAAATTACATTTTGCCCTTTATTGCCGGAACTTTTTCCTGGTCCTACTTTCCACTGTTTCCATGGTTGGCATATCCCTTTCTTGGATTTGCTTTTTATCATTTTGAAGAAAAAATTGTACAATTTCTCAACAAACAAAAATGGATTTCTGCATTTATTTTAACCGGGGTTGCAGCTCTGATACTATTCTTTTCAGAATGGGGAATCAAAAATACTATTGATTTATCGGCCTATTACCACCACACATTTTTGTTTTCGCTTTGGACATTTGGAATTGTAATATTATGGAGTCTGTTTCTGAGGTTTATAATTCAAAAAAATTCTAAAAGCGGGTTAGTGGTATTTCTTCGATGGCTCGGAAAAAACATCACACTTTTTTATCTTATCCAATGGCTGATAATCGGAAACATTGCCACTGCCATTTATCAAACTCAACCAATTAATCGCTACGTCTTCTGGTTTGCCGGAATATTTTCAGTAACTGTTCTTTTGACCTGGCTATTTGAAAAAACAAATATAAAACCGGCACGCTAAAATTACTGAACGACCAGTTTTTGGGAAGGAGATTTTGTTCCTTCAGCTTCAATAAAATAAAAATAAACACCGCTTCCCATTTGTGATACATCCAAATCAAGATGATCTGAAAAATGATCTACCGTAAAATGATTAACCGGACGGCCTGAATTATCATACAATCGAAGGACACCTTCAGAAACATCCTTTGGTAAATTGTAGTTCACTTTTAAAGTGCCGGATGCAGGATTTGGAAAAGCATCAAGAAAAATTTTGGAGCTGTTTTCAAAGACAACGGAATTCATAACCGCAGTTCCGGGGAGTGAATAAATATTTGTCCATACCACTTCCGGGAAGCTGGAAAAATCATAACAATACGAAAAAAGTTTGTATGAATCTTCGCCGGTTTTATTGATATAATTGTATAATGCACCATCGATAAATACTATTTGTGATCCGTCATCATTAATAATTTTGCTATCATATTCGTAATAGGCAGAGCCGGAATAATATTTATAATAAGTGTAGAGCAGTTCAATTCCAGAATCATTATCAAACAATTTTTCTGAAAGAAATTTTACATCAGACAGGTAACAACCAGATGGCACTGAACAATCGATGGTTTTATACAATGAATGATCCAGGTTGTATATCCGACACTGAGAATTCGGCACATCCATTAAATAATATTTGTAACCAAGAGTCTCAAACTGAACAACAGTAGCTGAATAATTATAGGTATGATCCAGAATAACTTGTGCATTTAAAACAAAAGCCAGCAATACAAAAAAGGAGCTAACAAAAATTTTTTTCATCTTTTTCGGTTAGTTTTTTAATTGTTATTTTATCAATTTTAAACCTTCGGTAGCCGACTCATCGTTAGGGTTATACAACCGGACTTTGTTAAACAAAACTTTGGCCTGGTTGTAATTTCCCAAAAAATAGGAAGTCCAGCCAAGCATTAAAAGCCCGTCGTAGCCAAACGGATACAAATCGACTACTTTCTTAAAGAGCGGGAAAGCCTGGGAATAATCTTTACGACCGTAGTAAACCAATCCTAAACGGTACATGGCAACTGTGTTGTTCGGATTAATTTCCAGAATTTTATCATAAAGTTCAATTACTTCGTTCCATCGCCCAAGTGCAGCTTTTGGCAGAATTAAACCAAAACGGGCTTCCTCTGAATATGGCTTCAGTTCCCGGGCTTTGCTGTAAAAAATTATAGACTCATCAAATAAACCGGCATTGTAATTTAACCAGCCCAGCCGCAGGTTTATTTCATATGATGACTCATCGAATACTTTTTTTAACGGGTCCATTGCAGCTTTAAAATCTCCGTTTTTTTCTGATGCATAACTTTTTGCAAATGCATCTTCCAACAATTCCTGGTTAACCTGTGCCCAACCTAAAAAAGATAATAACACCAATAAACCCAAAATGATACTTTTTCTTAAAAATTCCATGATATTCCTGCAGTTATAGTATGTTTTACATAATTGTATTCCAGTGAGTTACTCTTAACTCCACTTGTATAAACCTGGTAATTCTCTGTTATATTTTGATTGATGTACCTAAAAACAAACTGGTATTTTTTCCCTGTCGGAAAATATAAACTCCCCATAATCTTCTGATCCGAGCTCCCGGGGAAATTGGAAATTACGTAACCGGCTGATTCTATAAAATTGCGCATATCTCCGTTTAAATATTTCCCGTATAAATGAACCGGTCCTAACTGAATGCCGCCTGAAACTTCGAAAGTATTATACCCAAGGCTTTCCGCTTTATCACCTCGAAAGTACACCCGGGGTGTGATATAAAAATTTGTGTTTGAAAAAGGATAATAGCAAATCCAAGCCGACATTTGAGTAAAACTTACATCAAAAATATTGGCAAAATTTATTTCTGCTCCAGGTGAAAAATTTCCAAAATGTGACCAGGAGGAAGTAGTATAAATAAAATCAGAATATTTTAAGCTAGACACATAAAAGGTATTCGGATCATAGTTCCCTAAGTACAATTCAGTGTTTCCCCAAACAATACTGACAGAAGGAGAAACATACCATTTTTTACCCAAAACAAAGTAGGGATTTATAAAATATTGAAATTGATTGACTTTTATGGGAAATTCATTTTGCGAACCCCAGTAAACCTGCTCCTCTTTGTTCAATCCCAAATACGTGAAATTATGATTAATACTAACACCAGGTGCCAACTGATGACTCAAATCGAACGACTCAAAATGATAGTTTTCAAGGAAATAAGCCTCTCCGTAATTATCGCCAACATCTAACTGTTCGTGATAGGCAATTCCCTTTATTTTGTCGAAATCCGGATTAAAACTATAGCCCCCTTCAAATGCAATCCGGGAAATTTTTGCCGGAGCATAATTTATTTTCTGCTGAAATGCCGGTGTAAAATTTTTGGCGTATTTTAGTGCCTCGGTCGTTCTGCCACCAAAAACCAAACTGTAATACAAATACTCTTGCAGCCATTCAAACGACTGGTCATTTTCATAGGCTTTTAAAAACCATTTTGTCGATTTTCGATACAACTTTAAATTATAGTAGGCAATTCCGCTGCGTGCCTGTAAATAAAAAAAATCAATCCCATGATTCCTTGCATCATTTGAATATTTAATGAGCTCAGCCCATTTTTTTTTCTGATACAATTCGTGCGACTTTTTATCAACTGCGGCATAGTTCCAGGTTTCCTGCGCAGAAACAGCCAGAAATAACAAACCAAAAACTATTATTAATCCAACTCGTTTTGACATATTAGTTTAATTTTTGCTTCCTTAAATTCAATATCAATTTCAATTTTCCCTTCCTGTTTTATTTTTATTTCAGCCAAAATTTTAGCGGTTTCGCGGCCAAATATCTTTTTGGTAATTACAGCAGCCATTTTAATATCTCCTGACGACAAAATATCTCCGGCTTCTTTTATTGTCAGTGCATAATCTACTTTTAAAAAGAGAAAAACAGGCGCAATAAAATCCTGTAGAAATTTCAGGGCTCCACTAAACATCATGTTCAAAGGAATACTGTCGTAAATTTTGCTGTTGGGCAGAAATCCCAATGGCACTTTAAAAAGCGAAATAAAAAACCAGTAAAGCGCGGTATTTTTAGAGCCGGTGAAATTGGTAAAATAATGCAAATTTTCATCATTGTATAAATAAGCCTTTGCAGCATTTTGGGGACACCGAATATAAGTCGTATTAAAAACGTCGGTTTCAACATGCAATTCGAAATTGCCAGCCAGTTTTTGCCATTTTTGCTTTTTTGAATCGACTTCTACATCAATTTTTAAGCGCTGTCCCGGAATAAAATGAAGCGTTTCCGAAAGAATTTCATTTTTTGACGGATTCACAACCATCTGCTTGTTTTTTGGGAAATCAAAGTTTTTTTGTGTTAAAGCATTTTCCTCTTTCAGCAAGTAATGGCCAAACGGATAATCGAGTGTTACAGAGCCAATGTAAGGAGTTGTTTGAAACTGGAAATGTAAATGCGGATAGGGTGAACGCCCTGAATTTCCGCACCTCCCGATAATCTGACCCTTCTTAACCTGGTCGCCGGGTTTTACTTCCACCGAATGAAATTTAAGGTGACTCAGTTTAGCATACAGATAGTCGTTGTGTTTTATAATCACCGTATTCCCCCAGTTGGTTTTTGTATTAATGTCGCCAATTGTATTATCTTCAACATTATTAACTGCCTCAACAACTGTCCCATCGAAAGGAGCAAGCACTGTTTTCCCAAAACAAAAATAGTCTTCATGAAAATCGCCGGAGCCTTTAAATTGGGCCCCGTTTTTGTCAGTAATCACAAAATCCCAGGCATGACGCCAGGCCCCTTTATGTGTATGTTCACCATTGTGCCCCTGATTGATAGTCCACTCACCGTAAAATGGCAACGAAGCCGAAACCGGGTAAGCAGCCGGGAAACGTTTCAGGTTACCGGAATACAAATACAGATTTTTCTCTGGTTTTCCCAACTGCACAGGGGTTTCAACCAGTTTTTTGGGTCGCACTTCACGGAGTTTTAATGCATATAAAAACATCAAAACAATCACGTTGAATGGCAACGAATAAGGTGAAATTTTAAATGTGAGAAAAATTTGTTGTGTACTGGTTGTAATCAAAACCACAGCCGGGAGCAACAAAATAATCCAACCATAACTCACTTTTCCCGGAACCAGATAATAGCCGCCAAGAGCAATAGCTGTTAAAATATAGTTAAAACCAATAAATGTATATCCCAGCGAATTAAATTCGATTCCAACAAGGTGATAAAAAAGATATGCAACCGAATATCCCAGAACTGACAAAACAAAAGTTATCCTCGAATATATAAGTAAACCAATGGCGATAATAATGCCGGCCAGTAAATGCGTTTGGAAGAAAATCGCGCCCAGCGAATGGAAATAAATACGAATAAACGAGGAACGAATATGATTTTCCAGAAATTCATAAATATTTACAAAAGTCTGTCCACCAAGTGCATAAAGTTCATTATAGGTATAAATTCCCCGCTCACTGATATTTAAAGCTGAAAGGTCTCCGGCTGAAAGGGCAACAACCCAAATAGCCAACAGAAAAGGAAGGCTTAAATAGGGTAATCCGTACTTTCCTAAAACACCTTGAAAAACAACGGTTAAAAAGAATGTAAGCACCGCTGCAACTGTAATCAAAATATACAACGGCACTGAGGGTTGATAAAATAAACCAACTCCCAAACCCACCAGCAGTGCATTAAATCCATACAAACCTGAATTGAGAAAATATTTGTTATAGCCCAAAAAACGAGCCAGTGCATTCGCAATAAAAACCGAAATCAGTCCACCAATTCCTGCACCGTAATCAAAAAAACTGATTACAATTAAAAAAAAGGCAAGTAATTTCGATTTTGAAAAAAATACCTGCGAATAGCTATTTAAAACCGAATCAACAATATCTCTCCCGTTCAAGGTGTTATTTTTCATCCCAACCACTATTTTTTAGGATTTACTTCGAAGCTGGTTATGGTTTCCAGTTTTTCTTTATTCCGAATAATATGCGTTTTACCCTCCATATCAATTAAAATTACATTTGGACGGAAGGTGATAAACTGCATCCACTGTGTCATATTATAAGCTCCAACCCGTTCAATGACAAGCTGATCCCCAACTTTTACCAATGGAAAATTTATGGCGTCACGAATAATATCGATATTCATACAAAGCGGACCATATATGGTGGTCTCTTCCAAAAAATCAGAAGTTTCTTTGGAAGGGAAAACACCCAGATTGTACCAGAATGTTGTAAAAAGAATGTTTACCCCGGCATCGATAACCATTGAACGGCGGCCGGTTGAAGAACGTTTGTTGGCCAAAACTGTGGTGAGCAGATAACCGGCATCATCAATCAGCGCCCGGCCGGTTTCGAGGAAAAGAACGGGCAGATTTTCGTGCGGAATCTCTGATGAAATCAAGGCATTTGAAATAGCTTCGGCATATTCGTCAAACGTGGGACAAGTTTCTGAACCCGGCATGTAAGCGCCTTTTAGTGTATTTTTTGAAGCAAAACCACCACCCAAATCAATGTATTTTATCCAATGATCAAATTTTCGGTGTGTAGCTACATACAAATTTGCCAGTTTCGATGCAGCAACAGCATAAGCAGAAGCAGACATAATATATGTACCGATGTGTGTGTGTAACCCGATTAACTCGAGATTTTCAGCCAACATTATCCGGTTAATAGCGTTCCAGGCTTCTCCGTTTTCATAATTAAATCCAAAACGATCCCACATCGGATAAATACCTGTGTCCATATTTACACGGATGGCAACTCGTGCTTTTTTATTTAGTTTTCCCGAAGTTTCAATCAGTAAATACAATTCATCAAAATGGTCGATATGAATACAGGCATTGTGATTGATAGCCAGTGTCAAATCTTCTTCCGACTTTTCGGGACCGTTAAACAAAATTTGCGAGCCATTAACTCCCAAAGAGAGCGCCTTTTCAAATTCAAAACCTGAAACCACTTCTGCCCAGGAACCTTCATCGTGAAAAATACTACACACGGCATCGAGATAATTGGTTTTGTACGACCATGCAAACTGAACTTTGGGATAGCGGGTTTCAAATGCCTGTTTCGCTTCGGCATAGGTTTCCCGAATGGTTTTTTCTGAAATTACAAACACGGGGGAACCATATTGTTCCATCAGCGTGGAGACAGGGATTCCATCAATTTCAGAAACTGTTTTAATTTTAGAAGGTAATCCAAACTTGTTGGGCATCCCCGCTGTAATTCTACTAATTATTGGCTTTTCGTATTTTAACTTTTCCATTTTCTGTTTTCTTAAATTTCCTTGTTCATTGAAATTGCTGCAAATTTTTCGAGATCAACTATCATGTCGTAAGAGTAGCGGACAAACATTTTCCCTATTTTATAAGAAGTCATGGGTTGAACTTCCTGCCCAAGTGCCAGTTTTATTAGTGCTTCCGGAATATTTTGACCGGCACCGACCGCGAGATAAACCCATGCCGGAATCCTTGGATTGATTTCAATCAGATAATACTCTCCTTTGCTGGTTTTAATCATTTCCAGTTCCATGCCGCCTTTCCAATTTGTTTTTTGAATAATGGAGCGCGTGAGTTCCATCATTTTTTCATCGGCCAGAGTGATACCGCCCCAGGCTTTTCCTTTGTCGGTAATGTATTGTTTTCGCATGGGCACTGCCGCAATTGTATTCCCTTTTCCATCGCCCAATGCAACTACATTTACTTCAATCCCTTTTACAAATTCCTGCGCAATTACAGGAAGTCCCCATTTTGAAGAAATTTTGTAAAAAGCCTGTTTTACCTGTTCCTCATTATTGGTTTCGTAAGCATCGTAAAATTGCCCCTTTATCATCACCGGGTAATCAAATTTATCTTCCATATCTGAAATCTGATTTGTACTTCCCAGGTTGATGCTTCCCGGAACTTTCACATCATATTTTTTCCCAAATTCGGGCAGTTTGTCTTTTTCTCTTTCCTGAAACTGTTTCAGGTTGGGTAAAAAAGTATGAATCCCTTTTTCGAGCAACCGTTGTTCGTTTTTCATAAAAGAAAAAAGTTCGGCGTCGAAATTGGGAATCAGAACATCAATTTTTTCCTGCAGATGAATTTTTTCAATGCGCTCAATCAATTCATTTGAACCTGAAGAAGGATATGGAATCTGAAAAATTCGATCGCACAAACCTTCCATATAAATTCCGGGTTCGAGGTTTTCGTAAACCAACCCAATTACCCGGACATCCAAATCTTCGGATTCTTTAACGGCCCGAATCACAGGAACTCCCGGCCCCGGGTTGTCGGTGTTGTTCAAACCGGTAACCGCCAATGTAATTTTTTTCTTTGCCATTTTCCTTCTTAATTAAAATCGAGCGGATTGCCTTGTTCCAGAATTTGGTGATGTTTCAGCAACGCACAGAATTCATAAAAATCCCTTTCAAAAGTAAGTTCATCAACATCGTATCTTTCAAGCATTTCCATTTTTATGATATCGAGATCCTTTCCCTCACGGATAGTATTAATCAGTTCCAGCCCAAAAGGATTCAGATTAAATGAATCGCCGGTCTTCGAGTTAAAAACAAACCCGTTATTACTAATTTTGACTTCTACAGCTATTTTCATTTCTATTAAATTTTGAACTTTTGACACCAACCATTTTTAAAACTTGCACTTTCCGAAAACTTTTTAACCGCGCTAAAAATTACATCTACAGAAGTTGATTACATTTGGCATTAATATTGTTTAACATTTTTCATAATTAACCATTTTTAAATTTTTTAGTCATGAAAACAATAGCAAGTTTATTTTTAGTTTTAGCCCTTATTTTTACTACATCATGTGAAGGACCTGTTGGCCCTCCCGGCACTCCCGGAGAAGACGGTATGGATGCAGAAATAGGAACCGTTTTTGAAACCGATCCGATTAATTTTACCGCCGGAAATGAATATTCAGTTCTTTTCCAATTTCCAAATAACTTTACTGTTTATGACGGCGATGCTGTGCTGGTATATATTCTTTGGGATGTTATTGACGGCAAAGATGTATGGAGATTACTTCCTCAAACAGTTGTCATCGAAAACGACGGTGTTGTTCAGTACAACTTTGATTACACACTGGACGATGTACAAATCTTTCTGGAATGGACAACATCAGAATTGCTCCCGGCAGAAACAGATAATCAAATATTCAGAATTGCAGTTCTTCCTGCAGCATTCATGCAAGACAAGTCATTTGATATAGGTAATTTTGATTCAGTAATGAAATCAATGAATAAAAACCTGAAATCGATTGAAAAAATTGATTCTTCAATACAAATGAATTGATTAACAGATTAAACAATAATTCTGAGAGGTTGTCCAAAAAGTTATTTCATAATGGGATTAACTTACAATTCGTAAGTAACGCTTTGTTTCTTACCCCTAAATCCCCTGTAGGGGACTTTAAGCCTCCCACTTTAGGGGAGGTTTGGAGGGGTAAAACGAAAGCCGGTTATAAAATGAAAGTTTTATTTCAATTTATTTTACTTTTTGGACAGCCTCTTTTTATTAACCTTTTTGTTTTATCTCCAAAAGTCGCTTTTCATCTAAAATCGTAATTTTATTTCTTTCCGTTTTAATTATGCCTGCTTGCTGAAACTCTTTTAATAACCTTGAAACGCTTTCACGCGATGTTCCAATCAACGAAGCAAGTTCGGTTTGATTGATATTTAAGTTAAACTCTTTTTGATTATAAACTTCGTTTCGAAAATAATAGAGTGTGTTCGCCAGTCGGCCGGGAAGCTGTTGTTGTACATTATTCACCAGACGGTCGAAATAATTCATTTCATCCTCAAAAATATACGAGATAACTTCAGTCGCAAAGGAACCATTACTTTCGAGCAACCTGCCAAAAACATCAAGCTCGATAAAACAAACCTGGACATCGGTTATAGCAATGGCCGAAAAATAACAATTACCCTGTTTGCGGTTTAAATGCTGAACACCCAGGTAAGCTCCGCTTTTTGAAATGTTTAAAATGAAGTCCTTTTTACCGAGACCTCGCTTTACAAGTTTTACAAAACCACTCCGTATGTAACAAATGGTATGAGCCGGTGTATTTTCTTTAAAAAGCAATTCTCCTTTTTTGAACTCGTGCTGAGAACATCCGTCTTCCAAAACAGATAACTCATTTTGATTTAAAATAGAAACGGCCGTCGATTTTATTGTACAACCCAAACATTTTTTTATTCTCCGCTCCATTTACTCCTTTTTTAAAATGTAACAAATATCACAATAAATAAGAACAAATATCACAACATATTATGGACAAATGGCCAAAATTAAGTTTATTTTTACAATGGAAATCATTATGAAAGCAGCATTTGTATTGAGTTTGAAAATCTTGTTAAAGAATAAACAATGCAAATTCATAAAAATTTATAAAATGAAAAAAGAACTGTTCTTAATTGGATATAACTTAGGCATATGGGGAATTCTGGGATTCCTGGCCACTTTACTTTTTGGTTTTTTGACATGTTGTGCAAATTTACCATCAAAATATTTCTACGGTTCTCTTATCGCTTTTGCAATAACGGGAATTGTGATTACCACGATTTGCGTAACACGAGGCTGTAAGAAAATGAAAAAAAAATAGTTTCCTCGATATTAACTCCTTAAACATTTACGTAATTAAGATTTTAAGGTTAAAGAAAGCCGCATGATAACTTCCTGCGGCTTTCTTGTTTTTATCTTTTTCCGGCATTTATTTTAATTCTCTTATCCGAACCTCAATCTCTTTCTCCGTTTTTAGCAGCTCAACAAGTTCCCCGGTATCCGTTTCGCCAAAATGATACGGATACAAAATCTTTGGCATAAACATCCTGGCGGCATCGGCAGCCATATCCGGAGTCATTGTATAAGGCAGGTTCATTGGCAGAAATGCTACATCTATGTTTTTTAAATCTGCCATTTCAGGGATATTTTCGGTATCACCTGCCACATAAACGTTTGTATCACCAAAATGCAAAACATATCCGTTACCCTCTCCTTTGGGATGAAAAGGATTTCCTTCGCTTCGCTCATGTTTAATATTATATGCGGGAACAGCATCAACGTCGATGTCAAAGTAATTTACCGAATCGCCATTTTTTAATACCAAGCCATCCGGGTATGCCTCTTTGCACGACTCGGTCATTACAACAAAGGTGGCTTCCTTTTTTAACAGCTTAATCACGTTTACATCTAAATGGTCGCCGTGCGAATGGGTTACCAAAATCATATCAGCTTTTGGTAAAGCAGAGTAATCGGCAAACATGCCAACCGGATCGATGTGAATAACTTTCTCGTTAAATTCCATCATTAATGTTCCGTGGCCAATAAATGTTATCACTAAATCGCCATCCGAAGTTTTAATCGTGTCTTTTTCAAACGTGGCTGCATTTACCGAAATTCCAACCACTAAAAGACAGATACATCCAATTATCATTTTTTTCATTTTTTCAGAATTAAGTTTCATTAAAGTTATAAATTTCATGACTTGATTTGCAAGCATTTTACACCTTTACTTTTCTCTGGTTAAAAAAAAACATATATTGCATTTCTTAAACTACTAAAAATGAAAACATTAATTTTATTTTTACCATTCATTTTCTTAGGAAATACATTTCAAACTATGCCGGAAGAAAAACTTTCAACAAAAGTTTATGACTGGAATGCCCTGGAAACAGAAAAGACAAATTCCGGAGAACGAAGACAGATTTTAGAAGGAAAAACAAATGCGCTGGATTACCTTGAAATTCACGTAACAACTTTAGATCCGGGAAATGCACCTCATGCAAGCCATGTGCATACCGACATGGAAGAATTGATAATTGTAAAAGAGGGGAAGATTGAACAAAAAATTGAGGGAGTGAAAAAAATTTTGGGGCCCGGTAGTGTAATCCTCGCTTTACCGGGCGATGAGCACGGGATTCGGAATGCCGGAGACACTCAGGCATCCTATTATATCATCCGCTGGAAAACCGACTTGCAGGTTGCTAAAAACCAGACAAAACAAAATGGAGGATCTGCCTTTTATAACTGGGATGAAATTACGTTTCAAACAACCGGCAAAGGAGGAAAACGACAGATCATGGACCGTGAAACTTCACTGCTTTCGAATCTGGAAATGCACGTTACTACATTAAATGAAGGGGTTACCAGTCATGCTGAACATGTTCATTCCAATGAAGAAATTATTCTGATAATAAAAGGTGAAGCTGAAGAATCCATAGCCGGAACTCCCCACCGAATGGGGCCAGGTTCACTGGTGTTACTTACAGATGAAGTTCCGCACGGAATACGAAATGCAGGAAAAGGACAATGCGAATATTTTGCTTTTAAATGGGTAAAATAACCATGTATCTTTTTATGTGAAGTTTTTCTTTGAAAGTAATTTTCGAAAGATAAAAATTCCCAAAACATTGAATTATTAAGTAACTTGCCGCCCTAAAACCAAAAAAACTTAATAGCAATGAAAAAATATTTGTTTATTACTTTGTTTATTTCCCTGATTTTAAATCTAAACGCAAAAGATTACACGGTTTCTTCTCCCTCCGGAGAACTGAAGGTTACTGTATCTGTAGATGAGGACATTACTTACGCTGTTTCACTTAATGGAAAGGAAATTATAACGCCTTCAGCAATTTCGATGAAACTGGATGACGGTTTGGTTCTGGGTGAAAACGCAAGAGTCAGAAAAACAAAAACAACAGAAGTAAACCAGGAAATTATTCCGGTAGTAAACAGAAAACACGCTCAATTTAAAGATCACTACAACTTAATAACACTTTCATTCAAAAATTACTCGCTTGAATTTAAAGTATACAACGATGGTGTTGCCTACCGCTGGGGAGTTGAAAAGAAAGAACCGTTTAAAGTTGTGAGTGAGCAGGCTACTTTTGCATTTCCTGCAAACCACGAAATTTGGTTCCCCGAAGAAGAAAGTATGTTTACACACCAGGAACGCGTTTATGAAAGAGTTAAACTTTCGGATGTAACACCCGAACGTTTCTGTTCTACGGGAATGCTGGTTGACTGTGGGAACAATACTAAAGTTTATATTTCGGAATCGGATTTAATGGATTATCCCGGAATGTTTTTAAAAGGTAGTGCCGAAAATACAAATGCCTTGGTGGGAAAATATCCTGGCGTAGTTTTGGAAACCAAACAAAACGGCGACCGTAACGTGGCTCCTACAAAATATGCCGATTATATTGCCGAATGCAAGGGTACAAGAACATTTCCGTGGAGAGCGATGATTATTACCAATGATGCCGGATTGGTAGAATCGGAAATGATTTACAAACTGGCTCCTGAAAATGTACTCGAAAATACAAATTGGATAAAACCGGGAAAAGTAGCATGGGACTGGTGGAATGCAAACAACATTTACGGTATTGATTTTGAATCGGGAGTAAATAACAATACATACAAGTATTACATCGATTTCGCATCGAAATACGGACTGGAATACATTATTCTGGATGAAGGCTGGTATCACCTCGAAGACATTATGGATGTGGTTGACGACATCGACATTCAGGAGCTGGTTGATTACGGAAAACAAAAAAATGTTGGCGTAATTCTTTGGGTAGTATGGAAAGCTCTCGACGATAAACTTATCGAAGCGCTTGACCAATTTCAGGAATGGGGTGTAAAAGGGATTAAAATCGACTTTATGCAGCGCGACGACCAGTGGATGGTTAATTTCTATGAAAAAATTGCACGTGAATGTGCCAAACGCGAGTTGCTTGTTGACTACCACGGAGCGTATAAACCTTCAGGTCTCGACAGAAAATACCCCAATGTAATTTCGTATGAAGGTGTAAAAGGCCTGGAAAATGCAAAATGGTCAAATCTGCCTGACCCGGAACACAATGTTACTTTACCTTTTACAAGAATGGTAGCCGGGCCAATGGATTTTACACCGGGCGCGATGTTAAATGCCAATAAAACCAATTTTAACGCAGTTTTCACCGAGCCGATGAGTCCGGGAACACGTTGTCACCAGTTGGGTATGTATGTGGTTTTTGAAAGTCCGCTGCAAATGCTTGCCGACAACCCTTCCAATTACTACCGCGAACCGGAATGTATGGAATTTCTGGAAGCTGTTCCGGCTGTTTGGGACGATACCAAAGTTTTGGAAGCAAAAGTAAGCGACTACATAGCAGTGGCCCGTAAATCGGGCGATAAATGGTTTGTTGGTGCAATGACTGACTGGGACCCACGTACACTAAATCTGGATTTGAGTTTCCTTGGAGATGGAAATTATACAATGGAAATTTGGAAAGACGGTGTAAATGCCGATAAACATGCTGCCGATTTTTCACAGGAAAAAATAACAGTAAGCAGTTCATCAAAAGTAAAAGTAGAAATGGCACCCGGCGGTGGTTGGGTAGCAGTTATTACAAAAAAGTAAAATGTGAGATTTTAGTACCAGGATAAAAATATAATGTAAAAAAGGTTGAGTTTTCCGAACTCAACCTTTTTTATTCTGTACACCATATTATTAATCTCACTTTTATTCATCTGTCCATCCAAAGCTTAAACTCCCCTGCTTTGTCGCGGCTAACAATTAGTCCTTCCGAAGAAAAATTATGAAGTTTCAATTTTAAACGGCTTGTTGAATAACTTAATATTTCAGAGATAGAATTGATATTGACCAAAAAATTACGGTTTATCCGAAAAAACAATTCCGGGGCCACTAACTTTTGTATCTGGTCAAGTGAATAATCCAAATCGTAATTCTTACCGGTTTTTGTCTTTAGAAATGTTGAACGTTCTTCAACAAAAAAACAGGAAATATTTTCAATCGGCACTGATTGAAAGTGAGTTCCTATTTTCACCAGAAACCTCGATTTATAAGTCTTTGCCATTTGCTCAAACACTTTCGAAATATTTATTTCTGTCTGTTTTGCAGTATAAATATTCCTGTATTTACGCAGCGAATTTTCAAGGGCAGCTTTCTCAACCGGTTTTAAAAGATAATCCACGCTGTTTACTTTAAACGCCCGAATGGCATATTCGTCAAATGCAGTAGTAAAAATAACCGGGGCTTCAATTTTTACGGTGTCAAAAATTTCGAAGGAGATGCCGTCATCAAGTTGAATGTCCATAAAAACAAGATCGGGCGAAACATTTACAGAAAACCAGTTTACCGCTTCCTCAACCGACTCAAGCACTTTTAAAACTTCAATGCCGGAATCGACCTGTTTTAAAAGCCGCTGTAGTTTTTCAGCAGCCAAACGTTCATCTTCTACAATTACTACTTTCATATGGATTCAATCTTTACAGGAATTTTTACAACAAACTCACTTTCAGTTTCACGAATTTCCACCTCCTGGTTTAGTATTAATTTACACCGTTCGTTTAAATTTTTCAGCCCTATTTTAGAGGATTCTTCCCATCTTGTTTTCTTTTGTAAATTATTTCGAACAACCAACTTGTCCAATCCATCAGTGTGAATGGTAATTTCCAACGGATTGCTGCGCGTTGCAGAATTGTGTTTTAAGGCATTTTCAACCAGAAGTTGTAAAGAGACCGGTAGCACTTTGGCTCCTGTCATTTCACTGATTTCAATTTTCAAATCGATCTTTTCTTCGTCTCTTATTTTCCGCAGGTAAAAATAGTCTCTTACAAAATCAATTTCTTCAGAAAGCGGCACCAGCTCTTTTTCTTTATCACGAAGAACATAACGATAAATATGTGACAGCTTTTGAATAAATTCTTCTGAAAGATCAGGATTTTCGCGAACCAACGATGAAAGTGTGTTCAAACTGTTAAAAAGAAAATGCGGGTTCACCTGGTTTTTTAAAGTTTCGTACTGAAAAACCAGCTTTTCCCGTGTGAGCTTTTGCTCGCGTTGCAAAGCTTCTGCCCATTGGACGTAAAAAAAGAAAAGCGCACCCAACGAAAAACCAATAAGTGCGGCCGTTAAAAAACCTTTCATCTCTATTTCTCTCAACCCGATAAAATAGTAACTAAAGTCAGCGCCGTTTAACACAAAATTTGCGGTGTAAACGGTCATAAAAATTACAAACGCAATAGCCAAAACGGTAAGGTAAAACTTTAACAAACGCGAAACCATTTTACGTTTGTAGTTAACTGATTCTCTTTTTATATCTCTAAAAAAACGATTTCCCAACCACAGAAATATTTCAAGCTGAATATAGGTCAAAACCAACATGTTCCATAAACCAGAGTCGAACAACTTTCCGCGAAGAACCAAACTAAAAAAAAGCGAGATACCCAAAGCTCCGCCAAAAACTTTTAACCGGGTAAAAAATATTTTCTTTGAAACTTTCACATGTTCGTTTTTTGGTGTTTTAACTCAATGTTACCGGAAATAAAATTCAGCAGAAAAACCGGTATTTGAAAATAAATCTTGCTGAATCGTAAATTTTAGACGCTTATTCGTAAAATGAGAGGACTTTTCGCTTGCTAAAATCAAAACAGGCAATTAGTTTTATAACACAAAATTAGTTTAGAATGAAAACTTTACACCTCATTTTTTTAATTTTTCTTTTTAGCGGAAAAGGATTTAGTCAGCCTCCCATCCCTGAGACTGAATGGAAACATTATTCTTCTGAAAACGGAGACCTGGAGGTTCCCAACGGCAGCGAACAACAAACAAGTTGCGCTGTTTTTGACATCGACAAAGACGGAATAAATGATTTTATTGTCACTGAGCGAGTGCAGGCGCCGGCAGTAGTTTGGTACAAAAAAAACGGAGAAAAATGGGACAGATACATTTTAGACACCGGGCTTTTGCGAATTGAAGCTGGTTCAGCAGTTTGGGATATTGATAACGATGGTGATCTGGATCCCGTTTTTGGTGGCGAATCCCGCTCCAGCGAAGTATGGTGGTGGGAAAATCCATATCCCAATTACAGTCCGGAAATACCCTGGAAACGCCATACCGTAAAAAAATCGGGCGCAACCAAACACCACGACCAGCTTTTTGGGGATTTTGACGGAGATGGTTTAATGGAGCTGGCATTCTGGAACCAGAATGCAAATACACTATTCCTGGCTGAAATTCCGAAAAACCCGCGAGAAAACGAAGAGTGGGAAATGATTCCGATTTATTCCTACGCAAACGACAGCGAAATGCAACCTCCGGGTGAAATGCCAGACTGGAAACGTGTAAATGAACACGAAGGGCTGGCCAAAGCCGACATTGACGGAGATGGTATTCCCGATATTATCGGCGGAGGCCGGTGGTTTAAAAAAACAGGAGACAAAAAATTTCAGGAAAATATTGTAGATGCCTCTTACTCTTTCTCTCGTTCTGCAGCAGCACAACTTATTGAAGGTGGACGACCGGAAATTGTACTTGTGGTTGGCGATGGAATTGCTCCCATGTTTTTGTATGAATGGCAAAACGGAACATGGAAACGAAAAACTTTAATTACTGAAATTGACAACGGTCATTCGATAGAAATTATTGATTTTAACGGCGATGGGCACCTTGATATTTTTAATGCAGAAATGCGGTTTAGCGAACAGCACAATCCTGACGCAAAACTTCGGATTCTACTTGGCGACGGAAAGGGAAATTTTACCGACTATATAATTAACGAAGGTTTTAGCCACCACGAAGCTAAAATTGCCGACCTTGACGGCGACGGAGACTATGATATTCTTTCAAAACCCTACGCTTTCCGGGCCCCGGGAATCGATATCTGGCTGCAAAATGGCACAAACAAAAAATAACAAAAAATGGCTTACAGCGAATATCTGACCGATCGTGTCCGCAATTCATTAAAAGGAAACAAAATAGGATTTGAAGAGAAAAAAATGTTTGGTACCCTTAGTTTTTTTGTGGATGAAAAATTGTGTGTTGGAGTGTCCGGAGAAGAGTTATTGGTTCGTATTCCTCCGGAGGATCAAGATAAATATTTGCAAAATGAAGATTGCCGTTTGCTCGATGATTCCGGCAAGTCGATGAAAGGGTTCCTGTTAATTAACGCCGAAGCAGTAGATATGGATGAGGATTTGGATAAATGGGTAAAACGTTGTCTGGAGTTTAACCCAAAAGCAAAATCGAGCAAAAAGAAAAGAAGTATGTAGATTGTTGGTTTTTAACAAATTACTTATCTTTATAACTGCCAAAATCTTTTAAACCAAATAAAATGAAACGCCTTCTTCACCTTCTGTTTTTGTTTTCAATGTTTATTTCCTGCAATGAAAAAAATGATCAGTTAATCAATACAGAACCAGAACCAGAACCAGAGCCAGAGTTGGAGGCTGAAGTTGTTGATTCTTCTTATGTAGGATTCAATATGTATTTTTTGAAAGACGAAAGTTTAACAGGGGCCGATGTTTCCAATTCAAACCTGAACGAACTGAAGTTACTGAAACCGCCATTTGTAACACAAGAAAATATTGAGAAATACGACACTTCTTCACACGTAATTTATCTAAAAGAATCCGTGGCCTTACCTGAATCAGACGCACATTTTCTGGGTAAACCTTTTGTTGTTACAACCGATTCAACAAGACATTATATTGGAGTTTTATGGCCAATGATTTCTTCATCAAGTTATTGCGGGCCAATTATTGATGTGGGGCCAAGATTTTATCCACACGATATTATAAAAATCTCAACAGGTAGAATTCCGATGGAACATGATTTTCGCATGAACGATACGATTATTCAGACTTTAAGAAATTATGAGATTTTCCATGCCGGTATTGATTGTTCTATCGATTCTGTAAAAATTATCGAAAACGATTCAATAAACAATCGTTGCAAGCTGCGGTATACTTTCACCATTAAAAACAACGACGAATTAAATCTTTATGTTTTTGATCCTCTGATTATGGGAGAAGCACATTTCCATTACTACCATAATGGAGTGTTTTTAAGAACTAAAGAAAAAATTTATCAGAGCACAAGCGGTTCACAGGCTCCTGCGGAAAATGACAACCCACTGGATTGGATGATAAGATTAAACAGTGGTGAAACTATAACCCGAACTGTTCAAAAATCGGGATACCCTTTTATTCCCAAAGGGACTTACGAATGTGGATTCCGCTTTTCGGGAATATTCTCCCTTAAAAAGCCGGACAGGGAAAAGCCGGATGGCAGAGTTTGGATGGGAGACAGACTGGCAAAAAGTTCAGCAATAATTAACTGATTCTTTAAATAAAAAAAGCTGCCCAAATCAAATCGAACAGCTTTTCAAGTCATATTTTTACATCTTTCTATTTCCCTTTTGCAATATCAATTCCGATGCGCTGACCTTTGTATTTAGCATTTTTAAATGATTTCAAAACTTCTCTTTCGAAACGTTTATCAACTTCAAAAAACGAAAAACTTTTCAGTACCTCTATATTTCCAATCTCAACGCTCTTATTAGGCAAATTCTGGTTCACTAAATCGATAATGGTCCGTTTACTGATACCGTTCTTTTTCCCCAAATTAAAAAAGAATCGGGAAAACTCATAACCACCTCTTCTCCTGTCATTCCTGTCGCTTCGATCATTTCGGTCACCTCTTTTTTTACGGTCGCGTTTTCTGCTCCGCCGCCCTTCCGGGTAATCATCGTTTTGTTTGGATTCATCCACATTAATATCGGGTGCATTTTTATAATAATCGAGAAACCGATTAAATTCAACCGAAACAAAACGTTTGATCAGTTCTTCACGATCGAGCCAGGCCAGTTTTTTGTAGATTACCGGCATAAATTCGCCAATCTGTGATTCGTTTACTTCAATCCTCTCCACCTTGTCGATAAGACTAAAAAGCTGTTTTTCACAAATTTCCTTTCCGGAGGGAACCTCTTTTTTAACAAACTTTTTATTTACAATTTTTTCAACCTGGCGTAATTTACCTTTTTCACGCAGGTGAATCAAAGTAACAGAAATACCTTTTTTCCCTGCACGTCCTGTTCTGCCACTACGATGAATATAAACTTCCGGATCATCCGGCAAATTATAATTTATAACGTGTGTCAGGTCGTTCACATCCAACCCACGCGCTGCCACATCGGTAGCCACCAACATTTGTAGATGTTTTCCCCGGAAACGAGCCATTACATGATCGCGCTGTGCCTGCGATAAATCACCATGCAGTGCGTCGGCATTGTATCCATCCTGCATCAATTTATCGGCAACTTCTTTGGTTTCCATTCGGGTACGACAAAATATGATTCCGTAAATATTCGGATTGACGTCGGCAACACGCTTTAACGCCAGATATCTGTCTTTTGCATGAACCACATAATAATTGTGTTCCACATTTTCAGCACCGGTATTTTTCTTCCCAACTGAGATTTCAAATGGATTGCTCATGTATTTGTTGGCAATACCTACAATTTCTTTAGGCATTGTGGCCGAAAACAGCAAAGTTTGTTTTCCTTCCGGCGAATTTTCCAAAATTGCATCCAAATCGTCTTTAAAACCCATGGAAAGCATCTCGTCAGCCTCATCTAACACAAGCCACTGAATATCGTTTACTTTCAGCTTTTTACGTTTGATTAAATCGAGTGTTCTTCCGGGTGTTCCGACAATAATCTGTGCGCCACGTTCCAAATCTTTAATTTGTTTTTTTATATCGGCGCCACCATAAAGAACGGCTACATTAATTTTGGGAAGATGTTTTGAAAATGTATTGATGTCATTGGCAATTTGAAGTGCCAATTCCCGGGTCGGGCTTAATATCAAAGCCTGAGAATCTTTTTTTGTTGTATCAATCTGCTGAATAATTGGCAAACCAAAAGCGGCAGTTTTCCCTGTTCCGGTTTGCGCCAGGGCAACCATATCCTGCTTTTCTTCCAGTAAAAATGGAATTGTCTTTTCCTGAACTGGTGTGGGCTGCTCAAAACCAAGTTCTTCAATTGCCAACTGAATTTCGGAGCTTAGCCCCATTTCATTAAATAATGTCATTCAAATACTTCTATAAAATAATGCGCGCAAAGGTATTCTTTTAAAATGAAATACAGGCATTTATAGCTTTTTCTTTTCGATTGTAAACAAATCGTATCTACTGGAAACTAAAAACAACAATCCTAATCTTCCAGGTAAACAATCAAATTTACTTCGGAACGAATATTTTATTTTTTATTGCATATATCACAAGCCCCGTGCGGTTTCGCAAATTTAATTTTTCAAACAAAGCATCTCTGTATCCTTCTATTGTTTTCGGGCTTAAATACATTTCTCCGGCAATCTCCTTATATGTTTTTTCACTGCAGGCGTGCCGAATAAATTCAATTTCTCGTTCTTTCAGGGAAAAGGCACTGTCCCCTCTGTTTTCCAGTGAATGAATTAAAACCTGTGAAACGGTATTCGTATAGTAATAGCCATGTTTCAAAACCTCAAGCAATGCATTTTTAAGTTCAGTTTTTTTTACATCTTTTAATAAATATCCTTTCGCACCTGCACGTAGCATTTTTATAATGGTTGTTTCATCTTCTTCCACGGAAAGCGCCAGTACTTTTACTTCAGGAAAGTATTCTTTTAAATGAGCAGTAGTTTCAATTCCGTTTAGAATTGGCATATTCACATCCATCAAAACAACATCAGGAATGTTTTTTGGATCTTTGAATTTTGTGAGCAATTCCTGTCCGTTTTTACAAACATAAAGTACAGAAAAATGATCAAAATTGTCGACCAGATCACCTATCGCCTGTGACAGAAGGGTATGATCATCTACTACAACTACAGTATAATTCATATTTGTTCAATTTTATAAGTTAGAGAAAGTTGGGTTCCACAATCTTTTGCGGATAAAATTTCCAAATCTGCATTAATCATTTTTGCCCTGCTTTTAATATTGTTTAAACCAATTCCTTTACCGGGACCAAAATGGGTGGAATCAAATCCGATACCATTATCGACAGCATTAATTGTTAGTGCTTTGTCGTTATAGTTTATTTCCACATTAAGTTCTGAAGCTTTTGAATGCTTGATTGTATTTGTAAAAAACTCTTGTAATATCCTGAAAATGATAATTTCAACTTTATTATCTATAGAAAAAATAGTCCCGGAACATTGGATTTGGATTGTAGCTACCAGATATTTTAAACGATTATATCGCTCTATTTCAAGTTGAATTGCTTCCACTAATGAAAGACTTCTCAATGTGTCGGGATTAATAAGTTTAGACAAACTTCTTAATTCTTTTAAACTTGTTCCGATTGTATTAATGGCCTCGGCAATAGCTTGTGAATCGTCGTTTGCATTTTGTAACTGAATTTTTGCCAGAGTAAGCAGTTGCCCGATATTATCGTGAAGTTCCCAGCTGATATTACGTAAAGTCTCTTCCCTGATTTCTATCTGTGTATCGGTCAGTTCTTTTTCAAAGGCTTCCTTTACCTTCTCCTGCTCTTTTAAAAGTCTGTTCTTACGGGTTACAAAGACAGAAAATAGCGTAATAATTATTATTACAAGAACAACTAAAATAATTACAGAGACTAGCGTGGCAATTTCTTTTTCATCCATAAAAATCCAATAATAAAACAGGCATTTAAAATCAATATTAGTATTCGATGCACTATTCTTAAAGCTAAGTATACATTATCCTGATATTCAAAAAATACACGTGTTAGTTTTATCGGGATATAACCAACATAAAAAAGTAATAATCCAACACTTATCCAAAACAAAATATCCTGCCTGATTAACAAGACTTTGGACGTGGATAAAATTTCGATGTAATACAAAATAATACAAAACAAAAGAGCGCATGCCCCAACTACATAAGCCAGTAACTGAGATTCTGTTATAAAATTCTGAAAAAATGGATTAACGACACTGGCCAATACAAAGATACCTACACAAGCGACAATCCAGTTTCTATACTTTTCCTTTGTTATTGAAAACCAAAAAGCATTGTAAAAAAACAGAAAATATATAACATTGTATATATTGTAAATCAATACGTTATTGTTATTTGAATAAATATTGAGGCTTCCAATTATTTCATTAATCGCGGTGTAAATTAAAATGATAGATATGTATTTTAATGGCGTATTTTTATACGCCTGGTATTTAACCACTGCAATAACAGCAACAGCTACCTGAATAACTAAAACTAAATAACCTAAAACAATATCTAAAAATTCAACTTTCATAAATTGGCCTTATACATCAACTCAATCAAAATCTGTTTGGTTTGGTGGCGGGACTAAATTTGATTCATTCAAAATTAAACTTCGTTGGCCAGGCGATGCATTGGCAGCGGAGAAACCTGAGCCACTACTAAAACCAACATAACTAAAAATACTGTTAGCCTGTCCTGTTTTATTGGCAATTGATCCGCTTTCGTTGTGTTTATCAAATTTTTGCAACTTATCAGTCACAATTTTAGCTCTTTCATTTATCAACACTGCCTGTCTCTCTCCATCTTCCGATTCAGCGGTATAAAATCCATAGTCTTTCCCTTCAACCTTTAGTGTTGGAACGATAAAAAATGAATTTTTTCTTGGATAGGTTACCGGTGTTCCATCTTCAAACTTTGTCCTGTCCGGATAATTGGCAAAATAAAATTGCAATCCTGAGATCTCAACACCAGCCGCTTCCGCTTCCTGTTCAATAAAAGCGATGTACTGTTTAATCGTTCGAAAATCATACCAACCGGAACGCGTGGGATTAAACTCCTCATCATTGCTGTTTTGCTCTTTCTCATATGCCCTGATTATGGGAACCCTGCGTTCAGAATAAGTATTATACATCTCCCGGGCAGTTTCTAAAGATATAATTTGTTCAGGAGCTTTTACCGGCTCAGGCTTTGGGGTTGTTTGCCTGCAGGCACTGAAAAAAAGTGTTATTAACAATAAAAACAACAATCCTGTTACTTTCATCTTGATAATTCTCATGATATTAAATTTAATGGTTTAAACAAAGTTACGGGCATTTCTATGTAATGCAATATATATTCTTTATCAAATAAAAACAAAAAAGCCGTAGCACTCTCACTACTTGCATATTACAAATACCATTTCTTACCACAATGGGTCAAAATCCTTTACAAAGGGGGATTTACCCTGTTCAACCTGAGGGTAAAAGCCCTTCCGGATCAAGAGCTTTTACCTCGAAACATACGGGGCACATATGGATGTATATCAGCGATTTAACTCTTGACTTACGCTTCCACCGGTATTAATTTTGTGCTATGCAACTATTGAAAAAACAATTTTCCCGGTGGGCGCAATCCGAAAAGCCAATTGTAAACAGAGTAGGAAATATTAAACATTAATAATCATGTCAGAATTAAACGAAAAACAACTGTTAATAGCCCGAAGAGAATTTAACTTCTTTATGACAGTAGGAGAAAAAGATTTCCCAAAATTGAAGCTGAACACGCCTCTGGATTTTTTTAAAACAAAAATGAATAAATTTTATGAGGAGTTAGGATGCGTTGGCTTTAATCCGGCTTTTAATGAATTAACTGCCGTAATAAAAATAAAAAAAGAAACGGGCTATTCAGGTAGTTTGTGCACCAAGGGCTCATTCGAATATGTGCGATTCTATTTGGATTATAACGATGGTTCAGGGTGGAACGACATGGGATTTACTGCTTTTAACGCCCACGACATTCCTACTCAAAAAGACTGCGATAGTAAACCCGAAAAACCAATTGATTATGTAGTTCGGTTAAAAATTAAGCCAAAACAGGATTTGTGTGTAAAAGCAAATCTGCCAAAGGTTAAAGCTGTGTTATCATGGAATTCTGTTCCTGCGCCGAATGACCCCAACTTAACTACAGGGAGCTACGTTTGGGGAGATGTAAAAGAAGAATATATTCAAATTAGCCCCATAAAATTCTTTATCCCTAATTTACCTTTACTTGAAGTTGGCAGCTTATTTGAAAAGGCATTACTGAATCCGGAAGTTTCGCTAAACGATATCGCTGCTACAATTCCCGAAGGCGATGTCTCTTTAAAAAAAGCAAAAAAGGAAATGCTATCCGGCAAGGTTGATTTTCAGGAATTAGCCAATACTTACAGAAAGAAAAAAATAGAACCGTACCGCTTTGGATATAAACTTTTAAAAGAAGCAGGAAGTTCACCCGATTACACTATTTTGAACAATGTATACAAGTTGTTTGAATCCAATAAATTATCGTTTGTTGAAAGTTTAGGAAAATTAAATAAATTAAAATGTAATACGACTTATGAAGAGTTGTTTTGTGTGGGAGCAGATTACAATCAGGAAGCTTTAATCGGAACTCTGAAAGTAAAGAAATCAGCCGGTTACAACGGAGATTTATGCAAAGACGGAAGCAGAGAGTATGTTTCTTTTTGGATACAGGAAGAGGATAATTGCAGCTGGGAACATGCAGGTACAACCTCTGTAAATGTTCACGACATAGCAAGTATTCCCAGGGGAGGATTGTCATATTCAGTTATCCTGCCTTACGATTTCTCAAAATTTAAACGTAAATGCAATAGGCCAAGGGTGTTGAAAGTCAGGGCAATCTTGTCATGGAATGTTCCGCCGTCCGGAATGGAATGTTCTCACTGGGGTAATATTGTTGAATCTTATATCCAAATAAAACCAGGAATGGTGTGGACCGCAAATTCACCTAAATTAATTACCGTAGGCGGAGTTTCTACAGATAACATTAACAATTTTACCGGACTTACTTTACCGGGAGCAAAAATAGAATTTAACCAAACAAACACCTTTAATGGAAGTCCATTTGGTGGAATTATCGTGGTACAAGGCGTATCAGCCCCATTTGCCGGAATGAAATACAAGGTTAAAATTACCAACCTCACTACGGGTGGAAGCTACTACCTGAACAATAAACTTGCTTTATTAGGCTACAACCCGGCCACAGGGATAGTCACACATCCGGTAGAAGTTCCGGTTAGCGACGAATATACGTATCAGCCATATTATAACAATATCGATAGTGTTTTAGCGAGGTTTTCACCCGGCACCAACGATAAACTGCTAGTTACCATAGAAAATCAAAACGGAACTTCTGATAGCCAGGTTATACAAATGGATAATACATTTCCGGCAGTTAGTTTAACGATCGATGATCAGGGAAACTGCTCTCATTATGCAAAAGGAGATACAATACACGGTGAGTTTACAGTTGATGACAATTATTTGGAGAGGTATTCGATAACAACAAACGCCGGAACATACACCAAGGTAGGAACCGGTTTGGGACAAAGTGGCACAACCACAGGTTCAGGTCAATTTAACATCGTAACATTTACAAATAGAAACTGTGGTTCCATATACTTAAAAGCTATCCAAAAAACCATATGGAATAGCGTAAAAACAGGGACCCACAGTGATACTCAAAGAATAATATGTCTTTCTGAATAAAACCATCCTTTAAATAATCCCCAAATCCATCCCTCAAACAAAGAGCGGGTTCTGTAATCAGACCTGCTTTTTTGTTTTTCTGTAAAATAATGTCATCCAAGCATTTCCGGAAAAATCCATACAAAAATTCTATTAATGCATTTCAACAGATTGTAAAACTTTCTTTACATAAACTCCGCAATGTTAATTAAGCCTGAGACAAAAATTAAATTTAGTCTTAAAATTGAAATTGACGAACGTTTTGGATTTGTAGTTTTATAAACATGAAACCATTACCTTTGTTGTCTTATAATATTCATTTCAAAAACAAAAAAAGGTATGAATATTAATTTGCCAATGAAAACATTACTCTTCCAAATTACAATCCTGTTTGTGCTTTTTGGAAACGTAAAAAAAATACAAGCCCAGGAAACAGATTCAATTATTCCTATTCAGGAGGATCCTGAAAAAATCCTTCGGAAAATTGATATTAGTGAAATTACTCAGCATGGTTTTAATTTCTGGCAAGATGATTTTATCGGTCATTGGGCAGGTGTTGATTTTGGTTTCAACTTTTTTCTGAATAAAGATTACTCGGGTTATGAAACCGAATTTATGAATAACGATGTATTCCGTTCAAATTCTACTTATATCAATTTTATTCAGCAAAGTATTGGCTTACAACACAACAGAAATACAATTGGATTGGTCACGGGTTTGGGGCTTCACTTACAGAGTTACCGCCTTGACCAAAATACAACAATAATAAGAGGCGACAATGATAAAATTGAATCGGAAACCCTTTATTTCGACCAAAACCAAAAATCAAAACTTTCAATTGTTTCTGTTCTTATGCCTTTGCTTGCCGAGTTCCAAATTCCGATTAATCATTACGAAAACAGGCTTTATTTATCGACAGGATTATACGCCAGTTACAGAATGAACAGTCATACCAAAATAAAATACCGGGTTGAAGGGAAAAAAGAAAAATTGAAAGTACCCGGACATTATCATTTGCAGAACTTTAAATACGGACTCATGGCTCGGGTCGGCTATCGGGGAATCAATCTTTTTGCCACCTATGAATTTCTTCCGCTTTTTAAAGAAAACAAAGGCCCTGAATTAACGCCTTTTACCTTTGGCTTTACCATAATAAGTTTTTAAATATTTAAAATATGAAACCATACATTTTAGAACAAACCAACTGGAAACAAATCAAAAATCAGAAATACGAGGTTGCCGTTTTGCCCTGGGGAGCAACCGAACCACATAATTACCATCTTCCGTATGGGACTGATTCGCTGGAAACAGCTAAGATTGCAGAAGAAGCGGCTGAAAAAGCATGGGAAAAAGGCGCAAAAGTAATGGTTTTGCCTACTATTCCTCTGGGTATTCAAAACATGGGGCAAATTGAATTACCGTTTTGCCTTCATACTACACTTTCTACTCAGCAAATGATTCTTCGCGATATTCTGAAAGCATTGTACAACCAGGGAATCAGAAAATTTGCGCTGATGAACGGCCATGGAGGAAACGACTTTAAGCAGTTAATCAGAGACCTGCAACCCGAGTTTCCGGAGATGTTTCTTTCAATTGTTGAATGGTTCAAATTATTTGACAATAAAGACTATTTTGATGAGGATGGTGACCATGCCAATGAAATGGAAACCTGTATCATTATGCATTACTTCCCTCAATTGGTAAGGCCTCTTGAAGAAGCGGGTGAAGGAGCTGCAAAATCTTTCAAACTAAAAAGCTTAAAAGAAAAAACAGCCTGGACACCCCGGCGCTGGGATAAGGTGTCGGAAGATACCGGAGTTGGTAATCCCAAAAAATCCACTCCCGAAAAGGGAGCCCGTTTTCTAAATGATGTAACAGACAGAATTGCAGCGTATTTTATCGAACTGGCCAACTGCGATGTCAACTCTTTGTACGATTAACGATTTGTTAACTTATAAATTGTCAAGGTTTTAAAAAGAAAATGTGAAGACTATTTGCAAAACTATTTTTATAATTACAAATCTTTACTTTTTTCAACGATAAGCGGAATAAAAAATTTGACCAACATTTTAGCTCAGATAATATCAGGGTTTTATATAATTTCGCCGTCCAATTTCAACCATTAAATTATGAAAGTTCTTTTAATCAGTAATTCAACAATGCCAGGAGAACCTTATCTGGATTATCCGAAATACGAAATTCAAAAATTCCTTGGGAAAAAACCTGTAACAGCGGTTTTTATTCCCTATGCTGCGGTAACTTTTTCTTTTGATACATACTGTGAAAAAGTAGAAGAACGCTTTGTGGAAATTGGCCACCACATAAGAGGAATTCATACTTTTGATAAGCCCGCGGAGGCAATTAAAAATGCAAAAGCGATTGTAGTGGGAGGAGGAAATACCTGGCAACTGGCCCGGATGCTGAACGATCAGAAATTAATGGAAGCCATAGCCCAAAAAGTTAAATCGGGAACGCCGTATATTGGATGGAGTGCTGGCTCAAACATTACTTGTCCTACGCTTCGCACAACCAACGATATGCCGATTACCGACCCAAAAGGTTTTGATTGTATGAATTTAATTCCTTTTCAAATTAACCCACACTATTTAGATGAAAACCCGGAGGGACATGGCGGAGAAACACGTGAACAAAGAATCTCGGAATTTATCGAAATAAATCCTTCTGTTTATGTCGCCGGACTGCGTGAAGGAACAATGTTTTTGCTTGAAAATAATCAACTCGGGTTAATCGGAGACAAAACGTGCCGCATATTCAAAAAAGGAGAGCAAGCAATCGAACTTTCAGAAGGAGATGATTTTAATTTTCTTCTCGAATAGTTTGAATTTCTGATCCGCTTTTTTCTCAAATCGCTTTTTTAATTCTTTGTTACAAATAAAGGACAGAAATAAGAATTCCATCGTAAATTCAGCAATTCCTTACCTTTGCAACGAAAATTGGAATGGAAAATGGAACTTTTGTCAAACAGTTATTTTGCTCTGTTTTTAATAGTCGCGCTTGGATTTATCCTGGGCAGAATTAAAATTTTTGGGCTTTCGCTTGATGTTTCTGCAGTCATATTTATCGCGCTTATTTTTGGCCATTACGGAATTGTTATCCCAAAAGATTTCCAAAACCTTGGATTGGTTCTTTTTATTTTTACCATTGGAATACAGGCCGGACCGGGATTCTTCGAATCATTTAAAAAGGAAGGTCGCCAACTGGCCTCATTTGCTACAGTGTTGATTGTAATAGCAGCGGCTTTTACTGTCTTGATTGTTTCTGTTTTCAAAATTGACAAAAATATTGCCATCGGGCTCCTAACAGGTGCTTTGACAAGTACTCCCGGATTGGCTGCGGCAATCGATTATACAAATTCGCCTCTTGCATCAATCGGCTATGGAGTCGGATATCCTTTTGGAGTAATCGGGGTAATTCTCTTTATTCGCTTTTTACCAAGAATTCTGAATATTTCACTTAAAAAATCGGAGGAAGAGTTTAATTCAAAAATAAAAGAGGAGTTCCCCGAAATAAATCGCCGGAATTTTTTTGTTGAAAACGAAAACATTGTTGGAAAAACGATTGGCGAACTTCGCATTCGTTTTATGACCAAAGCAGTTGTATCGCGTGTCGTACACAAAGGAATTGCGGTAACACCTACTCCTGAAACCATTCTGTACAAAGGAGATTTAATAAAAGCAGTTGGAACAGAAGAAGCGCTAAAAAATGTAGAATTACTTATTGGGCAGCCGACAGAAGAGGAGATTCCGCTTGATCCTAAATATGATGTGCGTGGGGTTTTAGTTACCAACAAAGAAGTTGTAAATAAAACCATCGGACAAATAAACCTGCTTTACACTTATAACGCAACAATTACCCGGATTCGTCGCTCAGGAATCAACATTTCACCTTCCCCCGGGTCTAAATTACAATTTGGCGATAAACTAATTATTGCCAGCAGTAAAGCAAATATGGAAATGGTTGCCAAGATTTTTGGTGACGATCAAAAAAGACTTTCCGATACAGATATTCTGCCTGTTGCACTTGGAATAATCCTGGGAGTTCTTGTTGGAAAAATCGGGTTAAATATGGGAAGTTTTTCTTTTAGTCTTGGACTTACAGGCGGTGTTCTGGTAATTGCACTTGCACTAAGCAGGATTGGAAAAACCGGTCCGGTAATATGGACAATGAGTGGCGCTGCAAATCAGTTGCTGCGCCAATTCGGGCTTATTCTATTTCTTGCCGCAGTAGGCTCAGATGCAGGGGCGGAAATAGTGAAAACCTTTAACGAATATGGCATTCAGCTTTTCTTATTTGGAGGAATAATAACACTTTTCCCAATGATAATTGCTGCACTTGTTGGAAAATGGTTTTTCAAAATGAATGTTTTAAGTCTTCTCGGTGCAATTAGTGGCAGCATGACAAGCACACCGGGTCTTGCCGCTGCCGATTCTATGACAGAGACCAACGCTCATTCTATTGCTTACGCAACTGTTTACCCAGTGGCAATGGTGCTTTTGATTGTTGTAGTTCAGCTTATTTCTCTTCTCCTTTGATACAAGAATTGTCAGTTATAATTTTCGGGATTTAATGCTGAAGATGACCAATTTTTAAAAAACCTTATTACGATCATATCCATCATCTTTTTCAAGAAAGGCAGAGTTTTGAGTATGAATCCGATTTCCTTCCCTGTCAAGAATGACAAATACCGGAAATCCAAAACGTTGCGGAAATTCGAGTTCGGCAAGTACTTCTTTGTTTTTATTCTTTGGGTCATAATTCACCCGGACAACTTCAAAATTTTCCTCAACAAAAGTCTTAATCTCTGAATCCGCATCAACAAAACGGTGAAACTTTACACACCACGAACACCAATTTACCAATTTCCTCCAACCTGAATAAAAACGTGTTTATTCTCCATTGATGCTTTTTTAACTGCATCAGCCAACTCCTCTTTAGCATCGGCTTTCGGATTATAAATTTTAATTTCCTGAGCGTATAGAAAATTTACAGTAAATAGTATTAAAATTCCTGCAAATAAATTTTTCATTGTTGTTTACTAATTTAATTCTCTTCTGCCCAGACTGACTCTATTTTATAGGCATCCAATTTAATAACTTCGAGTTCTCCTCCGTTGGTAAAAATAACGAAGTCATCAGCCTTTTCTGAAGGCGTAAAACAGTTTGAAACCACGGCTTGCCCGTCATTGGCATAGATTTCAACAGAAGCGCGATCAACCAGAATTTCCAATTTTATTTTATTATCAATAGCCTGCAGCGGAACAGTTGATCCCAATACCGAAAGCGTCCCACGTTTTACGTTGTATAAAACCTCGGTGCCGGCATCTTTTTTTCCATGGCGAAGCATAAAACCAAAATTATCCGAAGTTTTTATATCAAACTCTGCAATAATATGATAACAATCTCCACTTATTTTCTTTAAAATATTGTCGTTTATTCCGGGAATAATATTTTCATTTTTCCAACTGGTATGTTTTCCATGTAACATTTCAATTTCTTTAATCGGCTTCCGAATTAACTTATAACCAAAACTAAACTTTTCAATCGAGAGTTCACTGGGGAAAGTCATTTGCCCGTTAAACGGCATATCGGGAAATTTTCCCCCACGCATCCAGGCAATCTGTATTGTCCTGCCGTCATCTTCAGGTATATTACTCCATGTTTGAGTTGCATAATAATTTTTCCCAAAATCACTTTTCATCTTTCCGGTCTCAGGCGAAAAACTTTCACCATCAAAATCACCTATAATATAGCTTCCATCTCCGTCAAACAACACCCATTTCTTTTCTCCAGGGCGGTTGGTTACCGGCAGTTGAACCAGATCCGGACATTCAAAAAAACCGACAATATGACTTTTCCACTCCCAGTCAACCAAATTTTCAGACACATAAAAGGAAACCCCTCTTGTTATATCATCATTTTCTGTTTTCCGATACAGCGCCATTACCCATTTCTGAGTGGGTTCATGCCGGAAAACCTTTGGATCCCTTGCATCATCATTTTCATCAAACGGGATAATTGGATTTCCTTCGTACTTTTCCCATGTTCTTCCTTTATTCGTGCTATAAGCAATACGCTGCCCACAGTGTTGACTTGTATAAAAAGCAAGCAGTGTTTTTTCATCTCCCTCTTGTTTTCCCAATAAATTATGCTCATCAACTATTGCTGAGCCTGAAAAAGCAGTACAAAAAACACTGTCTTTTGAATTCTCATCGGGATAAAGTGCAATGGGAAGATGCTCCCAATGAACCAAATCATTACTTACAGTATGTCCCCAGTGCATATTTCCCCATTTGTTCCCATAAGGATTGTACTGATAAAACATATGATATTCTCCTTTATAATATACTAAACCATTGGGATCGTTATGCCAGTTTTTTTCCGGTGTGAAATGAAACTGAGGTCTGTATAATTCTGAATAATAACCTTTTTCAGGTGTTGACGAAGTAAAAATCAACAGGGCTGAAACTCCGGCAATAATTGTTGATAAAAATTTCATAAAAATCATTCTGCTTTTTTGGTTGCTTAAATTTTAGGCGCGTCTAAACTATAAAAATTACTTGGAATAATAAATATTATTAATATATTTACCACCGCAAACCCATAAAATAGAAACTGTCATGAGACGGACGCTTTCGGTCGTCCTCTACATTGTTACCTTTTGCAATAGTAGGGCGATTAAAAAATTGTCTTCTGCCGGAAGGTCAGTAGACAATAATTTGAAGATGTATAGTAAAACTATCTCAGCTTCATCAACCCCATTAAATCAGGGAATTTTCCCATTGCTGAAAAAATGCTTATCCTATTTTCAGCATTCACTACTCATTAAATCAGCGCTTTATTTTTCGAAACCCGTCTCAAGGTTTGTTATTTTTGAATATTACAAACCCATAAATAGAAACTGTCATGAGACGGACGCTTTTAATCGTCCTTACCATTGTTACCTTTTGCAATGTTAAGGCCCAAAAGCAACTGTTGACGCAAACCATTAAAGGCGAAAGCCAGATCAACATTGCTTTGGATGAAGTAAAAAATGAATTTAGCCCCCCACCTACCGATGAGAGACAATTGAAGTCTGGCAGCGATGCCGGAAACTTCTTAGTGACTTACGAAAACGTGCCTACTCAGGCTAAAGCTGCTTTTCAGTATGCAGTTTCAATCTGGGAAGGTTTTGTTTCTTCTCCTGTTCCTTTAAGAATCACGGTAAAATGGGAAGAACTGGGAACAAACATGCTGGCTCAAAGCCGACCTTCGCAATTTTACAAAAATTTTGACGGTGCTTTGTTTTCCAATGTTTACTACCCGGTGGCTCTGGCCGAAAAGCTTGCAGGAAAAGATATAAACGGAGAAAATGAAGCCGACATTGTTTGCAGTTTTAATTCAAATATCTCCTGGTATTATAAAACCGACGGAGATACTCCGTCAACAAAGTATGATTTTATTACTGCGGCTTTGCACGAAATCACTCATGGACTTGGATTCTCCGGATTTTTAAAAGCAGAGGATGGAAATGGCTATTTAAATAATACAAATAATCTGCCTAGCATCTATGATTATTATATATATAATTTTAATGATCAAAGAATAGCTGATAACGATAATTTTAAGAGTCCTTCAAGTTCATTGTTTCAACAACTAACTTCTGAAAAGCTAAAATTTAATAAGGAAACGGTAGCCGAAAAATCGGCAACACCGGCACCAAATTTATATGCGCCTGAAAACTGGATAGCTGGGTCAAGTTTATATCACCTCGATCATGAGGATTTAAACTCAAATGACGACAACAACCTGATGACAGCATATAAATACAAAGGACAGGCAATACACACACCAGGAGATTTGACAGTGCAGATGCTGGCTGAAATGGGATGGAAATCGGTTTCGTTTGATTTTGAAGCTATCAAGGACTTTGAAGAAACCTGCCTGGAACTCCCACTCCAAATAGGAATAAACAGTGAAATTCCGTTTGACCCAACAGTCGTAAAAATTATCTTTTCAAAAGATTATTTTACCACAAAAGACTCTGTTAGTTTATCTTTCGATGCTTCGTTACAAAAGTATACCGGCAACCTTCCTGTAAATAATTTTTTGGGTAACATTCAATACTATTTTGTTGCTCAATCCGCTAACAACATATTTAAATTACCGAGCACTGCACCGAACAAAAAATTAACTTTTAGAATTGGGCCGGATTATTCTGCTCCAATTGTTTTTCATAACCCTGTAAAACTCGTTTCAAGCTTATTGAATTCGGTTCAATTAACAGGCAAAGCAGAAGACAACCTGGGAATTAAATCTGTTAAAGTTGAATACAAAGTTGATGGAATTGACCAGGAACCGGTTTTACTAACAGTTGATGAAGAGAACTTCTCGGGCACCGTTGAACTTCCGGGAAATCTTCAACGTGACGACAAAGTTGAGTATCGTATAGTAGCGAGCGATAATTCAAAAAACAACAACAAAATAGTCGTTCCGTCAAACGGATATTATTCGGTCAATATTTTTGAACCTGGTGAGGCTGTTTCTTCGTACGAAACTGACTTTAATGATTTCTCAGAAGACTTTATCGGGACTGATTTTGATATTTCAACAGTTGAAGGATTCTCAAACGGTGTTTTACACAGTAATCATCCTTACCAACAATCAAATATCGAAAATGAAAAACTTGATCAGATTACTCAATTAAAATATCCGGTTATTATTAAAAATAATGGGCAGATGTCCTTCAAAGAAGTTGTTTTGGTTGAACCGGGCGAACCTGAAACCAAATATACAGAATTACTCTTCTGGGATTATGTAATAGTTGAGGCTAGTATTGATTATGGCAAAACCTGGATACCGCTGACTGAAGGATATGATTCAAACAGTGACGACCGCTGGTATTCAAGCTTTGTAAATTCATTAAAAAGTAACGCTTCAAGTACTTCATCAGGAGACGAAAGTTTATTCGCGACTCACATTATAAATCTAACTGAAAACACCGGCCTGCAGGCTGGCGATGAAGCACTCATCCGTTTCAGGTTGTCGTCTGACAAATCAGTAAATGGTTGGGGTTGGGCTATCGATGATTTAACAATTCAAAGTAACTCACTCGACACAGAAGAAATTGCTTCAAACGAAAATATTGAGGTTTATCCCAATCCGTTTGCCGACAATTTTTATGTTGACTGCTCCAGCATTGATGACATTTCAGCCTTAGATATTTCAGTAACGGACCTGACCGGGAAAACCGTATTTCGCGAAATCTGGAATGATCCACAATATTCTTCAAAAAAACAAGTAAATCTCAATAGTATAGAACCCGGCATCTACCTTGTAAATATGGTAACTGATGCGTCACAAGTAATTACAAAAAAAATTGTCAAATATTAAAATTTACCTATTATGAAAACATTACTTCTTATTGCGTTAATTGCAGCATTTATCGGACTAGTAACTTCTATGGTTGTTTTTTACAAACTCGTTTTTGTTAAAAAACCCAAGTCGTTGTAAAATTTTATGGGTTACATGAATTTTATTCATGTTTTTTTAAACAAAAGGTAGAAAAGTGCCGGGTGTTAGCATCCGGCCTTTTTTTCTTTATATTCTTCCCACTGAATGAACTAATTTAGCGATTATTCCTTCATATTTGTATCCGGTTTAAGACGGTTGCTAAAACGACAAATGAATGAAAAAGATTTTATTAATAGATTTAATCCTGCTTATTGGGGTAATCAATATCTCAGCTCAAAAAGATTGGAAAAAAAATAAGGTTAAAGTTTTACCTCCAGTATGTTATGCATCGGGAAAAATCGAAAAAGCTGCTATTCCTCCCTCAAATGAATTGTTAAACAACTTAAAATCGGGGGAGAAAAAATCTGAAATTATAGTTAACTACCGGCTTTTTCCGCAAAATGCAAAAGATGCCTTCGAATATGCAGTTAGTTTATGGGAAGGTATTATCGAATCGCCTGTCCCTATTTATATTCAGGCAACCTGGTCGTCACTGGGCAGCAATGTATTGGGCAGTTGTGGGCCATCGGAATATTATCAAAACTTTGAAAACACTCCTCATCAAGACCGGTTTTACCCGGTTGCTATCGCAGAAAAAATTACAAAAACTGAAATCACAGGCTCTGAAGATCCGGACATGATTGCCCAGTTTAATCAATCAATTGACTGGTATTTTGGCACAGACTTAAATACTCCCGATTCATTATACGACTTTGTTACTGTTGTAATGCACGAGCTGGCCCACGGGCTGGGATTTACAGGCTTCTTTTTTGTAAGTGGAAACGAAGGTGCATATGGATACAGCGATTTTGGAGATGCCGCAGCTTTTGACCTGCTGGTAATAAAAAATACAGGAGAACAGTTAACAGATACCTATTATTATCCCAATCAATCATCAAAATTAAAAGATGCACTTACTTCATCAAGTTTATATGCAAACAGCCCGGTAGCAATAGCTGACGGGAACGGACTTTATCCACGGCTTTATGCCCCTTCAGAATGGGACGAAGGCTCAAGTGTCTATCACTTAAATGACGCGCACTATCCGTCAAACAACCCCAATTCACTTATGACTCACGCCATTGGAAAGGCGGAGGCCATTCATGATCCCGGTCCATTAACCAAAGGAATAATGGCTGATATCGGCTGGAAACATATGTATCTTGATTTTGAACCTTTAAAAGACATTGAGGAAGCTAAGCCACTCATCTTTAATGTTACTATTGAAAGCGACTATGAAATAGATACGGCCTCGTTGATGGTTATATATTCTACAGATTCTTTTCAATCTCAAATTGACTCTGCTTCTTTAGTCCGGACAGAAACAACGGGGCTATTTTCAGCTGAAATAGTTCCCGAAAACCAAACTGATGTTATCCAATACTATATAAATGCCGGCGATATCAAAAACCGGACATTTCGCTTACCGACTGAAGCCCCCAAAGTATTTTACGAAATAAAAATTGGCCCTGACACAGAGAGCCCGGTAATAGAGCATGAACCGATTGCTTATTATTTGCCTGGCGATGAAAAATTAGAAATTACCGCTGAGGTAAATGACAATATTGGTATTGACACTGTTTATGTCGGTTATGACATTAACGGTATAAATCAGGAATCCTTTGGACTGGAACGGAAAAGTGAAACTACATTTTCCGGGTATTTCAACTTTGACAACAATCTTCTAAATGATGGAGATATTGTTCATTATCAAATTTTTGCGGAAGATAGTTCAGGTGCAAAAAATATTGCGGTTTTACCGGAAGACAGCGTCTTCTCCTTCCAAGTTGAAGAAATTTACGATCCTGTTGCCAACTATGTAAACAATTTTGATAACCCGACAACCGATTTTATTATTTCTGACTTTGAGATTTACACCGAAGATGGCTTTGAAAATGGAGCGCTCCATAGTCCGCACCCCTATCCGAGCCCGAATGACAACAACGAGGAATTAAACTTTTCGACTATTCTAAAACACCCAATTATTATTCGGGAAAATGGTTCGATGACATTTGACGAAATAGTTCTTGTGGAGCCCGGAGAAAACAATACAAATTTTGGCGATAGCGAATTTTGGGATTACGTGGTTGTTGAAGGAAGTAAAGATTTGGGGAAAACCTGGTTACCAGTAGCCGACGGTTATGATTCAGGAAAAAGTACCATTTGGCTAACAACCTACAATGAAGATGTAACAGATCAGATTTCGAATGCTGTTGGTGAACCCGATTTATATATCTCCAACGGAATAGACTTACTCGAAAACGGAAATTTCTCGGTGGGAGATACAATTTTAATACGGTTCCGTTTGTACTCCGATCCGTTTGCTCACGGCTGGGGTTGGGCAATTGATAACCTGAGAATTCAGCAACCCGTTTCTTCACCGGCGACTGAACTTTCACCCGGAAACGTTTCTATTTTCCCCAATCCAGCCGAAAACCAGGTGAATTTAACTTTTGAAATTTCAAACGATAAAATTAAAGATATACAAATTGTATTTTACAATACATTTGGACAAAACGTAAAGTCGATTCAATTTGAAAATGTTTACGGGACTACCACAAAAACAATCGATATAAGTGGATTCACCAAAGGTATGTATCTGGTAAATATTCTGGAGAACGGACAAAAAGTAACTTCGAGGAAACTGATAAAAAAATAAATTTAACGTTAAAACTCTATTTCAATTTCAGGTAAAGTTTATTCAAAAACAATTTATTGTTTCATTTTTAAAATATATACCTATCTTTGTTTCCACATTGTAAGAAAAATGAATATAACAATTAGCAATACCTATTTTTACTATTACTTTTATTTTGGTTCTAAAATCGGGATCAGGAAGTAAGGTATTGTTTAATGTGAAGATATGTTACAGAAAGGTCTCGAAAATTCGAGGCCTTTTCTTTTTTATAAAATATTAAAAAATGAAAATAACATTTATTGGGCTTGGTTTAATCGGTGGTTCTTTGGCCAAAGATCTAAGAAAAAAGAAATTTGCTACAGAACTGGTTGGTGTTGAAAACAACCGGAAGAATGCTAAAAAAGCAGTTGAAATTGGTCTGGTTGACCGCACTGAAACACTTGTAAAAGGAATTGAAGGTACCGACCTGGTAATAATTGCAATTCCTGTTGATAAGGAACTTGAAATACTACCTGAAGTTCTGGATAAAATCTCAGCCAACACAACAGTCATCGACATGGGATCGACAAAAAAAGTGATTGCCGACAAGGTTGCAGACCATCCCAACAGAAAAAATTTTGTTGCGGCTCACCCGATGTCCGGAACAGAGAATTCAGGACCTACTGCTGCCGTAGATAATCTTTTCCGCGGAAAAATTACTATCCTTTGCGACCAGGAAGATTCGGGCCCCCAGCACGTTGCACTTGCTGAGAAAATGTTTCAAACGCTTGGAATGGATGTTGCCTATATGTCATCCGACGAACAAGACCACAGCACTGCCTTTGTTTCACATCTTCCGCACGCCGCGGCTTATGCACTTGCAAATGCTGTTCAGGCAAAAGAAGACAGAAGTATAATTTTTGATTTGGCGAGTGGAGGTTTTCGCTCAACCGTTCGTTTAGCAAAAAGTTCGCACAGTATGTGGCATCCTATATTTCAACAAAACTGCAAGTATGTTGTTGAATCGCTGGATGTTTATATTAAACATTTACAGGAATTTCGCGATAGTATGAAGGACAACGATTTTGACAAATTAAAAGACCTGATAATAAGCGCGAACAAAATCAGAGGAATTCTTGATGGCGAAAATCCTCATTTTGTAAAAAATGAAGAAAAATTTACAAAACTTTATACAAAATAAAAAATGACTTTAAAGCTTGAAATTAATCCAATAAAAGAGTGGTTACCACACATTGATAATCCTCTTTTAGTTTCCGGACCTTGCAGTCTGGAAAGTGAAGAACAGGCGCTGGAAACAGCAAAATTACTGGCTCAGGATAAACGCGTATTTATTTACCGCGGAGGCGTTTGGAAACCAAGGACAAGGCCTGGCTCTTTTGAAGGGGTAGGTTCCATTGGATTAAAATGGTTACAGACAGTAAAAAAAGAAACCGGATTACCGGTGGGAACAGAAGTAGCGAATGCCCAGCATACAGAAGAGGCATTAAATGCAGGATTAGATGTGTTGTGGATTGGAGCACGTTCAACTGCCAGCCCGTTTGTGGTGCAGGAAATTGCCGACGTTGTTAAAGGAACAGATGCTGTGATTATGATCAAAAACCCGGTAAATCCGGATGTACAACTTTGGATGGGCGCTGTTGAACGGATAAATCAGGCAGGGATAAAGAATATCGTTGCTATTCACCGCGGTTTTACTCCTTTCAGAGAAACAAAATACCGCAACTACCCCAACTGGAAAACAGTTATCGAGCTCAAACGACTTCTTCCCAACCTGCCAATTATTTGCGACCCTAGCCATATTGCCGGGAAACGCGAATATTTATACGAAATTTCACAAAAAGCATTTGATATGGGAATGGAGGGACTAATGATCGAATCACACCGGGATCCTTCCTGTGCCATGAGCGACGCCGCCCAACAACTTACTCCGGCTGACCTAGGAAAACTGCTGGATAAACTGGTTATCCGTCACGAAAATGCAAATAATCCTAGTTTTGAAAGCCAGTTGGATGTACTGCGTAACCGTATTGATGCACTCGACTCTGAACTTCTTGAAATTCTTGCATCAAGAGTTACTATCGTAAAACAAATCGGGCAGTACAAAAGAGAGAACAACGTTACTGCACTGCAGATGAATCGCTGGACCCAGTTGATGAATAACAGGGTAAACCTGGGAAAGCGCCTGGATATTAACGAAACATTTGTAAAAATACTTTTTCAGCTCATCCACGAGGACTCCGTGAGAATGCAGACTGAAATTATGGATGAAGAATAAACGCTTTAAATATCACAGATAGCCCCGGGAAAATGTTTCCGGGGTTTTTATTTGAATAATAATCTCAGAACCTTAAAAACCCACTTTTTATACGGAGGATATCGCAGAGGCAAATCAATTTTCGAAGATGTTTTCATGACTGAACGTTCATGCGAAAAAACATCAAAACTACGTTTACCGTGATATGAACCCATTCCGCTGTTGCCAACACCGCCAAAAGGCAATGAAAGATTAGTAAAATGGATAACGACATCATTTATCATCGCATCTCCGGAGGCAGTTCTTTTTAAAAATTCTTTTTGCTTTTTGCGGCTTTCAGAAAAATAGTATGTTGCCAGTGGTTTCTCTCCCCTTCTCAGGAAAGAAAAGACTTCATCCAGACAATGAAAACTTAATACAGGCAAAACCGGACCAAAAATCTCATCCCTCATTACCGGTGAGTCCGGTAAAACATCAGTTAAAATTGTTGGTGAAAAATAATTTGTTTTTTCATCGTAATCGCCGCCGTAATAAACAGTAGAACCTTTCAATAATTCTGATACCCGCCGTACAGCAGATGAACTAACTATTCTTGTGAAATCACGGTTTTCCATAGGAGATCCGGGATACATTGCTTTGATGGAGGCTACCATCAATTCCAGAAATTTATTTTTTACCGATTCATGTACAAATAAATAATCAGGTGCTACACACGATTGTCCGCCATTTAACAATTTCCCCCAGATAATACGCCGGGCTGCAATTTTAAGATTTGCATCTTTATCTACAATCACAGGATTTTTCCCGCCCAGTTCGAGTACAACCGGTGTGATGTGTGTTGCCGCTGCCTGTAAAACAATTTTTCCTACACGCGAACTCCCGGTAAAAAAAATTTTATCCCATTGATAAGAAAGCAATTTCTGGCTTTTCAATGCATCACCTTTTACAACAGACACATACTCTCGGTCAAAAACTTCACTGATTATTTTTTCAATAATATCTGTAACGTTTGTAACTGCCTCGGAAGGTTTTAAAACAGCAACATTCCCTGCTGACAAGGCTCCAACCAACGGAGCTATTGTTAGCATAAAAGGATAATTAAACGGGCTTATGATCAAAATTCTACCCAAAGGTTGTTTGTAAACAAAACTCTTTGAAGGAAACGCATACAAAGGAGTTCCGGCTCTTTTTGGTCTGGCCCACCTTTTTAAATGCTTTATGTGCTGTGTCAGTTCGTTTTGCACCAGACCAATCTCGGAACTTATTACTTCAAATTTACCTTTCCCAAGATCTTTTCGAAAAGCTGTAATTAATTCTGCCTCGTACTTTTTTATCGCCAATTTTAATTCCTTTAACTTTTTAATCCGAAAATTAACGTCAAGGGTAATATTGGAATAAAAAAAATCATCTTGCGCCTGAATTATCTGTTTCAGCTTTTTCATTTCTCCGGCAAGTTGATTTTCGAGCATTTGGTCATCGCTTTTATCATCGATTGTTCAATAGTATTGTAATCCAGAATTTTTTTCCCAATAAAAATAACAAAAATTGCCAATTGTTTTTCTGCCTCTTTTTCTGTCAATAAATGTTTATTCAAACGATACGCTTCCCGCATTCTCCTTTTTAACAGATTTCTTTGTACAGCTTTTTTGAAACTTTTTTTACTAACGGAAAAACCGATTTGAACCTTACTTTTAACTGGCAGTTCACAATGCAGATAAATTACTTTCAACGGAAAAGATATAAATGACGTCCCTTCAGAAAAAAGTTGGTCGATCACCTTTTTGCTGCAAAGCTTCTCCTTCTTTTTAAAGGTGTAGCTGCGATTATGCATTTCAAACTTTTGCGGAGATTTTTCCATTGTAAAGTAAAAAGGCTATCCATAAAAAGGACAGCCTTTAAAATTATATATTTTTCTTGTTAGCCGCTATTTATTGTTCTTTTTAATGTACTGATCCAGTGCCATTGTCATTGAGGGCGCCTGTGCTGTTGGCGCTTCAATATCCAAACGTAAACCGGCTTCGCGTACTGCCTGTGCTGTTGTTGGTCCAAAACAAGCAATCCGGGTATCGTTTTGTTTAAAATCAGGAAAATTCTGAAAAAGTGACTTTATCCCCGATGGACTAAAAAATACAAGGACATCGTAATTTACGTCAGCCAAATCTGATAAATCGCTACTCACGGTACGATACAAAATCGCCTTTGTGTATTTGTACCCTTCTTTATCCAAAAGTTCCGGAATTTCCTGCTTATGAATATCAGAAAGCGGGACAAGAAATTTCTCATCTTTATGCTTTTTCATCACATTTACCAGATCTGAAAACCGGCCATCGGCATAAAATATTTTTCTTTTTCGGTATACAATATATTTCTGAAGATAAAATGCAGTAGCCTCAGATATACAAAAATACTTCATCGAATCGGGTACAGTCAATCTCAATTCCTGGCTTATCCTAAAGAAATGATCGATGGCTGTACGACTGGTAAAAATTACTCCTGTGTGTGATAAAATCTGAATCCGGGTTTGCCGGAATTCTTTTGCCGATACACCTTCCACCTGAATAAACGGGCGAAAGTCGATTTTAACACTGTTTTTTTCTGCCAATTCAAAATACGGTGATTTTGTTGTGCTTGGCTCCGGTTGTGAAACTAATATGCTCCTGACTTTCAAAATTTTATGCTTTTAATGAAACTTATCCCCTTCTTACATGACTACTATTTTATAAATTAAAAGCAAGGGTAAAAATTCAAGGGAACAAAGGTACAAAAAGAGATAAAATATAGAAAACTGTTTTTTTAATAAAATTGAAATCCCTCTTCCCAACAACAAAAAATAAAAAACAACTGAGACCACGCATCCTGTAAATATCAGAAAATCAATATCTTCAATAGGGATAAAAGATATCAAAACTACGATCGGAAATAAGACCAAACCTGCAACTCTGTTAAAATTATCATGATTAAACAGGTATTCACCTGTTTCTTCCCAGCCTTCAACAACCTTCCCTACGGCGCGATAAACCATCTTCTTGGCAATAAAATAAATAAGGACGCTTCCAAAAAGCAAAAGAAACAAAATCCAGCCCCCAAAAGGAAATTTAAAGTTAAAATAGCTAATGATCTGAAACAAAAAAACAGAAAAAGTTAAATAAAAAAATATTTCCAGCCGGACAGCTCCGCTTGAAATAGAGTAATTTTTTTCTTCAATCATACGAAATGAGCTGGAATAATTTACAACCGACTGAAACAAATAATCTATATATTTTGAAAAAGAAAATTTAACCGAAGCAAACAAAATAAAAGCCGCCATTAAAACAAAGGTTAACCAATCCGTATTATAGGCATTTCTTTCACGAACGGGCAATCCAATTCCTTTTTCGGAAGCGACTTCTGATGTTGTTAAACTTACTTCAGTTTTTGGCTCCATATAACGCTTTCCGTTCACAACCAAGCGGTTTTCTCTTTGGCGTTGCCAATACCTTATTTGCGCCAAAGTTGGCTTTTCAATCTTCGGTGTTGTATCTGTTGCCGTTTTTGCAACGGTATCGCTTTCCTGAAAACTGGAGTTAATAAAATAAATCTCCTCGATGTGTATTTCTCCCTCTTCAACATTATCAGGCGTTGAATAAGGTGTTGTGAAGATATTATGCGGGTGTATAAAACTCAACTTCTATTTTCAAAATAAACCAGCCACAAAGATATGAATACAAAAACGATTGTTAAGATTTGTCTCCAACTTAAATTCAAATATTTTTGTTAATATTTAATTTAAACCAGATTCATTTTATGATTTATCTCGCTCCTTTGCAAGGACATACAGACTATATATACAGGAGGGCATATTCAACGGTGTTCCCGGGAATTGATACTTTTTTTGTTCCTTATATTTCTGTAAAAAACGATCTTATTCTGAATAAATATTTTGCAGAGATTGAGCCTGGTAATAACCTGCTTGAAGCCCGGGTAATTCCACAAATACTCGTAAAAAATGAAAAAGAAATTGTTTTTCTGTCGGAGGTTCTGAAAGACTTTGGTTACAAGGAAATAAACCTGAACCTGGACTGTCCCTACCCTATGGTAACAAACCGTGGCAAGGGTGCAGGATTATTACCAAACGCTGAACAAATCAAGAAAATACTGTATGCCTTTTATAATAAATCGCACCTTAAACTTTCAGTAAAAATGCGGGCCGGATTGGAAAACGAAAAAGAGATCGAAAAAGTTTTGCCTGTATTAAATTCCTTCCCTTTGACCGAAATTATATTACACCCGCGAAATGCAAAACAATTGTATAAGGGAAAAATTGCTGAACAGGCCTATTCCTTTGCTCTTGAAAACACAGAACACAAGCTGGTATACAACGGCGATATATTTTCAGTTGAGCACTTCCGGGAAAAACAATCAAAATTCCCGGGAACAGCAGGCTGGATGCTTGGTCGGGGCGTGCTAATGAATCCGTTTTTACCTTCGCAAATAAACGGAATCTCATTTTCACTTCGAGAAAAAGGGGAAAAACTTGTTGATTTTCACCGACTCATTTTTGAAGGAACTTATGCAAGAATGGATAATGAAGGAAATGTTCTGAATAAGATGAGACAGTTTTGGAACTATTTTAGTTATAATTTTAATGCTCAAAAAAAAGCATACAAACGAATCAAAAAAGCGAACTCAATAAAATCCTATCTCGCAGAAGTCAATAATCTTTTAAGCGAAAATTTCAGGTAAACGAACAGTTGTTTCGCTCATATTTTTCCATTAAATCCATGAGCAGGTATAGTTCCCGTTCTTCTTCGGAATCTTTTGGGGCCGCACAAATTTCAAGAAACCTTTTTAACGCGTCCCGATAATCGTCTTCTGTTTCAATTTGTAATAACATATTGCTAATGAGCATCTAACCAATTTTCGGCATTATTCATTTCAACCGTTAACGGAACGCCTACTTCAACAGCGTTTTCCATCTCCTGTTTTACTATTTCTTTTACCTTGTCAATTTCAGGTTTAAACGCATCAAAATTTAATTCGTCGTGCACCTGAAGCACCATTTTCGACTTCAGTTTTTTCTGGTCAAACTGCCTATAAATATTAATCATGGCTATTTTTATTATGTCAGCAGCCGACCCCTGAATTGGTGCATTTATTGCGTTTCGTTCAGCCATTCCGCGAACTACTGCGTTTGCTGAATTTATATCATTTAAATAACGCTTGCGTCCTTTAATTGTTTGTACATAACCTTGATTTCTTGCCAATTCTATTTGTTTATCCATAAATTCCTTGATTTTTGGAAAACTTTCAAAATAACCATCAATCAATTCCTTTGCCTCTGTACGTGGAATATTTAATCTTTGAGACAGTCCAAATGCCGAAATTCCATAAATTATTCCAAAATTGGCAGTTTTGGCTTTCCGCCGCATATCGGAAGTTACCTCCTTCTCAGGAACTTTGTAAATTTTTGCTGCTGTAATGGAATGAATATCCTTTTCTTCCTTAAATGCCTTTTGCATTTCATCGTCGTTGCTGAGAGCGGCCATTATTCGAAGTTCTATTTGCGAATAGTCAGCCGACAGGAAGGTGTGCTCGTTATCAGAAGGAATAAAAGCTTTACGAATTTCCCGTCCGCTTTCATCGCGAATAGGAATATTCTGCAGGTTGGGATTAACGGAACTTAACCGGCCGGTTGCCGCGATCGCCTGATTGTAAGAGGTATGTACTTTCCCGGTTCTTTTATTTACCAGCAATGGAAGTGCCTCAACATAGGTTGAAAGCAATTTTTTTAAGCCACGAAACTCCAATACTTTGCCCACAATCGGATGCCTGTCAACCAACCTGATTAATACGTCTTCGGAAGTAGAATACTGCTTGGTTTTTGTTTTTTTCGCATTCGAATCAATTTTTAACTTTTCAAAAAGAATCGGTCCAAGCTGTTTGGGAGAAGAAACATTAAACTCTTCCCCTGCCAAATCGATAATTTCTTCTTCAAGTTGAATTATTTGTTCCCGGAGGCGCCCGGCATAATCCTTTAACTCATCTACATTTAGTTTCACTCCGGCATTCTCCATATGAACCAACACTGGTATGAGTGGCATTTCCAACTCTTCAAAAAGCTCGCGAACTTCAGTTTTGTCTAAATCCGGATCGATAGCATGTTTTAACTGAAACGTAAGATCAGCATCCTCGCAGGCATAATCACGTAATTTCTCGGGCGGGACAGAACGCATCGTTATTTGTCCTTTCCCTTTCTTGCCGATCAGATGTTCAGTCGGAATCTTTTCATAATCCAGGTAAATCTCACACAAAAAATCCAGATTGTGTTTAAGCTCCGGCTGAATCAGATAATGAGCTATCATGGTATCGTAAATTTTCCCTTTTACTTCAATACCATAGTTACTCAGCATTAAAATATCATACTTAATATTCTGTCCTATTTTTGTAACATCCTCATCTGCAAAAACTTCACGGAACTCCTCTATCACTTTTTGTGCTTCTTCTCGGTTTGAAGGCAGTGTAACACAAAAAGCTTCGTGTTTGCGAAATGAAAATGACATACAAACAATTTCCGATGAATGTGTATCCAATCCGGTGGTTTCTGTATCAAAACAAAATTCTTCCTGAATAGAAAGCTCGGCTCTTAAACTTGCCCGCTGCATTTCATCCTCTATCAGATAATACTGATGCGGAATCGTTTTAATAGTGTTTCTTTTTTTGACCGTTGTTTCAGGTATATCAGAATCACCAAAAAGTGAGCCTTGCATAGCTGTTTCAACTTTAACTGCCTCAGTTAATTTTAGCCTTTCTGCAATGGTTTTAAACTCTAAATCGTCAAAAATAGCTTTTAATAGTTCTTTATTGATTCCCTCGCGGGTTAACTTTTCTTTTTCGAAATCTATCGGCACATCCTGAATAATAACGGCCAATTTTCTTGACAACCTGACCTGTTCTTCATAATTGACTAAATTTTCTTTTTGTTTGCCTTTTAACTTGTCAATGTTTCTGTAAATTCCGTCGATACTCCCAAACTCCTTAATGAGTTTTTCAGCTGTTTTGGGGCCAATTCCGGGGCATCCCGGTATATTATCGGCGCTGTCTCCCATTAAACCAAGGATATCGATCACTTGTTCCGGATTTTCAATCCCAAAATTTTCCTTTACTTCCTTTTGACCCCATACTTCTGCTACTCCTCCTGATTTAGCAGGTTTAAACATCAAAACCTCCTCGGAAACCAGTTGTGCATAATCTTTGTCGGGAGTCATCATATACGTAATAAATCCTTCTTTTCGAGCCTTTTGCGCCAGTGTACCAATTACATCATCTGCCTCAAATCCTTCTTTTTCTATGATTGGAATATTAAATGCTTCAATAATATTCCGAATGTATGGAATTGACTTACGTAAATCTTCAGGCATTTCTTCCCGGTTTGCTTTGTACTCCGGATACATCTTATGGCGAAAAGTAGGAGCCGAAACATCAAAAACAACACCAATATAATTTGGGTTTTCTGTTTCCAGCAATTGCACTAAAGTATTTGTAAAACCATACATCGCAGAGGTATTTACACCCTTTGAATTGAATCTTGGATTTCGGATAAAAGCAAAATAACTGCGGTATATTAATGCGTAAGCATCAAGAAGAAAAAGCTTTTTTGAATCTTTATCAGTCATGTTTTTTAAAGTTTTACTGGTTATCGGAAGCAAACCATTCGGCAAATGCTGTTACCGTTTCATATAAACGTATACTAAATAATGAAACACCTGAAGGCAAATGTTGTTGAAGTATTTCAGCGATATAAGCGACAATGTTTTCTGTGGTTGGTTGAAAACCGACCAATATTAAACGGTCGGTCGTTTTTTGCAATAATTCAATTTGTTCCCCGGGTACAAGTTCATTCACCATCAGTGCATGGTCAAAACGGTTGACAATCTGTGTTTTTACAATATCTTTCAAATCGGCAAAATCGAGTACCATACCATCTTTCGGATGCTCGGGTTGTTTTCTGGGCTCCCCTAAAAGTGTAACTTCCAGATTATAAGAATGCCCGTGAATATTCCGGCACAAACCATCATATTCATAAAGCGTGTGTGCCATCTCAAAATGAAAGCGTTTTGTAACTCTGATTTTTGGCATAAGTCGAAATCCTTTTTTTTTAAGTCTGTGAAAGTACAGTTTTTTGAGAAAAACGATAAAAAATGAATATTCTATTTCAATATAAATTAGCAGAAACAAAAAATCCGAGTTTACCAAACCCGGACTTACTGCAAAAATATCTCTTTGTTATTAGTCGTCAGAAAAACTTCTCCCGGTTTCTTTTAAGCCTTCCAAATCCTGTACAGTAAAATCGCCATAGAAAGAAACCACAAAGCGCATTTGGTCATCTGATTCGTTATTTAGAAAAACATGACATTCCTTAAATTTTTTCCTCCCTCCCAGAAGCCAAATCTCAGCATCAGAGTCGTTATCTTCATCTTCATATTTTTTGTATTGCGAAGGCAGCATCCCTACAGCTCTTTTTGTAAACTCCGGTCCACTCATTCCACCTTTTTTGGGGTTATAAGACATAAATCTTACTTCATTTAAATCTCCGGTAACCTTTTTTTCATCGTCATCATCACCGAGATCAATGTTAAATGCATCGGTCATGTTTTTGGTGAAACTAAAATTTGTAACTCCGTCCTTATTTGCAAATGCATCGTACATTCGGTATGATTTACTTTGTGCATTTGAAAGTTGAACTGCCAAAACAAGTGTAACTACAATAAAAATTCTGATTGTTCTCATGATATATATTATTTAAATGGAGACGATTATAAACAAATTTTATTACATATTTTTTAACCACGGAGCCCGTTGCTTTATTAGTCGTTATTGCTTTTGGTTTTATTTGTCCATTCAATAAACTCCCCGAATACTTTACTCCAGTTATCTATTATCTGATCGTTTTTCCTTTCTCTGTAGGAATGATCGTAGTTAATAAATACCTTAAATGCCAAATTATTTTTTCTATGTTGAATAAATTGAATTGGGAGTAAATAAGCTGTTTCAATTGGCGTACTTTCATCTTCTGTAGCAAATACTGAGTAAATAGGGATATCAATTTTTAAAAGATCATTAATTGGAGCTTCCTCATAAGAAGACCACCTTTTATTGGTAAACCCCCAATCATCAATTCCCGTTGAATTTGGGTTTTCTTTAATATTTTTATACCAGTCAATAAGTTCTTCGATATGAGTATGAGCCGCTGAGTCTGACTGTTGCTCCTTCAAGGCAGCGATCCTTTCAAACAAAGTAAATTCATAAAAATTGTTCAAAACATTACCTGACCAAAACCCAAGATGAGTGATGTTTGTATCCACCCGGGCAAGAGCTGCAGCTATTTGAGCTCCTTCTGAATGACCGTAAACAATAATTTTTTCAGGGTCTTTTAAATGATGCTGTTTAATATCTTCTATCGTTAAACGAATTTGATTGACCCTATATTCCCGGTAATTACATTCATTATATTTTTTAGGAACAGTAAATTCATCTTTATTGAAAATTCCCGATAAACCCGGCTTCGCTACAATTGCATATGCATAAGTCGAATCCAGGGTTTTGTAGTCGTCTTTGAACCATCCGATTAATCTCGCTTGTTCGTTTTTAAACTGATAGAAAAAAATAGGAAAAGGATCAGTCCCCTGTATAAAAAGAACCAGCTTAGCGGGCTTAGACGTATAATCTGTCAGATAATATACAATGGTATCTGAAGAAATGATAATTTTTTGTTCTGTAAATCCAAACTTATCCAGAGCCTCTTCGATTGTCGGTTCTGATTGAGTGGACAAAACGTAGTTCTGTGCCTTTACTGAAAATGAAATCAAGTTAATTACACTAATACAAATCACCTGTATTATTGTATATAAGTTTGTTACTTTTTCCATTTTCATTCAAAATGTTTACAACTCAAAAAAATTTTGTCAATCTATTAAAAGAATTCCTGATTTATTCCGGAGAAATAATTTTGGTGTTTATTAATTTGATGATTCTCTCATGGTAAGTCCGTCGGGCATCATTTCCCAGTATTTGCCAACCATATCGCCATCCCAGGTGTTGGAAACATTTTCAATGTCGTGAATTATTCTTACCATCTCGTCACCCAAATAAACTGTTTTGCCTTCGGGGACTTTTAAAGTAATATCCACCTCCTGGTCGCGCCATTTTCCTCCTTCTTTTATAAAAAAATAGGGGTCAAAAGTTAAAGTCGAATCTTCCAAATCAAAGTTATATACGATTTGTTCTGTTGATTCCTGCGCATTTTCCCGGGTCCTTCCGCGCGATGTTTTTTTGATTAAAAGTGAAAAATTATCTGTTCCTGCTTTTTCAATATCGAATGTTGGCAAACCAAGCATCACTTCCTCCCCATTCATTATAACCACTTTGAAATTATCAATCTCCCAATCCATTTCCACGTAATCGTCAAATTTATCTTCATCCAGTTGCAAATAAAGGGTGCTACAACTGTCACACGAAAGTATCTCGCTGTTTGAAATAGACGAACGGCTCTTATAGTTTCCAACCTGACTTGCCGATACAACAATTAACGAAACCAAAGCAACAAGCCACAAACCAATCATACTTAGTCCAATAGCTGCATTATTTGATTTATACCTGAACACCAGCTTGGTACCAATATAAAGCATGGCCAGCATCGGGATTCCAATCAAAAATCCAATGGCTATCATTCCAAAAGTTACTGTATCCGGTTCAACAAAATGGTTAAGAAAATTAGGCATGTGAATCTCAGGCCCCCAAACCAGTGGCCAGCCTTCAACAAACGATTGTCCGATTATTAAACTTGAAATAAGTCCAAGTATCCCAAAAAAAGCTGATAAAATCAGTATCACGCCGATAATTACTACAAAAATTTTCAGGATAACTTTCAACACATTAAATAAAACATCGCCTGCTCCTGCGACCGACTTTTTTCCTTTTGAATAACTATCTGATTCCTTAAATTTTTTATAACTTTCTTGTACCTCTTTTACCTCTTCTTTAATTGATTTTTCAATATTTTTCACAGTTGCTTCCTGTCCTCGCATTTCAAGACGCTGAGCTGTTGTAATTGCTTTCGGAACAGCAATCCAAAGAATGACATACGCTATCATTGCTGCCGGGAAAGTGACAAAAAACAAGATTGCAAAAATGATTCTCAGAACAACAAAGTCCATGTTAAAATAAGCTCCAAGACCACCGCATACTCCGCCCAAAACACGATGATCGGGATCCCGGTATAGTCTTCTTTTTCTCTTACTTTCTTCTGAAACAGGTTCTTCTTCACCTTCTTCTTCTGCGAAATCTTCAGGTGTTCCCATTGTTTCAACAACCTCTTCCACCCAGGCGAGCGTAACTACATTTCTATCATTCTCTGATTTCTCCGTAAAAATTTCTGCTATCCTCGCTTCAATATCCGACAAAATCTCTTTCCCCTCTTCAGTATTGCCAAAATGGGTTTTTAGATTTATCAGGTATTTTTGCAGCACTTCATAGGCATCCTCCTCTATATGAAAAATAGTACCGCTTATATTTATTGTAAATGTCTTTTTCATTTCAGTTGTTTTTTGTCTTAACGAATGTAATGGAACTTGCCTTTTTTGCTACTTTACTAATGGCTTGTTTCATTTAAATGATTTTTGAATTTCAAATACGGAAATATTAAGCTCTGCTATTTTTAATTTTTCCAACCGCGTCAACCAGTTCAGTCCACGAGCCCTCCAACTCTCCTAAAAATTGTCTTCCACTATCGGTTAATTCATAGTATTTTCGGGGAGGCCCCTGTGTTGATTCTTCCCAGCGATATGCCAATAATCCGGCGTTTTTCAGTCGGGTAAGCAGTGGATACAGTGTACCTTCCACCACTATCATCTTTGCTTCTTTTAACGACTGAATTATATCGCTGGCGTACAGAGGCTTTCCGTCAAGGACAAGAAGGATACAATATTCCAGTACCCCTTTCCTCATTTGTGCCTTTGCATTTTCAATTTTCATTTTTGTCTGCTTATATTTTCTACCATCCCAATCGCTCTCTCCAAAGCCTTGCCATACAAATCTTAGCTATTCCAAACTTCATGAGAGATCATCCATGCTTCCAGTTCCATTGGTTCATCATTAACCTTCTCCGGTGAAAAAAGATTCTCATTTATCATCCAATCCTCCAACTCAAGAGCACTTTCAACTTCAGCTTCATTTTTAAAAAACACTAAATTAAAATAAAAATCTGTTGTCATCCATGATTCCAGGTTGAGATCATTGTCAAATTCCTGAACAGCGTAAAACTGAAAATTTGATCTTTCCCCAGCTTTTACAGGAACATCTGCTTTGTTATCAGTTGTTTCAATCATAGCAATAGCGATTTCGTTAAAACTACTATGAGTCAATAATTTTCTCCAAAATTCCTGAGCACTTACCGTAAAACTAATAAGAACAAAACTAATAATCACCGCTCCTGACCTTAAAATTGCTTTCTGAACATTGCTTTTTGTTTTCATGGCTTTTGTTTTTTGAAGGAAAACCCTTCGTTTTTGTTTTCTGTTGTTTTCTGTTTGTTATTATTTCCCGGCCTTTAATCCGGTTGGCTTTTCCGTTTGTAAGACGATGTTAATTTCAATTGGTTACAAAACTTAAAGAACTATTTTAAAAAAACTACTCTTTGTTACCTTGTTGTTTGCATTACAAATATATGTATTTTTTCAGGTACTATGCAACACATAGTACTAATTTTTTCAAAATTATTTTACTCATTGAATTTAAATCTCTGATTTTAAGTTAATTAACAAAAAATGAAAATTAACTTTTTTTTTGAAAAATACATTTTCAGTAGAAAAATTAAAGAAACTAATGACTATTCAATTACCTGATCGCAAAATAAAGACTCAATAAAAATTTCAGTTTCTGTACAAATTTACATTTACAGGTAAACATTCTATGTGTTAATATCTTCTTGAAATGTTGTTAACAAGTCCCATGAAATGTTTAATAAAATTCTTTTTTAGATTTTGGCAGTAATATTGAATATTCTGAACTTAGCTCACTTCTTTTTAAGAAGTTACTACATTTTTTAGGGCGTCAGAAGAAATGGAGAAATTGATTTTCAATATATTATGCAGGCATTCGAAGTTTATGATCAGGATTAAACAATTTAAATAAAAAATTAACCTCTAATTAATATTTATTATAAATAAAACAGTTTCATTTGCGGAATAATAGTTGCCTAAACAATTTTACTTAAAAGCGGTTATTAATCGGCAAAGATTAAGAAAAGAAAAATGGGTAATTTTAGCTTGATAAACAAAGCACCGGCTTGTAAAACAGCTTTTCCCAAAAACTACAAACCAAACAAAACGCCCATCAATTTATTACATAAAAGCAAATATTAGATGTATAATAAAGTATTCATTTATTTATTTATTTATTTTAATTCAAATCCAATTTCTATGATTAAAAAAATTAGTTTTTTAATAGTAGTGCTCATTATTTCATCAGCTACTATTATGCAAGCACAGGTAACTACATCCAGTATGAGTGGACGTGTTACTGATGCTGAAGGAGCTGTAATAGGTGCAACGGTGATTGCTACACACACCCCTTCAGGAACAACTTATGGTACTGTAACCAACGTGGAGGGCCGATTCAACCTAAACGGTATGCGTGTAGGAGGACCTTATACTGTACAAGTTACTTTCATTGGATATGGTGCACACACACAAAACAACATTACGTTGAGTTTAGGTGAAAACTATGTAATGAATGTTGTACTCTCGGAAGAATCATTATCATTAGATGAAGTTCTTGTTACGGCAGCCCGCACAAAATTCTCTAATGAGAAAACCGGTGCAGTGACCAATATCACAAACGACCAGATAGATAATTTGCCTACAGTAAACCGTAGCATTATGGACATTACCCGCCTTTCTCCTTATGGAGGTGATGGTATGAGCTTTGCTGGCACAGATGGTCGTACGGCTAACTTTACAGTAGATGGGGCGAATTTTAACAATAACTTCGGTTTAAGTGATGCTCTTCCTGGCGGAGGTAACCCAATCTCGATTGAAGCTATTGAAGAATTGCAAGTTGTAATTGCTCCATACGATGTGCGTCAAACTAACTTTATTGGTGGTGGTGTAAACGCTATTACAAAATCCGGTACAAATACCTTTAAAGCCAGTGCATATACTTATCACAAAAATGAAAACATGCGCGGAAATGCTGTTTATGGGCAGGAAATAACAGGAGCACGCGAGAAAGACCGTAATACAACATACGGTTTCACTGCAGGTGGTCCGATTATCGAAAACAAATTGTTTTTCTTTGTAAACGCTGAAAAGGCAAAAACACCAACAGTTGCCAATCGTTGGAGAGCTTCAACCGATGGTGTTGCTGATCCAGACAATTATATCTCCCGCACAACGGAAGACGACCTTCAGACTGTTTCTGATTTTGTAAAAAATAAATATGGATACGAAACAGGGTCTTACACCAATTTCCCTGCAGATGAAAGCAACACCAAACTGCTTGCTCGTATTGATTGGAATATCACAGACAAACATCGTTTAGCATTACGTTATAACTACACTAAAAACACTTCATGGAGACCTCCTAATTCATCTTCTATGGACGGAGGTACTCGTATGTCTGAGGCAAGAATGTCACAGGCTTCAATGTCATATGCCAACTCGATGTATTCAATGGACAACCTTGTTCATTCGTTCTCTTTTGACTTAAATAGTCGTTTATCAGAAAACATCTCTAACCAATTACTGGCAACATTCTCAAAACTTGACGATGTTCGTGGAACAAATTCTTCTGAATTTCCTTTTATCGATATTTTAAAGGATGATCAGGCATACCTTTCTTTAGGTTACGAGTTGTTTACCTGGAATAACGGTGTTCACAACAATGTATGGAACATTAAAGATGAGATAACTTATTATTTAGGTAATCATAAAGTTGTTGGCGGTATTGCTTATGAGTATAAGATGGCTGATAACTCTTATATGCGTAACGGTACCGGTTACTATCGCTATAGAAGTCTTGATGACTTCTTAAACGAAGAAACACCTGAAATTGTAAACTTAACTTATGGTTATGATGGAGAGAACAACCCAGCAGCTCGTGTAAGAAGTAACAAAATTGGAGTTTATGTTCAGGACGATTGGAGTGTTAACGAAAGATTCAAACTTTCGTACGGTCTTCGCATTGATGGACTTATCTTTAACAATAATGATTTGATTACGAATCAAGCTATCAAGGAACTTGATTATTCTGGTCGCAGCATTGATACCGGTGAATGGCCTTCTGCCAATATCATATTCTCTCCTCGTGTAGGTTTCGTATGGGATGCGTCTGGCGACAAGAGTTTGAAAGTTCGTGGTGGTACCGGTCTATTCTCTGGTAACTTACCACTTGTATTCTTCACAAACATGCCAAGCAATGGTGGTATGGTTCAATACCAGGCACATCTTAATGCTAATACTGAAGTCATTGATGGTTACACTGGTCCTTATATTGAAAATAATGATAAAAAGTATATTGATATGTCACAATTTTCCGGTGGTCTTGTAACGGATGCCAACGGAAATGCTAACATTGCAGCACTATATGATAAATTGGCAAGTTTAGGTTATCCTACAACGATTTCCCCTGAAGATGGAACACTTCCTTCTTCAATTGCTGGTATATCTTCAGATTTTAAAATGCCACAAGTATGGAAAACGTCATTTGCTGTTGACTATGCATTCCCAACATCTTTCCCGTTCTCTGCAACAGTAGAAGGAATCTTCAACAAAACGATAAACGGTGTTTCTATTTCCGATTGGAGTATTCCATCAGTAGGTGGTTTTGCTCGTTTTAACGGTGTTGACAATCGTCCGATTTATCCAGCTGGTTATCGTACCGGCACAAAGGCATTCGTGTTAGACAATACAAGCCGTGGTTATGGTTGGTCAGCCAATATCACTTTAAATGCTCAACCAACAGAATGGCTCAGCATGATGGCTGCCTATACACACACAGTTGCTAAAGATGTAACCGGCATGCCAGGATCTAATCCGGAATCTGCATTTACATACGTTCCAACAGTTGAAGGTCCTAACAACATTAAACTGCACAATTCTCAATACACCACACCCGATCGTCTTGTGGTATCGCTTACTGCCCATGACAAGAGCGGGAACCACTATGGTATTATCTACGAAGGATGGCGCGGTGGAGCCAACTACTCATATATGACGGTTAACGATATTAATAGTGACGGATACAACTACGACGCAATCTATGTTCCAACTGACGAAGAAGTGACAAACAACGAATTCCGCTTTGTTTCAGCAGACGATCAAACTCGTTTTATGGATTATGTGCATGGCAATGATTATTTGAAAGATCAACAAGGCAAATATGCAGAAGCCTACAGCGTTTACTCTCCATGGGTACATCGCGTCGACTTCAACTACAAACATGATTTTTCTCTCAAAGCAGGTAATAACGAACACAAACTGCAACTTAGCCTTGATATCAAAAACGTGATGAACCTCTTCAATTCTGATTGGGGTGTGGCTAAATATTTGAATCCGGAAATTGGTTCAGAAGCTCGTATCCTCAAGTACGAAGGTGTTGATGCTGACGGTGTGGCTACATTTTCTACACCTGCTTCAATCCACGGTAATACTAAAACATTCACGCCAAGTTACTCATTGGGTCAAACCTGGTATGCTTCTATTGGTATCAAATATATTTTCAACTAATTTAAAAGTATAGACAAAATGAGATTAAAATATTTATTCCCGATATTTATCGCAATACTTGCCTTGATGACAAGTTGTGACGATGAAGAAACAGTGACATTGCTTAAAGAAATTCAGGTATCGTCATCTTACGTGTCTATCCCTGTAGATGGTGGTTCTACATCCATTACTGTAACAGCTATCGATAGCTGGACAGTAGAAAGCGATATTGAATGGCTGACTATCTCTTCAACCTCTGGCAGTGCCGGAGAATCGACGCTTACATTTTCGGCAGAATCTGCCTTAGATGGTCGCACGGCAGAGCTTTCAATTCAATGTGGAGACGCAACTCAGAGAATTAATGTCGTCCAGGGTTTGGCAACAATTGCATCTGCCACATGCCAGGAGGTTATTGACGGACCTGAAAGTAAAACTTACCAGGTAACCGGAGTTGTTACAGCAATAACCAATACAACCTACGGCAACTGGTATTTAGAGGATGAAACAGGTTCTATTTATATTTATGGTACTCTTGATGAAGGTGGTAATGAGAGAAACTTTTTAAGTTGGGGGCTTGAGGTAGGTGATGAAATTACTGTTCAAGGACCCAAAACGGTTTACAATGGGGTTGTAGAGTTGGTAAATGTAACTGTTGTCAATATCAATAAATCACTTGTAAAAGTTGATTCGGTACAAAACGCAACACTTCCTCTCGATGGCGGTGAATTTGTTGCATACGTTACCTGTAAAGGAGAAGGTCTATCAGTAGAAATTCCTGATGATGCCAAGTCGTGGCTATCCATTTCATCTGTCCAAACAGTAGGAACCAATTCTGTTGTGACATTCAAAGCTGAAGCTAATACTGAAGGAGATCGTGAAACCACTCTAACATTCAGCACTACTGATGGAACTAAAAACTATACAGCACAAACAACGCTGAGCCAGGCAGGAGCTATTATTGATGCAACTATTGAAGAATTCCTTGCTGCTGAAGTTGGCGGTACAAAATATCGTTTATCAGGTGTTATTACCGATATTAGCAACACTACATACGGCAATTTAGATATACGAGATTTCTCTGGTGAAACTTTTGTGTATGGTATTGAAGATTTCCAGGACAAAGATTTAAAAGTGGGTGACATCATTACAATTGTTGGAGAACGTTCAGCATATCATGAGAGTCCGCAGGTTGGAAATGCTGTTTTGGAAGATGTTATTCCTGTTACTCCTGTTACTATCGCTGAGTTTCTGGCTAAACCAGAGGATTCCGATACTTACTATATGATAACCGGCGCAATTTCACTTATTGATTATGAACCGTATGGTAATCTATATTTGAATGATGGCGACAGTGAAGTTTATGTATATGGCTGCTACCCGGGTTGGGGTGCAACTGGCGATGACAGAAAAGGTTTGTTAGCTGCCAAAGGCATTGGAGTTGGTGATACACTAACGGTAATTGGTATAAGGACTAGCTATGACGGACAAGATCAGCTTGGATATGGTATTTATTTCAGCCACGTAAGTGCAGAATAAAATGTAATATTCTTCCATTGTAATTTAATGGAGTAAATAAAAAAGCGTGACAATCAATTTTGTCATGCTTTTTTTAGCTCTTAAAATGAACTAGTGTGTTACACAAAATCACTAACTGCAACATCCATAAAATCAGCAGAGCAACAGCTGATGACCTTATGAACAAATAGCTAAATTCTGAATATGTGCCGATGCAACCAACGGAGCTCTAACTCTCACCTTCCGGTGCACAAAATCAGATCTGAAATTTACTTTTGTGGAATAATAAGGTACTACAAAATATATAAAAAAAGCCGCTATATGTAGCTTTTTTTATGCTTCATTTCCAAACAATTAAAACGAATCGCTGTTTTTTATTACAGGAATTCTTATTTTTGCCGCCAATTTGATGGGGAAATTCAGGGAGAATAAAATGGAACAATTAGTGATTGATCAGATGTTGGAAGAGAAAGGATTTATCGAAGAAACGATTAATCCAAAAGTGAAACTGGTGGATGAAATTAACCAGCTAAAAAAAGAAAAGAATGCTGTTATCCTCAGCCATTTTTATGTGGAGGGTGAACTACAGGATATTGCGGACTATGTTGGCGACAGCTTGGGCCTGGCACAGGCAGCAGCACAAACCGAAGCAGAAATGATTGTTTTTGTTGGAGTTCATTTTATGGCCGAAACAGCAAAAATCATCAATCCTTCCAAAAAAGTAATTCTTCCCGATTTAAAAGCAAGTTGTTCTTTGGCTGAATCTGCACCAGCTGATAAATTTGCCGAATTCAAAGCCAAATATCCCGAGCACAAAGTTGTAACCTATATTAATGCTACAGCTGCATTAAAAACCATGTCAGACATTGTTTGTACATCGGCAAATGCAAAACAAATTGTTGAAAGTTTTCCTAAAGACCAGAAACTGATATTTGCTCCGGATAAAAACCTTGGCAATTACATTAACAGCATCACAGGTCGTGAAATGGTGCTTTGGGACGGTGCCTGTATGGTACATGAGCAATATTCTGTAGAAAAAATAATTGAATTAATGAATGAACATCCGGATGCTGAATTTATTGCTCACCCTGAATGTGAGAAGCCGGTTCTTATTCTTGCAAATCACATTGGCTCAACAACTTCGCTACTAAAATATGTTCAGAAAAGTGACAAGAAAAAATTTGTTGTTGCAACTGAAAGCGGCATCTTACATCAAATGACAAAAGCCTGCCCCGATAAAATATTTATCCCGGCTCCATCTGCTGATTCAACCTGCGCCTGCAACGACTGCTCTTATATGAAATTAAACAACTTACAGAAGTTGTACATCTGTTTAAAACACGAGCAACCAGAGGTAACGCTTTCAAACGAAATCATTGAAAAAGCCCGGATTCCCATTCAAAGAATGCTCGAAATTTCAAAGTAGCCAGAAATTTTGTATTTTCATTTCTCAAAAATCAGCTAAATGAAAATCAAAAGCCTTCTTCTTTTTACTCTATTTTTTCTGAATATTTCCGGGAAATCCCAGGAAAAACCATTTGATTTATATTTGCTTATCGGCCAGTCGAACATGGCAGGGCGTGGAACTGTTGAAGCCCGGGACACCATTATTCCTGAACGTGTTTTTACCTTGAATAAAAACAACAAATGGGTTCCCGCGCAAGACCCAATTCACTTTGATAAATCGGTAGCCGGCGTTGGATTAGGGCGAACGTTTGGTATTGAAATGGCCAAAACCAATCCGGAAAAAATTATCGGGCTTATACCCTGCGCAGTTGGGGGTTCATCAATCGAAGCCTGGACTCCCGGTGGTTTCCACGACCAAACCAACTCCTATCCATGGGATGATATGGAAAAACGACTTAAAATTGCCCTTCAAAAAGGGAAACTTAAAGGCATTTTATGGCACCAGGGAGAATCCGACTCAAATCCGGAAAAGTGTAAAACGTACAGCGAAAAGCTTGAAGTCCTTATATCTGAAGTAAGAAAACTTGCCGGAGATGAAACAATCCCCTTTTTAGCAGGAGAATTGGGGCGGTTCAAAATAAAAGAGAATTCAAAAAAATTTGCGAAAGAAGGCATCTCTCCGGCAAAAACCGTGGTAAAAGAAACCAAAGCGCTAATGAAAAAAGATAATAACGCTGCGTTTGTTTCTTCGCGAGGATTGCATCACAGAGGAGACAACACGCATTTCGACTCAAAATCTTACCGCACTTTCGGAAAAAGATATGCCGAAAAAATGACTCAGTTACAGAAAAAATAACCTCAAAGTGCCTGAAAGCAACATAAAACTGGCTAATGAATTTGCAGATGAGTACGATAATTCAATTGCGAAAAACAATTGGACCAGCCCGCAAATTCTTTTCAAAATGATTGAAGAAAGACTCCAACCCAAATCTACAATTCTTGATGTCGGGATTGGGACAGGAGAAAGTTCGGCACCGTTTTACCGGGCAGGCCACTCGATTACAGGAGTTGACGGCTCGAAGAAGATGCTGACAAAATGCAAAAGCAAAAACATTGCGGAGAGGCTGACTCAAATTAACCTTGAAACCGAATCGTTACCATTTTCAGACAAATTTTTCGACCTTGTAATTTCCAATGGAGTGTTCCATCTGATTTCTCCTTTAAATGATATATTTTCTGAAATCTCGCGGGTTCTAAAATACAGAGGCTATTTTGCTTTCACTTTTGAAAATGCAAACGATACTTCCGGCTACGATAAAATTGCTCCCGAAACCTGGGAAAACAAAACTCCAACCGGCGTTTTCACCTTCAAATATAACACCGGTTATATCTCTGAACTTTTGCAAAATAACGGATTTACCGAGATTAAACAATCAACCTTTCTGGCCTTTCAAAACAAGGAACTCCGGAAAGACTTCTATTTTACTGCAATTCTGTCTCAGCTGGAATAGAATCGGGATTATCGACAAGATTTTCAACTAACAAATTTTGTTGCGATATCTCGATTGCTCTTAACAGTGTTTTATCGATTTGTTTTATAATCGGATAAAAGCCTTCCTCACCAATAATATTGCGGGCGATGTATGCTTTCAATTGTGTTTTTATAATAAAACCAGACTCCTCAAGCCCGTCGGAGTCGCGTTTTACTCCCTGTTCCGTAGCATAACCAACAAAATCATTCAAAACATTATGGTCATCAAGATAGGTATCAAATTCATCTGCATCTGTAAACTGAGTTAATGTTTTCCTGTTCTGATCGGCGTAACGATATGCATAGGTATAAATAAGACCTTTCCTGTAAATTTTATTAAAATAATCAGAGTTTCCTGCCGTATCAGCCGGAACAAAAAAATCGGGCATAATTCCGCCACCACCGTAAACAATTCTTCCGCTTTTTGTAGTATATTTTAATGAATCGGCAAAATGTACACTGTCGGCAACCAGCTGCTCCATGCTGTGAAAACGTTTGTAAATATTATTGTAATATTCTTCATTGCCGTCGTCGTAAGGACTTTGGATACAACGCCCGCTTGGAGTATAAAACCGGGCAACCGTTAAACGGAGAGCTGATCCGTCCATCAACGGAATTTGCTCCTGTACCAGTCCCTTACCAAACGAACGCCGCCCAATCACAATTCCACGATCATTATCCTGCATCGCTCCGGCAAATATCTCACTGGCTGATGCGGAAAATTCATCGATCAGCACATAAATCTTCATGTCTTTCCAGGTAGCTTTTGCCGATGCATTGTAGGTTTTTCGCGGTTGATGATCCCCTTCAGTATAAAGAATAGGTTCTCCTTTCTGAAGTAACTCATCAACCATTCGAAGTACACTAACCAATGAACCGCCTGTATTTTGCCTCAAATCAATGATAACTTTTTTTGCTCCCTCATCCGAAAGTTTTTCCATTCCTCCCATATATTCGTCGTAGGTAGTTTCAGCAAAACGGCTTATTTTCATAAAACCTGTTTGCTCATCAATCATATACGAAACATCTATACTAAAAATCGGAATATCTCCCCTGATAATTTCAAAATCCAACTCCTCATTGTAGCCTTTTCGAATAATACCAACATCAACTTTCGAATTTTTCTCTCCACGTAATAAATTAAGTACCGTTTGGTTGGCAACATCATTTCCTGCAATAGTTGAATCGTTCACCCGAACAATCCGATCTCCAGGCAAAATTCCAACCTTACTTGACGGCCCACCTGAAATGACTTCTATTACACGCACGGTATCTTCCTGAATAGAAAATTGTACGCCAATTCCTGAAAAATTCCCCTGCATTTCTTCCTGCACTTCCTGCATATTTCTCGCCGGAATATAGGTTGTATGCGGATCAAGGTTTTTCAAAATCTCAGGTATCGTTTCTTCTACAATACTACTTGTATTTACACTGTCAACATAACCCTGATCAATCAAATCGAGTATGGTTGTAATTTTATTGGGGCGGCTAAAATTCATCCCGGCAAGCGTCGGATGGCTATTATTTTTTAGCATATTGCCAATTAAAATTCCAATAGCTATTGAAACACCTACCAATAAGGGTATAAATAGTGTTATCTTTCTTTTCATTTTCTTTAATCTTCTGAATCTGATTCTACTTGTTCTACTTCTACATTTGCTCTTCGCAACAGATTGATACCGTCTTCCAGTCGATAGTTTTCGGTAAAAACAACCCTTTTAATTCCTGCCTGTATAATCAATTTAGAACATTCCAGGCATGGTGATGAAGTAACATAAAGCGTCGCCCCGTCACTGCTGTTGTTTGATTTAGCAACTTTTGTTATTGCGTTAGCTTCCGCATGTAAAACGTAAGGTTTGGTTTTATTGTTTTCATCTTCGCAAATATTCTCAAAACCTGAGGGGGTTCCGTTGTAGCCATCAGAAATAATCATCTTTCCTTTCACGATAAGTGCTCCAACCTGTCTTCTTTTGCAATAAGAATTTTGCGCCCAAATCTCAGCCATTTTCAAATACCGCTGATCTAACAGTTGTTGTTTTCTATCTTTTGCCATTCTTTAATTGTTATAAAATGGGTATCCAATTTATCTGCGGGATTACAAAAGTAACATTGATTTTGTACAATTTGCTCATTTTAAAAAGGAAACCCTAAAGCAAAGGTCTAAATTTTAATTCTTTAACATTTACACAACCAAATTTTGAAATTGTTTTCATTTTTTGAAACAAAAAAACCGTTTCCAAAAGAAACGGCTCTCAGTAATCCATAGATCAACTTTAATTCGTTATCGTTCTATTCTTTAATCAACAGCCATATATCAGAATATTTCGGAAATGCCTGCCTTACCTGTGAAACCCGGGTACGTGCTTCCTGTTCATTTTTGTAAGAGTTTACACAAACCCGGTAGTAGCCGGTTTCACTGTGAAGAATAATTGGAGTAAAACCTTCACTTAAAAGTGTTTCACGATAATTTTTAGCATTCTCCAATTGGCTGAAAGAGCCAATGATTACAAAAAACGAGTTGGCTTCGTTGCTCACCCTGTCAGCTTGCTGCGTAAATGAAACCTGTTCCTTACGCATCGAAACGGGTTTTTCTTCTACCGCTTTGGATTCTTCCTTTTTGGTAACTGTTTCGGTACTGCTTGTTGGCACCGAAAACACTTTTGGCTGAGTTGTAGGATCGGTTGTATAAGGTGACTGTGCAGCCTGTTTTGTAGTTTTACATGCCGCCAAACCTATCACCAGTACGATTGAAATTGTAATTATTCGCTTCATTTTTAAAAAAATTTTCTTTTTTCATAACAAACGCACCAAGATACATAAATAGTTACCGTACGTTTTTACAAATGAACGCAAGTTTTGAACATACTATTGTTTGCAAATAACTAAAAATTGACTTAACGTTTACGTTTCCGGGAACCGGCTCCACCTCCACCAAAAAAGAACATTACTCCTAAAACAAAGCCAAAATTATACCAGCCTCCTGCATTGGGAAAGGCATAAATCTCGTAATCGGTAAACAAACTGGCTAAAAAACTGAACAAAAGAATAAATCCGTGTAGTAGCCCTTTAAAAAAACCGGGAGGATCAACAATGTCGGCAACAGAGTGAGTTGCGCAACTTGTCATAAACAAAACTGAGCTTAACAGAATAACAAGAAGAAAAATTATTTTTTTCATCGCGTATCGATTTAAGTTAAATTTTCAATTTAGAACAAATTTATGACGAAATGCACAGAATAGCAGCCGATTTTAAAGATGCTTTTTCAAAAAATCAAGAAACCTGGTCTCTGTTAAATATTCGTTCTGCATAACAAAGTATGGATTTTTCATTACCGGTTTATTGTATTTCATTCGCTCAAGGTTGTCAAGCCGAACAACACTTCCCCCGAATTCTTCCACCAGCAATTGCCCCGGGGCTGTATCCCATTCCGAGCATGGTCCGGCTTTTAAATACATATCAGCCTCTCCAAGGATAATAGCAATTTGTTTGATTGAACTTCCCCTGTGTATAATTTCAATTTTATATTCCTTTTTTATTTTATCGATTAGCTCTTTTTCCTGTGGTTTAAAAAAAGAACGACTTGTAATAATCCTTAATTTTTCCGGACATCTTCCGGGTTTTTCTATTTTCCTGACAATACCTTTTTTATCAAATTCAAAAATCCCCTCTCCTCTTTTACAATACCAACCACGTTTAGATAAAGGATGATAGATCCATCCCATCCGGGGGCTATCACCTTCAATTAATGCCAGGTTTATACAAAATTCACCATTTTGTTTAATGAACTCCTTTGTGCCATCCAGTGGATCGACTAAAAAAAATTCTTTCCAATCTTTACGAACAGAATAGTCTGGAATAGTGGTTTCTTCATCCAGAATTGGTATTTCCGGAAAAACCTTACTTAACTGTTCGTTTATTATTTTGCTCGACGCCTTATCTGCGCGGGTTACAGGTGTTCTATCGGTTTTTAACGAGGTTTTATAATTGTCACTTCTATACACCTTCAGAATTGTATCGCCTGCAGAAGCAAGTATGTTAAAAACAGATGTAAAATTTTTCTCTTCCATAAAAACAAACGGGTTATTGTAAAATTACCAGATGCCCGTTAAAAAGTAAAACATAAGCTTACAATTAGAAGCGATTTAATTGTTTCTTCACAAATATTATTCTGCGAATTCCCTTGAAACAAACTATATATTATGAAAAACAAGGCTTTTTATACAAAAGATATTTAACTACTTGAAAAACACGCAAAACTTAGTTTGAAATAATTATTTTTTTATCTGAATTTATCTATTTTTACGCCGTCATTAAAATCAAACCTTTATAGTCGAATTTTAATAAAAATAAAAATCATGGATCATAAAATGTGGTATGATACAGACAATGATATTCTGTGTCTGGAATTCACAAGAGATTATTTACTTGAAGACGTTGACCCTGTAATAAATAGAAGTATTGAACTCCTGGAAGGAAAACCTTACCGGCAAATGATGATTTTCATCAGCAAAACAGCTAAAGTTGAAAATCGGGAAACCCGGGAAAAAACGAGTCAGGCATTTGTAACCGCAAATATACAAGACGTTGCGTTTGTAGGGGGTAGCGCTGCCAACCGAATGATTGCCAAGGTGATGTTAAAAACCGGCGCCGTAAAAACACAAGGTGATTTTTTCAAAAGCAAGGAAAATGGAATTCAGTGGTTAAAAAGTAAAAGATAGAAAATGGAAAACAACTTAGATTTTAAAAACGCTAAAGAAAGAATCGAGCATATTGAAGACGTTTTATCTTCGGTTGCAGCCGGCGATTTGGATAAAAGGCTTCAAACTGACATTGAAGATGATTTGACAGGCATTGAAGAAGCGATTAACATTTTAATCGAGGACTTAACTTATGAGCTCAAACAGAGTAAAAAAATGAAAGAAGAACTTGAAGATAAGTTAAATAAAATTCAGGAGCAGCAAAAAACCATTATTCAGCAACAGGAAGATCTTTTGGAGCTTTCAAGTCCGGTTACAAAGGTATGGGACAATGTTTTAATCCTTCCTGTTATAGGTACACTCGACAGCCAGCGCACCCAAATTATGATGGAAAACCTCTTGCAAAAGATTGTTGAAACAGGCTGTACAATTGCCATACTTGATATCACCGGAGTCCCGACTGTCGATACCCAGGTTGCAAACCATTTGTTAAAGACGGTAACAGCGGCTCGCTTGCTTGGTGCAGATTGTATTATTTCAGGAATCAGCCCTGCAATTGCTCAGACTATTGTTCATCTTGGAATTGATCTTTCATCGATTAAAACAAAGGCAACATTGCAGGATGCGATGTTATTTGCCATGAAAAAGAATAATCAGCTTTTTGAAGGAAAAATACATTTGGAACATAAAGAACAGGAAGAAGACGATAAATGAATTTAGATATCCACGATAAAAAAATTCCTATAATCAAAATTCGTGATTTTTTGATTGTATCTATTCAGGTTGACATGCACGACAAATTAGCTGTTCAACTACAATCACAAATTCTTCACGAAATTGAAAGAACCGGGGCCAAAGGTGTTTTGATTGATATTTCAGTTCTCGAAATGGTCGATTCCTTTATTGGACGCATGCTTTCAGGGATGGCTTCGATGGCAGCCATTATGGATGCAGCAGTTGTAATAGTAGGGATGCAGCCTGCTGTAGCCATTACCCTTGTGGAATTAGGATTGGAGATGCCCGGTGTAGATACCGCTCTTGACATGGAAAAAGGAATGGAGATGCTTGAAAAAAAACTCAGGGAGAAAGAAAGCTAAATTAATTCGACTCGAATGCAGGAAATCATTTCAGACAATAACTGGAATAAACTGGGGATTTACCCGATTGTTGACGAACACGACATTGTAAAGGTGCGTTCAATAGTTCGCCAACACGCCAAAGACTTCAGGATGGGCATAGTTGAACAAACCCGAATAACAACAGCAATTTCGGAATTGTTAAGAAATATGTACAATTATGCCAACGGCGGCGATGTTGTTATAGAAAGTGGCCAAGTTGAAGAACATAATGCGCTAATTATTACCTGCATAGACAAAGGCCCGGGAATTGAAGATGTTGAACTGGCCATGAGCGATGGCTACACTTCCGGGATGGGGATGGGATACGGCCTGCCCGGAGCAAAACGGTTGGTGGATAAATTTGAAATCTATTCCAAACCGCAAAAAGGAACAACCGTGAGAATAATGAAATGGAAATAAACCGTGATCATATTTTATATCTTCAAATCGACAATGAATCGGATGTTGGTGTATGCCGGCGTAAAGCTGTCGGGCTAGCTAAAAAAATAGGGTTTGATGATATAAAAACCGGAGAGGTAGCCATTATGGTTACTGAACTCGTGACAAATGTCTTGAAACACGGGGGTAGAAAAGGAAAGATCCTGGTTTGTCAGATCGAAAACGAAAAAAGACAAAAAGCAATTGAAATTTGGTGTTGCGACATGGGTAACGGAATAGCAGATTTTAATCAATCGGTTACCGATGGATACACACAACAAGATTCACTGGGTCTGGGTTTGGGAACCATTCGAAGATTCTCCGACGAACTGGATATAAATCCAAAATCGGTTCAACAGCTATACGACAGTGGATTATCTGACCTGAAAAATTATAAACATTGTATCCGTTCACTAAAATGGGTTCCAACGAAACATTGGATCGGGACAAACAAAAACATAACAACAGGTGCAGCATCCCGCGCAAAACCCGGAGAAAAACTGAACGGTGATTCTTATGTGGTAAACCACTTAAACCAGACAGAAAGCGTTGTTGCCGTGATTGATGGCTTAGGACACGGTAAAGAAGCGAACATCGCTTCACAAATGGCGAAGGAACAGCTAATGCTTCGCCCGGAACTTCCTCTCGACGCTCTTATTCAGCATGTCCACAATGGCATACGGGGAACAAGAGGAGCCGTTATTGGGCTGGTATTCGCCGACACTCAAAAAAATAGACTACGATATACAGGAATCGGAAATATCGAAGGATTTTTGAGTACCTCATCGGGTAAAAAGAACCTGATTTCTTTTGGAGGAATTGTCGGACATAATATGCGAACTCCCCGGATTTTTGAATTTGACTTTAATCCGGGTGATATTCTTTGCTTAACGACCGATGGGATTACATCGCGCTGGAATCCAAGCGATTTAAACTGGAAAGATCATCCCCAACAAACAGCTGAATATATATTAAGAAATTTTTCAAGGCAAAATGATGATGCAACCGTTCTTATCCTCCGTTACAATATTTGAAGTCGGGAGGCTAAATATATTAACCGAATCGGATGTGGTTATTGCCAGAAACATAGGCTCACAACTGGCAAAAGAACTCTGCTTTGACAAAACTACATGTATAAGAATTGGAACAACAGTATCGGAATTAAGCAGAAATATTATTGAACATGCCAATCAGGGCGAGGTAAAGTTAATGATTGGTACCAAAGAAAATGATAGTTCCGGCTTGATCCTTATTTTCAAAGATGAAGGAAACGGAATAGAAGAGCTTGATAAAATAAAATCCGGGAATTTTGTGTCCAAGCACGGAATGGGCGTCGGGTTAACGGGGTCTCAACGATTAATGGATGATTTTCACGTTGAATCAGTACCCGGAAAGGGGACCACCATCACTGTTGCGAAATGGTTGCCGCAGTATTCAAAAAAAATGTCTGCCAAACGAATTTCCTCCATACAGCAAGCGTTTAAAGAATTTATTGCCCGGGGTGAGGATAGCATGGTTGACACAATCAACGCCCAAAACCAGGAATTACAATTTCTGTTAAAAAAACTACAGGAGCGAAACGAAGAAATTGAAACAATAAACAAAGAACTGGAAGAAACCAACAAAGGAGTAGTTGCTTTAAACCGCGAACTGGAAGACCGTGCAATTGCCATTGAGAAAGCCAAACAAGAGGCGGAAATGGCCAACAAAGCCAAAAGTGAATTCCTGGCAAATATGAGCCATGAAATCAGAACACCAATGAATGCAATTCTCGGATTTACTGAGATTCTCGAAAATAAAATAAAAGAGAAAAACTTCCTAAAATATCTGTCATCCATTTCTTCAAGCGGAAAAGCTTTACTGAATATCATCAATGACATTCTTGATCTTTCAAAAATTGAGGCCGGCAAAATGAATTTGCAATACGAACCGGTTAATCTTTTTTCAGTGATTAATGAAGTAGGCCAAATTTTTGATCATAAAACAAAACAAAAAAAAATAGACCTTTTTATCGAAATCGATCCGTCTATTCCAAAAGTTATTTTTCTTGACGATATCAGACTCCGACAGATTCTGTTAAATCTGGTTGGAAATGCCGTTAAATTCACAGATAAAGGTTTTGTAAAACTTTCTGTTGAAAAAGCTGTCTGTAAAACAGATAAACAAACCATTGATTTGCTGTTTCAGGTTGAAGACTCGGGGCTGGGAATTCCGGAAAATCAGATAACAAAAATCTTTGAAGCCTTTGAACAGCAAAAAAATCAAAATCTGAACAAATATGGCGGAACCGGGCTGGGTCTAACGATAACATCCCGTCTGATACATATGATGGGAGGAGACATCAAGGTGGAGAGTCAGGAGGAAAAAGGTAGTAAATTCAAAGTTTATCTTTATGATCTTGAGGTAAGTTCAATGGTAGAACCGGAACAAAAAAATAAAGAAACTAACATTTCAAGCCTTATTTTTGAACCTGCAACGATTCTTGTTGTTGATGATATTGCGCATAACAGAGAACTTATTGTAAGTTTCCTCGAAAAATATGAGTTAGAAATTTACAGTGCTGAAAATGGAAGAGAAGCAATTGATATTGCGACAAAATACAAACCCAATTTGATTTTGATGGATCTTAAGATGCCAATAATGGACGGTTTTGAGGCAACTTCAGTTCTGAAATCCGACGACAATTTAAAATCGGTTCCGATTATAGCACTCACAGCTTCGGCGATGAAAGAAGAACAGGACAGAATTTTGAAGTCGGGATTCGACCATTTTCTGCCAAAACCAATATCGCAAAAAGAACTCGTTCGGGAACTTTCAAATTATTTGAAATACAACACTTCCGCCTCAAATGAAACAGCAAATTCTTTCTTTGGTATTCAAAAACAAAAACTGAGTGAAGAAAACATTCAACAAATACCCAAACTCATTCCTGTTCTGGAGGGTAAATTAAAAAACAAATGGAACTCAATTCGCTCAACCTTTATTCTAAATGAAATAAATTCTTTTGCAGAAGAAATTAAAGCGGTTGCAGAAACATTTAAAATTAGCCAGCTTGTGGAATGGAGTGATAAAATTATTGAGCAAATTCAAAATTTAGATATGGAAAACCTACCCTCCACAATAAACCAATATGAAAATTTCATATCTGACCTAAAAAAACTAACCGATAAGAAAGGGGTACAAAATGAATAAAACCAATGCGAAAAAAAGTAAACAACCTGTAATTCTGATCGTCGACGATGTTCCGAGAAACATACAGGTACTCGGTGCTCTTTTAAACAAACTTGATTTTGAACTTGCTGTTGCGATGAACGGACAACAGGCTCTTGATACAGTATCAAAAATTAAACCCGACCTCATTTTACTTGATGTAATGATGCCGGTTATGGATGGGCACGAAGTATGCCGCCGACTCAAAAAAAATGAAGAGACCAAAGATATTCCCATTATTTTTATTACAGCCAAATCGGAATCGGAAGACATAATTACTGGTTTTGAATTAGGCGCTGTTGACTATATTACAAAACCATTTATTGGGAGTGAACTTATAGCCAGGGTAAAAACACATTTGGCATTAAAAACAACAAAAGAAACCCTGCAGGAAGAAGTCGTCACAAAAAACAAATTCTTTTCAATAATCTCCCATGACCTCAGGGGCTCCTTTGGTATCATACTCAGTTTTGTTCAACTTATACAGGAAAACAGGGAATATCTTTCCCCGGATGAATTAAATGAATTACTCGACGACATTGGAAAGACATCAAAAAATACACTGAATTTGCTCGAAAACCTTTTGGAGTGGGCACGTTCACAAACCGGTCGTATCAATTATAATCCTGAAGAACTTAAAGTGCATGATCTTTCTTCCAACATCATTCAATCTCTTCAGGAAATTGCATCAAATAAAGAAATTCAGCTGACTTCAGATGTAAATATGGATTACGAAGCTTTTGCAGATAAAAACATGGTTTTACTGGTTATCCGTAATCTGGTTTCCAATGCCATAAAGTTTACACCTAAAAAAGGGAATATTAAAATTAATTGTTCTGAAGATGATAATTTTATAAAAGTTGCGGTAACCGATTCCGGAATAGGCATCGAAAACGATAAAATAGAAAATCTATTTAAAATCGACATGAAAGTCTCAACACTGGGTACCGAAAATGAGCAGGGAAACGGTCTTGGCCTTGTACTTTGCAAAGAATTTGTAGAACACAATGGCGGAGAAATTGGTATAGACAGCAAATTAAATAAGGGCACTACCGTTTGGTTTACTTTGCCTAAAACCTGTTAGATTAAAACGTTTTTAGCCATTTTTCGTAAATTACACCAATGAAAAACCGGCTACAAAAATACAAAAACAGAGAGGCTGCTGTTGCCGGAAGGTTTTATCCCGGCACAAAACAAAAACTTCGCTCAGAACTTGAACATCTGTTTCCTGCTGCCAAAAAACGAAAAGATACGCCTTATCAACTGCAGGCTTTAGTCTCACCCCATGCCGGATATATTTTTAGTGGTGAAGTTGCCGCATCGGCATTTAACCAAATTCCCGAAAACAGCTCATATAAAAGGGTTTTTATAATTGCTTCAAGTCACCGGTATCATTTTAACGGAGGAGCTGTATACAACGCCGGTAATTACGAAACGCCGCTGGGCGAAATTGATGTAGATATCAGACTTGCGAATCAACTCATTCGTTCTTCAAAGGTAATTGTAGAAAAAAACGAAGCACATGAGCTGGAACACAGTCTTGAAGTTCAGTTGCCACTACTTCAATACAAACTGGGTAATAAATTTATGCTTATTCCCATTATTATCGGAACACACGATCCGGACGTTTGCAAACATCTGGCAAGCGCGTTAGAACCCTTTTTTAATCAGGAGAACCTGTTTGTTTTCAGCACCGACTTTTCACATTATCCGGCATACGCTGATGCCAACAAAATTGATTTTCTTACTGCGCAAGCCATTTGCGGCAACAATCCAAAAGAATTACTAACTATTTTAGACAAACATAAAACCCAAAATATAACCAATCTTTCTACTCCGCTTTGTAGCTGGCCTTCGGTTCTTACCTTGCTCTACCTGACAGAAAGCCAAAATTTTCTTTATGAAAAAATTGAATATAAAAACTCAGGTGATGCAGAAATATATGGCGACAAAAACCAGGTAGTAGGATATTGGGCATTGGCCTGCTATAAAAAAAACGAGGAGCTTTATATTACCGACGAGGAAAAATCAGAACTTCTTGAGAAAGCACGGACTGCTATAAACCATTTTATTAAAACCGGAGAAAAGGCAAAAACTGTCCCATCGGGTTCCACGGGGATTTTAAATGAAATTGCAGGCGCTTTTGTGAGTATTTACATAAACAATGAATTAAGAGGATGTATCGGTGGCTTTGCCCGAACAAAAACATTAAACGAAATGGTGCAATCTATGGCAGTTTCTGCGGCATGCGACATCCGTTTTGAAAATTTACAGGAAAAAGAACTAAACAATATGCAACTGGAAATCTCAGTTCTTACTCCTCTCAAAAAAATAAAGTCTATTGATGAAATAGAATTGGGAAAGCACGGCATTTATATTAAAAAGGGGCTAAACACGGGCACATTTTTGCCACAGGTAGCAAA